>JAGOAS010000012.1 GCA_017983795.1 Piscinibacter sp.
GAACGAAGCGCCGCGCTGGCCTGGTTAACCAGGCCAGCGCGAACACCGAAGCAGCAACGAACTGATCATCAACCGGGGGTCAGAACTCAATGTCGTCAGGGGGTCAGTTCTCGATGTCGCTTGACACGACTGACCAGAGCTACGGTTGCTCCCTAAAGCAGGCCACCGGGCTCTGCGATGGAGCGAGGTCTCCTCGACCTCCCTTGAGCCAGAGGTGGCGCGGCGTCAACTTGATGCGGCGGACAGCAGGGCGGATTGCATTGCGCCTTGGACGGCTCCGATTCAGAGAGCTGCCGTGTTCGAACGAGGGCTGCCGCTCAACCTGCCGAGAACGAAGGTTGCCCACGTTGGGCTGATTGCGCCCTTCGGACTCGCTGCCCACTTGAGTGCTTCCCAACTGTAGAAATCGCTAAGGCGCACGATGATCGGCTCAAACCCGTCAGAATCCCAATATTCGTCGCAAAGTTGGGCAATCTGCTGAACTCTCATCATGTTCATCTACCGCGACGAGTACTACACGAAGGAAGCGTGCAAGGAACCGGGCGTGGCGGAGATCATCATCGGCAAGCAGCGCAACGGGCCGACCGGCACCTGCAAGCTCACCTTCCTGAAGCCGCTGACCAAGTTCGACAACCTGGCACCGGGCATGGGCGGAGGCGACGACTACTAGGCTTTGACCCGTCGATGCGGAGGGTCTGCATACTGGATATATTTACAGTATGCGCCACGCCCGCCGCATCGCCATCGTTCCCGCCGAAGCGGTCTCGCCCAAGGGGCGTGGCACGACCTGGGCGCTCGAGCATCGCTTCAGCGCCCAGCACAGCGAGCCCTGGGACGACGGCTGGGGCACGCTGGACCAGCAGGCCGGCGAAGAAGTGCTCGCGCCGCAGACGCAGATCATCGAGGAGCGCGCCAGGTCCATCCTCACCGGCAACGACTCGCCGGACATCGGCTTCGACCTCTCCATCAATCCCTATCGCGGCTGCGAGCACGGCTGCATCTACTGCTTCGCGCGGCCGACGCACAGCTACCTCAACCTCTCGCCCGGCCTCGACTTCGAGACGCGCATCGTCGCCAAGGTGAATGCCGCGCAGCGGCTGCGCGAGGCGCTGGCGCAGCGCGCCTACCAGCCGCTGATGCTCAACCTCGGCTCGGCCACCGATGCCTACCAGCCGGTCGAGCGCAAGCTGCGCATCACACGCGCGGTGGTCGAGCTGCTGGCCGAATGCCGGCATGCGTTCTCGCTGGTCACCAAGTCGGCCGGCGTGGAGCGTGATCTCGATCTGATCGCACCGATGGCGGCGCAGAAGCTGGTCGCGGTCTACGTGTCGATCACCACGCTGGATGCGGCGCTGGCGCGCATCCTCGAGCCGCGCGCGGCATCGCCGCAGCGCCGCCTGCGCACCATCCGCACGCTGGCCGAAGCCGGCGTGCCGGTGGGCGTGAGCGTCTCGCCGGTGATTCCCTTCGTCAACGAGCCCGAGCTGGAGCGCGTGCTCGAGGCCGCGGCCGAGGCCGGGGCGAAGAGCGCGTTCTCCATCGTGCTGCGCCTGCCCTGGGAGGTAAATCCGATCTTCCAGGACTGGCTGGCGCGCCACTACCCGCTGCGCGCCGAGCGCGTGATGGCGCGCCTGCGCGAGATGCGCGGCGGGCGCGACAACGACGCGAACTTCGGCACGCGCATGACGGGCGAGGGCGTCTGGGCGCGGCTGCTGCGCCAGCGTTTCCACAAGGCCTGCGCGCGCCTCGGGCTGAACCGCGAGCGCCACGAGCTCGACCTCACGCTGTTCCGCCGCCCCGGCGCGGCAGGGCAGGCCGAGCTGTTCTGAGCCGATCTGCTCAGGGCGCGCGGCAGGCCGCGAACAGGTCGAGCGCGGCGCGGTATTCGCTGGCGCGGATGCCGAGCGCGCCGGCCACGGTATGGAACAGGTTGTCGTGGCTGAGCGGCGCGTCGCGCTGCGCGGCGAGGCACTGGCGCCGCTCGGCCGAGGGCGTCCAGACGACCATGGGCACATGCGTCTGCTCGCGCGGCGCCACCGCGTAGGGCAGGCCGTGCAGGTACAGGCCGTTCTCGCCCAGCGACTCGCCGTGGTCGGAGACGTACAGCATCAGCGGCTCGAACGCGGTGCGCTGCTGCTGCAGCCAGCCGATCGCGCCGGCCAGCACGCGGTCGGTGTAGGCGATCGAGTTGTCGTAGGCGTTGACGAGCGCCTGGCGCTCGCACTGCTGCAGCACGTTGGTCTCGCACTCGGGCTGGAAGGGCTTGCCGTCGGGCGGCGAGCGGCGCCAGTAGGCCGGGCCGTGGCTGCCCATCTGGTGCATCACCAGCAGCAGGCCGCGCGCGCGGCGCTCGGCAGGCAGCGCGGCGATGCGCGCGTCCAGGCCGTGCAGCAGCGCCTCGTCGAGGCACTCGCCGTCGCTGCACAGCGCCGCCGGCGCGCCCTCGGTCGCCATCGCGTTGGGCACGCGCGCGCACACGCCCTTGCAGCCGGCCTGGTTGTCCAGCCACAGCACGGCCAGCCCGGCACGCCAGGCCAGGTCGAGCAGGTTCTCCTGGTCGCGTTCACGCGCGACGTAGGCCTCGCGGCCGAGGTGCGAGACCATGCAGGGCACCGAGGCGGCGGTGTTGGTGCCGCAGGAGCTGACGTCGCGGAAGCTCACCACGTCGAGCTTGGCCAGCTGCGGGTTGGTCGCGCGTTCGTAGCCGTTGAGCGAGAAGTGGTCGGCGCGCGCGGTCTCGCCGATCACGAGCAGGACGAGCGGCGGCTTGGCGCCGGCGGGCCGCGCCGCGAGCGTCGCGTCCTGCCCGATCGGCAGCGGCGGGCCGGCCGGCTTGGCATTGGCCTGGTGCGCCAGCACGCCCAGCGCGTAGAACGAGTTGTGCGGATTGATCAGGTAGCGCAGCGACTTGTGGTTGCGCATGGTCGCCGACAGGTCGGCGAAGATGGCGAACAGCAGCGCGGCGCCGAGGGCCAGCGCGCCGATCATGGCGGCGAGGTTGCGCCCGCCTTGCGCGAGCGGGCCCAGGCGGCGCAAGCGCAGGCGCCACATCCAGGCGATCGGCAGGGCCGCCAGCACGAGCAGGCTCGCCAGCAGGCGCAGGCTGAGCAGGTCGCGCGTCTCGGTCGGGTTGGTCTGCAGCACGTTGGTCATCATCGTCGGGTCGATGACCACGCCGTAGGTGCCCATGAAGTGCGCGCCGGCGGCGGCCGGGACGAGCAGCAAGGCCGCCACGGGCTTGATCGTGCGGCGCCAGGCCGCAAGGGCGAGCAGCAGCAGCGTGAGGGCGGCGATCAGCCCGGCGAAGCCGAGCACGAACAGGGCGCCGCGGCCGGAGGCGTTCTCGGGCAGCGCGAACAGGGCGCGCCACAGCGGCCAGTTGGCGGCCGTGGCGATCCACAAGGCGGTGAGCAGGGCCAGCGTCAGCGGATTCCACTCGCGCGACGACGGACCGAAGAGTTTCGACGACATGGCCGCGATTGTCGGCGCAGCGGCCCCTCCCGTGATTCCGCCCGCGGTCAAGCCCGGGCGGTGGGCACAGGCTTCAGTGGCGCAGCGTCAGGCCGCCGGCCGAGCGCCCGGCCGAGGTGCCCAATGCCACCTGGGTGCCGCGCGTGCAGTAGCGCTGGCGCAGCCCGGTGATCTGCTCGCCCATGCTGGCGCCGTCGGGAATCTTGGCGCCGTGGCGGTTCAGCACCAGGCCGGCCATGTCGAGCAGCTTGGCGTTGAGCGTCTGGCCGCCGAGATCGAGCAGCGCGCGCACGGTCGCAGCCGGCTCGCCGTTCAGGCTGTGCGTCATCGCCTTCTCGGCGGCGGCGGTGATGGTCTGGTGGGCGGCGCGCACCGCCTCCTCGTAGGGCGCATGCGGTGCGGCGGCCAGCGCCAGCATGTCGGTCGAGGCCTTGGAGGCGCAGAAGCGCGCCGCCACCTCGCCCACCCAGGTCTCGCCGTCGGGCAGCTGGATCTCGGTGCCGGCCAGCCGCGCCAGCGCCGCGATCAGGTTGGCGGCGGCCTCGAAGTCGAAGTCCTCGTCGCGGGCCTGGCGCGCCAGATGGCGTGCGGCCTGCACCGCCGCGGCGGTCTGGCGCTCGATCAGCGCCTGCAGGATGCGCGCGGTCTCGAGCAGGCGGCGCAGGCGTGTGCTCTCGGGCCGCTTCTCGACGGCGCGCTCGAGGTGGCCGATGGCGCGCGCGAAGGCCTTGCTGTCGCGCTTGTCGGTGTGCAGGAAGGTCAGCAGCACCAGGCTCTGGCAGTCGAACATCTTCGAGCTGATGCCGATGCGCACGGTGCGTTCGAGCGCCTCGGTGGCCTCGTCGCGCTCGCCCATGTAGAAGGCCAGCATGCCCTGCTTCTGCAGGCGCGAGACGCTGGCCGGCGTCAGTTCGGTCGCGCTGCGGTAGGTCTCGAGCGCCGCGGCCATGTCGCCTTGCTCGACCTGCACGCGGCCCATCACGTCGTAGGCGTCGGCGTAGGTGGGTTGTTCGCCGATCAGGCTTTCCAGCGTGCGCGTGGCCTGCTGCAGCTGCCCCGATTCGAGCTCGACGCGTGCGATGCCCAGCTTGGCCCAGGGCGCGGCGCGCGCCTCGCGCACGGCTTCGTACAGGGCGCGGGCATTCTCGAGTTCGTTCAGCCGCACCCACAGCTCGGCGCCCACGCGGGCGGCGTACAGCCAGTATTCGCCGCGCTGCTCGAAGCGCGCCTGGCAGAGCTGCGCGGCGCGGGCGAAATCCTCCTCGGCAATCGCCTCGAAGATCGGCCCCAGCACCTTCTTGCGGTGGCGCGCCTGCAGCACGCGCTGCTCCAGCGCGCTGGCGGTGTGCGGCTTGAGCAGGTAGCTGTCGAGCGCCGCCTCGGCGGCCTCGGCCACGCGGCCGTAGGAGGCCTCGCCGGTGACCATCACGAATACCGTCGCGTAGGGCAGCAGGTTGGAGCGGCGCAGGTCGTCGAGCAGGTCCTGGCCGGACATCGCCGAGTGGTCGAAGTGGTAGTCGCACAGCACCACGTCGAAGCTGCGGTTCTCGAGCAGGCGGCGTGCGTCGGTGGCGCGGCTGGCGTAGGCGACGTGGCCCACGCCCATGGCGCGCAGCATCCCGGCGAGGATGCTGCGGGAAGTCATGTTGCCGTCGATGACGAGGGCCCGGCACTCGCCGATATCGGGGTACAGCAGACGTGCCATGCGCTGGGCGACCGTGCGGGGAGTCGTTGACCCCTCCTTATCGGCCGCCCGGCGCCCGTCTGAAGGGGCTACTTGAACAGGTCCTTGACCCGATCCGTCCAGCTTTTCGCATTCGGCGAGTGCTTGTCGCCGGCCTTGCGGAACGATTCGTCGAGTTCCTTGAGCAGCTTGCGCTGGTGCTCGGTGAGCTTGATCGGCGTCTCCACCTGCACGTGGCAGTAGAGGTCGCCGGGGTAGCTCGAGCGCACGCCCTTGATGCCCTTGCCGCGCAGCCGGAAGGTCTTGCCGTGCTGGGTGCCCTCGGGCAGCTCGATCTCGGCCTTGCCGCCCAGCGTCGGCACCTCGATGGCGCCGCCCAGCGCGGCCGTGGTCAGGCTGACCGGCACGGTGCAGTGCAGGTCGTCGCCGTCGCGCTCGAAGATGTCGTGCTGCTTGACGCGGATCTCGATGTAGAGGTCGCCCGGCGGGCCGCCGTTGGTGCCCGGCTCGCCGTTGCCGCTGGAGCGGATGCGCATGCCCTCGCCGATGCCGGCCGGGATCTTCACCTCCAGCGTCTTGGTCTTCTTGATGCGTCCCTGGCCGCTGCAGGTGGTGCAGGGCTCGGGGATGATCTTGCCGGTGCCGTGGCAATGCGGGCAGGTCTGCTGGATGCTGAAGAAGCCCTGGCGCAGGTGCACCGTGCCGGAGCCGTTGCAGGTGGTGCAGGGCTTGGGGCTGGTGCCGGGCTTGGCGCCCGTGCCGTGGCAGGTCTCGCAGCTTTCCCAGGCGGGGATGCGGATCTGCGTCTCCTTGCCGTGGGCGGCTTCCTCGAGCGTGATCTCCATCGCATAGCTGAGATCCGAGCCGCGGAAGACCTGCTGGCCGCCGCCGCGCCGGCCGCCACCGCCCGCGCCGCCGCCGAAGATGTCGCCGAAGATGTCGCCGAAGGCCTCGGCGAAGCCACCGAAGCCGTCGGCCCCCTGGCCGCCCGGGCGGAAGCCGCCGCCGCCCATGTTGGGGTCGACGCCGGCATGGCCGAACTGGTCGTAGGCCTGGCGCTTGCTCGCATCGGAGAGCATCTCGTAGGCCTCCTTGGCCTCCTTGAACTTCTCCTCGGCCTTCTTGGCATCGTCACCCTGGTTGCGGTCAGGGTGGTGCTTCATGGCCAGCTTGCGGTAGGCCTTCTTGATGTCTTCCTCGCTGGCGTTCTTCGCCACGCCGAGGACTTCGTAGTAGTCGCGCTTTGCCATGAAAGGTGTTCTTCGCTCAGAAACGGAACCGCCGCGTTGACGCGCAGGCGCAGCCTGTCACGTCGAACGCGGCGAGATAAAACGGCAGCCCGCCGAGGCGGGCTGTCCGGTTTATCACTTCTTGACTTCCTTGAAGTCGGCATCGACCACGTTGTCGTCCGCCGGCTTGGCCTCGGCCTGCGCCGCGCCTTCCGGCGAGCCCGCCGCGCCGGCCGCCGCCTGGGCTGCCTGCGCATCGGCGTAGACCTTCTCGCCGAGCTTCTGGCTGGCCGCCATCAGCGCTTCGGTCTTGGCGTCGATCGCGGCCTTGTCCTCGCCCTTGATGGCCTCCTCGACCTCCTTGAGCGCGGCCTCGATCTTCTCCTTCTCGGCGCCCTCGAGCTTGTCGCCATGCTCGGCCAGGCTCTTCTTCACCGAGTGCAGCATCGCATCGGCCTGGTTGCGCGCCTGCACCAGTTCGAGCTTCTTGTGATCCTCGGCGGCGTTGAGCTCGGCGTCCTTCACCATCTTCTGGATCTCGTCCTCGGACAGGCCCGAGTTCGCCTTGATGGTGATCTTGTTCTCCTTGCCCGTGCCCTTGTCCTTGGCGCTCACGTGCAGGATGCCGTTGGCGTCGATGTCGAAGGTCACCTCGATCTGCGGCGTGCCGCGCGGCGCCGGCGGGATGCCCTCGAGGTTGAACTCGCCCAGGCTCTTGTTGCCCGAGGCCATCTCGCGCTCGCCCTGGTAGACCTTGATCGTCACCGCCGGCTGGTTGTCGTCGGCGGTCGAGAAGGTCTGCGCGAACTTGGTCGGGATGGTGGTGTTCTTCTGGATCATCTTGGTCATCACGCCGCCCAGGGTCTCGATGCCCAGGGAGAGCGGGGTGACGTCCAGCAGCAGCACGTCCTTGCGGTCGCCCGACAGCACCTGGCCCTGGATGGCCGCGCCCACGGCGACGGCTTCATCGGGGTTGACGTCCTTGCGCGGCTCCTTGCCGAAGAACTCCTTGACCTTCTCCTGCACCTTGGGCATGCGCGTCATGCCGCCGACCAGGATCACGTCGTCGATCTGGCCGGCACTCACGCCGGCATCCTTGATCGCGGTGCGGCAGGGCGTGATGGTGCGCTCGATCAGGTCCTCCACCAGCGCTTCCAGCTTGGCGCGCGTGAGCTTGATGTTCAGGTGCTTCGGGCCCGAGGCATCGGCCGTCACGTAGGGCAGGTTGATGTCGGTCTGGGTTGCGTTCGAGAGTTCGATCTTGGCCTTCTCGGCCGCTTCCTTCAGGCGCTGCAGCGCGAGCACGTCCTTGGACAGATCGACGCCCTGTTCCTTTTTGAACTCGGAGACGATGTAGTCGATGATGCGCTGGTCGAAGTCCTCGCCGCCGAGGAAGGTGTCGCCGTTGGTCGACAGCACCTCGAACTGCTTCTCGCCGTCGACATCGGCGATCTCGATGATGGAGATGTCGAAGGTGCCGCCGCCCAGGTCATAGACGGCGATCTTGCGGTCGCCCTTGCCGTGCTTGTCCAGGCCGAAGGCGAGCGCCGCGGCGGTCGGCTCGTTGATGATGCGCTTCACGTCGAGGCCGGCGATGCGGCCAGCGTCCTTGGTGGCCTGGCGCTGGCTGTCGTTGAAGTAGGCCGGCACCGTGATCACGGCTTCCGTGACCGGCTCGCCGAGGTAGTCTTCGGCGGTCTTCTTCATCTTGCGCAGCACCTCGGCGCTCACCTGCGGCGGCGCGAGCTTCTTGCCGCGCACTTCGACCCAGGCGTCGCCGTTGTCGGCGGCGGCGATGGTGTAGGGCATCAGGTCGATGTCCTTCTGCACTTCCTTCTCGGTGAACTTGCGGCCGATCAGGCGCTTCACCGCGTACAGCGTGTTCTTGGGGTTGGTGACCGCCTGGCGCTTGGCCGAGGCACCCACCAGCACCTCGCCGTCCTCCTGGTAGGCGATGATCGACGGCGTGGTGCGCGCACCCTCGCTGTTCTCGATCACGCGGGTGGTGTTGCCTTCCATGATGGCCACGCACGAGTTCGTGGTGCCGAGGTCGATGCCGATGATCTTTGCCATGTTCGTGTGCTCCTGAAATCGGGGAATCCGGTTGTCTTCGAGTTGTGGATAAGTGCGGCTAATTCAAGGGGGCGGCGCTGTGGATGGCCTCACTTGGGCGCGGCCACCGTGACCAGCGCGGGGCGCAGCACGCGCTCGGCGATCAGGTAGCCCTTCTGCAGCACGGTGACCACGGTGTTGGCCTCCTGCTCGGCCGGCACCATCGAGATGGCCTGGTGCTGGTGCGGGTCGAACTTGGCGCCCACGGCCGGGTTCACCTCGATCACCTTGTTGCGCTCCAGCGCGGCGGCGAGCTGGCGCAGCGTGGCGTGCAC
This sequence comes from Piscinibacter sp., assembly GCA_017983795.1. Taxonomy (GTDB): domain Bacteria; phylum Pseudomonadota; class Gammaproteobacteria; order Burkholderiales; family Burkholderiaceae_C; genus Piscinibacter. Next base: position 8,772 of record JAGOAS010000012.1, read on the forward strand.
GCCTTCGAGCAACTGCTCGTTGCTCGCATCGGGGATGGCGATGGCGGCCTCGAGGCTGTCCTTCACCGGCACCAGGCTCTCGGCGAAGCTCTCGATGGCGAACTTGCGCGCCTTGGACATCTCCTCCTCGGCGCGGCGGCGCACGTTCTCGGCCTCGGCCTTGGCGCGCAGGAAGGCGTCGGACACCTCGGCGTGCCGGGCCTGCAGCTCGGCCAGCTGGGCTTGCAGATCGGGGGCCGGGGCGGCCGTCTCGGGGCCGGCGCCGGCCGGCGTGTCGGGGGAGGGAGAGGCTTGGTCGTTGTTCGACATGACGGTCAGGAATGAGCTCAGCCGCCGACCTTGGGGCGGCCGCCACGATTTCAAGAGGGGTGTTCGAGGAAAAATGCCGGGCGCTACACCCACTCGCACTCGCAGGTGAAGTGGCGCAGGAAGGGCGGCTGCTTGACGATGCGCACGCCGCGCACCGAGGCGGCCTTCTCCTTCACCTCGGCGATCACCTCGGCGGCGTAGTCGAAGTGCGACTGCGTGTACATGCGGCGCGGGAACGCCAGCCGCACCAGCTCCATCGTGTGCGGCGTCTCGCCGCCGCCCTCGCGCGGCTTGCCGAACATCACCGAGCCGATCTCGCAGGCGCGGATGCCGCCTTCCAGGTACAGCGCCAGCGCCAGCGCCCAGCCCGGGTACTGCGACACCGGCAGGTGCGGCAGCACGGTGCGCGCGTCGATGTACACCGCGTGGCCGCCGGTGGGCCGCACGAAACCGACGCCCGCGGCCTCCAGCCGCTCGCCCAGGTATTCGGCGGTGCGCAGGCGGTAGCGCAGGTAGTCGTCGTCCAGGCCTTCCTCCAGGCCCACGGCCAGCGCCTCCAGGTCGCGGCCGGCCAGGCCGCCGTAGGTCGGGAAGCCTTCGCCGAGGATGAGCAGGTTGCGCACCGCGTCCATCCACTGGTCGCCGCGCAGCGCGATGAAGCCGCCGATGTTGACCATGCCGTCCTTCTTGGCGCTCATGGTGCAGCCGTCGGCCAGATCGAACATCTCGCGCGCGATCTGGCGCGCCGTGGCGTTCTCGTAGCCGCTCTCGCGCTTCTGGACGAACATCGCGTTCTCGGCGAAGCGGCACACGTCCATCACCAGCGGCTTGCCGTGGCGCTTCAGCAAGGCGGCGTAGGCGCGCAGGTTGGCCATGGACACCGGCTGCCCGCCGCCGGTGTTGTTGGTGACGGTGATCATGCCGAAGGGAATGCGCGCCCCTTCGGCCTGCAGCAGCCGTTCCACCTTGTCCAGGTCGATGTTGCCCTTGAACGGATGCGTGCTGGCCGGCTGCAGGCCCTCGGCGATCACCAGGTCGACCGCCTCCACGCCCAGGTATTCGAGGTTGGCGCGCGTGGTGTCGAAGTGGCAGTTGTTGGGCACCAGATCGCCCTTCTTGCACGCCGCGGCGAACAGCACCTTCTCGGCCGCGCGGCCCTGGTGCGTGGGCACCACGTGCTGCATGCCGGTGATCGCCTGCACCGTGCGCTCAAGGCGATAGAAGCTGCGCGCGCCGGCGTAGCTCTCGTCGCCTTCCATGATCGCGGCCCACTGGCGCGAGGACATCGCGCCGGTGCCCGAGTCGGTGAGCCAGTCGATCAGAACGTCGTCGGCGCGCAGGCGAAACGGGTTGAGCTTGGCCTGCGCGAGCAACTGCTCGCGCTCGGCGCGCGTGGTCATGCGGATGGGCTCGACCGACTTGATGCGGAAGGGCTCGATGAGGGTCTTGGGCATGGTGCGTCCTGCACTGGTTTTTTCCAGCGCCGCAAGCTAATGCCGATCGAGGGGGCGTGGTGTCGGTTATTTCCAACGCGGCGGCCAGCGCGCTTCCACGAGGGCCTTGCGACGAAGTCGCCGCAAAATCCACGGCCATGCCCACGATGCGACGCCGTGATGCCCTGGCGTGGCTGGCCGCTGCCGCGCTGCCGGTCGCAGCCCCGGCCGCCCAGGCCGCCGATGCCTCGTTCAGCGACGAGACCTGGCTCGATTCGGCGCGCCGGCGCGAGCTCCCGCTGCGCTTGCGCTGGCCGGCCGGCGAGGCGCCGTGCGCGCTGGTGATCCACTCCCACGGCCTGGGCGGCAGCCGCGCCGGCGCGGCCGTGTGGGGCGAGGCCTGGCAGGCCGCCGGGCTGGCGGTGCTGCATGTGCAGCACCCCGGCTCGGACAGCTCGGTGTGGCAGGAAGGCGGGCTGCGCGGGCTGAACGGCCTGCGCCATGCGGCCAGCACGAGCGAGTACCTGGAGCGCATCGCCGACGGCCACTTCCTGCTCGACGAGATCGAGCGCCGCAGCCGGGCGCTCGGGCCCTGGGCGCGTGTGCGGATGGACGCGATCGGCTTCTCCGGCCACTCCTTCGGCGCGCGGCTGACGCAGGCGCTGGCCGGCGAGCGCGCCGCGCGCGGCGGCCGCAACGAAGCGCTGCAGCGCGCCGCCGAGCCGCGCCTGCGCGCCTTCATCGCCTTCAGCCCCGGCTTCGCCGATCGCTCCGGCACCGACGACCACGCGGTGGCGCAGCGCTTCGGCGCGATCACGCGGCCCTTCCTCGCCATCACCGGCAGCGACGACGACGCGATGCTCGTCGGCGATGCCAGCAACGCCGCGCGCCGTGCCGTCTACCGCGGCCTGCCGGCGGGCCAGAAGGCGCAGCTGGTGCTCGAAGGGGCCGACCACATGACTTTCGGCGGCGGCACCGGCCTGCCGGAGCGGCCCGGGCGCCGCGGCGGCCTGATCCGCCGCGGGCCGCATGCCGTGGAGCTGGAGCCGCGCCACCAGCGCGTCGTCGCGGCGATCACCAGCGACTGGTGGCGCTGGCGCCTGCTCGGCGACGATGCGGCGCGTCTGCGCCTCTTGCACCCCGAGGGTCTGACGCCGGCCGATCTGTGGGAGCAGGGCTGAGCGCGGCTCAGCCGCGTTCGCGCCGCGGCGTGTCGGCGCTGGCGCTCCAGCGGTCCCACTCGGCGAGGCGGCGCCGATCGCGCTTCGTCGGCCGGCCCTGCTCGAGCGTCTGCGCCGGCTCGGTGCCGAAGCGGCGCTGCTCGGCGATCTTCGCGCGCTGCGCGATGCTCTCGGCGGTTTCCTCGTAGAGCTGCTGCGCCACCGGCGCCGGCCCGCGCACCGTGCTCAGGCCCCTGACCGTGACGGTGCGCGGCTGCTGCGCATGGCGGATCGCGATGACATCGCCTTCGCGCACCTCGCGCGAGGCCTTGGCCGCCTGGCCGTTGACCTCGACGCGGCCCTTGGCGATCTCCTCGGCGGCCAGCGCGCGCGTCTTGTGGAAGCGCGCCGCCCACAGCCACTTGTCCAGGCGCACGCGGGTATTCGTGTCGTCGTCGCTCATCGCAGCTGATTGTCCGCCAGCGGCACGCGCACCGTGGCATCGAGCCCCGCGACCCGCCCGCCGCTGACGCGGTCGTCCAGCGCGATGCTGCCGGAGAGCGTGCGCACGATCTCGCCGCAGATCGCCAGGCCCAGGCCCGAGCCGCCGCCGCGTTCGCCGGCCGCGAAGGGCTGGAACAGGTGCTCGCGCAGCTCGGGGGCGAGGCCGGGGCCGCTGTCGGCGATGGTCAGCGCGGCCGTGCGGCCGTCGCTCACCAGCCGCATCGCCAGCGTGCCGCCTTCGCGGCAATGCCGGATGGCGTTGTGCAGCAGATTGCGCGTCAGCTCGCGCAGCGCCCACTCGTGCGCGCGCACCGGCGCCGGCACGGTGGCGATCTCGAAGTCGAGCTGGCGCTCGGCAATGAGCGCGCCGAGGTCCAGCGCCACCGCGCGCACGATCTCGGCCCAGTCGACCACCGGCGCGTCGCCCTGCTGGCGCAACTGCTCGACCTTGGCCAGCGAGAGCATCTGGTTGGCGAGCTGCGTGGCGCGCTCGACGGTGTGGCGCATCTCCTGCAAGGCCTGCGTCGGCTCGACGTCGCCGCGCAGCGCCGACTGCACCTGCGTCTTGAGCACCGCCAGCGGCGTGCGCAGCTGGTGCGCGCTGTCGCGCACGAAGCGCTTCTGGTGCTCGAGCAGGTGGGCGAGGCGCGCCATCACCTGGTTGAGCGCGTCCAGCAGCGGCTGCAGCTCGCGCGGCGCATCGGGCGCGGCGATGGGCGCGAGGTCGCTCTCGGCGCGCTCGCGCAGCTGGGCGCTCAGCGAGCGCACCGGGCGCGTGGCGCGCTGCACCACCCACAGCACCGCCGCCACCAGCACCATCAGCAGCGCCGCCTGGCGCCACAGCGTGTCGACCAGGATCTGGCGCGCCAGCGTCTGGCGCAGCTCGAGCGTCTCGGCGACCTGGATGGTGGTCATGCCGCGGCCCTCGTGGCTGGCCACCGGCTGCAGCAGCACCGCCACGCGCACCGGCTGGCCGCGGTAGGTGTCGTCGTAGAAGTCGACCAGCGCGGCATACGGCCCCTTGTTCGGCAGCTTGCCGCGCCAGGGCGGCAAGTCCTCGAAGCCCGTCACCATCTCGCCGTGGAAACCGCTCACCTTGAAATACATGCGGCTGCGCACGTCGGCCTCGAAGGCCTCGAGCGCGGAGTAGGGCACGGTGGGCAGCACGTGCGCCGCATCGCCGGCGCCTTCGACCTGCAGCTGCTCGCCGATCGACTTGGCGCTGGCCAGCAGCGTGCGGTCGTAGGCCGTGTCGGCCGCGCGCAGGGCCTGGCGGTAGAGGCTGGTGGTGTTGATGCCGAAGCCGATCAGCAGCGGCAGCAGGATGCCGATCAGCAGCTGGCTGCGCAGGGATCTCGGGGCCAGGCTCACGCGCTCGCTGCCTTCAGCAGATAGCCCAGGCCGCGCAGCGTCACCAGTTGCACGCCGGTCGATGCGAGCCGCTTGCGCAGCCGATAGGCCACCACCTCGATCGCATCGGGCTGCACGTCTTCGCCGGGGAATACGGTCTCGACCAGGCGCTCCTTCGCCACCGCCTGACCGGGGCGCGCGAGCAGGGCGCGCAACATCGCGGCCTCGCGCGGGGCGAGGTCCATCGGCGCGCCGTTCAGGCACACCGCGCCGCTCGCCGCATCGAGGCTCAGCCCGGCAAAGGAATCGGCGCCGCCCGCGGCGCGGCCGGGCGCGGCTTCGCTGCGCCGCGCCAGCGCGCGGATGCGTGCTTCCAGCTCGTCGAGGTCGAAGGGCTTGGGCAGGTAGTCGTCGGCGCCACTGTTCAGGCCGAGGATGCGATCACCCACCGTGCCGCGCGCGGTGAGGATCAGCACCGGCGTGCGCAGGCCTTCGGCGCGCGCCAGCGTCAGCACCTGCAGGCCGTCGAGGCCGGGCAGGCTGAGGTCGAGCAGCACCACGTCGGGCACGCTGGCGCGCCAGCGATCGAGCGCGCGCGCGCCGTCGGCGCAGGGCACCACCGTGATGCCGCGGCGCTCGAAGGAGCGTTGCAGCGTCGTCTGCATCGCCGGGTTGTCCTCGATCAGCAGCAGTTTCATCGCCTGGAGTTTTCCCTAGGTCCTTGGACAGCGGACTGACAGCTTATCGCCCGAGCATCCACCCCGTCCCAAACCGAACCCAGGAGACAGCGATGCGTCGCGATACCTTCCTCCGCTCGATGGCTGCGCTTGCCGCCGCCGGTGTGCTGCCCTTGTCGGCCCGCGCGGCCGGGGCGAACCTGAAGATGATGATCCCGGCCAACCCGGGCGGCGGCTGGGACGGCACCGGCCGCGCGCTCGGCAAGGCGCTGCAGGAAGCCGGCGCCGGCTCGGTCAGCTACGACAACAAGGGCGGCGCGGCCGGCGCGATCGGCCTGGCGCAGTTCGTCAACGCCAGCAAGGGCGACCCCAACGCGCTGATGATGATGGGCGCGGTGATGGTCGGCGGCATCATCACCGGCAAGCCGCCGGTGAACCTGTCGCAGGCCACGCCGCTGGCGCGCCTGATCAGCGAATACCAGGTCTTCGTGTTGCCGGCCGAGTCGCCGCTGAAGTCGATGAAGGAAGTCATCGAGCAGCTCAAGAAGGACCCGGGCAGCGTCAAGTGGGGCGGCGGCTCGCGCGGCTCCACCGAGCACATCGCCGCGGCGATGATCGCGCGCGAAGTCGGCGCCGACCCGTCCAAGATCAACTACGTCGCCTTCCGTGGCGGCGGCGAGGCGGTGGCAGCCGTGCTCGGCGGCAACGTGACGGTGGGCGGCAGCGGCTACACCGAGTTCGGCGAATACATCGCGACCAAGAAGATGCGCCCGATCGCGGTGACCTCGCCGACGCGCCTGAAGGGCGTCGACGCGCCGACGCTGAAGGAGCTGGGCCTGAACGTCGAGATCGGCAACTGGCGCGGCGTGTACGGCGCGCCCGGCATCAGCGCCGAGCAGCGCAAGGCGCTCACCGAGCTGGTCGTCAAGGCCACCAAGACCAAGGCCTGGGCGCAGGCGGTCGAGGCCAACGGCTGGACGCCTGCGCTGCTCGCCGGACCGGAGTTCGACGCCTTCGTCGACAACGAGTTCGCCAGCCTGCGCGCCGTGATGGCCAAGGCCGGGATGATCTGATGAGGCCGGCCACGCCGCAGACGCTGCTGGGCGTCGGTACGCTGACGCTGGGCGCGCTGCTGGCCGCCGGTGCGACGCAGATCAGCGCCGAGGCCGGCTACGCCGGCGTCGGCCCCAACTTCCTGCCCTGGCTGGTGGCCGTCGCGTTGATGCTGTGCGGCGGCTTCCTCGTCTGGGAGGCGCGCAGCGGGGGCTTCCGCGAGATGGAGGAACCCTCCGGCGCGGCGAGCGGCTTCTGGCCCGGCTTCGCCTGGGTGTCGGCGGGCATCCTCGCCAACGCCGCGCTGATCACCAGGCTCGGCTTCATCCTCAGCTGCGCGCTGTGCTTCGTGCTGGCGGTGCGCGGCTTCAAGGCCTCGCAGGGCCGGCCCGACCGCAGCCCCAAGGCCTGGCTGGTCGACGCGCTGATCGGCATGGCGATCGCCGCGCCGGTCTACTGGATGTTCACGCAACTGCTCGCGATCAGCCTGCCCAGTCTGACCACGACCGGCTGGCTCTGAGGAAAGCGCACCCATGGACATCCTCAACCAGCTGCTGCAGGGCTTCGCCACCGCCGCCACGCCGATCAACCTGCTGTGGGCGCTGCTCGGCTGCACCATCGGCACGGCGGTGGGCGTGCTGCCCGGCATCGGCCCGGCCACCGCGGTGGCGATGCTGCTGCCGATCACGCTCAAGGTCGACCCGACCGCCTCGATGATCTTCTTCGCCGGCATCTACTACGGTGCGATGTACGGCGGCTCGACCACCTCCATCCTGCTCAACACGCCCGGCGAATCGGGTTCCATGGTCACGGCCATGGAAGGCAACAAGATGGCCAAGCACGGCCGCGCCGGCGCCGCGCTGGCGACGGCGGCGATCGGCTCCTTCGTGGCCGGCACGATCGCCACCGTGGTGGTGACCTTCTTCGCGCCGCTGGTGGCCGGCTTCGCCGTCAAGCTCGGGCCGCCCGAATACTTCCTGCTGATGGTGCTGGCCTTCTGCACGGTGTCGGCGGTGCTGGGAAAAAGCACGCTGCGCGGCCTGGTGGCGCTGTTCGTCGGCCTGGCGATGGGGCTGGTGGGCATCGACCAGATCACCGGCCAGGCGCGCTACACCGGTGGCGTGCCCGAGCTGATGGACGGGCTCGAGGTGGTGCTGATCGCGGTCGGCCTGTTCGCGGTGGCCGAGGCGCTCTACGCCGTGCTCTACGAGGGCCGCGTCGAGGAATCGCAGAACCGCATGAGCAAGGTGCACATGACAGGTGCGGAGTGGCGGCGTTCCTGGCCGGCCTGGCTGCGCGCCACCTTCATCGGCGTGCCCTTCGGCTGCATCCCGGCCGGCGGCAGCGAGATCCCGACCTTCCTGAGCTACGCCACCGAGAAGAAGCTCTCCAAGCACAAGGAGGAGTTCGGCACCACGGGCGCGATCGAAGGCGTGGCCGGCCCCGAGGCGGCCAACAACGCGGCCATCACCGCGACGCTGATCCCGCTGCTGACGCTGGGCATCCCGACCTCCAACACCACCGCGATCCTGCTCGGCGCGTTCCAGAACTACGGCATCAACCCGGGCCCGCAGCTGTTCGACAAGAACGCCGCGCTGGTGTGGGCGCTGATCGCGTCGCTGTACATCGGCAACGTGATGCTGCTGGTGCTCAACCTGCCGCTGGTGGGCCTGTGGGTGAAGCTGCTGAAGATCCCCAAGCCGCAGCTCTACGCCGGCATCCTGATCTTCGCGACGGTGGGCGTGTACGGCATGCGCCAGTCGGCCTTCGACCTCTTCCTGCTCTATGCGATCGGCCTGCTGGGCGTGCTGATGCGGCGCTTCGACTTCCCGACCGCGCCGGTGGTGGTGGGCATGATCCTGGGGCCGCTGGCCGAGGCGCAGATGCGCAACGCGCTGTCCATCGGCGAAGGCCACTGGGGCGTGTTCCTGCAGCGGCCGGTATCGGTGCTGCTGCTGGTGATCGTGGCGATGGTGCTGCTGCTGCCGCGCATCGCCAAGGCGCGGCGGCGCGCGCGTTTCGGCTGATCGTCAGCGCGCGGTGGGCCAGCCCTGCAGGTGGCGCAGCGCGATCTGCGCCAGCGCATCGATCCAGGGGTGGCTGTCGTTCAGGCAGGGGATGTAGCGGAACTCGCGGCCACCGGCCGCGAGGAAGGCGGCGCGCACCTCCTGGTCGATCTCCTCGAGCGTCTCGAGGCAGTCGGCCGTGAAGCCGGGGCACATCACGTCGAGGCTGGCCACGCCCTGTTTCGCCAGCGCCACCAGCGTCGGCTCGGTGTAGGGCTGCAGCCAGGCGGCCTTGCCGAAGCGGCTCTGGAAGGTGACGACGAGCTGCTCGTCGCGCAGTGACAGCCGCTCGCCGAGCCGCTTCGCGCTCGCCAGGCACTCGTCGTAGTACGGATCGCCGAGCGCGCGCGTGCGCTCGGGCACGCCGTGAAAGCTCAGCACCAGCTTTTCGCCGCGGCCGTGCGTCTGCCAATGCGCCAGCACGCGCTGGGCGAGCGCCTCGATGTAGGCCGGGTCGTCGTGGTAGCGGTTGACGAAGCGCAGTTCGGGCAGGCTGCGCACGCGCGCGGCCCAGGCGCCGACCGCATCCCAGGCGCTCGCGGTGGTGGTGCCCGAATACTGCGGGTACAGCGGCAGCAGCAGGATGCGCGTGGCGCCCTCGGCCTTGAGCGCATCCAGCACGCTGGCCACCGAAGGCTTGCCGTAGCGCATCGCGTGCCGCACCGGCACCGCATGGCCGCGCTCGCCGAGGTAGCCCTGCAGCAGCTTGGCCTGCTTCTCGCTCCACACCAGCAGCGGCGAACCCTCGGGCATCCAGATGCTGGCGTACTTGCGCGCCGACTTGGCCGGCCGCACGCGCAGGATCACGCCGTGCAGGATGGGCCACCACAGCAAGCGCGGGATCTCGACCACGCGCGGGTCGGCGAGGAACTCGGCGAGGTAGCGGCGCAGCGCGGGCGCGGTCGGCGCATCGGGCGTGCCGAGGTTGACGAGCACCACCGCCGTGCGATCGGCAGTGGGGCGAGGCTGGGGTTCGGCGGCGAAGCGCATGGTCGGTCGCGGGCGGCGCGCGATTATCCGCGCAGTGCCGCGATCGCCGCGCCGACCTTGCCGATCTCGATCGGCTTGGTCCAGTAGCCCTGGAAGCCGCTGGCGCGGGCGCGCTCCAGATCCTCCGGCATCGCGTCGGCCGAGCACATGAAGGCCGGTGCGCCGGCCAGTTCGGGCCGCTGGCGCAGGCGCTGCAGCAACTCGTGGCCGTTCATGTCGGGCAGGTTGGCATCCAGCACCAGTACCTGCGGCGTCCAGGCCTGCAGCAGCCCGATCGCGTCGGCGCCGCTCTCGGCCACCTGCAGCTCGATGCCACCGAGCAGGCGCATCGCCTCCTCGAACAGCAGCGCGTTGATGCGGTTGTCCTCGACGTAGAGCAGGCGCAACTGGGGCGCAGCCTCGGCCGGTGCCGGCAGCGGGGCAGGGGGCGGCGCCGGCCGCAGCGCTGCGGCCGGCACGCTCGCGGCGGGCAGGTCGATGCGCGCCAGCGTGCCGGCGCCGGGCACGCTGGACAGCGTCACCGTGCCGCCCATCTGCTCGATCAGGCTGCGCGTGATCACGAGGCCCAGGCCGCTGCCCTCGATGCCGCTGCTCTCGTGGCCGAGGCGCTCGAAGGGCTGGAACAGGCGCGCCAGCTGCTCGTCGGTGAGCCCGGAGCCGGTGTCCTCGATGGCGATGGCGCAGCGCCCCGGCGCAGCGTCGAGCAGCGTCACCACCACCCAGCCGCCGGGGCGGTTGTACTTCACCGCGTTGGAGACCATGTTCATCAGCACCTGGCGCAGGCAGCGCTCGTCGGCCAGCACGGCGCGGCCCGCCGGCACCTGGCTGCTGAGCGCGACGCCCTGCGCCTGCGCGGCTGGGCGCAGCAGCTCGAGCGTGGCCTCGAGGAAGGGCGCCAGCTCGATGGCGCGCGGCTGCAGCGCGGCGCGGCCTTCCTCGACGCGCTGCAGATCGAGCACCTCGTTGACCAGGCCCAGCAGGTGTTCGCTGGCGCGCAGGATGTGTTCGGCGTACTCGGCGACCTTGGCCGGATCGCCGGCCGGATGCAGGCGCAGCAGCTGCGAGAAGCCGATCACCGCGTTCAGCGGCGTGCGCATCTCGTGGCTCATGCGCGAGAGGAACTGGCTCTTGGCGCGGCTGGCGAGCTCGGCGGCCTGCTTGTCGAGCAGCGCCTGCTCGGCCTGCTTGAGCGGCGTGATGTCGGTGTGGATGCCGACCACGCGGCGCGCGCTGCCGTCGGCGCGGCGCTCGACGATGCGGCCGCGGTCGAGGATCCAGATCCAGCGGCCGTCGCGGTGCTCCAGCCGGTGCTCGGTCTGGTAGGCGCTCGTGCGGCCCTCGCGGTAGTCGGCGAAGGCGCGCACCACCGCCTCGCGGTCTTCCGGGTGGATGCGCTGCGTCCACTCGCCGAGCGAAGCGCCGATCTCGGCCTCGGCGTGGCCGAGCATCTGCTTCCAGCCCGGCGAGTAGAAGACCTGGGCGCTGTCCGCGGCGTAGTCCCACACGCCGGCGCCGGCGCCTTCGAGGGCGAAGCGCCAGCGCAGCTCGGCGGCTTCCAGCGCCCTTGCGGCCGCGTGCTGCTCGGTGATGTCGCGGAAGCTCACGAGGCAGGAGGGCGCCGGCGCATCGGCGCTGGTGCGCAGCGCACGCGCCGTGAGCAGCACCCGGCGCACCGAACCGTCCGGCCGGTGCAGCACCAGCGGCAGCTCGCGCGCCGGCGCATCGCCGAGCAGCACGCGGCGCACCGGATGCTGCTCGCGCGGAAGGAGGCGATCCTGCGCGTCGTGCAGCCGGTAGCCCAGCGCGCCGAGGCGATGGCCGATGAGGCTTGCCGGCTCGGCGCCCAGGGTCTCGGCGGCGGACGGGTTGCAGGCCACCACGCTGCCGTCCGGCCCGGCGACGATCAGGCCGTCGCTGATGGTCTGCGCCACCGAGCGGTACAGCTCCTCGCTGATGCGCAGCCGCTCGGCGTCGTGTTCGCGCTCGCGCTCGAGGCGGCGCAACTCGCTCAGGTCGCGCGTCAGGTAGAGCACCTGGCCGTCGCCCATCGGGGTCACGCGCGCCTCGAAGACGCGGCGCTGCCCGTCCGGCGTCGCCGCCTCGTACTCGAGGCGCTGCGCCTCGCCGCTGGCGCGTGCGCGTTGCACCGCCTCCAGCGCGAGGCGATCGTAGGGTGCGTCGAGTGCGGCGGCGAAGGGCTTGCCGAGCTGCTGTGCGAAGGGTTCGATGAGAGAAGGGTGGTTCTCGTCGCTGCACAGCAGGAACTGGTCGTCGCGGTCGACGACGAACCACAGGTCGGGCACGGCGCGCAGCACCGCGCTCAGCCGGGCCGCATCGTCGAGGCGCAGCTCGGCGAGCAGGCGGGCGGGGTCGGCCGAGGCGCTGCCGGCCATGCTCAGAGGTAGAGGTCGTGCGGCTGCGTGTCCGCGAACTTCATCACCTCGAAGCGCACGCAGGGGCCGTCGGCTTCGGTGGGCGGCGTGCCCAGGCCGATCAGGCCGCTGCCGTGCAGCGTGCAGGTGCCGCGGCGCAGGCTGATCACCTCGGGATCGTGATCGAAGCGCACGTAGGTGCCGTTGTAGCTCAGGTCGGTGAGCTGGAAGGTGCCGCCGTGCCAGTCGATGCGTGCATGCGAGCGCGACACGCGCGTGTCGTCGATGCAGTAGGTGACCTGCGGGCTGCGCCCGAGCACCACCGGCAGGTCGGTGCCGCTGTAGACACGGTTCTGCGTCGTCCAGACGAGGCGGATGCCTTCGGGCTCCGGTGCCGGCAGCATGTCGCCGAATGCGGTGGCCGCCGTGTCGCCGGGGTTGCGCTGCGCCTCGAGCAGGTAGACGTGCACCGGCTCGACGCGCCCGCGCAGCTGCATGCGCTCGAGGCTGCGGAAGCGCCCGCGCTGCGTCGGCGGCAGGCCAGCGAGCACCGCGGCGGTGAGCAGGGTCTCGTTGTCGCCGGCGTGGTCGAGCAGCCGCGCCGCGACGTTGACCGCATCGCCGAACACGTCGCCCGACATCTGCACGACCTCGCCGCAGGCCAGCGCCACCTGCACCTTGAGCGGCTGCGGCAGCGAACTGCCCGGGCCGCCGATGCGCTCCATCGAGTCGTGCATCTCCTCGGCCGCGGCGAGCGCCGCCTTGGGCAGGATGAACATCGCCATCAGGCCGTCGCCCAACGTCTTGACGACCTGGCCGCCCATCGATTCGACGATGCGCGCCAGCAGCGCCACGCTCTGCGTGACCACCGCAGTCGCCTCGGCGTTGCCCATCGACTCGTACAGCGAGGTGCTGCCGCGCAGGTCGGCGAACAGGATGGTGCGCTCGACGATCTGGGTCATGGGGCAAAGTTTATCGCCTGAGCAGCCACGCCCCCAGCAAAAAGGGCCCCCTAGAGGGCCCTTCTCGCTGCGACTGCGCTCGATCAGAGATTGTCCAGATAGGTGCGCAGCTTGTGCCTTCGGCGCAAGCTCAATCGCGTCCGCTGCACGGCCGCGACCGCCTGCGGCGGTACGCACTTGGCCAATCAGAGATTGTCCAAGTACGTCCTGAGCTTGTCCGACCGGCTCGGGTGCTTGAGCTTGCGGATCGCCTTGGCCTCGATCTGGCGGATGCGCTCGCGCGTGACGTCGAACTGCTTGCCCACCTCTTCCAGCGTGTGGTCGGTCGACATCTCGATGCCGAAGCGCATGCGCAGCACCTTGGCCTCGCGCGGGGTCAGCGAATCGAGGATGTCCTTGACCACGTCGCGCAGGCCGGCCTGCATGGCGGCGTCGATCGGCGCGGTGTTGTTGGTGTCCTCGATGAAATCGCCCAGGTGCGAATCGTCGTCGTCGCCGATCGGCGTCTCCATGGAGATCGGCTCCTTGGCGATCTTCATGATCTTGCGGATCTTGTCCTCGGGGATCTCCATCTTCTCGGCCAGCGTCGGCGCGTCCGGCTCGTAGCCGAACTCCTGCAGGTGCTGGCGCGAGATGCGGTTCATCTTGTTGATGGTCTCGATCATGTGCACCGGGATGCGGATGGTGCGCGCCTGGTCGGCGATCGAGCGCGTGATGGCCTGGCGGATCCACCACGTGGCGTAGGTCGAGAACTTGTAGCCGCGGCGGTATTCGAACTTGTCGACCGCCTTCATCAGGCCGATGTTGCCTTCCTGGATGAGGTCGAGGAACTGCAGGCCGCGGTTGGTGTACTTCTTCGCGATCGAGATCACCAGGCGCAGGTTGGCCTCGATCATCTCCTTCTTCGCATCGCGCGAGGCCTTCTCGCCCTCGTTCATGCGCTTGTTGATGAGCTTGAGGTCTTCCAGCGGCACCACCGCGCGCGCCTGCACGTCGGTCAGCTTCTTCTGCAGCTCCTGCACCGGCGGCAGGTTGCGCTGCAGCACCACGCTGTAGGGCTTGCCCGAGGCGACTTCCTTCTCCGCCCACTTCAGGTTCAGCGCGTTGGGCGGGAAGTGCCTGATGAAATATTCCTGCGGCATGCCGCACTTGTCGACGATGATCTTGCGCAGCTCGCGCTCGTAGCGGCGCACGTCGTCGACCTGGCCGCGCAGGATGCCGCACAGCTTCTCGATGGTCTTGACCGTGAAGCGGATGGTCATCAGCTCGCTGCTGATGGCGTGCTGGGCCTTGTCGTAGGCGGCCGACTGGTAGCCTTCCTTCTCGAAGGCCTTGCGCATCTTGTCGAAGTTGACGCGCAGCGAGTCGAACTTGACCAGCGCGGCGTTCTTCAGCTCCTCGAGCTTCTTGGTCAGCGCCTTGCTGCCGCCGGCGCCGTCGTCGTCGTCCTCGTCGTCGAAGAAGTCGACGTCTTCTTCGGCCACGTAGTCGTCGGCCTCGTCTTCCGAGACGAAGCCGTCGACCACCTCGGAGATCTGCATCTCGCCGGCGCGGATGCGGTCGGAGTAGCTGAGCAGCTCGGCGATGGTCGTCGGCGAGGCCGAGATGGCCAGCATCATGGCCTGCAGGCCGCCTTCGATGCGCTTGGCGATCTCGATCTCGCCCTCGCGCGTGAGCAGCTCGACCGTGCCCATCTCGCGCATGTACATGCGCACCGGGTCGGTGGTGCGGCCGAACTCGGAGTCCACCGTGGACAGCGCCGCCTCGGCGGCTTCTTCGGCTTCCTCTTCGGTCGCGGTGGTGGTGCCGCCGCCGGCGATCAGCAGCGTGGCCGCATCGGGCGCCTGCTCGTAGACCGCGATGCCCATGTCGTTGAGCATCGAGACGATGGCCTCGAGGATCTCGTTGTCGACCAGCTTCTCGGGCAGGTGGTCGTTGATCTCCTGGTGCGTCAGGAAACCACGCGTCTTGCCCATCTTGATGAGCGTCTTCAGCTCCTGGCGGCGCTTGGTGACCTCTTCTTCGGTCAGCTGCGTCTCGTCCAGGCCGAATTCGCGCATCAGCGCGCGCTCCTTGGCGCGCGACACCTTCATGCGCAGCGGCTTGGCCTTCTCGGCCTTGGCGCCGTCATCGGCCGCCTCGACCTCCGGTTCACCCTCGAGCTCGGCGTCGATGTCGGAGAAGTCCTCCTCGACCTCTTCCTTCTTCGCCTTGTCCTCCTTGGGCTTGCGGCCGGGCTTGCCCTTGGCCGGGGCTTCGGCCTTGGCGGCCGGCTTGGCGGCCGCCTTCACGGGCGCGGCCTTGGCCTTCTTCTTGTCCTCGGCCTCGGCCTTGGCGGCCGGCTTGGCGGCGGCCTTGACGGTCTTGGCAGGAGCGGCGCTCTTCTTCGCGGTCATGCGATTCCTCGGATGGTAGGGGGCCGTGCAGCGGCCGGCACGCCCGGTCGGGCGGCATAGCGCGGGCAAGCTGGCGTGATCAGTCCGTAGAGGGCAGCCCTTGCGGGGAATGGGTGGCCTTGTGATGAACCCTGTGTCGCAGGGTGGCCGGGGCCCGGAGGTGCTGCTGTCACTCTTGCCGCGCGTACAAACAGTGGATTATACAAACCGCGCGCCGATTTTTCAGCGCCGCCCCAGGATGCGCATCACTTCGGCATCCACCGCCGCGCGGCGCAGCTGTGCGATCGAGGTGCGCAGGTCGTCGAGCGAGGGTTCGATGGCGGGATCCTCGGCGTCCACCAGGCGGCGTGCCTGCGGCCCCCAGGGCTCGTCGGTCAGGCGCTCGCGCAGCGCCGCCCAGGGCAGGGTGCCCTCGTCGGCGGCGAGCCGGTCGATCAGGCGGAAGGCCTCGCCGTGCCAGTCTCCCAGCGCGCACAGCGTCTCGTGGTCTTCGGCCGAGAGCTGGGCCCACCAGCCGCTTTCGAGCAGCAGCGCCCACAGCGCGCGCTCCTCGGGCTGGCGCGGCATGTGGCGCCGCGGCGCCGCGTGCGCTGGCCGCGGCGGTGGCCGGCGCGGCGCGGCGGCCGGCCCCTGGGCCTGCGCCTGCCAGGCTGAGGCCAACTCGTCCACCGGCAGCGCGGCCACCGAGGCGATCTGGCCGAGCAGCTGGCGCTTGAGCATGCCCTCGGGCAGGGCGCTCCACAGCGGCCGCGCCTGCACGACGAAGCGCGCACGGCCCTCGGCGGTGGCGGTGTCGACGTCGGCCTTGGCCGCCTCGACCAGCTGGCGCGACAGCGGCACCGCCTGCGCCACCTGCTGCTCGAAGGCCTCGGCGCCGAACTCGCGCACATAGGAGTCGGGGTCGTGCTCGGGCGGCAGGAACAGGAAGCGCACCGTGCGCGTGTCGCCCGCATGCGGCAGGCTGGCCTCCAGCGCGCGCCCGGCGGCGCGGCGCCCGGCGGCGTCGCCGTCGAAGCTGAACACCACCGAGTCGGTGAAGCGGAACAGCTTCTGCACGTGTTCGGCGGTGCAGGCCGTGCCCAGCGTCGCCACGGCGTTGCCGAAGCCGCTCTGCGCGAGAGCGACCACGTCCATGTAGCCCTCGACCACCAGCACGTAGCCGCGCTGGCGGATCGCGCTGCGGCCTTCGTAGAGGCCGTAGAGCTCGCGCCCCTTGCTGAATACCGGCGTCTCGGGCGAGTTGAGGTACTTGGGCTCACCCTGGTCGATGACGCGCCCGCCGAAGCCGATCACCTCGCCCTGCACCGAGCGGATCGGGAACATCACGCGGTCGCGGAAGCGGTCGTAGCGCTTCGCGTCCGCCTCGTTGCCGTCCTCGGCCGGCTTGACGATGACCAGGCCGCTTTCCTCCAGCAGCGGGTCGTCGTAGCGCGGGAAGGCGCTGGCCAGGCTGCGCCAACCCTCGGGCGCATAGCCGAGCCCGAAGCGTGCCGCGATCTCGCCGGTCAGGCCGCGGCGCTTGAGGTAGTCGATCGCGCGCGGGCTGGCGCGCAACTCCTTGCGGTAGTGCTCGCCGGCGCGTGCGAGCACGTCGGTCAGAGTGGCCTGGCGCTGCTTCTGCGCCGCGGCGCGCTCGCGCTCGGCCGGCGAGCTGTCGTCCTCGGGCACCGTCAGGCCGACCTGCTGCGCCAGGTCGCGCACCGCGTCGGGGAAGCCCAGACCGGCGTGCTCCATCAGGAAGCCGACCGCGTTGCCGTGCGCGCCGCAGCCGAAGCAGTGGTAGGTCTGGCGCGTCGGGCTGACGATGAAGCTCGGCGACTTTTCGCCGTGGAAAGGGCACAGGCCCTTGTGGTTGATGCCGGCCTTCTTGAGCTGCACGTAGCGGCCGACCACGTCGACGATGTCGGCGCGGGCCAGCAGTTCCTGGATGAAGCCGGGCGGGATCACCCGCGAAAGTCTACGCGGTCGCCGTCGGCGCGCCGGTGAAGCTGCGCACCCATCCGGGTATCTGCTCGGCGGGCATCGCTGCGGCGATGCCGTTGCCCTGCCCGGCGGGGCAGCCGAGCTCGACCAGCCGGGCCGCCTGCGCGGGCGTCTCGACGCCCTCGGCCACCACCTCGCAGGCGAAGGTGTGCGCCAGCGCGATCACGCCCTCGACGATGGCCTGGTCCTGGCGGTCTTCCAGCATCTGCTGCACGAAGGAGCGGTCGATCTTGAGCTGGTCGATCGGCAGCCGCTTCAGGTAGGTGAAGGTCGAGTAGCCGGTGCCGAAGTCGTCGAGCGCGAAGCGCACGCCCAGTTCGCGGCAGCGCTGCATCAGCTCGCAGGTGTAGTCGACGTCGGCCAGCGCGGCGGTCTCGAGCACCTCCAGCACCAGATGCTCGGCCACCGCTTCGCCATGGCGAGCGAGCAGCGCGGCCAGCTCGTCGACGAAGGAGGGCTCCTGCAGGTGCCGCGCCGAGACATTGATGCTCAGCTTGATGTCCAGCCCCTCGCGCAGCCAGGCGGCGAGCTGCGCCACGCCCTGGCCGAGCACCCAGCGGCCGAGCGCCACGCCCAGGCCGGTGTGCTCCACCAGCGGCAGGAACTGCGACGGCCCGACCAGCCCGTGCTCCGGGTGCAGCCAGCGCAGCAGCGCCTCGGCGCCGAGCACCCGGCCGCGCTTCATGTCGACGCGCGGCTGGTAGTGCAGCGCGAACTCGGACGCGTCGAGCGCTTCCTGCACGCGGCCGAGCGCGACGAAGCGGTCCTTGGTGCGGCGGTCCTGCTCGGCGTCGAAGAACAGGTAGCCGTCGCGACCGGCCTGCTTGGCGCCGTACATCGCCTGGTCGGCATGGCGCAGCAGCGCGTCGCCGTCGACGCGGTCGTAGGGGTAGACGGTGGCGCCGATGCTGGCCGTCACCGTGATCGGGCCTTCGGCCAGGCCGATGTCGCAGGGCTGGGCGATCTGGCGCAGCACGCGCTCGACGGCGTGGTGGCTCTCGCGCAGCGTGGCGGTGCGCAGCAGCAGCGCGAACTCGTCGCCGCCGACGCGTGCCGCCACGTCGTCGCCGCCGGCCCAGCTGCGCAGCGAGGCCTGCACGCGCGCGGCGAGCAGCGCCATCAGGCGGTCGCCGGCGCCGTGGCCGTGGCGCTCGTTGATGGCCTTGAAGTGGTCGACGTCGAGGTGGCAGACGGTCAGCAGCGAGCCCTCGCGCTGGCTGGTGGCGAGCGCCTCCTGCAGCAGCAGCGCCAGCTTGGCGCGGTTGGGCAGGCGGGTGACCTCGTCGTAATGGGCCTGGCGCGCCATGCGCTCCTGCAGCTGCCGGTACAGGCCGTCGGCGGCCTGCTCGCGCGCGTTGGCTTCGCGCTCGCCGTGCACGTCGCGCAGCGTGGCGACGAGGCGCAGCGGCTCGCCGGCCGGGTCGCGTTCGGCCGCCAGCGCGTTGAGCTCGAACCAGCGCCAGCTGCCGTCGCTGCGTCGCATGCGGCATTCGGCGCGCGCGGCCTCCGACTGCGCATCGCGCAGCGAGGCCAGCGCCACCTGCACGGAGGCGCGGTCATCGTCGTGCAGGCGCGACCAGAAGCCCTGCGCCGGCTCCTGCGAGGGCAGCGCCGGCTCGTCGAGCAGGGCGTGCCAGCGCGACGAGAACTCGATCTCGCCGGCGTGCAGATCCCAGTCGGCCACGCCCAGCTGCGAGGCGGCCAGCGCGAGCTGCCAGCGCTGCTCGGTCGAGCCGAGTTCGCCGGTCAGCGCGGTGACGAGCAGGGGCATCGCCGCGAGCGTGGCCAGATAGCCCGCCAGCATCGCCAGGCTGGCCGTCGGCGCGGCCTGGGCGAACGGGCCCTGCGCGGCGATCGTTGCGCCCACCGCGATGGCCGCGGTCAGCAGCATCGTGACCGAGGCCGTGAACACGCCCGTGCGCAAGGCCAGCCAGCCGAGCAGCAGATAGGGCAGGAACAGCAGCGGCGAGACGCCGCCGGCCTCGCCGCGGAACGCCAGCCAGGTGGACAGCAGCGTGCCCGCGGCGAGCGCGGCGCTGCGCAGGCCCGGCGACAGCAGACGCGCCAGCGTGTGCCGCGAGATCGTGAGCAGCGGCACGCCGACGACGATGACGCCCATCAGGTCGCCCAGCCACCAGTAGGCCCAGGCGCGCGGCGCGGCCGACAAGGGCAGCGCACCGCCCAGGATCAGCCAGAACACGCCATTGCTGGCGGTCAGCGCCGCGGCGCCGACGGCACCCAGCGCGAGCAGGCGCAGATCGTGGCGACGATCGAGCGCAGGGTGCATGCCGAAGCGGCGCAGCGTGGCGGCGGCCAGCGCCATCGCGCCGCCGTTGCCCAGGGCCAGCAGCGTGGCCGTCCACAGCGGTGCGCCGGTGGACAGCGCCACCAGCAGCGCGGCCAAGGCGACGGCGGGCCACAGGCGCGGGCCGAGGCGCAGCAGGGCCGCGAAGGCGAGGCCGGCCGGCGGCCAGATCAGGCTGACGTTGTTGCCGATCTGCGGTGTGCTCAGGCCCAGCAGGCCGCAGGCGTAATAGGCCGCGCACAGCAGCAGCCCCCAGGCGAACAGCGTGGCGTCGCCCTGCGGCAGCAGGATCGCATGGCGGAGCGCGCGCAGCCTCGGCACGGGAATGGCTCGGTCTCGGTGGCCCGCAGGCGGCTCAGAGCTTGAAGTCGTCGAGCCGGGCGCCGCCGGCCAGCGCCGCCTTCAGCCAGTTGGGCTGCAGGCCGCGGCCGCTCCAGGTTTCGCCGGTCTTGGTGTTGCGATACTTGGGCGGCACCTTGCCGGCGGCCGCCCGCGCCGGGGCGGGCGCGGCCTTGCCGCCCAGATCGGCCAGCGTCAGCCCGTATTCGGACATCAGTGCGCGCACCTTGGCGATGGCGTCGGCGCGTTCGCGCTTCTTGGTCAGCTCGATCTCGCGCTCGAGCTCTTCCTTGCGCTGCAACAGTTCCTGGAGGCTGGCCATTCGATACTCCCCGGAAACCAGTCGTTCCGGCGCGCCGATTCTAGGCAGGCGCGTGGTTTTTTCCGCCCCCGGGAATCAATGGCAAACCCTCGGATTCACTTGTAGCCGACCCGATCGAGCATCTGCTGCACCTTGCTCTGGTTGGCGCCGGTGACGGCCACCGGAATGGTTTCGGCCTTGAACTTGCCGAGCGCATCGAGCGCCGGATTGGCGGTTTTTACCCCGGCGACCACCGGCCATTCGTTGTTGCCGTCGGCGAAATAGGCCTGGGCCGAATCGCTGGAGAGGTATTCGAGAAACTGGCGCGCCGCTGCCAGATTCGGTGCGCTGCGAGCGATCGCCGCGCCGGCGATATTCACGTGCGTGCCCCAGGAAGCCTGGTTGGGAAACACCACGCCGACCTTTTCGACCACGGCGCGGTCGTCGGGATTCGAGGAGCGCATCATGCGCGCGAGGTAATAGGTGTTGGTCAGCGCGACCTGGCATTCGCCGCTGGCCACCGCCTTGATCTGGTCGGTATCGCCGCCCTTGGGCGCGCGCGCCATGTTGGCCACCATGCCCTTGAGCCAGGTCTCGGTGGCGGCTTCGCCCAGGTGCTGCATCACCGCGCCGAACAGCGACAGGTTGTAGGGGTGCGAACCCGAACGCGTGCAGACCTTGCCCTTGTTCTTCGGATCGCCGAGTTCCTCGTAGGTGTCGACGTCGTCCTTCCTGACGCTGAGCTTGTTGTAGACGATCACGCGGCCGCGCGTGGAGAAGCCGAACCACTGCGAACCCTGGCCGGCGTCGGCGCCGCGCAGCGTGGCGGGGATGCGCTGCTCGAGCAGGGCCGACTTGAAGGGCTGGAACAGGCCGTCGGCCTCGGCGCGCCACAGGCGTGCGGCATCGACCAGCAGGATCACGTCGGCCGGGCTGGCCGAGCCTTCGCTCTTCAGGCGCGCCAGGATGCCGGCATCGTCGGCATCGACGCGGTTGATGCGGATGCCGGTGGCCTTGCTGAAGTTGGCGTAGAGCGCCTCGTCGGTCTGGTAGTGGCGCGCCGAGTAGAGGTTGAGCACCTTCTCCTGCGCGGCGGCGGGCAGGGCTGCCGCCAGGGCGGCGAGCGAGACGAGCGAAACGAGAGAGGCGAGGCGGATCTTCATGCGGGCTCCAGGGACGGATGCCCGCATTCTAGTCACAAACGAGAATCGTTCTCAATGAATTCCGGTCAGGCCGAGGGCGGCACGTAGCCGGCCGGCTGCTCGGCGCCCCCGCCGAAGAAGAAGCTCTCCATCTGGCGCGCGAGGTACTGGCGGGCGCGCTGGTCGGCCAGGTTGAGGCGGTTCTCGTTGACCAGCATGGTCTGGTGCTTGAGCCAGAGCTGCCAGGCTTCCTTGCTGACCTCGTTGTAGATGCGCTTGCCCAGATCGCCGGGATAGGGCGCGAAGTCCAGCCCTTCGGCTTGCTTCTTCAGGTACGAGCACTGGATGGTGCGGGGCATGGCAGAACTCCTTTCAAAGTTTCTTGACGAGGACCTGCGAGCGCCGGTCCCAGTTGTACTTGCGCTTGCGCGCCTCGGGCAGCCAGTCGGGGTCGACCGAGGCGAAGCCGCGCTTGATGAACCAGTGCATGGTGCGCGTGGTGAGCACGAAGATGCTCTCCAGCCCCATCGCCTTGGCGCGCTGCTCGACGCGCTTCAGGATGCGCTCGCCGTCGCCCTGGCCTTGCACGTTGGGCGAGACGGTCAGCGCGGCCAGCTCGCCGGTGCGCGATTCCGGGTACGCATACAGCGCCGCGCAGCCGAAGATCACGCCGTCGTGCTCGATCACCGTGTAGTGGCCGATGTCGCGCTCGATCTCGGTGCGGCTGCGCTTGACCAGCGTGCCGTCGGTCTCGAAAGGTTCGATCAGCTGCAGGATGCCGCCAATGTCGTCGGCGCTGGCCTCGCGCAGGCTCTCGAGCTTCTCGTCGACCACCATGGTGCCGATGCCGTCGTGCGTGAACACCTCCAGCAGCAGCGCGCCGTCCTCCGCGAAGGGCAGGATGTGCGAGCGCTCCACGCCGCCGCGGCAGGCCTTGACGCAGTGGCGCAGGTAGAAGGCCGGGTCGCTGGGCTGCGTGGGCGCGGGCAGCGCGGCCAGCAGCCGCTCGGCGTCGGCCAGCGCGAGCTCGGTGTCGATCGGGCTCTCCGGGTCGTCGGCCTTCTCGTGGATGCCGGGGATCTCGGTGATGAAGAGCAGCTTGTCGGCCTGCAGCGCCATGGCGGCGCTGGTCGCCACGTCTTCCATCGACAGGTTGAAGGCCTCGCCGGTGGGCGAGAAGCCGAAGGGCGAGAGCAGCACCAGCGCGCCGGTGTCGATGGCCTTGCGCATGGCCGTCGAATCGACCTTGCGCACCACGCCGCTGTGCATGAAGTCGACGCCGTCGACGATGCCGACCGGCCGCGCGGTCAGGAAATTGCCCGACACCACGCGCACGATCGCGTTGGCCATCGGCGTGTTGGGCAGGCCTTGCGAGAACGCGGCCTCGATCTCGAAGCGCAGCTGGCCGGCGGCCTCCTGGGCGCAATCGAGCGCCACCGCGTCGGTGATGCGCATGCCGTGGCTGTAGCGCGCCGGGTGGCCCTTGACGCGCAGCTGCTCGTTGACCTGCGGCCGGAAGCCGTGCACCAGCACCAGCTTGATGCCCATCGCGTGCAGGATGGCCACGTCCTGCGCGAAGCGGTCCAGCTTGCCGGCGGCGATCAGCTCGCCGGTGATCGCGACGACGAAGGTCTTGCCCCGGTAGGCGTGGATGTAGGGCGCGACATGGCGGAACCATGGCACGAAGGTGTGGGGGAAGACGAAGCTCATCGGCGTGAGGTGGTCGGACGCGGGAGCGATTGTGCCGCAGCGCTCGCGGCCCTCGTTGACGCAGGGCGAGCCACGGCGCAGCATGGCAGGCTCGCCATCCCCAGGGAGATTCGCATGGATGTTTTCACCACGCCCGGTGCCTTCAGCTGGTCGGAGCTGTCGAGCCCCGACCCCAAGGCCGCCGCCGAGTTCTACGGCGCGCTGTTCGGCTGGACCTTCGATGCGATGCAGATGCAGGAACCCGGCAGCGTCTACCACGTCATCAAGGTGGGCGACGCCGCGGTGGGCGGCATCATGAACACGCCGCCGGGCGCCGCCGGCATGCCGCCGATGTGGGGCTGCTACGTGACGGTGGCCGATGCCGACGCCACCGCCAAACGCTGCGTCGAGCTGGGCGGCAAGGTCATCGTCGCGCCCACCGACATCCCGAACGTCGGGCGCTTCGCCGTCATCCTCGACAAGCAGGGCGCGGCGCTGAGCGTCATCGCCTACAAGCCGATGCCGGCCTGAAGCCCGCCGCAGGAGCACGCGAAAGGGCGCGGATAATCCGCGCCCCGTGCCCACGCCCACGCCCACCGCCAACGCCGTCCCGGCGATCGCCTTCCCCGAATCGCTGCCCGTCTCCGCGCGGCGCGAGGAGATCGCGCAGGCGTTGCGCGAGCACCAGGTGATCATCGTCTGCGGCGAGACCGGCTCGGGCAAGACCACGCAGCTGCCCAAGATCGCGCTCACGCTCGGCCGCGGCCTGGGCGCCGGCGGCAAGGGGCTGATCGGCCACACGCAGCCGCGGCGCATCGCCGCCTCCAGCGTGGCCAAGCGCATCGCCCAGGAGCTCGAGTCGCCGCTCGGCGAGGTGGTCGGCTACAAGGTGCGCTTCCAGGATCGGCTGCAGCGCGGCGCCTCGGTCAAGCTGATGACCGACGGCATCCTGCTCGCCGAGACGCAGAGCGATCCGCTGCTGCGCGCCTACGACACGCTGATCATCGACGAGGCGCACGAGCGCAGCCTGAACATCGACTTCCTGCTCGGCTACCTGCGCCAGATCCTGCCGCGCCGGCCCGACCTGAAGATCGTCGTCACTTCGGCCACCATCGATGCCGAGCGCTTCGCGCAGCACTTCGCCTCGCGCCACGGGCCGGCGCCGGTGATCCAGGTCTCGGGCCGGCTCTATCCGGTGGAGCAGCGCTGGCGGCCCTTCGAGGAGAGCCGCGAGTTCGGTCTGGACGACGCCATCGGCGAGGCGGTCGACGAGCTGTGGCGCGAGGGCGCGGGTGACGTACTCGTATTCCTGCCCGGCGAGCGCGAGATCCGCGAGGCTGCCGATCACCTGCGCAAGCACCACCCGCCCGGCGTCGAGATCCTGCCGCTCTTCGCGCGTTTGAGCCAGCAGGAGCAGGACCGCGTCTTCGAGCCGCACGGCGCGCCGCGCATCGTGCTGGCCACCAACGTGGCCGAGACCTCGCTCACCGTGCCGGGCATCCGCTACGTGATCGACGCCGGCACCGCGCGCGTGAAGCGCTACAGCTACCGCAACAAGGTCGAGCAACTGCAGATCGAGCCGGTCAGCCAGGCGGCGGCGAACCAGCGCGCCGGCCGCTGCGGGCGCGTCAGCAACGGCATCTGCGTGCGCCTCTACGACGAGAAGGATTTCGCCGGCCGGCCGCGTTTCACCGACCCGGAGATCCTGCGCTCCTCGCTGGCCGGCGTGATCCTGCGCATGAAGTCGCTCGGGCTGGGTGACGTCGAGGACTTTCCCTTCCTCGAACCGCCGCCGCGCCGCGCGATCGCCGACGGCTACCAGCTGCTCTCCGAACTCGGCGCGGTCGACGAGCTCAACCAGTTGACCGCCATCGGCCGCGAGTTGGCCAAGCTGCCGCTGGACCCACGCGTCGGCCGCATGATCCTCGAGGCGCGCGATCGGCAGGCGCTCACCGAGGTGCTGATCATCGCCGCCGCCTTCAGCCTGCAGGACGTGCGCGACCGCCCGCTCGAGCAGCAGCAGGCCGCCGACAACGCGCACAAGAAGTTCGACGACGAGCGCTCCGAGTTCAGCGGTGACCTCAAGCTGTGGAAGTGGCTGGAAGACAGCAAGGGTGGCCACGGCGAGCACAAGCTGAGCAGCCGCAAGCAGGAGCAGCTGCTGCGCGAGAACTTCATCTCGCCGCGCCGCGTGCGCGAGTGGCGCGACCTGCACGCCCAGCTGCACACCGTGGTGGCCGAGCACGGCTGGCGGCTCAACGCCTCGCCGGCCACCTACGAGCAGCTGCATCTCTCGCTGCTCGCCGGGCTGCTCGGCAACATCGGCTGCAAGAGCGAGGACGAGGACTGGTACCTGGGCGCGCGCGGCATCCGCTTCCATCGCCATCCGGGCACGCACCTGTCGAAGAAGCCGGGGCGCTGGATCGTCGCCGCCGAGCTGGTCGAGACCACGCGCCTGTTCGGCCGCGGCATCGCGGCCATCGACCCGGCCTGGCTGCCCGGCATCGCCGCGCACGTCATCAAGACGCAGCTGCTCGAGCCGCACTGGGAGAAGAAGGCCGCCGAGGTGATCGCGCTGGAGCGCGCCACGCTCTACGGCATCGTGGTCTACAACAACCGGCGCGTGAACTTCGGCAACGTCGATGCCAAGGCGGCGCGCGAGATCTTCATCCGCGAGGCGCTGGTCAACGGCGAGTGGGACACGCGCCTGCCCTTCGTCGCCGCCAACCGCAAGCTGATCGCGCAGGTGCAGGAGCTCGAGCACAAGTCGCGCCGGCAGGACGTGCTGGTCGACGACGAGCTGATCCACGCCTTCTACGACGCGCAGATCCCGGCCGAGGTGGTCAGCGGCGCGACGCTGGAGCGCTGGTACCGCGAGGAATCGAAGCGCCAGCCGCGCCTGCTGATGCTCACGCGCGAGGAGCTGATGCGCCACGAGGCGGCGGGCATCACCACGGCCGCGTTTCCCAAGACCATCCGCCTCGGCGGCATCGACTGCGCCGCGAACTACCTGCACGAGCCAGGCGATGCCAAGGACGGCATCACCGTCACCGTGCCCATCTACGTGCTCAACCAGGTCAGCGAGGAGCGCTGCGAGTGGCTGGTGCCCGGCATGCTGCGCGACAAGGTGCTGGCGCTGGTGAAGACGCTGCACCAGCGGCCGCGCTCGCGCCTGGTGCCGCTGCCGGCCTATGCGGAGGAGTTCGTCGCCGAGGCGGAGTTCGCGCAGGGTGATCTGGTCGAGGTGCTGCTGCGCCACGTGCGCGAGCGCACCCAGCTGGCGGTGCAGCGCAACGATTTCAAGCGCGAGCAGCTGAGCCCGCACCTGGCGATGAACTTCCGCATCGTCGACGAGCACGGCCGCCAGCTCGGCACTGGGCGCAACCTCGCGGTGCTGAAGGCGGAGCTCGGCGGGCAGGCGCGTTCGGCCTTCCAGGCGCTGGCGGCGTTGAAGGTCGGCGCCGCGCCGGCGGCACCGATGGGCGTTGCGCCGGCCGCGGCGAAGCCCGCACCAGGCCCGGCGGCCGCAGCACCTGCGCCTGCGGCCAAGGCCTCGGAGAAGTACACCGCCTGGACCTTCGGCGAGCTGCCCGAACTGCTGGAGCTGCGCAAGGGCGGCCAGTCGCTGGTCGGCTTCCCGGCGCTGATCGACGGCCACGACCATGTCGAGATCGAAGTCTTCGACGAGCCCGAGCTTGCGGCCGCGAAGCATCGCGGCGGCCTGCGCCGCCTCGTGGCGCTGCAGATCCGCGATGCGCTCAAGTATCTCGAGAAGAACATCCCCGATCTGCAGAAGATGGCGGTGGCCTACATGCCGTTGGGCACGGCCGAGGAGCTGCGCGAGCAGATCGTCGAGCTGGCGCTGGACCGCGCCTTCCTCGCCGAGCCGCTGCCCACCGACGCCGCCTCGTTCGCCCGGCGCGTCGAGGAGGGCCGCGGCCGCCTGACGCTGATCGCCAACGAGATCGCACGCGCCGCCGGCACGGTGCTGGCCGAGTGGTCGGCCGCGCAGCGCAAGCTCAAGGACAGCAAACCGGCCAAGGACACCGCCGAGGACGTGGCGGCGCAACTCGGCCGCCTTGTCGGCAAGCGCTTCGTGGTCACCACGCCGTGGACGGCGCTGGCCCACCTGCCGCGCTACCTGAAGGGCGTGCACATGCGCCTGGACAAGTGGCGTGCCGACCCGGCGCGCGACGCACAGCGCCTGGCCGAGTTGCGCCCGCTGGAGCAGCGTTACCTGCGCGCCCTCGCGGAGCGCAAGGGGCAGGCCGATGCGCGGCTCGACGAGTTCCGCTGGCTGCTCGAGGAGTTGCGCATCAGCCTCTTCGCGCAGGAACTTCGCACGCCGCAGCCGGTCAGTGTCAAGCGCCTGGAGAAGGCCTGGGATCAGCTGCAACGCTGAAGACGCGCATCGGCTACAGTGGCCCGCGACAACAACGGAGGATGCACGATGAGCTTTCTGTTGACGGCCCTGCTGGGCTTCGTGGTCGGTCTGGTGGCGCGTGCGGTGCTGCCGGGAACACAGTCGCTGGGCATCATCATGACGACGCTGCTCGGCATCGCCGGCTCGTTCGCCGCGGGTTTCGTCGGCGAGGCGCTGGGCCTCTACCAGATGGGCGCGGGCGCCGGCTTCATCGGCTCGGTGGTGGGCGCGGTGGTGTTGCTGTTCATCGTCGGCAAGCTCAAGGGCCCCGGCGCGCCCACCGAAGGCTGAGGCACGCCATGGCCGCCGTGCGCGCCGAGTGGGAGGTGCTGCCCGATACGCCGACGCGCATCGAGGCCGTGGCCGAGCGCTGCCGCCGCCTCGTCTCGCGGCGCGCGCTGGTCGGCGCCGGCGTGGCCATGGTGCCGCTGCCCGGCCTCGACTGGCTGACCGACGTGGCGCTGCTGCTCAAGCTCATCCCCGAGATCAACCGCGAGTTCGGCCTGACGCCCGAGCAGGTCGAGCGCCTCGCGCCGGATCGCCGCGTCGTCGTCTACAAGGCGATCACCGCCGGCGGCGGCATGCTGATCGGCCGCGTGGTCACGCGCGAGCTGGTGATGACGCTGCTGCGCGTCGTCGGCGTGCGCCTGACCACCCAGCAGGCCGCCAAGTTCGTGCCGGTGGCGGGGCAGGCGGTGTCTGCGCTGCTCACCTTCAGCGCGCTCAAGTACGTCTGCGAGCAGCACATCCGCCAGTGCATGGAAGTGGCGCGCCAGCTCGCGCTGCCGGCACCGGCTGCTGTGTGAGCTGCGCGGACGGCTCGGCCCTACAATCCGGGCCGATCGGGGTGTAGCGCAGCCTGGTAGCGCAACTGCTTTGGGAGCAGTGGGTCGGATGTTCGAATCATCTCACCCCGACCATCTTCAAGACCTCTCCCGCTGCCCGTAGCTCAACTGGATAGAGCAGCTGCCTTCTAAGCAGCAGGTCGGGGGTTCGAGTCCCTCCGGGCAGGCCAGCGCTCGCACGTCATGCCGGGCGCAATCGTCATCTCACGCGGATCGTCGTCAGCTCCTCGCCCTGCGGATCGACCACATGCACCGCGCAGGCGATGCAGGGGTCGAAGCTGTGCACCGTGCGCTGGATCTCCAGCGGCTGCTTCGGATCGTGCAGCCGGTGGCGGTCCATCAGCGCGGCTTCGTAGGCGCCTGGCTGGCCGTTGGCGTCGCGCGGGCCGGCGTTCCAGGTGCTCGGCACGACGGCCTGGTAGTTGTCGATCAGGCCGTCCTTGATGACGACGTAGTGGCACAGCGCGCCGCGCGGCGCTTCCATGAAGCCCACGCCCTTGGACTCGCGCGGCCAGCTCGAGGGCTCCCACAGCGCCTTGTTGTGCACGGCCAGATCGCCGGCCCTGATGTTGGCCATCAGCTGATCGAGCCAGCCCAGCATCTGGTCGGCGAACACCTTCGATTCGATCGCGCGCGCGGCTGTGCGGCCGAGGGTGGAGAAGATCGCGGTCAGCGGAAGGTCCAGCGTCTTGAGCGCCTGATCGGCCAGCGCCTTGGTTTGCTCGTGGCCCGTGGCGTAGAGCATGGCCAGGCGTGCCAGCGGGCCCACCTCCACCGCCTTGCCGCGCCAGCGCGGTGACTTCAGCCAGGAGTAGCTTGCGTCCACGTCCAGCTGCTCGTAGGGGGGCTTGGGGCCGCTGTAGGCGAGCTTGGTCTCGCCGACGTGCGGGTGCAGGCCCTGCGTCTTGCCGCCGCTGTATTCGTACCAGGAATGCGCCACGAACTCCTGCACCTGGGCCGGGTCGCGCAGATCGAGCGGCTGGATGGCCTTCAGGTCGCGGCCGAGGATCACGCCGGAGGGAATCAGCCCCTTCGATGCATCGCCGCCGCCCGGCGCCGGGAAGTCGCCCACGGTGAGGAAGTTGCCCAGGCCTTCGCCGCGTGCGAACCAGTCCTTGTAGAAGCCGGCGATGGCCAGCGTGTCGGGCACATAGACCTGGTCGACGAAGGTCTGCATGGACTGGATGATCTGGCGCACTTCGCCGAGCGTGACCACGTTGAGCGTGGTGGCTGCGGCGCCGCCGCTGCCCGGGCCTGCGCTGATCGGGCTGGCCGCGCCGCCGACCAGGAAGTTGGGGTGCGGGTTCTTGCCGCCGAAGATGGCGTGCAGCTTCACCACCTCGCGTTGCCAGGCCAGCGCCTCGAGGTAGTGCGCCACGGCCATCAGGTTGGCCTCGGGCGGCAGCTTGTACTCCGGGTGGCCCCAGAACCCGCCGGCGAAGATGCCTAGCTGGCCCTGCTCGACGAACTGGCGCAGCTTCTTCTGCGTGTCGGCGAAGTAGCCGGGGCTGGACTTGGGCCAGCTCGAGATCGACTGGGCCAGCGCCGAGGTGGCCTTCGGGTCGGCCTTCAGCGCCGAGACGACGTCGACCCAGTCGAGCGCGTGCAGGTGGTAGAAGTGCATCACGTGGTCGTGCACGTGCTGCGCCGCCACCATCAGGTTGCGGATCAGCTGCGCGTTGGCCGGCACGCGCCACTGCAGCGCATCCTCCACCGCACGGATCGAGGCCATGCCGTGCACCAGCGTGCACACGCCGCAGATGCGCTGCGCGAAGGCCCAGGCCTCGCGCGGGTCGCGGCCCTTGAGGATCAGCTCGATGCCGCGCACCATGGTGCCCGAGCTCCAGGCGCCGGTGATGCTGCCGTCGGCCGCGGTCTCGGCTTCGATGCGCAAGTGTCCCTCGATGCGGGTGATGGGGTCGACGACGACGCGCTTGTTCATCTGGTGTGCCTCAGTCGGCGAGGTTGTCGGCCACGAGCTCGAGCAGGCTCTCGGTCTTGCGGTCCCAGTGCGCCGCCTTGGCGCCTTGCTCCAGCGTGATGCGGCACTGGCCGCAGCTCGTCACGAAACGCCTGGCGCCCGTCGCCTCGACCTGCGCCTTCTTCATCTCGAACACCTTGGCGCGCAGCGGCGCGGCGCGCACGTTCGACACCACGCCGCCGCCACCGCCGCAGCAGAAACCCGACACGCCGGCATCCTTCAGCTCGATCAGCTCGAAGCCCAGCGCCGCGAGCACGCGCCGCGCCGCCGCCTCCAGGCCGCCGCGGCGCACGATCTGGCAGGGGTCGTGGAAGGTGGCGCTGTCGGCGATGCGCTTGACGCGGATCTGCCCGGAGGCGATCAGCTCGTCGAGAAACTCGGTCATGTGGATGATGCGCACCGGCAGCGCCGAGCCGTACCACTTGGCCGCCTCCCAGCGCGCCGCGCCGTAGGCATGGCCGCACTCGGGCAGCAGCACGGTCTTCGCGCCGATCTTCAGCGCCGTGTCCACCAGCGCACGCGTCAGCCGCTCCTGCAGTTCGAGATCGCCGTTGTTGAAGCCGATGTTGGAGGCGTCGAAGCCGCCCTGGTGCATGGTCCACTTCGCGCCGATGCGGTTGAGGATCTTGGCCGCGTCGGCGAGCGCCTTGGTGTGGTCGCCCAGCTCGGCAGGCGCGGCGGTCACCAGGATGTCGGCCTGTTCCAGGTCGCAGGGGATGGCGACGCCGCCGTGCTGCTCGGAGACTTCGGCGAGGATGTCGGGCAGATCCTCGGCGGGCGTGGCGGGGCTGCCCCACTGCCGCGCGGTGCGGTCCATCAAGGCCAGGCGCTCGGGAATCAGGCCGGCCTTGAACATGCCGTGGCGCGCCTCCTTCACCAGCTCGGCGATGTCGATGCCCATCGGGCAGGCCAGCGTGCAGCGGCCGCACATCGTGCACGAGTCGTAGATCAGCTCCTGCCACTGCTGCAGCTCGGCGATGCTGGGCTTGCGCACCAGGCCGAGCGCACGCACCAGGGGCGCGAAGGGCGAGGCTTCGCGGAAGTAGGCGCGCCGGAACAGCTCGAGCTTGTGCACCGGCGTGTACTTCGGGTCGCGCGTGGCGATGTGGAAGTGGCAGGCCTCGGCGCAGATGCCGCAGCGCACGCAGCTCTCCATGTGCAGTGCGGCCGTCACGCCGAACTCGCGCACGAAGCTGCGCATCGCCGCGTCGACGCGCGCCTCGTCGCTGCGCTCGCCCTGGGTGTCGAAGCCCGGCTTTGCGGCCGTGGTCGTCGAGTTCATACCTTCACCCCGCGATGGCTGAAGCGCATGCCGGTGGCGGCGCGCGAGAAGGCGAACAGGAAGGCATGCATCAGCTTGCCGAACGGGAACCAGACGAGGAAGGCCGCGATGCTCAGCAGGTGCAGCGCCAGCAGCGTCTCGTAGCGCGCGCCGAGGTGGGCGGTGGCCAGCAGCCCGGTGGCCACCGGCAAGGCCGTCACCAGCCAGCTCACGTAGTCGCCGGCGTGCGAGAGCAGGCGCATCACCGGGTGCGTGAGGCGCCGCGCCAGCACCGCCAGCAGCGAGGCGAGGGTGACCACGCCCACGGCATAGACCAAGTTGCTGGGCAGCGATGGCCAGTGCAGCCCGGAGAGCTTGCGGATGAACAGGATGTGCGGCGCCAGCCCGAACACCACCAGCGCCAGCCCGAGGTGGAAGACGTAGCTGTTGACGGTCATGAAGAGCGTGGCCTGCGCGAACTCCGGGCGCGGCCACATGCGCCGCAGCACCGTGCGCAGCCCTCCCAGCAAGGCCGGCGGCGCACCCTCGCGGGGCGGCGAGAGATCACGCAGGCGCGGCAGCAGCAGCACGCCGGCCAGGCGCCAGAGCGTGCCCAGCACGAAGATCGCCAGCGCCACGGTCAGCGCCGGGCCACGCGCGAAGTCGAGCAGTTCCATGGCTCAGGTCTCCTTCTTGTCGGCCGCGGCGTGCTCCGCCTGGCGCTTGCGTGCGAGCGCGGCCGAGGCGGCGCCCAGCGCCACGCCGCCGGCCGCGGCGATGCCGATCACCTTGCGCACGTCGGTGCTGCCAGTCGACAGCGGCTGGTAGAGGCCGCCGCGATCCCAGAACCGTGGTTCCGAGCAGCCGATGCAGCCGTGGCCCGACTGGATGGGGAAGGACACGCCGCCGTTCCACTTCAGCGAGGCGCAGGCGTTGTAGGTCACCGGCCCCTTGCAGCCCAGCTCGTAGAGGCACCAGCCCTGGCGCGCGCCTTCGTCGTCGAAGCTGTGCGCGAACAGGCCCTTCTCGTAGAACGGCCGCCGGTAGCAACGGTCGTGGATGCTCTCGCCGAAGAAGGCACGCGGCCGGCCCAGCGCGTCGAGCTCGGGCAGTTTGCCGAAGGACAGCAGGTGCACCAGCGTGCCGGCCATCGCCTGCGGCATGGGCGGGCAGCCCGGGATGTTGACCACCGGCTTGTCCTTGACGAGCTGCGACACCGGCACCGCGCCGGTCGGATTCGGCCGCGCCTCGGGCAGCCCGCCGAACGCGGCGCAGGTGCCCACGGCGATCACCGCCGCGGCCTGCGAGACGGTCTCCGCCAGCATGTCGACATTGCTCTGCCCGGCGATGACCGAGTAGACCCCGCCATCGCCGACGGGCACCGAGCCGTCGACGATCACGACGTACTTGCCGGCGTTGTCCTTCATCGACTGGCGCCGTGCCTGCTCGGCCGCCTCGCCCGAAGCGGCCTGCAGCGTGTGGTGGTAGTCCAGCGAGATGAAGTCGAAGATGAGCTCTTCCAGCGACGGGCTGAAGCTGCGCGTCAGCGACTCGGTGCAGCCGGTGCACTCCTGGAACGAGAGCCAGATCACCGCCTGGCGCCGCGCCTTGGCCAGACCCTGCGCCATCGCCGGTGCCATGGCCGGCGGCAGGGCGAGCAGTGAGGTCATCCAGCTCGCGTAGGCCAAGAAGGCGCGGCGCGACACGCCGCGCTCGCGCAGCAGACCGGCCAGTTCTCGCGGTTCATTCATGGGCTGTCTCCTGCAGCGGCGCGGGCGAGGGGGTGATCAAGGCAGGCGTCCATCGCGTCACCAGTTCCTGAACGGCCTCGCACAGGGCGGGTATCGCCGCGGCCACCTCGGGCGTGGGCTGCAGCGTCAAGGCCGTGCTCGCGGGCTGCACCGCGACGAGGGCGCGGCGCGCCGGCAGGCGGCCGCACAACTCGGCCGCCGCCATCAGGTCGAACAGCGCCACCTCGTGCGCGCTGCGCTTGCGGCCGCCGAGTTGGCGGTCCATGGCCGCGCCCTCGAACACGCGCACGGCGCCGGGCGGCGCGTCGAACTCGGCCGCGTCCACGGCGATGAGCGCCGCGGCATCCTCGATCTCCGGCAGCAGGCTCAAGCCGATGGTGCCGCCGTCGCGCAAGAGGGCGCTGCCGGCGCGCCCCGACGCCGCGAGGGCATCGACCACGAGCGGGCCGGCCGCGTCGTCCCCGAGCAGGCGGTTGCCCAGGCCGAGCACGAGAACGCTCGAATCACGCCGATCCATGCCCCCTCCCGCTGTAGCGCATAGGATGCACCGCAGGGTATGCCTGCCCGCACGGGGCGCAGTTGATTCACCTCATGATCGGCAGGCGCGGGCGCGGCCTATGCTGCGCGCAGCGACCGCTGGAGCAACGCTCGATGTGCCTGGCCTACCCGATGCGCGTGACCGAGATCGACGGCCTCGCCGCGCGCTGCGAAGCCAAGGGCATCGAGCGTGTGGTCAGCCTCGTGCTGCTGCAAGAGCAGGCCGTGCAGGTCGGCGACTTCGTGATCGTGCACCTGGGCACGGCGATCGGCACCGTGCCACCCGAGGAGGCGCAGCACGCCTGGGCCTTGCTCGACGAACTGCTGGCCCTGGAATCGGCCGCTCAGCCCAAACCCGCACGGCTGGGCCAGCGATGAAGGTAGACTGCGCAGAATTCTGCAACGCTCGGGACGAAGGGGCCGGCCATGGGAATCTCTGCCAGCGACGTGGTGCCGTTCACCCAGGCGCGCGCCACCTTGTCCGAGCTCGCCGAACAGGTGAAGGCCGGCGCCGAGAAGATCATCACCAGGAACGGCGAGAGCTACGTCGCCCTGATCGATGCCGAGCGGCTCGACTACTACCACCGCCTCGAGCGTGAACGCATCCACCTGCTGCTGATCGACGACGCGCGCCGCGGCCTCGCGGACATCGCTGCCGGGCGCACGCAGGATGCGGATGCCGGCATCGCCGCATTGCAGGCTCGGCGAGCCGGCGCGAAGGGCAGGGCAAAGACCGGCGCGGCTGCGCGCAAACGTGGCTGAGCCCGACGCCCGTGTCGAACTGACCGCCAGCTTCCTGGAACGCCTGGCGGCGATCGAAGCCTTCCTCACCGCTGCAGACGCAGCCTTCGCCTACGACACGCTGCTCGACGAAC
Organism: Piscinibacter sp.; assembly: GCA_017983795.1. GTDB lineage: Bacteria > Pseudomonadota > Gammaproteobacteria > Burkholderiales > Burkholderiaceae_C > Piscinibacter. The sequence continues at coordinate 43,476 of JAGOAS010000012.1, forward strand.
TGCGCAGCACCGTCATTCCCAACCTGCGGCGCTTCCCGCGCATCGGCAGGCGCTATCTCGACCAGCCACCGCAGTCGGCCGAAGCGCTGAGCCAGCTGGCCGCGCTGCCGGCCGGTGCGGCCGATCGGCTGCGCGAGTACCTGCACGGCGACTACCTGATCCTGTACACCGTGGCCACGCCGGGGCAGCTGGTGCATCTGCTGTCCATCCGGCATCACCGCGAGCTGTCGTTCCAGTTCTCTCGGCTGTGGGCCGGGCCGACCGGAAGGCCAGAGCGCTGACGAGCATGGAAGACCGACTGACCGGACACGCATCGAATGGAGCCGCGCGGTGATCATCACGCCCACCTCACTGACCATCACCCAGCTGTTCGGCTCGACCAACGAGCAGTACGTCATCCCGACCTACCAGCGCCGCTATTCGTGGCACGAGCGCCAGGTGTGGGAGCTGATCGACGATATTCTGTTGATCGACGAGGGCGACACGCACCTGCTCGGCAGCATCGTGTGTCTGGCCGGGCCCCACACGGCAGGACTGAACCGGCTGGAACTGGTGGACGGCCAGCAACGGCTGACGACGGTGACGATCATCCTGGAGTGCATCCGGCAGCGCATGGAGCTCGACGGCGAGGCCGACGAAGCTGCCGAAGTCGCGCGGCTGCTCAGCGCCAAGCCTCTCGGGGGCAAAGCGCTGCGCAAGGTGGCGCTCGACTCGATCGACTCGGCGGAGTTCGATCGGCTGGTGCAGAACAACCGGCAGCAGCCATTCCAGAACCAACAGCTGGCAGGCGCGTTCGAGATCGTTCGAGGTTGGATCGCCGAGCGGGGTCTCGAGGAACTGGGGGCGTTTCTCTATCGCCTGAAAAACCAGGCCGTCGTGATCCGGCTCGATGTCAGCGAGGCGAAAGACGCCTTCAAGCTGTTCGAGACGATCAACAACCGAGGGTTGAAGCTCAGCCCCACGGACATCATCAAGAACTTCCTGCTGGGCAACGCGGCACGCTTCGGCGCCGACGAGTTGCATGAGGCGCGCAACAGCTGGGCGGCATTGATCGTGCATCTGGACGGCACGAATCCGGATGCGTTCTTCCGCTACTACCTGATGGCTCTGGTCGGCACACGGGTCACAGCATCGGAGGTGGTTGCCAAGTTCAAGAACGTGTTCATGAGCCAGGTTGTCGAGGCGGCTGCCTTGCCCGAACGCCATCTCTACGCCGACCCGGTCGAGCCAGATGACGAGGACGGCGAAGAGCCTCCGCCCGCAGAGGGTTCTCCCGGTGCATCGACCCCGCAGCCAGCGCAGCAGGTGAGTTTCGTCGCATTCCTGGCACGGCTGGTGCAGTGCGCCAAGGTCTACGGCGAGTTGGTGCTGGTGAAGGCGGCCGACACGCGGATCAACCGCCACCTGCGCAACCTGCGGATGATCAAGGCGGTGCAGACCTACGGGTTCCTGATGCACCTTCGGGTCGGTGGCTGCCCGGACAAGCTCTTTCGGGAGGTGCTCGAGTTGACGGAGAGCTTCGTTCTGCGCCGGCATGTGTGCCGCGAGCGGGCCAACGAGACCGAAGCCTTGTTCGCCCGGCTGTCCGTCGTCGATCCCGTGGCGCCGGTCGAGGCGACCCGGGAAGCCTACCGGGCACTTTGCCCATCGGACGAGAAGTTCCGCGATGAGTTCGCCAACGCGAGCTTCCCGTCGAACTTGATCGAGCGCGCTCGGTACTGCCTCGAGCGAATCGAGGCCACGCGCCATGGGGCGCACGACGAACTTCAGGTGCTCGGCGCGGCCGACGTGCACGTAGAGCACATCATTCCGCAGAAGATCAAGACGAAGAAGGCCAAGGAGGAGTTCGGCGACTGGGTGACCTACCTCGGCGACAAGGCGGAGTCGCAGCATCCGAAGTACGTCGCCCGCATCGGCAACCTGACCCTGTTCGCGGGTGCCCTGAACATCAGCGCGTCGAACAACCCGTTCGCGATGAAGAAGCAGGCCTACAAGGATTCCGGCATCCTGCTGACCAAGGAGTTGGCGTCGCTGGCGCAATTCAAGTTCAAGACGGTCGAGCAGCGATCGACGATGCTTGCGGCCAAGGCCGTCGAGCTCTGGCCGAGCCCGTAAGCCGGTTCGCGCCGGCGGGAACAGATTCGGTTCGTACCGGCCGAAGCTACTCCCTCCCAGTCCTCACGGCGCGATCTTCTTCTTGAGCCCGCGCGCCAGCGCCGGCGGCAGGTGGGGCAGCGAGCGCAGCAGCCAGGGCAGCAGCTTGCGCTTGGCGCCACTCAGCGATTCGGGCACCACCGCCTCGATGAGATGAGGCCCGGGGTGCGCCAGCGCATGTTCCAGCGCCTTGACGAAATCCCCGGCACTGCTCGTGCGCACCGCGTGTACGCCCATGCCCTGCGCCATGCGCGTGAAGTCCAGCACCGGGGCGTGCAGGTCGAGCTGGGCCTGGGCCTTGGGCCCGGATTCTTCCGCGCCCACGCGCTCGAGCTCGACGTTGAGCACCGAGTACGAGGCGTTGTTGAAGACGATCGACACCACGTGCAGCTTCTCGCGCGCCATGGTCCACAGCGCCTGGATCGTATACATCGCCGTGCCGTCGCCCACCAGCGCCAGCACCGGCCGGTTCGGGCAGGCGATGGCCGCGCCGACGGCGTTGGGCAAGCCCTGGCCGATGGCGCCACCGGTGAGCGTGATGAGGTCGTGGCGCGGCGCGCCGGCGGTCATCACCGAGAGCATCAGGCCCGAGGTGATGGCCTCGTCGACGAGGATGGCGTTCGCCGGCAGCAGGTGGCCCACGGCCTTGCACACCTTGGGCGCGGTGAGCCGGCCGCGCGGCCGGCCCGGCCGCTGCGCGGCCTGCAGCGCGGGCTGCGCCTGCGTGGCGCCGAGCGCGGCAGCCAGCTTCTCCAGGCTCGCCGCGGCATCCTGCGTGGGCGCGGCGAGCGTGTGCACCGTGCAGCCCTCGGGCACCAGATCGCTCTTCTTGCCCGGGTAGGCGAAGAAGGACACCGGCGCCTTGGCATCGACCAGGATCAGATGCTCGATACCCGCGAGCTGCACGCCGGCCATCTCGGCGAGGTAGGCGATGCGCTCCACCGTCGGCAGGCCGGCGCCGCGCTCCATGCGCGTCGGGAAGACCTCGGCCAGCAGGGTGACGCCGCTGTGCGCGGCGATGCGCGCGGCGGCGAGCAGGGAACGCTCACGCAGGGCGCGGCCGCCGAGCAGCAGGGCTACCTTGCCACCCGAGCGCACAGCGGCGGAGACGGCGGCCACAGTGGTGTCGTCGGCCGCCTCGGGGCGCGGCAGCGGCGGCGGCGGGCAGGGCAGGGCGCCGTCGCCCCAGGACACGTCGGCCGGCAGGATCAGCGTCGCCACCTGGCCGGGCAGGCCGCGCGCGGCGGTGATGGCCTCGGCGGCATCGCGGCACAAGTCACCCGTGCTGCGCGAGGTGCGCACGAAGCCCGGCGAGACGTTGCGCGCCACCGTCTCGATGTCGGACTGCAGCTGCGCGTCGTAGGGCACGTGCGTGGTGGCGTGGTCGCCGACGATGTTGAGCACCGGCACCTTGCCCTTGCGCGCGTTGTGCAGATTCGCCAGGCCGTTGCCCAGACCGCAGCCCAGGTGCAGCAGCGTGGCGGCGGGCTTGTCGGCCATGCGCGCGTAGCCGTCGGCCGCGCCGGTGGCCACGCCCTCGAAGAGCGCCAGCACGGCGCGCATGCGCGGCTCGCTGTCGAGCGCGGCGACGAAGTACATCTCGCTGGTGCCGGGGTTGGTGAAGCAGACGTTGATGCCGGCATCGGCCAGCGTCTTCATCAGGGCCTGCGCGCCGTTGGGCATGGAGGGCTCCGGGGTCTGAAGTGAAGGGGTGGGCTCAGCGGCCCGCGGTGATCGAACGCGCCGCGGCGCGCGCGGTGAGGATGCAGCCGGGCAGGAAGCTGCCTTCGAGCGAACGCTTGCCGCTGGCACCGCCGCCGCCGAAGCCAGCCGCTTCGCCCACGCAGTAGAGGCCGGCGATGGGCTCGCCCGCGGCGTCGAGCACGCGGCTTTGCAGATCGGTGCGCAGGCCGCCCAGGCTCTTGCGCGTGATGAGCTGCATCTGGATGGCGATGAAGGGCCCGGCGCCGGGCTTCTGCAGCGGCGCCGGCTTGCAGGTGCGCAAGCGGTCGGGGCCCCATTGGCGCGCATGCAGGATGCGGCGGATCTGGTCGTCGTTGTGCAGCCGATTGCCGTGCGCGAAGTTGGCGTCGAAGGCATCGGCCGTGGCCTGCAGCACGGCGGGCTCGACGTCGCGCGAGCCGGTGAGGGCGTTCATCTTCGCGGCCAGGCCGGCCAGCGTGTCGTCGACCAGGAAGTGCCGGCTCTCGTGCTGCATCTGCCGCACCAGGCGGTGGTTGCCCAGCAACGTCTCCTTGAGGAACTGCGGAAACTGCATGTCGCGGATGCGCTGGTTGTGCTCGGCGCCCGAGATCGCGAACTCCTTGGCCGCGATGCGCCAGTTGAGCAGATGCCAGGTCCAGGGCCGCGCCTGCTCGGCCACGCGCTGGCACAGCCAGTGGGTGTCGAAGCCCGTCACCAGCGGCTCGGGGCCGATGCGCCGGCCGCTGTGATCGAGCCACAGCGCCGACTTGCAGGGAATGGTCGAGAGGCCGTGCCCCTCGAAGTGCGGGAAGGGATGCGGAAAGCCCGCCGCGTAGTTCCACATCTCGCCGGCATGCGTGATCTGGGCGCCCATGTGTTCGGCCGCCCAGTGGTGCAGGCGGCCGTCGGCGAAGGGGTGCGCGCCGTTGAGCATGCTGGCGGGCAGGGCACGATCCTTCGGCCAGTTGGCGCGCGCCTCGTCGTGGCTGCCGTTGATGCCGCCCATGGCCAGCACCACCACCGGCGCGCGCAGGCGCAGCTCGGCGCCGCTGCGCTCGTCGATGGCGATGACGCCGGCGAGCTGTCCGCCGGCATGGTCGAGCGCGCTGACGCGGTGGCCGTGCAGCACGGTCAGGCGGCCGCCGCTGTCGGCGGCGCGCAATGCCGCGATCATGCGGCGCGTGAGTTCGCGCGATGTGCCCCAGACGATGTGATAGCGCGGCAGGCTGTTGCCGTCGCCGTGGCGGCCGCGCTCGACCCAGTTCACCGCGGGCATGAACTTCACGCCTTCGGCCGTGAGCCAGTCGTAGACCTCGCTGCGCGAGTGCTCGACGTAGTAGCGCGCCCATTGCAGCGGCCAGGTGTCGCCGGCGTCCAGCTCGCCGAAGCGCAGCCAGTCGCGCAGCGCGATCTCCGGCGTGTCGGGGATCTTCATGCGCGCCTGCAGCGGCGTGCCCACCAGTGCCATGCCGCCGAAGGCCCACAGCGCCAGGCCACCGAAGCGCTCGGGCGTGTCGCGGTCGACCAGGATCACGCGCTGTCCGGCGCGCAAGGCCTCCAGCGCGGTGACGATGCCGGCCAGGCCGCCGCCGGCAACCACCACATCGGCTTGGGCTTCGGCATTCATGCGGCGTTCCTTGGTCGTGTTCTCACAGGGCTTGCAGATCCGGCCCACGCAGGCCGACGAGCAGCGCGTGGCCTTGCGCATCGACGCGGAACTCGCCGTAGCGCGCGCGCGCCCAGCGATGCGCCTCGCCTTCGGCGAAGAACCAGGCATCGCTGACCAGGATCCAGCGCCCCTGCTTGGGCGTGAGCTCGATGTGCAGTTCGCCCGGCTGCAGCGGGTCGCCGCCGTCGATGCGCACGAGGCGCGCCACGCCGCGCTCGTCGACCTGCGCCACCGCGCGCGGACGCTGCGCGCGCAACATGCCGCTGCGCTGCTCGGCCGGCTCGCCGGGCACGTTGAAGTTCAGGCGCATGAAGTCGCCCTGCATCAGCGATCGCGGGTCGACCGGCGCGAGTTCGACGAAGACCGGCCGGCCGTCGCGGATCAGCGTTTCCTTGTCGCGGATGCCGAGGTTGGCCACGAGCAGCACGGCGAGCAGGCTGACGACGATGCCGGCGCGCGCGAAGCGCGATGCGTCGGCACTTGCGGCTGCCGGCGTGGCCTGCGCTCTCGGGCCCGCCAGCCACCACGCCAGCACACCCAGCAGCGCGCCCGCGCCGGCGAGCAAGGCGGCCTTGTGCGCCAGCGGCCAGGCGAGCTGGTAGTAGAAGGCGCCGACGATCCAGGCCGCAGCCACGGTGGCCGCGGCGGCGAGACGCAGGCGGCTGCTGGTGGCCAGCAGCGCGAGCATCAGCAGCGTTGCGCCCAGCGAGGGCATCAACGCGGCCAGGCCGATCAGCACCGCGGCTGCCGCGGCCAGCGCCGGATGGCGCAGCAGCGGCCAGCGCCGCGCCGCCACGAGGGCGCCGACCAGCGCCAGCGCCGCCGAGGCGAACTGCAGGCTGCGCCAGGCCAGGCCCGCGTCGCTGCGCCGGCCGAGCTCCTGCGCCACCTCGCCGAACAGGCCACCGCCCAGCGTGCCGCCGACGAGGAAGCTCATGCCGGACCACCACGCGAATGCGGCGAGCAAGGCGAGGCCCCAGCCCGTGGCGATCGATTCGAGCATTGCCGCAGCCTCACCGCGCAAGCGCGAACCGGCCAGCACATGGGCGATCAGCCAGGCTGCGAGCAGCAGGTGCCACGACAGCCACCAGGCTTCGAGCGCATCGCCGCGCCCGAAGTACCAGCGCTCAGGCGTGAGCGCCACGGCCAGCAGCAGCGCCGCGGCGGCGCCGAGCAGCACACGCAGCCAGGCCGCGCGCAGCGCCCCCGCCACACCCAGCGCCACGAGGCCGAGCAGCAGCGCACCACCGGCCGTGCCGGCATCGCGGAACAAGCCGAAGCCGAGCGAGCCGCCGCCCACCAGCAGCGCGGGCACGGCGAGTTGTTCGAGAAACAGCGGTACGTCGCGCGAGCGCAGCACCACGATGGCGCCGGCCAGCAGCAGCGTACCGACCAGATAGGGCCCGACGCTGCGGCTGATCAGATCACCCAGCAGCATGCCGACCACGCCCAGCATCGGCAGCGCCGCCAGCCAGGCGCCGAGCGCAGTGAGCAGCACCACCGGCCAGGGGCGGCCTTCGTCCGTCGGCGCCTTGGCGTCGGCCGGCAGCAGGCCTTGCGCGCGGGCGCGTTCGAGGAACTCGTCGAGGTGGATCGAGCTCATGCCGTGGCTCCTTCGGCGGCGGCATGGGCACGTGCCAGCCGGAGCACGCCGTTCACGCTGGCGGCCAGCATGCCGGCGGCCAGCGCGCCGAGCAGGAACAGGCGGCCGATCGGGTCGCCATGCGTGTTCTCGAACAGCAAGCGGCCCAGGCCCGCCACCGCCAGCGTATTCAGGCCGAGCGCGACGGCGCTGAGCGCGAAGACGTCGATGCTGCGCCGCGGCACGAAGGCTGCGGCGAGCGCGGCCAGCACGAGCAGCCCGAAGCCGTAGTGCGTGGCAACGGAGCGTGAAAACAGCCCGGCCAGCGCCGTGCTCGTGATCACGACGACGGCCAGCGTCACCGCCGTGCGCAGCGCCCACACGCCGGCGCCCGTGAGGCGGCGTGCCAGCGCGCTCATCGCCAGCACGATCGCGCCGGCGGCGGCCCAGCCGAGCAGGTGCACGGCGAGGTCATCCGGCTCGACGCGCCAGCGATGCCCGGTGTGCGCATGGATCCACAGCGCGATGGCGACGAAGGCGACCAGCGTCCAGGGCGCCCACAGCAGGTCGGAGCGCACCGCGAGCGCGAGCGGCAGGGCGAGCGCGGCCCACAGCGCGAACAGTTGCCAGGGGTCGGCGCCGGTCTGGTAGGTCTGGCCGAAGTAGGCGAACAGCGCGCCGGTGGCGAGCAGCACGACGAGCGCGAGCGGCGCGCGCCAGGCCGGCCGTGCCAGCGCGCCGATTCCCATCGCGACGATCGCGCCCTGCAGCACCGCGAAGCGGCCGAAGCGGCCGAGCGTCTCCCAGTTGGCAGCGATCCAGAAGATCAGTCCGAGGCCCAGCAGCGCGGCGGCCAGCACGGCCAGGCCGAGCGGCAACCAGCGCTTCAGTGCGCGCGGCTCGTCGCCGAGGCCGGCCAGCGCCTGGAGTCGGCGTGATGCACCGTCATCGAGGCCATGGGCCGCTTCGAGTTCGTGCAGTGCCAGTCGCAGATCCATCCACCCTCCCAAGGCCGACGTGATGGAGCGGCATGCTAGCCGCGCCGCGTGGGAGCTTGGGGCAGGAGATACCCAACGCCCGGCACGCAGCACTGCCGGGCGCACGGCGCGATACCGCGCGCCTCAGTGCCGCCGGTACTGCGTGGCGCCGAACAGCGTCTCGCGCGCCTTGTCGTCGATCAACGGCTTGCGCTTGTCGGCCAGCACCTCGACGCCGCGCATCACCGCCGGGCGGTGGCCGATCTCGTCGAACCAGCCCTTGAGGTGCGGGTAGTCGGCCCACTCGATGCCCTGGTTCTTCCACGAGCGCAGCCAGGGGAACACCGCAATGTCGGCGATCGAGTACTCGGCGCCGCCGAGGTAGCGGCTCCTGGCCAGGCGCCGGTCCAGCACGCCGTACAGGCGCTTGGCCTCGTTGGTGTAGCGCTCGATCGCGTAGGGGATCTTCTCGGGCGCGTAGATGCGGAAGTGGTGCGCCTGGCCGAGCATGGGCCCGACGCCGCCCATCTGGAACATCAGCCACTGCAGCACCTCGTACTTGCCGCGCGTGTCCGGCGGCAGGAAGCGGCCGGTCTTGCCGGCGAGGTAGAGCAGGATGGCGCCCGATTCGAACAGCGAGATCGGCGCGCCGTCGGGCCCGTCGGGGTCGACGATCGCGGGGATCTTGTTGTTCGGGCTGATGGCGAGGAATTCGGGCTTGAACTGGTCGCCCGCGCCGATGTCGACCGGGACCACGCGGTAGGGCAGGCCGCACTCCTCGAGCATGATGTGGACCTTGTGGCCGTTCGGCGTTGCCCACGAATACACTTCGATCATGAGTTCCCCCGTGTCCGCTGTTGCGTCGTCGATCCGACGAACTCTAGTGGATTGACCAACGCCATGCTCGAATCCTTCAAGCGCCTGTTCGCCGCCAAGCCCGAACCGGCACCGGCCTGGCCCGAGGTCGAGGCCTGGGCCAGGCGCGAGGGGCTGCCGTTCCGGCGCGTGCGCGAAGGCGAGGGCTTCGTGATCGAGGGCCGCCTCGACGACTTGCCCTGGCGCCTCGAGTGGGGCCCGCCGCAGCGCAGCTACATCGCCGGGCGCGAGCTGCGCATGCGCATGGAGCTCGATCTGCCGGGCGACCTGCAGATGCTGCTGCTGGCCAAGCCGCTGATGGACCAGCTCGAGCGCCAGACCTACGAGAGCTTCACCGAAGGCCTGCAGACGCAGATCGACACCGCCACGCCCGAGGAGATGCGCTGGCTGGTGATGTTCCCCAAGGTCAACCTGAATGCCTACCGCGCGCTGCGCGGGCGCTTCGGGGCGGTGTCGGCGTTGCCCTCGGCGGTGCAGGCGTGGCTGGAAGGGCCGCTCGCGCAGCAGCTCGAACGCGCCTTGGCTGGCGCGCTGCAGTTCGATCCGCCCTTCGTGCTGATGACGCTGCGCGGCCGCGCCTACCTGCGCACCCAGCTCATCGACCCCGATCCGGCCGCGCTGCAACTGCTGGTCGGCCTGTTCGAGACGGCGGTGCGGCAGGCGCTGCGCGTGGCCGCACACCAGGACGAGCCGGGCGCCGAATGGCCCAACACCGGCTCGACCGCCTGGCAGCACTTCGACGATACGAAACCGCGCTGAGCACGCGGCCTCGCGCCGCGCTCAGGCGTGCTTGCCCAGCTCCAGCTTGGCGATGGCGTTGCGGTGCACTTCGTCCGGGCCGTCGGCGTAGCGCAGCGTGCGCGACAGCGTGTAGAAGTAGGCCAGCGGCGTGTCCTGGCTCATGCCGGCGCCGCCGAAGAGCTGCATCGCCCAGTCGATCACCTGGCAGGCCATCGAGGGTGCCACCACCTTGATCATCGCGATCTCGGCCTTCGCGCCCTTGTTGCCGGCCACGTCCATCATCCAGGCCGCCTTGAGCGTCAGCAGGCGCGCCTGGTCGATCATGCAGCGTGCCTGCGCGATGCGCTCGCGCGTCACGCCCTGCTCGGCGAGCGGGCGGTGGAAGGCCACGCGCTTGATGGCGCGCTTGCACATCAGCTCGAGCGAACGCTCGGCCAGGCCGATCAGGCGCATGCAGTGGTGGATGCGGCCGGGGCCGAGACGCCCTTGCGCGATCTCGAAGCCGCGGCCTTCGCCGAGCAGGATGTTCGAGACCGGCACGCGCACGTTCTCGAACAGCACTTCCATGTGGCCGTGCGGCGCGTCGTCGAAGCCGAATACGTTCAGCGGGCGCAGCACCTTGACCCCCGGCGTCTCGGCCGGCACCAGCACCATCGACTGCTGCGCGTGCTTGGGCGCCGACGGATCGGTCTTGCCCATGAAGATGTAGATCTTGCAGCGCGGATCACCGGCGCCGGACGTCCACCACTTGCGGCCGTTGATGAGGTACTCGTCACCCTGGCGCTCGATGCGCGCCTCGATGTTGGTGGCGTCCGAGGAGGCCACCGCCGGCTCGGTCATCGCGAAGGCGCTGCGGATCTTGCCCTCCAGCAGCGGCTCGGCCCACTGCTTCTTGTGGGCGGCGCTGCCGTAGCGGATGATCGTTTCCATGTTGCCGGTGTCCGGCGCCGAGCAGTTGAAGACCTCGCTGCTCCAGGGCACGCGGCCCATGATCTCGGCCAGCGGCGCGTATTCCTGGTTCGACAGCCCGATGCCGTAGTCGCCCGAGGTGTTGGTATGCCCGTCGGCGCTGGGCGGCAGGAACAGGTTCCACAGGCCCGCCTCGCGCGCCTTGGGCTTGAGCTTCTCGATCACCTCGAGCGGCGTCCAGCGTTTGCCGGCGGCGGTGTTGGCCTCGATCTCGGCCCACCACGCGGCTTCGGCCGGGTAGACGTGTTCGTCCATGAAGCGCAGCAGACGCGCCTGCAATTCCTGGGTCCGGGGCGAATAGCTGAAGTCCATGCTGTCTCTTTCGTTGGGGAAGGGTGATCAGGCGCGGCTGGCGATGCGCCAGCCCATCTCGGCCAGCGGCCGGGCGCCGGCGCCCGCCGACATGGCTTGCGCGCTCGACGCGGTGCCGTCGACGACACGCTTGGCGATGCCCTGCAGGATGCCGGCCATGCGGAACAGGTTGTAGGCGAGGTAGAAGTTCCAGTCGGCCATCACCGCATCGGGGTCGGCGCGGCCGGTGCGCTCGCAGTAGCGGCGCACGTAAGCGCGCTCGTCGGGGATGCCGAGCGCGGCGAGGTCGCAGCCGCCGATGCCGCGGAACTGCCCCGGCGCGATGTGCCAGGACATGCAGTGGTAGCTGAAGTCGGCGAGCGGGTGGCCGAGCGTGGAGAGCTCCCAGTCGAGCACCGCCAGCACCTTCGGCTCGGTCGGGTGGAAGACGAGGTTGTCGAGCCGGTAGTCGCCGTGCACCACCGACACCTGGCTCTCGTCCCTGGCGCTGGCCGGCATGTGGGCCGGCAGCCATTCCATCAGCCGGTCCATCGCGTCGATCGGCTCGGTGATGGAGGCCAGGTACTGCTTGCTCCAGCGGCCGATCTGGCGCTCGAAATAGTTGCCCGGCTTGCCGTAGCCGGCGAGGCCGGCGGCAGCCACGTCGACCGTGTGCAGCGCCGCGATCACGCGGTTCATCTCGTCGTAGATCGCGCCGCGCTCGGCCGGGCTCATGCCGGGCAGGGTCTGGTCCCACAGCACGCGGCCCTGCACGAACTCCATCACGTAGAAGGCGCGGCCGATGACGGATTCGTCTTCGCACAGCAGGTGCATCTGCGGCACCGGCACACCGCTGCCGCGCAGCGCCTTCATCACCGTGAACTCGCGTTCGATGGCGTGCGCCGAGGGCAGCAGCTTGGCCACCGGGCCGGGCTTGCTGCGCATCACGTAGGTCGTGCCGGGCGTGATCAGCTTGAAGGTCGGGTTGGATTGACCGCCCTTGAACTGCTCGACCGTGAGCGGCCCCTTGAAGCCGGCCAGGTGCTGTTCGAGATGGGTCTGCAGCTTGCCGAGATCGAAGGCATGCTGGGCGGCGACGGGTTTGGTTCCGGAAAAGGCGTCCATGGGCTCGTCAGAAGAGAGATTCGACAAGCCGGCCGGCGTCGCGGCCGGCGCTACGCGGGTTCAGCGCTCGGCGATGGCGAGCAGCTTGTCTTTGGAGAGCACCACCAGGCGCGTCGGCTCGATGCGCACCGCGCCCTCGCGCTCGAAGCCCTTGAGCTCCTGGTTGACGCGCTGGCGCGAGGCGCCCAGCAGCTGCGCCAGGTCTTCCTGCGCGAGCTGCAGGCCGATGCGGATCTCCTCGCCTTCGGGCACGCCGTAGCGGCGCGCCAGCAGCATCACCTGCTTGGCCAGCCGCGCGGCCAGCGGGCGCGTGTTGAGATCCTCGATGGTGTCGAACATCACGCGCAGGCGACGGCAGTTCAGGCGCAGCAGCGCGTCGTAGAGCTCGACGTGCTGCGCCAGCAGCTCCTTGAAATCGCCCTTGCGCACGATCAGCAGCGTGGTCTGCCCATGTGCGCTCGCGTCGTGCGTGCGCGGCAGGCCGTCGAAGAGCGCGATGTCGCCGAACCAGGTGCCGGGCTCGACGTAGGTCAGCGTGACCTGCTTGCCCGACAGCGACACCGAACTCACGCGCACCGCGCCCTTGGCCACGGCAATCCAGTCCTGCGCCGGCGTGCCGCGTGCGCCCAGCATGGCGCCGTCGGCCACACGGCGCACGGTGCTGCGCGCCAGAATCGCTTCGCGCAGGGCAGGGGAGAGTTTGGCGAACCACGGACCCGACTCGATGTTGGAACGTTCGTCGAGTGTAAGAACCGAGGTGTTCATGTTCAGTCGCTGAGGTGACAGCATCCGGCTCGCGTGCGCCGCGCTCACTCGAACTTCGGCGCGCGCTTGGCGACGAAGGCTGCGAGGCCCTCGCCGCCGTTGGCGTGGAAGAGGTTGAGCAGAAACTGGTCGCGCTCGGCGGCGAGCTGTGCGGCAAGGTCGTTGGACGCGGCGGCGTTGAGCAGCTCCTTGGCGCCGGCGACCGCGTTCGGCGCCATCGCGGCGAGCCGGTCGGCCCAGCGCAGCGCCTCGACCAGCGCCTGCCCCGGCGAGCACACGGCCTGCACCACGCCCCAGGCCTGCAGTTGCGCGGCGCCGACCGGCTCGGCCAGCCACACCATCTGCTGCACGGCGGCGCGCGGCAGGGCGCGCGCGAGGTGCCAGGTCGCGCCGCCATCGGGCGTCAGGCCGAGCTTGGCGTAGGAGAGGATGAAGCGCGCCTCCTCGGAGGCCACGATCAGGTCGCAGGCCAGGGCCAGCGAGAAGCCGGCACCGGCGGCCGCGCCTTCCACCGCCGCGATCACCGGCTTGGGGCAGGCGCGCAGCGCTTCCACCCATTGGTGCAGCCGCTCGAGCATGCGCGCCTGTGCCTCGACGCCCGCCTGGCGGCGTGCCATCAAGCCCTGCAGGTTGCCGCCGGCGCAGAAGTGCGCGCCGTTGCCGCGCAGCACGATGGCGCGGATCTCGTCGTCGGATTCGGCGGTACTGAGCGCCTCGATGCCTGCGGTGACCACCGCCTCCGAGAGCGTGTTGCGGGTCTCGGGATCGCTGATCGTGAGAATCAGCACGGCGCCTTGGCGCTCGGTCAGCAGTTCAGAGGGCATGGCTCTTGAGGCGCCGCAAGTTCGGTCGATTGTGTCACGCCGCTGCGTGGCGCCACCCGGGAACCTTGGCGGCCGCCGCTCACGGTCGTGCTAGAGTCATCAAGGAAAAAACGTCTTCGAGCAAAAGAACACAGCTGCTCAATGCATCGGGTATCGCTCTCTCTGTCCATGCTCCTCGCGAGCACGGGTCTGCTGTCCGCCGCGGGCGACGCGCAGGCGCTCGGTTTCGGGCGCTCCGTCAACGCCTCGCATCTCGGCCAGCCGCTCAACTTCGCAGCCACGGTGCGCCTCGAGAGCGACGAGAGCCTGGCGCGTGAATGCGTCACGGCCGAAGTGCTCTCGGGTGACTTCCGCGTCGCGCCCGCCGCCGTGCGCATCTCGGTCGAGCCGGCGCCGAACCCCGGTGAGCGGCTGGTCCGTGTCACCACCACCACGGCGATCGACGAGCCGGTCGTCACGGTGACGGTCACGGCTGGCTGCCAGCAGCGCCTGTCGCGCAACTTCGTGACGCTGGTGGATCCGCCCGGCATCAACCTCGCAGGCACCACGGCGCCCGAGACCAGCCTGCCGCCGCAGCGCCTGGAGCCCGAAACGGCGCCGGTGGTGGCGGTGACCGAAGCCGCCGAGGCCGCTTCCGCGCCGCGCCGCGCCACGCCCGTGCCCAGTGTCGAAGGCGCGCAGCGCGCCCGCATCGCGACGCGTGTGGCGCCGGCACCGCGCCCGCGCGCCGCGACGGAGGCGAGCCCGCGCAAGCCGCGCGAACGCAAGTCGAGCAGCGCCTCGCTGGCTGCCGCGCCACGCAGCAGCGGCGCACGCCTGCAGCTGGAACCCGGTGCCATCGTCGCCGCGGCGCAAGCCGCATCGGCCGCTTCCGCCGCCGCCGCACAGGCAACCGCCGCCGCAGCCTCGGAAGTGGCGGCATCGACCATGGCGGCGGCATCCGCAACGGCTGCCGCCTCGGCGGCGCAGGAACGCATCGCCGGCCTCGAAGAGCAGCTGCGGGTGCTGCGCGAGGAATCGCAGAAGACGCAGAAGGCGCTGGCCACGCTGCAGTCCACGCTCAGCCAGGCGCAGGATCAGCGCTACTCGAACCCGCTCGTCTACGCGCTGGGGGCGCTCGCGGCCCTGCTGGCGGTCGGCTTCGGGGCGCTGTGGTGGCGCCAGTCGCAGGCGCGCCAGAACTCGCAATGGTGGCTGGCGCCCGCCGGCGGCAGCGTGGCGATGGCCAATGCGGCCGGCCCGGCCACGCCCGCGCGTGCGCCGGCGGAAGCCGCCGCCGCGGCCCGCCAGGAGACCCAGCCCGCGGTGATGGACGAGCGCCATCTGGTGCACACCCAGGGCGGCGAATCGCTGCCCCCGGCGATCTCGCCGCCGACCGAGCCGCCGGTGTCGGTGCTGCCGCCGAGCGCGGCCGAAGCCGGCACCCCGCCGCGCCGCGAGCTGTCGGTCGAGGAACTGATCGACCTTGAGCAGCAGGCCGACTTCTTCGTCGTGCTGGGCCAGGAAGACGCCGCGATCGACCTGCTGATGGGCCATGTGCGCAGCAGCGGTGGCGCCAGCCCGCTGCCTTACCTGAAGCTGCTCGAGATCTACCGCCGCCGCGGCGACCAGGATGCCTACGAACGCGTGCGCGAGCGCTTCAACCGCCGCTTCAGCGCCTACGCGCCCGACTGGAACAGCGACCTCGTCGAGGGCCGCACGCTGGACGACTACGCGCCGATGCTGCGCCAGTTGCAGCGCCTGTGGGACGAACCGCAGCGCGTGACGCAGATGCTCGACGCCGCGCTGATGCGCCAGGACAGCGAAGGCGAGACCTACGATCTGCCGGCCTACCGCGAACTGCTGTTCCTCTACTCGATCGCTCGCGACCTCGGCGAGCACCCGAGCAACGCGCGCGCCGTCGATCTCGAACTGCCGATGGACGGCTCGGTCGAGAAGCCGATCGAGGAACTGACGGCCAGCCGCCTGATGGGCTTCGCGCCGACCAACCAGCTCACCGTGCAGGTCGACCTGGACGTGACGCGGCCGATGGCCGATCGCCCCGGCGACAAGGGCGGCAACTCCGATTTCATGGGTCTGGTCGACCCGGACTTCAAGCGCGACTGACCGCGCGGCCGATCGCGCGGCTCACAGCGCCGCCAGGCGCTGCAGCGCGGCGGTGAGCGTCTCGTCCTTCTTGGCGAAGCAGAAGCGCACGATGCGCTGCTCGAAGCCGCCCTGGTAGAAGGCCGACAGCGGGATCGCCGCCACGCCGACCTCGCGCGTCAGGCGCCGGCAGAAGCTCTCCTCGGGCTCCTCGCTGATCGCCGAGTAGTCCACGCACTGGAAGTAGCTGCCCTCGCTGGGCAGCAGGCGGAAGCGGCTGCCGGCCAGCCCGGCGCGGAACAGGTCGCGCTTGCGCTGGTAGAAGGCCGGCAGGCCGAGGTGGTGCGAGGCATCGGCCATGAAGGCGGCCAGCCCATGCTGCATCGGCGTGTTGACGGTGAAGACGTTGAACTGGTGCACCTTGCGGAACTCGGCCGTCAGCGCCGCCGGCGCGGCCACGTAGCCGATCTTCCAGCCGGTCACGTGGTAGGTCTTGCCGAAGCTCGAGACGATGAAGGCGCGCTGCGCCAGCTCGGGATGGCGCGCCATGCTCTCGTGCCGCGCCTCGTCGTAGACCATGTGCTCGTAGACCTCGTCGGCGATCACCAGCACGTCGGTCGGGCGCAGCAGCTCGGCCAGGCGCTGCATGTCCGCGCGGCTCCACACGGTCGCGCTCGGGTTGTGCGGCGTGTTGACGATGATCGCGCGCGTGCGCGGCGAGAGCGCCGCCGCGATGCGCTCGAAGTCGGGCCGGAAGCTGCCCGGCGTCAGCGGCACGTGCACCGCCCGGCCGCCGGCCAGCTCGATGTTGGGCTCGTAGCTGTCGTAGCAGGGGTCGAGCACGATCACCTCGTCGCCCGGATGCACGATGGCGAGGATGGCGGTGATGATGGCCTGCGTCGCGCCGGCGGTGACGGTGATCTCGCTGCCGGCGTCGTAGCGGTGCCCGTACAGCGCCTCGATCTTGGCCGCGATGGCTTCGCGCAGCACCGGCACGCCGGCCATCGGCGGGTACTGGTTGAGCCCGGAGTGCATCGCCTTCGTCACGGCATCGAGCAGCGCCGGGTCGCAATCGAAATCCGGGAAGCCCTGGCCGAGGTTGACGGCGCCGTGCTGCTGCGCGAGCGCCGACATCACGGTGAAGATGGTGGTGCCGACGCGCGGCAGTCGGCTCTCGATGGCGGGCGTGCGGGGCAGCGGTGCGTTCATGGCGGGGCGGGTGTCAGAGCTGGTAGTCGTCGGCCGCGCTGCGCTGCGGGCCGGCCAGCGCCTGGGTGATCAGCGAGCGCGACAGGCGCTCGGAGAGCATCTCGGCGAAGGCGTAGACGAAGTTGCGCAGGTAGGCGCCGCGCTTGAAGGCGATGCGCGTGACGTTGCGGCCGAACAGGTGGCCGAGCGGGCGCGACACCAGTTCGCCGCCGGCCGCGTCGTCCTTGGCCGCCAGTTCGGCGACGATGCCCACGCCGAGGCCGAGGCGCACATAGGTCTTGATCACGTCGGCGTCGATGGCCTCGAGCACGATGTTGGGCTTGAGCTTGCGCGCCGCGAAGGCCTGGTCGACGCGCGTGCGGCCGCTGAACGAAGGGTGGTAGGAGACCAGCGGCTGCAGCGCCAGGTCTTCCAGCTCGATGCGCTCGAGCTGCGCCAGCGGGTGGCCGGCCGGCATCACCAGCGCGTGCTGCCAGTCGTAGCAGGGCAGGGTGACGAGTTCCTCGTGCGCGGCCAGCGCCTCGGTGGCCAGGCCGATGTCGGCCACCTCCTCGATCACCATGCGCGCCACCTGGTCCGGCGAGCCCTGATGCAGGCTCACGTTCACCTTGGGGAAGCGGCGGCGCAGCTGCGCCACCGGCTCGGGCAGGAAGTAGCGCGCCTGGCTGTGCGTGGTGGCGATGGAGAGCGTGCCGGCGTCCTGCTTGGAGAACTCCTCGCCGATGCGCTTGAGGTTGCCGACCTCGCGCATGATGATCTCGATGGACTTGAGCACTTGCGCGCCGGGCTCGGTGACGCGGCGCAGGCGCTTGCCGTGGCGGGCGAAGATGTCGACGCCGAGTTCGTCCTCGAGCTCGAGGATGGCCTTGGAGATGCCCGGCTGCGAGGTGAACAGCACCTTGGCCGTCTCGGTGAGGTTCAGCTTCTGGCGGACCGCCTCCTGGACGAAGCGGAACTGGTGCAGGTTCATAGGCTTTCTTGTTCGCTGCGCGAGGGCTGCAGCGCGCACTGTGCCATCGCGGCGATCACGGCCTCGTCTTCGCCGACCGTGCGGCGCAGCAGCCACTGCACGGCGGGGTGCGCCTGCCGCAAGCGCTCGACCAGCAGCGGCAGATCCTTGCGCACGTGCCCGCCGGCGCCGAGGAACAGCGGCACCACGTCGACGCGCGTGCAGCCGGCGGCGGCGAGCGAATCGCCCGCGTCGACGATGCCGGGTGTCATGAAATCGAGGTAGGCGAGCGCCACCGCCACCTCGGGCGCGCTGCCGCGGATCCGCTCGACGACGGCCTCGAAGGGCAGCGCCCAGTTCGGGTCGCGCGCGCCATGGGCGAACAGGAGCAGGCCGCGTCTCATCGATACCTCACGAGCCAGCTGAAGGCCGCCAGCGAGACCAGCAGGAACAGCGCGCTCGGCGCCGCGGCGGTGATCCAGGGCGTCCAGTCGCGCAGCAGGCCGAGGTGGCCGGCCATGTTGTTGAGCAGCACGAAGGAGATGCCCAGCATGATGCCGGCGAATACCTTGAGGCTGACGCCGCCCGCCCGGGCATGCAGGTAGGCGAAGGGCAGGGCGAGCGCCATCATCACGAGGCAGGCGAAGGGGTAGAGCGCGCGTTTCCAGAACTGGATCTCGTGGCGCTGCGCCGCCTGCTCGTTGTCGGCCAGGTGGCCGATGTAGCGGAACAGCTCGATCGTCGACATGGTCGACAGCGGCAGCACGGCCGCCGCCACCACGCTGGCCGAGAGCGAACTCGGCCAGGCCAGCGTGGCGAGCTTCTCCTCGCTGGCCGCGGCGTGGGCGGCGTCGCCGCCGGGCGTCCAGCGCGTCACGCGAACGTCGTCGAGCTGCCAGGTGTCGTTGTCGCCGATGCTGGCGCGCGCCGCGCCGATGCGGCGCACCAGCCGGCCGTCGCTGTCGAACTCGAAGATGCGCACGTCGTGCATGCTGCCGTCGGCGCCGGCGGAGCCGACGTTCACCGAATAGTTGAGCTCGCCGGCGCTCGTCATGTGCTTGTCCTTCAGCCACGCGCCGGCGGCGCCGATGCGCTGCTTGCCCTTGGCGCGCGCCAGCAGCTCGGTGGCCTGGCGCTCGCTGTAGGGCGCGATCCAGTCGCCGGTGACGTAGGTCACCACCGCGAATGCGAGCCCCAGCTGCGCCAGCAGCGAGAGCGCCCGCCCGGGCCCCAGCCCGCCGGTGCGAAGGATGGTGTACTCGGACGACTGCGCCAGCCGCGCCAGCGCGTAGATGGTGCCGATCAGCACGGCGATGGGCATCAGCTCGTAGAGGTGCGCCGGCGCCTGCAGCAGCGAATGCGCCACCGCGTGCAGCACCGTGTAGCCCTTTCCGACATCGGCCAGCTCCTCGACGAAGTCGATGAAGAAGAACAGCGACAGGAAGGCCAGCGCGACGAAGGCCACCGACGAGACGATGTCGCGGTGGAAGAGGCGGCGGACGGTCTTCATGCGGCGGCGCGGCGCAGGCCGAAGCGGCGGTTGCCCTGCTCGCGCCACCACAGCAGCGCGAGCGCGAGCGCGAACGCGCCGCCGTGGAAGCTGGCCAGCGCGGCGCCCATCTCCATGCGGCCGCTCGCCACCCAGGCCTGCGAGAGGTTGATGACGTTGTAGTAGACGACGAAGGTGAGCAGTGCGAACAGCAGGTTCCAGTTGCTGGCGCGGCGCGGGTTGGCGGCCGACAGCGGAATCGCCAGCAGCAGCATGTTGGTCGCGCCCAGCAGCAGGCCCATGCGCCAGGTGAACTCGCCGAGGTTGCGCGGCGTGGGCGTGCGCAGCAGCTCGACGCTGGGCGTGGCGCGCGGCGGCAGCTCGTCGACGCGCGCGAGCACGCGGTCGCCGACCAGCACGCGGTAGTTCTCGAAGCTCGACAGCGTCTTCTCGCCGCTGGCGCTGCGCTCCTCGTTGCGCTGGCCGCGGTCGAGGACGAGGAAGCGGTCTTCGCCCTCGACCTCGATGCGGCCGGTCTTGGCCGAGGTCACCGACTCGGCCTCCGCCGTGGTGCCGAGGATGAAGACGTTGCGGCCGGTGCGGCCGTCCGCCGAATCGCGGTCGATGAAGAAGACGCGCTGGCCGTCGCTGGAAGTCTGGAACTGGCCGGGCGCGACGCGCGAGATGTCGGAGCGGCGCTCGAAGCGGTCTTTCAGCTCCTGGGCGCGCTGATTCACCCAGGGCCAGACGAACAGCGCCAGCGCTCCGATCACCAGCAGCACCGGCCAGCTGGTGCGCAGCACCGGGCGCACGAAGCGCGACAGGCCCACGCCGCTGGCGAACCAGATGGTCATCTCGCTGTCGCGGTACATGCGGCCGAGCGTGGCCACCACCGAGATGAACAGCGACAGCGCCAGCATGGTGGGCAGGTGGCCGAGCGCCGTGTAGCCCAGCAGCAGCACCACGTCCTGCGGCGACACGCGCCCGATCGCCGCCTGGCCGAGCGTGCGGATCAGGAACATGGTGAGCACGATGGTGAGGATGACGACCAGCGTGGCCCCGAAGCTGCGCGCCAGGTCGGAGCGCAGGGAGGAATCGAATAACATCGTGCGCTTCCCGGAACTGGCAACGATTATGGACTTTCGCCAACAGAGCGTTGCGCTCGATGCCCTGGACTCGCTGGCCTGTGATGCGCTGCTGGTGATCGTCGCCGGCGACAAGGCGCCGGGCGGCCTCGACAGCGCGACCCAGCGCGCACTCGACGATGCCGTCGCGCACGGCGAGTTCGAGTTCAAGCGCGGCAAGACGGTCTACCTGCACCGGCCGCAAGGCCTGAAGGCCGCGCGCCTCGTGTTCGCCGCCTGCGGCGCGGCGACGCCGAAGTCGGTCAAGGCCGCGTTCGCCTCGGGGCTGGGCGCGCTCAAGGGCGGCGGCAGCAAGCACGTGGCGGTGGCACTGGCCGGCGTGACGGACGTCGGCGGCGCGCATGCCGAGGCCCTGGTGGCCGCGGCGAGCGACGCCAGCTACGTCTACCGCCACACCAAGCCGAGCGCACCGGCCGCCGGCGCGCTGGCCAAGGTGACGCTGCTGTCGGACAAGGCCGCGGCCAAGGCCGTCACGCAAGGCCTGGCGCGCGGCAACGCCATCGCCGCCGGCGTGACGCTGGCGCGCGAGCTCGGCAACCGCCCCGGCAACCACTGCACGCCCCGCTACCTGGGCGAGCAGGCGAAGAAGCTCGGCCGTGAGTTCGGCCTGAAGGTCGAGGTGATGGACCGCAAGGCCATCGAGAAGCTCGGCATGGGCTCCTTCCTCGCCGTGGCGCAGGGCTCGGCGGAGCCGCCGCGCTTCATCGTCGCGCAGTACCACGGCGCGCCCAAGACGCAGGCACCGGTCGTGCTGGTCGGCAAGGGCATCACCTTCGACACCGGCGGCATCTCGATCAAGCCGTCCGCCGAGATGGACGAGATGAAGTTCGACATGGGCGGCGCCGCGAGCGTGCTGGGCACGCTGCGCGCCGTCGCCGAGCTCAAGCCCAAGCTCAACCTCGTCGTGCTGGTGCCGACCACCGAGAACATGCCGGGCGGCCGCGCCATCAAGCCGGGCGACGTGGTGACGAGCCTGTCGGGCCAGACCATCGAGATCCTCAACACCGATGCCGAAGGCCGCCTGATCCTGTGCGATGCGCTGACCTACGCCGAGCGCTTCAAGCCGGCCTGCGTGGTCGACGTGGCCACGCTCACCGGCGCATGCGTGATCGCGCTGGGCCACCACCACTCGGGCCTGTTCAGCGCCGACGACAAGCTCGCCGGTGACCTGCTGGCGGCCAGCGCGGCCGCGCTCGACCCCTGCTGGCGCATGCCGCTGGACGAGGAGTACGAGGAGGCGCTGAAGAGCAACTTCGCCGACATGGGCAACGTCGGCGGCCGTGCCGGCGGCGCGATCACCGCGGCGATGTTCCTGCGCAAGTTCACCGCCAAATACCGCTGGGCACACCTGGACATCGCCGGCACCGCCTGGAAGTCGGGCACCGCCAAGGGCGCGACCGGCAGGCCGGTGCCGCTCTTGACGCACTTCGTGCTCTCGCAGGCCGCCTGAAGCGGCGCGTACGCGGAAGGCGACGACTTGTGACCCGGGTCAGCTTCCACTTCAACGTGCCGCAGCGGCTGGCTTATGCCTGCCGGCTGCTGCGCAAGGCGACCCGGCAGAACGCGCGCGTCACCGTCACCGGCGAGGCGCGCCTGCTCGCCGAGCTCGACCGCGCGCTGTGGAGCTTCGAGCCCACCGAGTTCATCCCGCACGTGCTGCTGCGCGAGGGCGAGACGCTGCCCGAGCGCTCGCGCGAGACGCCGGTGTGCCTGACCGCCGTGCCGGCCGGTGCACCGCACCACGACGTGCTGCTCAATCTCGGTGCCGAGGCACCGGCGGGCTTCGAGAGCTTCGAACGCCTGATCGAGATCGTCTCCACCGACGAGGCCGATCGTGCCGCGGCACGTGCGCGCTGGAAGCACTACGCGGCGCGCGGCTACCCCATCGAGAAGCACGAGGTCGAGGCATGACGCTGCGCCCGACGCCGCCCCTGCGCGTGCCCACGCTCACCGAGGTGGTCAGCCTGCCCGAGGCGCCCGCGCCGGCCGTGTCGCCGACGGCCTTCGCACCCACGGAGCCTGCGCCGCTCGAAGCGCCGCCCGCGGCCATCACCAATGCTGCGCCCGCGGCGGCCGAGCTGGACGAAGAGGAACTCGTGCAGCGCGTGCTGGCCGACGTGCAGCGGCAGATCGACCTCATGCTCGAGGTCAAGCTGCGCGAGGCGCTGGCCCCGGCGCTGACGCGCGCCACCGATGCGCTGCTGCGCGAGGCGCGCACCGGGCTGGCATCGACCTTGCGAGACGTGGTCTCGCGCGCCGTCGCTCAGGAAATCGCCCGTCATCGCGGACGCTGATCCGCGCGTTGAGGGCGGACCTGCAGCGGGAACACGAAGGTTTCCCCTGAGGCTGGCCCGCTATGGACGGCGTTTCTTTTGGAGTATCGTCTCGGCCGTTGAGAAATACCTCTCTCTTCCGAACGCTCTCAACATCCCCAACCGGAGGTCTATACATGCAAGTCAAATTCAATGCCGTGGTGTCTGCGGCCGCCCTGCTCATCGCAGGCGCCGCGTCGGCCCAGGACATGGTCGTCAAGATCGGCCACGTCGGCCCCACCAGCGGTGGCATCGCCCACCTTGGCAAGGACAACGAGATGGGCGCCCGCATGGCCATCGACGAGCTGAACGCCAAGGGCGTGACGATCGGCGGCAAGAAGGCCAAGTTCGAGCTGCTCGCGGAAGACGACGCAGGCGATCCGAAGCAGGGCACGGCCGTGGCGCAGAAGCTGGTCGACTCCAAGGTCAACGGCGTGATCGGCCACCTGAACTCCGGCACCACCATCCCGGCCTCCAAGATCTACAGCGACGCCGGCATCCCGCAGATCTCGCCCTCGGCGACCAACCCCAAGTACACCCGCAACGGCTACAAGACCGCCTTCCGCGTCGTGGCCGACGACACGCACCTGGGCGGCACGCTGGGCCGCTACGCGATCAAGGAACTGAAGGGCAAGTCGATCGCCGTGATCGATGACCGCACGGCCTACGGCCAGGGCGTGGCCGAGGAGTTCGCCAAGGCCGTGAAGGCTTCGGGCGGCAGCATCGCCGAGCAGCAGTTCACCAACGACAAGGCGACGGACTTCACCGCCATCCTGACCGCCATCAAGGCCAAGAACCCCGACGTGGTCTTCTACGGCGGCATGGACGCCGTGGCCGGCCCGATGATCCGCCAGATGAAGCAGCTCGGCATCAACGCCAAGTTCCTCGGCGGCGACGGCATCTGCTCGGGCGAGCTGCCCAAGCTGGCCGCCGGCGCGATGGCCGACGGGCAGGTGATCTGCGCCGAGGCCGGTGGCGTCGAAGGCGAGCAGAAGGCCGGCATGGAGAAGTTCAAGGCCGACTTCAAGAAGAAGTTCGGCGCCGAAGTGCAGATCTACGCCCCGTACGTCTATGACGCGACGATGGTGATGGTCGACGCCATGGTCAAGGCCGGCTCGGCCGACCCGGCCAAGTACCTGCCGGTGCTGGCCAAGGAGAACTACAAGGGCGTGACCGGCAACATCTCCTTCGACGAGAAGGGCGACATCAAGAACGGCGCGCTGACCCTGTACACCTACAAGGGCGGCAAGCGCGAGCAGATGGCCGTGGTGCGCTGATCCAGCGGACTCGGTTCTCTGAACGGAACAACGGGGCGCTTCGGCGCCCCGTTTTCTTTGGCGCGCCTGCTCAGGACTGGATCGGCGTGCCGTCGCGGCGATAGAGCTGCGCGAGGTGGGCGAGGCGCTGCGCGTGCTCGGGCCGCACCTGGCTCCAGGCGAAGCGCCACTCCCAGTAGCCCTCGCCGCGGCCGGGCAGGTTCATGCGGTGCTCGCCACCGAGGCCGAGCACGTCCTGCATCGGGTGCACCACGGTATCGGCCACGCTGGCGCAGGCGGCGCGGATCAGGTCCCAGTGGATCTCGTGGGCCGCGCTGCCCAGGTAATCGCGCACGCGAGCGCGCTGCGGCTCGTCGAGCGAGTGCCACCAGCCCGGCGTGGTGTCGTTGTCGTGCGTGCCGGTGTAGACCACCGTGTCGGGCTCGTGGTTGTGCGGCAGGTAGGCATTGCCGCTGCCGCCCTCGAAGGCGAACTGCAGGATGCGCATGCCGGGGAAGGCGAACTGGCGGCGCAGCGCCACCACGTCGGGCGTGATCACGCCCAGGTCTTCGGCGATGATGGGCAGCGCTCCCAGCTCGCGCGCGATGGCCTCGAAGAGCGCCTCGCCCGGCCCGGGCAGCCAGCGGCCCTTGACGGCGGTGGCTTCGCTGGCCGGGATCTCCCAGTAGCCGGCGAAGCCGCGGAAGTGGTCGATGCGCACGATGTCGACCAGCTCGAAGATGCGGCGGATGCGCTGCACCCACCAGGCGTAGCCGTCGCGCGCGTGGGCCTCCCAGCGGTACAGCGGGTTGCCCCAGCGCTGGCCAGTCTCGCTGAAGACGTCGGGCGGCACGCCGGCCACCACGCTGGGCCGGCCGCGGGCGTCGAGCTGGAACAGCTCCGGCCGCGCCCACACTTCGGCGCTCTGGTGGGCGATGAAGATCGGCGCGTCGCCGATGACGGCGATGCCCTTGCCGTTGGCATAGGCCTTCAGCGCCAGCCACTGGCGGAAGAAGCACCACTGGCAGAAGGTCCAGAAGGCGATGCGCTCGGCGTGAATCTGGCGCGCCGCGGCCAGCGCGACCGGGTTGCGTGCCGCCAGCGGCGCATCCCAGCTGCTCCAGTCGCGCCAGTTGTGCTGTTCGGCCAGGGTCATGAAGAGCACGTGCTCGGGCAGCCAGTCGGCATGGCGCTCGCAGAAGGCCTGCAGATCGGCGCGTTCCTCGGCGCTCGCCTGGGCGGCGAAGCGCTGCGCGGCGCGCGCGAGCCGATCCATGCGGAAGGGCACCACGCTGGCGAAGTTCAGGCGCTGCTCGGCCAGGCCGGCAGGCGGCGTGATCTCCTCGGCCGTCAGCCAGCCGCGGCGCTGCAACTCGGCGAGATCGATCAGCAGCACATTGCCGGCGAAGGCCGAGGTGCTCATGTAGGGCGAGTTGCCCGGGCCGATGCCGCCCAGCGGCAGGATCTGCCAGAGCTTCTGGCCGGCCGCCACCAGCCAGTCGACGAAGTGGTAGGCGTTGGCGCCGAAATCGCCCGAGCCGTGCGGGCCGGGCAGCGAGGTGGGGTGCAGCAGCACGCCGCTGGCGCGTGGGAAGCGCATGGGTGGATCCTCGTGAAGACGTCTACAACTCGATGCCGTGGCCGGGTGCGGCCAGCAGCACCAGGCTGCGCCCGGGCAGCGGGTAGAGCGCGTCGCCGGCGCCCTGCCAGTGCGCCTCGCCGCGCGGCTGAGCGCTGTCGAGCAGGGCCTGCCAGGCGCCGGCCGGCAGCATGAAGTCGATGTCGCCGGGCTCGCCGTTGACGAGCAGCAGCAAGGGCGTGCAGCCTGCGCCGGGGCGGCCGATCAGGCAGCCGAAGACGCGGCCGTCGGGGCGCCGCCATTCGTCGCCGTGCAGTTCGCTGCCGTCCACGCGCAGCCAGGTCACGTCGGCCACGCCGTGGCGATCGGGCAGACCGTCGTACCAGCGGTTGGCGAAGGGCAGGGCCTGGCGGCGCAGCGCGAGCGCTCGGCGCGTGAAGGCGAGCAGATCGGCATCGGCGTTCGCCCAATCGAGCCAGGAGATCTCGTTGTCCTGGCAGTAGGCGTTGTTGTTGCCGCCCTGCGTGCGGCCGAGTTCGTCGCCGGCGCACAGCATGGGCGTGCCCTGCGCGAGCAGGGTGCTGGCCAGCAGGGCGCGCATCACGCGGCCGCGCACGGCGTTGACGGCGGCATCGTCGCTGGCCCCCTCGACGCCGAAATTGGCCGAGTGGTTGTGGCCGTGGCCGTCGCGGTTGTTCTCGCCGTTGGCCTCGTTGTGCCTGGCGGCGTAGCGCACCAGGTCGGCGAGCGTGAAGCCGTCGTGTGCGACCACGAAATTGACCGACTCGGCCGGCGCGCGCTGGCGCGGCTGGAAGATGTCCGACGAACCCATCAGGCGCTGCACGAACTCGCCGCGCGTGCCGTGGCCCTCGACCCAGAACGCGCGCAAGGTATCGCGGAAGCGGTCGTTCCACTCCAGCCAGCCGCCCGGGAAGGCGCCGAGCTGGTAGCCGCCGGGGCCGACGTCCCAGGGCTCGGCGATCATCTTCAGGCGCGACAGCAGCGGATCCTGGGCCAGCGCCGTGAAGAAGGGCGCGCGGGCGTCGAAGCCGTGGTCGCCGCGGCCGAGCACGGGCGCGAGGTCGAAGCGGAAGCCGTCCACGCCCAGCTCGCCGGCCCAGTAGCGCAGGCTGTCCAGCACCAGCTGCAGCGTGCGCGGCTGGCGCAGGTCCAGCGTATTGCCGCAGCCGGTGTGGTTCTCGTAAGCCGCCTTGTGATCGTGCGGCAGGCGGTAGTAGCTGGCGTTGTCCAGGCCGCGCAGGCTCAGCGTGGGGCCATGCTCGTCGCTCTCGGCGCTGTGGTTGTAGACCACGTCGAGCACGACCTCGAGACCGTGCCCGTGCAGCCGCGCCACCATGGCGCGGAATTCCTCGCGCACCGAGGCGCCGCCGGCGCCGCTGGCCAGCCCCGCATCGGGGCAGAAGAAGGCGATGGTGTTGTAGCCCCAGTAGTTGACGAGGCCCAGGCCGACGAGGCGGCGCTCGTCGAGGTGCTGCTGCACCGGCAGCAGGCACAGCGTGGTGGCGCCGAGCTGCTTGAAGTGCGCGATGGCGGCATCGCTGGCCAGGCCCGCGAAGCTGCCGCGCAAGGCCTCGGGCACGCCGGGATGGCGCTGCGTGAAGCCCTTGACGTGCAGCTCGTAGATCACCGTCTGCTCGGCGG
Organism: Piscinibacter sp.; assembly: GCA_017983795.1. Lineage (GTDB taxonomy): Bacteria > Pseudomonadota > Gammaproteobacteria > Burkholderiales > Burkholderiaceae_C > Piscinibacter. The sequence goes on from JAGOAS010000012.1 coordinate 70,839, forward strand.
GCACGTGCGGGCGCCGCTCGCTTCCATGCTCATGGCGCTCGTGATGCGCTTCGACCACGCGCGCCTTCAGCGCATGCGCGGCGTTGTCGCGCAGGTCCATGTCGGCGCCGTGCAGCGCGTCGGCGGCGAAGTGCTCGGCGCGCCATTCGAAGCGGCCGACCAGCTCGCGCGCGTAGGGGTCGAGCAGCAGCTTGTGCGCATTGAAGCGCAGGCCGCGCTCGGGCCGCCAGGGGCCATGGGCGCGCAGCCCGTAGACCAGCCCCGGCGCCGCGCCCGGCAGGTAGCCGTGCCAGACGTCGTGCGTGCGCGCGGGCAGGGTCAGGCGGCGCAGCTCGCGGTGGCCGGCTTCGTCGAAGATGCAGAAGTCGATGCGCTGCGCATGCGCCGAGAACACGGCGATGTTGAGGCCGTGGCCGTCCCAGTGCACCCCGAGCGGCCAGGGGTGGCCGTGCTGCAGCTCAGCGGTCACGTTCGTAGATGACGGTGGCCAGCGGCGGCAGGTCGAGCAGCAGCGACTGCGCCCGGCCGTGGCAGGGCACCGGCTCGCTCGCGGCCGCACCGTAGGGGCAGCCGACGTTGCTGCCGCCGTAGTGCTCGGAGTCGGTGTTGATGCGCTCGCGCCAGGTGCCGGCCCTCGGCACGCCGAGCCGATAGCCGCGTTGTACGGTCGGCGTGAAGTTGCACACCACCAGCACTTCGGAGCGGCCGTCGGCGCTGCGGCGCACGAAGGCGAGCACCGAGCGCTGCGCGTCCTCGTGGGTGATCCACTCGAAGCCGCTGGCGTCGAAGTCGCGCTCGTGGAGCGCCGGCGTCGCGCGGTAGCAGCGGTTGAGGTCGTGCACCAGGCGCTGCACGCCGGCGTGGGCGCGCTCGCCGAGCAGATGCCAGTCGAGGCTCTGGTCGTGGTTCCATTCGGCGACTTGCGCGAACTCGCCGCCCATGAAGAGCAGCTTCTTGCCCGGGTGGCCCCACATGAAGCCGTAGTAGGCGCGCAGGTTGGCGAACTTCTGCCAGCGGTCGCCCGGCATCTTGCCGAGCAGCGAGCCCTTGCCGTGCACCACCTCGTCGTGCGAGAGCGGCAGCACGAAATTCTCGTTGAAGGCGTAGACCAGGCCGAAGGTCATCTCGCCATGGTGGTACTGGCGGTGGACGGGGTCGCGCGCCATGTATTGCAGCGTGTCGTGCATCCAGCCCATGTTCCACTTGTAGTGGAAGCCCAGGCCGCCCAGGTAGGTCGGGCGCGAGACGGCCGGGAAGGCGGTCGATTCCTCGGCCAGCGTCACCGCCTCGGGGCGCTCGCTGCCCACCACCTCGTTCATGCGCTTGAGGAAGGCGATGGCCTCGAGGTTCTCGCGCCCGCCGTGCACGTTCGGGATCCACTCGCCGTGCTTGCGGCTGTAGTCGCGGTAGAGCATGGAGGCCACCGCGTCGACGCGCAGGCCGTCGATGCCGTAGCGCTCCAGCCAGTACAGCGCATTGCCGACCAGGAAGTTGCCCACCTCGGTGCGGCCGAGGTTGTAGATGAGCGTATTCCAGTCCTGGTGGAAGCCTTCGCGCGGGTCGGCGTATTCGTACAGGTGCGTGCCGTCGAAGCGCGCCAGGCCGTGCGCGTCGGTGGGGAAGTGGGCGGGAACCCAATCCAGGATCAGGCCGATGCCTTCGGCGTGGCAGCGTTCGACGAAGCGCCGAAAGCCGGCTGCATCGCCGAAGCGCGAGGTCGGCGCGTACAGGCCGATCGGCTGGTAGCCCCAGGAGCCGTCGAAGGGGTGCTCCGACACCGGCAGCAGCTCGAGGTGGGTGAAGCCCATCTCGCGCGCATAGGGCACCAGCGTGGCGGCGAGTTCGTCCCAGTCGAGCCAGCGATTGCCCTGCTCGGGCTTGCGCCGCCACGAGCCCAGGTGCACCTCGTAGATGCTGACCGGCGCGGCCAGCGCATTGGCCTTGCGGCGCGCCTCGGAGTGCGGCACCACGGCGGGCATCGCCGCCACCACGCTGGCGGTGGCCGGGCGCAGCTCCGACTGGCGCGCATAGGGGTCGGCCTTGAGCGGCAGCAACTCGCCGTCGCGCGCGACGATCTCGAACTTGTAGTGCGCGCCCGTGGCCACGCCGGGCAGGAAGATCTCCCACACGCCGCATTCGCGGCGCAGCCGCATCGGGTGGCGGCGGCCGTCCCAGAGGTTGAAGTCGCCGACCACGCTGACGCGCGCCGCATTCGGCGCCCACACCGCGAAGGCCGTGCCTTGCACGCCCTCGAACTCGCGCGGCGTCGCGCCCAGCACCTCGTAGGGCCGCAGGTGCGTGCCTTCGCCCATCAGCCAGACGTCCATCTCGCCGAGCACGGCGCCGAAGCGATAGGGGTCGTCGAGCAGCGCGCTGCTGCCGTCGGCCCAGCGCACCTGCAGGCGGTAGCCGGGCAGCGCGCCGGCGAGGGCGCCCTCGAACAGCCCGTCGACGTGCAGCAGGAGCAGCGGCGCGAGCATCGCGCCGTCGGCGGCAGCAACGGCCACCACGTGCGTCGCGCCCGGCAGGAAGGCGCGCAGATGCACGCGGCCGTCGGCGCCGGCGTGCGGGCCGAGCACGGCGAAGGGGTCGCCGTGCCGGGCGTGGCGGATCAGCTCGATCTCGGTGTCGGTCAGCATCGTTTCAGCAGGCGCAGAGCCTGCCGCGATGGTAGCAACGGGCGCGGGGCCGGAGCCCTCAAGGTGCCGGTGTCACGCCCCAGATCTGCTGCGCATACTCGCGGATCGTGCGATCCGACGAGAACGCGCCCATGCCGGCCACGTTGGCGATGGCGCGCGAGGCCCATTCGCCGCTCTGGCGGAACAGCGCGTCGACGCGCAGCTGCGTCTCGGCGTAGGAGGCGAAGTCGGCCAGCAGCAGGTAATGGTCGCCGCCCCACAGCAGCGCATCGACCAGGCCGCGGTAGCGCCCCGGCTCCTCGGGCGAGAACGTGCCGCCGGCGATCGCGTCGAGCACGTGCTTGAGCTGCGGGTTGCCCTCGTACCAGCGCATCGGCTGGTAGCCACTCGCGCGCAGCGCCTGCACCTCGGGCGTCTTGAGGCCGAAGATGAAGATGTTGTCGTCGCCGACCTGCTGGCGGATCTCGATGTTGGCGCCGTCGTCGGTGCCGATGGTGAGCGCGCCGTTCAGCGCCAGCTTCATGTTGCCGGTGCCCGAGGCTTCCGTGCCGGCGGTGGAGATCTGCTCCGAGAGATCGGCGCCGGGCATGATGACCTCGGCCACCGAGACGCCGTAGTTGGGCACGAACACCACCTTCAGCAGCCCGGCCACGCGCGCATCGTTGTTGATCACGCTGCCCACGTCGTGGATCAGGCGGATGATGGATTTCGCCGCCGCGTAGGACGAGGCCGCCTTGCCGGCGAAGATCGCCGTGCGCGGCACCCAGCCCGCATTCGGGTGCGCGAGGATGGCCTGGTAGCGCGCCACCAGGTGCAGCACGTTGAGCAGCTGGCGCTTGTACTCGTGGATGCGCTTGACCTGCACGTCGAACAGGCTGGCCGGGTCGACCGCGATGCCGGTGCTGCGTGCGATGTGCTCGGCCAGGCGCGCCTTGTTGGCGCGCTTGACGGCCATGAACTCGGCGCGGAAGGCCTCGTTGCCGCGCAGCTCGCGCAAGGCCTGCAGCCGGTCGAGGTCGAGCCGCCACGTGGCGCCCAGCGTGCGGTCGAGCAGCCCGGCGAGGCCGGGATTCGCCTGGGCCAGCCAGCGGCGCGGCGTCACGCCGTTGGTCATGTTGGTGAAGCGCTCCGGCCACAGCGCGGCGAAGTCGGCGAAGATGGTCTTGACCAGCAGCTCCGAGTGCAGCGCCGAGACACCGTTGACCTTGTGGCTGCCGACGATGGAGAGGTGGGCCATGCGCACGCGGCGCTCGCCGTTCTCGTCGATCAGCGACAGGCGCGAGAGAAAGCCCAGGTCGCCCGGCCGCTGGGCCGCGGCGAAGTCGAGGAAGGCCTGGTTGATGCGGAAGATGATCTCCAGGTGGCGCGGCAGCACGTGCTGCATCAGCGACACCGGCCAGGTCTCGAGCGCCTCGGGCATCAGCGTGTGGTTGGTGTAGGAGAACACGCGCTGCGTGATGCCCCAGGCCTGCTCCCAGGCCATGTCCTGCTCGTCGCACAGCACGCGCATCAGCTCGGCCACGGCGATGGCCGGGTGCGTGTCGTTCAGGTGCATCGCCACCTTGTCGGCCAGGTTGGCGAGCGTGCCGTATTCGTCGAGGTGGCGCGCCAGGATGTCCTGCACCGAGGCGGCGACGAAGAAGTACTCCTGGCGCAGCCGCAGTTCGCGGCCGGCGGGCGTGCTGTCGTTCGGGTACAGCACCCAGGAGATGTTCTCGTACTCGTTCTTGACGCCGGCGGCGCGCGCGTAGTCGCCGGTGTTGAAGGCGTGCAGGTCGATGTGCGCCGGCGCCACCGCCTTCCACAGCCGCAGCGTGCTGACCTTGCTCGTGCCGTGGCCGGGTACCACCATGTCGTAGGCCTTGGCGGCCACCTCGCCGGCGTGTCGCCACACGGCCTTGCCGCCCTGGTGCTCGACCCAGCCGCCGAAGCGCACCGGGTACGTGATGCCGGTGCGCGGAAACTCCCAGGGCGTGCCGTCGGCCAGCCAGGGGTCGGGGTACTCGACCTGGCAACCCTGCTGGATGCTCTGCGCGAACATGCCGTACTCGTAGCGGATGCCGTAGCCGAAGGAGGGCAGGCCCAGCGTGGCCATCGAGTCGAGGAAGCAGGCCGCCAGCCGCCCCAGGCCGCCGTTGCCGAGCGCGGCATCGGGCTCGCGCTCGGCCACCTCTTCGAGCTTCTGCGCGTGCTGCGTCACCGCCTGCGCCGCACCTTCGGTCAGGCCCAGCGCGGCCAGCGCGTTCCCGAGCGTGCGCCCGATCAGGAACTCCATCGAGAGGTAGTAGACGCGGCGCGCCTTCTCGTCCTGCTCGCGCCGCTGCGTGGCCACCCAGCGCCGCGAGAGCTGCTCGCGCGCGACCTGCGCGACCGCCTGCATCAGCTCGGTGGGCGTGGCCTGGGCCGGCGCGACGCCGACCGTCTCGAGCAGGTGGGTGTCGACGGCGCTGATCAGGGAGGAGGGCGAGTTTCTGTCCACGGGAATCCTTGGTTCATTCGTCGGCGCTCGTGGCGCCGCGGCCTTGCGGCGGGTGCGCAGTGTCCATGCCCGCCCATGAGGCGTCAACCGAGGGCGGATCGCCATTTTCGAGCCCGTGCGAGGGGCCTGCGGCCGCGGGTTACGCGTGTTTTCCGCGTAGTGACAGCGGCTCCATGCGCCGTCGCAGGGCGTGAGCCGCATCAGGGTGTGCGCGGCGCCTCGGCGTTACGCTGAAGTACGGCGAAACAACGGCGACTTCAGGCTTGCGCGGTTGCGCGGGCTTGTTGCGGCCATGCCGAAATGACCGATCATCGGGGCGCGTCCGTGCTGCGGCCGGCCACGACAACGAAGAAGGAGAACGCCCCATGAAGCCGGAAGAACTGGCACTCAGCCTCGATCTGCCCAAGCGCTCGGTGGCGCTGGTGCTGGCCGGCGGCCGCGGCAGCCGCCTGAAGAACCTGACCGACCGCCGCGCCAAGCCGGCGGTGTATTTCGGCGGCAAGTTCCGCATCATCGACTTCGCGCTGTCGAACTGCCTGAACTCGGGCATCCGCCGCATCGGCGTCATCACGCAGTACAAGAGCCACAGCCTGATGCGCCACCTGCAGCGCGGCTGGGCTTTCCTGAAGAGCGAGATGAACGAGTTCGTCGACCTGATGCCGGCGCAGCAGCGCGTCGACGAGGAGAGCTGGTACCGCGGCACGGCCGACGCCGTCTACCAGAACCAGGACATCCTCGCCAGCTACGGCGCCGACTACATCGTCATCCTCGCCGGCGACCACGTCTACAAGATGAACTACGCGCTGATGCTGGCCGACCACGTGGCCAAGGGGCGCGACTGCACGGTGGCCTGCATCGAGGTGCCGCAGTCCGAGGCCAGCGCCTTCGGCGTGATGGCGGTGGACGAGAACAACATCATCACCGAGTTTCTGGAGAAGCCGGCCGACCCGCCCTGCATGCCGGGCAAGCCGGGCCGCTCGCTGGCCAGCATGGGCGTCTACGTCTTCAACGCGCGCTACCTCTACAAGGAGCTGGAGCGCGACATCAACGACCCCGACTCCAGCCACGACTTCGGCAAGGACATCATCCCGGCCGCGGTGCGCAACGGCCGCGCCGCGGCGCACCCCTTCGACCTCAGCGCGGTGGGCACGCGGCTCAACGAGGAGCCGTACTGGCGCGACGTCGGCACCATCGACGCCTACTGGGACGCCAACATCGATCTCACCGCCACCGACCCGCTGCTCAACCTCTACGACACGCGCTGGCCGATCTGGACCTATCAGCCGCAGCTGCCGCCGGCCAAGTTCGTGCACAACCAGGACGACCGCCGCGGCATGGCGATCGAATCGATGGTCTCGGGCGGCTGCATCGTCTCGGGCCAGGTGTTCCGCTCGGTGCTGTTCTCCAGCGTGCGCGTGCATTCCTACGCCAGCGTCAACTGGGCCGTGCTGCTGCCCGGCGTGCAGGTGGGGCGCGGCGCGCGGCTGACGCGCGTGGTGGTCGACCGCGGCTGCCGCATCCCCGACGGCATGGTGATCGGCGAGGACGCCGCGGCCGACGCCGAACGCTTCTACCACAGCGACAACGGCATCACGCTGGTCACGCGCGAGATGCTCGGCCAGCTCGAGGACCACTGAACGATGAGAGTGCTGCATGTGGCCGCGGAGGTCTTCCCGCTGGTCAAGACGGGCGGGCTGGCCGACGTGGTGGGCGCGCTGCCGCAGGCGCTGGCGCGCCAGGGCGCGGACGTGCGGCTGGTGCTGCCCGGCTACCCGGCCATCGCCGACGCGGTGCTGCACCAGAAGACCATCGTCGAGCTCGGGCCCTTGTTCGGCGCCGGGCGCATCGCGCTGCGCCTGGGCACCATGCCGCACAGCCAGGTGCCGGCCTACGTGGTCGACGCGCCGTGGCTGTACCGGCGCGGCGGCGGCCCTTATCAGGCGGCCGACGGCAGCGAGTGGCCCGACAACCTGCAGCGCTTCGCCCTGCTGGGCTGGATGGCGGCGCACCTGGCCGGCGGCGAGCTCGATGCGAGCTGGCAGCCCGAGCTGCTGCACGCGCACGACTGGCACGCGGCGATGGCCTGCGCCTACCTCGCCGCCCACCCGGCGAACGCGGTGCGCTCGGTGTTCACCGTGCACAACCTTGCCTACCAGGGCCTGTTCCCCTCGCACGAATTCGCCCGGCTCGGCCTGCCGCACTCCTTCATGCAATCGCACGGCGTGGAGTACCACGGCCAGCTCTCGTTCATGAAGGCCGGGCTGAAATACGCCAGCCACATCACCACGGTGAGCCCCACCTATGCACGCGAGATCGCCACGCACGAGTTCGGCTGCGGGCTGGACGGCGTGATCCGCAGCCGCGGCGGCGAGGTCAGCGGCATCCTCAACGGCGTCGACGGCACGGTCTGGGATCCGGCCGGCGACAGCGGCCTGGCCGCGCGCTATTCGGCCGCCGATCTGGCCGGCAAGCTGCGCAACAAGGCGGCGCTGCGCCAGGAGATGGGGCTGGACGAGGCCAAGCCGTCGGCGCCGCTGTTCGGCGTGGTCAGCCGGCTCACCGCGCAGAAGGGGCTCGATCTGGTGCTTGCCGCGCTGCCGGCGCTGCTGCGGCAAGGCGCGCAACTGGTGGTGCAAGGCAGCGGCGACCCGGTGCTGGAAGCGGCGTTCTCGGCCGCGGCGCATGCCAACCCGGGCCAGGTGGCGCTGCGCGCCGCCTACGACGAGGCGCTGGCGCACCGCGTCATCGCGGGCTCCGACGTCATCCTCGTGCCCTCGCGCTTCGAGCCCTGCGGGCTGACCCAGCTCTACGGCCTGCGCTACGGCACGCTGCCGCTGGTGCGGCGCGTCGGCGGCCTGGCCGACACGGTGGTCGATGCCGACGAAGCGGCGCTGCGCGAAGGCCGCGCAACCGGCTTCGCCTTCGACGCCGCCACGCCGGCTGCGCTCGAGGCGGCGATCGAGCGCGCCGTGCGCGCCCATGCCCAGCCCGAATCGTGGCGGCGCCTGATGCGCACGGCCATGGCGCAGGATTTCTCCTGGAACGGCTCGGCCGCCGGCTACGTCGCGCTCTACCGCCGTCTGCTCGGCAGACGTGAATAGTTCACGGCTGCTGGCGCGGCAGCGCTGAGAGCCCCGCAGTCGCGGTCTGCGCCGCGGCGACGGGCTTTCCTACAGTGCGCGCATGAGTTCACGCAGGAACGACTTCCAGACCTCGACCGCCTATGGCTGGGAGGCCGAGCCGCAGGACGAGCGGCCGAGCGAGTTTGCGCAGAGCACCGGCTACCAGCTGCACTCCGGCTTCTATGTCGCGCCGGTGGTGAGCGGCAGCCACCGCCGCAGGAGCAGCGGCACGCTCATGTGGCTGGCCGTGGGCGTGGTGGCCGGCCTCGCCGTGGTCGGCTTGCTGGTGCTGGTGAAGGTGCTGCGCGGCTGAGGCTGGCGGCGGAAGGCCGCGGCCGGCGTGGCGGCGCGGAAGTAGCCGAGGTCGAGATCGGCGCAGATCGCCGCATACCAGGCCGAGCCCGGCCCCGCCGCATAGACGCGGATCTCGCCGGTCGAGCGGCGCCGCAGCGAGACGATGCCGCCGGCCATGCCGAGCAGCTGGCTGATGCCGGAGTGCCGGTCTTCCTCGATCTCGAAGTCGCGCTCGTCGAGGCCGCGCGCGGCCAGCAGGCGCCGCAGCGCGCCGAGCGTTTCACCGTCACTGCCGAGGCTCAAGCGTGCCATGGGGTGCTCCGTCGTCGAGAAGGCATCGAGGCCGATGCGACGGATTCTTCGCGGCGCCGGCGGCCGCGCCCATCCCCACGGAGTGGGAGTGATCCTAGGGGGCCGAAGCCGCGCGCTGGCGCGCCTGCTCGCGCGCGTACTGGGCTTCGAAGCTGCGCTTGGCGCGGATGTAGTGGTTGGCGCACTCGAGCGTGCCGGCCTCGGCGCAGCCCGGCGGCTTGCGGTAGCTAGCGGCGAAGGCGCGTTCCATCCGCTCGGCATCGCTGAGCGTGGCGCGCCGTGATTCTTCGGCGAGGCGCTGCTCCTCGCGCAGGCGCTCGACGCGTGCACGCTCCTCCTCGGCGGCGAGGCGCTGGCGCTCCGCGGCGGCACGCTGCTCGGCCTCGATCTGCTGCTGGCGCTCCAGCGCAAGGCGATCGATCTCTTCCTGCGCGGCACGCGCATTGGCCTCGGCGCTGACGCGCGCGTTCCACTTGACGTAGGCCGCCGCGATGGCGGTGGCGATCAGCACGCCGAGGATCACCGCGATCGCGAACTGCAGCGGCAGCGGCACGTCGATCGCGTCCCAGCGGCGCCGGCGCTTGGGCACGTAGGGCATGCGCTTGAAGGGCGTCGCCGCCGCCACCGCGATCGGCTTGGCCGGCTCGGTGCGCGGCCCGTTCTCGGCAGCCTGGGGCTCGGTGGGCGCGGCGTCGGAGGGCTTGTCGCTCATCGCCGCGAGTCTATGCCGGCACGGGCGGGCGCGAACGCGGGCTTGCAGCTCCAATCGCAACAAGCTGCGAGCGGCGGAGCGGCGATCAGGCGGAGGGGGAAGGGCGGGGAGGGAGTGGCGGAGAGAGCGGGATTCGAACCCGCGGTGGGCTGTTAACCCACACACGCTTTCCAGGCGTGCGACTTAAACCACTCATCCATCTCTCCGGAGCGCGCGAGTTTAGCCGATCGCGCACTGCCGACTTCAGTTCGCGCCCGGCGCCTTGCCCTTGAGCAAGGCCATGGCCGTGCCGATCAGCGCTGACACTTCGCCCATGTGGCCGGGCACGATCATGGTGTTGTTCTTCTGCGCGAGCTGGCCGTAGGCCTCGACCGCCTTCTCGGCCACCTTGAGCTGCACCGCCTGGTCGCCGCCGGGCGACTGGATGGCCGCGGCGATCTTGCGGATGGCGTCGGACGTGGCATCGGCCACGGCGGTGATCGCCGCGGCCTCGCCCTGCGCCTTGTTGATCTCGGCCTGGCGTTCGCCCTCGGAGCGAGCGATCGAGGCCTCGCGCTCGCCGGTGGCGATATTGATCTGCTCCTGCTTGCGGCCTTCGGAGGCGGCGATCAGCGCGCGCTTCTCGCGCTCGGCGGTGATCTGCGCCTGCATCGCGCGCAGGATCTCGGCCGGCGGCGTCAGGTCCTTGATCTCGTAGCGCAGCACCTTGACGCCCCAGTTGGAGGCTGCGTCGTCGAGCGCGCTGATCACCGAGGCATTGATGGCGTCGCGTTCCTCGAAGGTCTTGTCGAGCTCCATCTTGCCGATCACCGAGCGCAGCAGCGTCTGCGCCAGCTGCGTGATCGCGACCACATAGTTGCTCGAGCCGTAGCTCGCGCGCATCGGGTCGGTGATCTGGAAATAGATGATGCCGTCGACCTGCAGCTGGGTGTTGTCCTTGGTGATGCAGACCTGGCTGGGCACGTCCAGCGGCACTTCCTTGAGCGAATGCTTGTAGGCCACGCGCTCGATGAAGGGCACGACGAACTTGAGGCCCGGCGTCAGCGTGCGGTCGTACTTGCCGAGCCGCTCGACCACCCAGGCATGCTGCTGCGGCACGATCTTGAAGGTGCGGACGATGAAGATGCCGGCGATGACCGCGAGGATCAGGGCGATTTCCATGAGGGAGCCTTGGTTGCGGAAAGATCAGTGGGAGGCCGGCGCGAGCACCAGCCAGTTGCCTTCGACGGCGGCGACGCGATGCTCGCCGGCCACGCGCGCGGCGCCCGGCGCGAGCCGTGCCGTCCACTGCGTGCCGCGGTAACTCACGCGCGCCGTGCCGTCGCTGCCCCAGGCCTCGACCTGCACGCGCTCGCCGATGTCGAGGTTGACGTCGCGGTTGCTTTCGACGGGGGCCGACTGGGGATGCTGGAAGCGCTTCCAGTGCCACAGCGCGGTGGCGGCGGCGCCGACGATGGCCGCCGCAGCCACCTGCCCGCTCGCGGCCAGGCCCAGGTGCGCAGCGAGCGCGCCTGCCGCCAGGCCGAGCGCGATCATCAGCAGGTAGAAGGTTCCGGTGGCCAGCTCGGCCGCGACCGCGACGCCGGCAGCCACCCACCACAGCGTGGCGGCAGACAGTTCCATGCATTCCTCCTCGAAGCCTGACGGGGGCAGTGTACGGTCAGCGCGAGGCCCTACACTTCGCGCTCTCCGATTTCCGACCGGCCCGAGGCACCCCATGCTGCGCTTCAGCTTTCCCATCGTCATCATCGACGAGGACTACCGCTCCGAGAACGCTTCCGGGCTCGGCATCCGGGCGCTCGCGCAGGCGATCGAGAAGGAGGGCTTCGAGGTGCTGGGCGCCACGAGCTACGGCGACCTGAGCCAGTTCGCGCAACAGCAGAGCCGCGCCAGCGCCTTCATCCTGTCGATCGACGACGAGGAGTTCACGCCCGGCCCCGAGCTCGACCCGGCGGTCGTGAACCTGCGCAAGTTCATCAGCGAGATCCGCTTCCGCAACGCCGAGATCCCGATCTACATCTACGGCGAGACGCGCACCTCGCAGCACCTGCCCAACGACATCCTGCGCGAGCTGCACGGCTTCATCCACATGTTCGAGGACACGCCGGAGTTCGTGGCGCGCCACATCATCCGCGAGGCCAAGAGCTACCTCGACGGCCTGGCGCCGCCGTTCTTCCGCGCGCTGGTCGACTACGCGCAGGACGGTTCGTACTCATGGCACTGCCCGGGGCACAGCGGCGGCGTGGCCTTCCTGAAGAGCCCGGTGGGGCGCATGTTCCACCAGTTCTTCGGCGAGACCATGCTGCGCGCCGACGTCTGCAACGCGGTGGACGAACTCGGCCAGCTGCTCGACCACACCGGCCCGGTGGCGGCCTCGGAGCGCAGCGCGGCGCGCATCTTCAACGCCGACCACTGCTTCTTCGTCACCAACGGCACCAGCACCAGCAACAAGATGGTGTGGCACCACACGGTGGCGCCGGGCGACGTGGTGGTGGTGGATCGCAACTGCCACAAGTCCATCCTGCACTCGATCATCATGACCGGCGCGGTGCCGGTATTCCTGCCGCCGACGCGCAACCACTACGGCATCATCGGCCCGATCCCCGAGCGCGAATTCACGCCCGAGGCCATCCAGCGCAAGATCGCCGCCAACCCGTTGCTGGCCGGCGTCGACCCGAAGACGGTCAAGCCGCGCATCCTGACGCTGACGCAGAGCACCTACGACGGCGTGCTCTACAACACCGAGACCATCAAGCACTCGCTCGACGGCTACATCGACACGCTGCACTTCGACGAGGCCTGGCTGCCGCACGCGGCCTTCCACGAGTTCTACGCGAACTTCCACGCGATGGGCAAGAACCGCGAGCGGCCCAAGAACCAGCTCGTATTCGCCACGCAGTCGACCCACAAGCTGCTCGCCGGCCTCAGCCAGGCCTCGCAGGTGCTGGTGCAGGACGCGGTCAACCAGAAGCTCGACCGCCACCTCTTCAACGAGGCCTACCTGATGCACACCTCGACCAGCCCGCAGTACGCGATCATCGCCAGCTGCGACGTGGCCGCGGCGATGATGGAAGCGCCCGGCGGCACCGCGCTGGTGGAGGAGAGCATCCTCGAGGCGCTCGACTTCCGCCGCGCCATGCGCAAGGTCGAGAAGGACTACGGCCACAAGGACTGGTGGTTCAAGGTCTGGGGGCCCGACAAGCTGGCCGCCTCCGGCATCGGCAACCGTGACGACTGGATGCTGCGCGCCGGCGAGAAGTGGCACGGCTTCGGCGATCTGGCCGAAGGCTTCAACCTGCTCGACCCGATCAAGAGCACCATCATCACGCCGGGGCTGGACGTGACGGGCAAGTTCGCCAAGACCGGCATCCCGGCGTCCATCGTCACCAAGTTCCTCGCCGAGCACGGCGTGGTGGTGGAGAAGACAGGGCTCTACTCGTTCTTCATCATGTTCACCATCGGCATCACCAAGGGCCGCTGGAATACGCTGCTGACGGCGCTGCAGCAGTTCAAGGACGACTACGCGCGCAACCAGCCGATGTGGAAGATCCTGCCGGAGTTCTGCGCCCAGCACCCGCGCTACGAGCGCATGGGCCTGCGCGACCTGTGCCAGAGCATCCACGAGACCTACGCCAAGGGCGACATCGCGCGGCTCACCACCGAGATGTACCTGTCCGACCTGCACCCGGCGATGAAGCCGAGCGACGCCTACGCGCACATCGCGCAGCGCCGCACCGAGCGCGTCGAGGTCGATGCGCTGGAGGGCCGCGTGACCACCGCGCTGCTGACGCCGTACCCGCCGGGCATCCCGCTCCTGATCCCGGGCGAGCGCTTCAACCGCAAGATCGTCGACTACCTCAAGTTCACGCGCGAGTTCAATGCCGCCTTCCCCGGCTTCGCGACCGACGTGCACGGCCTGGTGTCCGACGACGAGGCGCCGGCCGGCACGCCGAAGCGCTACTACGTGGATTGCGTGAAGAGCTGAATCAGGTGATGTGCGAGATCAGCACGCCCGGCGCGGGCTGCACCTGACCCTCGGCCGAGCCGGGCTGCGCGCTGGGCGGCGTGGCCAGCGCGCTGACGCCGGCGCGGCGCACGGCGAGGCCGACCGAGAGCATGTCCACCACCAGCAGGTGGAGGATGCGCGAGATCATCGAGACGAAGGTGGTCACGTCCTCGCTGTGCTCGACCGGGATGCACACCGTGGCGCGGCGCGCCAGCGGCGACTGGCCGGCGGTGATCGCGATCACCGCGGCGCCGCGCTCCACCGCCAGGCCGGCGGCGCGCGCCAGTTCGGGCGGCTGGCCGGAGCTGGAGACGAACACCGCCACGTCGTCCGGGCCGAGCAGTTCGGAGGCCATCGCGAGCATCGAGCCATCCGTGTGCGCCACCGAGGGGATGCGGAAGCGGAACAGCTTGTGCTGCGCATCCAGCGCCACCACCGCCGAGTTGCCCATGGCGTAGAACTCGACGCGCTTGGCGCGGCGCAGCAGTTCGATGGCGCGGTCCACCGCCTCGACGTTGAGCGTCTCGCGGAACTGCATGATCGCCGAGATGGTGTTGTCCAGCACCTTGGCGGCGAGGTCGCCGGTGCTGTCCTGGCGGCGCACCTGGCTGCGCTGCACCGGCAGCGTGCCGGTCAGGCCCGAGCCGAGCTTGAGCTTGAAGTCGGCCAGGCCCTGGAAGCCGAGCGAGCGGCAGAAGCGGATCACCGTCGGCTGGCTGACCTCGGCGCCCTGCGCGATCAGCGCGATCGGGTCGTTCAGCGCGGTGCGCGGGTTGTCGAGCACGAAGTTGGCGACGCGGCGCTCGGCCGGCGAGAGCGACTCGCGCGCCGCGCGCACGCGCTCGAGCAGCGGGTTGCCGCCTTCCTGGTCGGGCACGTGGTCGGCCAGCAGCGAGCTGACGCCGTGGAAGGCCGGGTTCTCGGCCGTCAGCACGTAGGTCGGGATGCGCGCCACGAAGCTGCTGAAGCGGCCCTTGGCCTCGAAACGCTCGCGGAAGGGCGAGCGGTCGAACAGCGTGCCGAGCCGCGGCACGATGCCGCCGCCGACGTAGATGCCGCCGGTGGCGCCGAGCGTCAGCGCGAGGTCGGAGGCCATCGCGCCGAGCATGCCGCAGAAACACTCGATGGTCTCGGTGCACACCTTGTCGCCGCCGGCCAGCGCGCGGCGCACGATCTCCGCGGTGGCCAGGTGCGGCTCGGCGCCGGCCTGGTCCTGCGCCAGCGCGTGGTAGATCAGTTCCAGCCCCGGCCCGGAGAGCAGCCGCTCGGCCGAGACGCGCGGCATGGTCTTCCACGCGAACTGCAGGATGCGCAGCTCGCGCTCGTCGCTGGGCGCGAAGTTGACGTGGCCGCCTTCGGTGGCCAGCGTCACCCAGCGGTCGCCGCTCGGGATCAGGCCCGAGACGCCCAGGCCCGTGCCCGGGCCGATCAGCCCGATCACGCCGTTGCTCTGCGGCTCGCCGCCGCCGACCTGGTGGCGCCCCTCCGCGCCCAGGCGCGGCAGCGACATCGCCAGCGCGGTGAAGTTGTTCACCACCAGCAACGTGGTGAGGTCGAGCTGGCGCTGCGCCTCCTGGATGGAGAAGGCCCAGTCGCGGTTGGTCATGCGCACCCAGTCGCCTTCGATCGGGTTGGCGATGGCCACCGCGCCGTGGCGCGGGTGGATGCCTTGCGGCAGGCTGTCGAGATAGGCCTGCACCACCGCGGTGAAGCCGGGGTAGTCGGCGCAGGGCAGCACCGCGACATGCTCGAAGCGCCCCGGCACACGCTCGATG
The DNA here is from genome assembly GCA_017983795.1 of Piscinibacter sp. Taxonomy (GTDB): domain Bacteria; phylum Pseudomonadota; class Gammaproteobacteria; order Burkholderiales; family Burkholderiaceae_C; genus Piscinibacter. The sequence continues at coordinate 86,178 of JAGOAS010000012.1, forward strand.
CAGAAGCGGGCATAGGTGGCGCCGATGTCGGCGAGCAGGCGCGGATCGGCGTGCGGTGTCATGTCGGCTTCTTCTTCAGCACCAGCACCTGTTGCGGTGCGAGCTTGACGGCATTGGCGGCGCCGAACGGCGAGGCCGCGCCTGATGGAAACACCGGCTGCCAGTCGGCCGCCTTGAAGCCGGCGGGCAGGGCGTGCGTGGCGGGCGCCCGCGCGTAGTTGATCAGCACCAGCAGCGTCGCCCCCTCGTGCTCGCGCAGGAAGGCGAATACCGGCTGGTCGCGCACCGACAGCGCCGTGAAGCTGCCCAGGGCCAGCGCCGGCTCGGCGTTGCGCAGCGCGATCAGGCCGCGGTACCAGGTCAGCAGCGAGCGCGGATCGTCCTGCTCGGCGGCGACGTTGTGCGTGCGCCAGTTCGCCACGTTGGCGCGGAACGGTTTGTCCGCCGTGGTGAAGCCGGCGTTGCGCTCGCCGCTCCAGCTCATCGGCCCGCGCAGCGACTGGTCGGCATTGGCCACCGGCGCCGAGAGGCCGAGGCCGATCTCCTCGCCGTAGTAGATGAAGGGAATGCCCGGCAGCGTCAGCAGCGTGGCGGCGGCGGCGCGGTAGCCGCCTTCGTCGCCCTCGAACTGCCGCGCCAGGCGCGCGCCGGCGAAGTAGTCGTGGTTGGCCAGCAGGGTCGCCATCTGCGCCACCGGCAGCTTGCGCAGGCTGTACAGCACGTCGTCGCGCAGGCGGCCGAGCTTGGCGCTGGCGACGATGTGCTTCTGCAGCCCGAAGGCGAAGGCCGAGCCGCAGGACTCGGGCGTGGCGAAGGGCGCCGGGTCGCTGGGCGACTCGCACACCATGTACTTCTCGCCGTAGCTTGCCAGCAGCGTCTGCACGCGCTTGAGCAGCTGATGGTTCTCCGGCTGGTTCTCCCAGGCGGCGGCGCTGTTCTCGAACAGCACGCCCACCGCGTCGAAGCGGAAGCCGTCGACGCCGCGGTTCAGCCAGAAGCGCAGGTTGTCGAGGTGGAAGTCGACCACCTTCGGGTTGCGCAGGTTGAAGTCGGGCATGCCGGCATCGAACACCGCGTAGTACCAGCGCTGGTTGCCTTCGCGCCAGGGATCGCCGGCGAAGGTGTTCCAGCCGCGGGGCTTGTCGTCGGCCCAGATGAACCAGTCGGCGAAGGGCGACTTGCGGCTGTCGTAGGCGCTCTCGAAGATCGGGTGCGCCGCGGCCGCGTGGTTCATCACATAGTCGAGGATGACCGCGATGCCGCGTTGGTGCGCCTCGGCGATGAAGCGATCGAAATCGGCCAGCGTGCCGTAGGCGGGCTCGATGGCGCGGTAGTTGACGACCGCGTAGCCGTGGTCGTGGTCTTCGCTCTCGAAGACGGGCATCAGCCACAGGCCCTTGATGCCCAGGGCCTGCAGGTAGTCGAGCCGGCTTGTCAGGCCGGCCAGATCGCCGATGCCGTCGCCGTCGCTGTCCTGGTAGGCGCGCACCAGGATCTCCATGAATACGCCGCGCTGCGCCCAGCCGGCGGGCAGGGCGCTGGCCGGCGGCGCGGCCGCCACCGGGCCGACGTCGGCCGGCACCGGCTCGGCAGCCGGTGCGCAGTGCAGCGTGAGGCCGAGCGCCAGCGCGGCCAGCAGATGCCGCAACGACGACGGCAGCAGGTTCACTTGCAGGGGTTCTCGGCGCGCGCCTTCTGGGCGTCTTCCAGCGAGGTGTAGATCTTGCGATCGCCGTTGTTGACCCGGATCTCCTTGACGGTGTTGCCGTCGAAGGACATGTCGCGGCCGCCCTGGTCCTTGCTGTCGCCCTTGTGGACGATGTAGTTCACCTTGCCCTTGCTGAACTCCTTGAAGTCGGCCTGGAAGAAGATGCCGAAGTCGTTCTTGCCGGTGGGCATCATCGGGTTCTGCCACTCGACGCCGGGCAGCGGAATGCCCGGGTCCTTCCACAGGTGCACGCCCCAGCCGTCGTAGTTGGCGTCGCAGCGGTTGTAGTTGATCTGCACCTTGCCTTCGGGTGGCGCGGCGCTGGCCAGCGCCGGGGCCAGCATGGCGGCGGCGATCAGGGCCTGGAGAACGAAGTTGGCTTTCTTCATGGGAATCCTCGTCGTCGGGTTGAGGGGAGGGAGAGGCTAGCAGGCGCTCAGCCCTTGATGCCACCGGCGGTGAGGCCGGAGATCATCCACTTCTGGGCCAGCATGAATACGATGGTGATGGGCAGGCCGGAGAGGATGGCCGCCGCGGCGAAGTCGCCCCACAGGTATTTCTGGTCGTACAGGAACATCTTCGAGCCGACCGCCATGGTCAGCAGATCCTGGCGCTTGAGCAGGATGGAGGCGACCGGATATTCGATGATCGCGCCGATGAAGGCGAGCAGGAATACCACCATCAGGATGGGCACCGCCATCGGCAGCAGCACCAGGCGGAAGGCCTGCCAGGGCGTGGCGCCGTCGACCTTGGCCGCCTCCTCGATCTCGTAGGGGATGGTGTCGTAGTAGCCCTTGATGGTCCAGATGTGCAGCGCGATGCCGCCCGAGTAGGCGAGCAGCAGCGCCCAGTGCGTGTCGATGCCGAAGGCCGGGAAGGCGTTGCCGATGCGGTCGAAGATGGCGTAGATCGCCACCAGCGCCAGCACCGAGGGGAACATCTGCATCAGCATCAGCCCGGTCAGCGCCTGCTTCTTGCCGCGGAACTTCATGCGCGCGAAGGCGTAGGCAGCGGTGGTCGAGAGGAACAGGCAGATCAGCGCCGACAGCGTGGCCACCTTCACCGAGTTCCACAGCCAGCGCAGCACCGGCAGATCCGGCTCGACGAGGCGGCCGTTGGCATCCTGGAAGGGCAGGCCGAGCGCGAAGCGCCAGTGCTCCAGGCTGATGGTGTCGGGGATGATGCTGCCGGTGGCGAAGTTGCCCGGCCGCAGCGAGATCGAGATCACCACCAGGAAGGGGAAGATCACCAGCGCGCACAGGCAGATCAGGAACACATGCGCGGCGACGACGCGCCAGCGGTGCGAACGGTCGAGGACGATGGCCATGCGTCGTGTCTCCTTCAGCGCTTCTCGTCTTCGACGACCTTGGTGAAGCGCATCTGCACCAGCGACACCGCCGCCACCATCAGGAAGATGACGGTCGAGATCGCCGCGGCCAGGCCGTAGTTCTGGCCCGAATCCTGGAAGGCGATGCGGTAGGTGTAGCTCACCAGCAGGTCGGTGGTGCCGGCCGGCACCGAGGTATCGATGAAGTCGGGCCGCCCGCCGGTGAGCAGCGCGATCAGCACGAAGTTGTTGAAGTTGAAGGCGAAGGAACTGATCAGCAGCGGCGTCAGCGGCTTGAGGACGAGCGGCAGCGTGATGCTCCAGAAGTTGGTCAGCGGCCCCGCGCCGGCCACCGCCGAGGCCTCGTAGAGATCGGCCGGGATCGCCTTGATGAGGCCCATGCAGATGACCATCATGTAGGGGAAGCCCAGCCAGGTGTTGACGATCAGCAGCATCACCTTGGCCAGCAGCGGATCGGAGAACCATTGCGGCTTGATGCCGAACAGCGACGAGAGGATGAGGTTGATCTCGCCGACGTTCTGGTTGAACAGACCCTTGAACACCAGGATGGAGATGAAACCCGGCACCGCATAGGGCAGGAACAGCAGCATGCGGTAGCTGCCCTTGAAGCGCAGCGCGTCCCAGTTGAGCAGCACCGCCAGCAGCATGCCCAGCGAGGAGGCGAACAGCACGGTCAGCGCCGAGAACAGCACCGTCCAGACGAAGATGCGCACGAACGGCTCGCGGAAGCGCGCCTCGGTGAAGATGCGGCGGTAGTTGTCCCAGCCGATGCCGACCTGGAAACCCGGCTGCAGCTTCTCGCCGGCCTCGGTTTCGAAGAAGCCGCTCACGGGGTTGGCGCGGATGACGCTGCCGTTCTCCTGGTTCTTCAGGCTGCCGTCGGGCCGCTTCACCCACAGCGGCTGCACGGCCGCGAACTCGCGCAGGCCCGCCATGCCGACCTTGCGGCCATCGGGCAGCGCCACGGTGATGCCCTTGAGCGCCTTCTGGTGGCCGATCAGTTCCTTGAGCGTCACCGGCTCGGGCAGCGCCGCGGCGCCGGCGGGCTCCGGCTCGGCCGCGACCTCGAGGCGGCGGTCGGCGGCGAGCGCCAGCGGCCCGAACTGGAAGGCGGCGCCCGACTCCGCATCGACCAGCCGGCCGCGGTATTCGGCGCCCGCCGGGTGCAGGCTGAACTCGTAGCTCGAGCCCTCGGCGCGGAAGGTGTCGCTGAGGAAATAGGCCTCGGCGCGCGGAAACTCGAGCAGGTTGCGCGAACTGTAGTTCGTGAACCCGATGGTGATGGTGTAGAGCATCGGGAACACGACGAAGACCAGCGCCGCGGCGATGCCCGGGAAGAGATAGCGGAAGGCGTAGGTCGCCTTCGCGCTGTAGATCCACACGGCCAGCGCCGCGATCACGAGCAGCGTGAGCGCGAGCAGCACCTCGCCGGTGGCGTAGACGACGACGACGAGATAGAGCGCCGCCACGATCACCAGCGCGAGCAGCGTGGGCGCTAGCCAGCGGCGTTCGGCTTTCGCGGGTGGTGTCAGCGTGGCGTCGCTCATCGTCGTCGGGCTCTTCTCACATCACTTGGCCAGGATGCGCTTGGCCGCGCCGTCCAGCGCTTCCTTGGCGCTCTGGCGGCCGTCCATGATGTTGCCCAGCGCCGAGACCATCGCCGACCAGAAGCGCCCCATCTCCGGGTTGTTCGGCATCGGCGAGCCGTCCTGCGCCGAGGCCATGGTGGCCTGGATCTTGGGGTCGCTCTTCAACTCGGCGAACAGCGTCTTGCTCGCCGGCGTGCCCAGCGGCACGTCGTCGTTGATCATCTTCAGGCCCTTGGTGCTGAGCATGTAGTTCTCGATGAACTCCACCGCCACGTCCTTGTTGGGCGTCGACTTGTTGAGCATCGCGCCGAGCACGCCGACGAAGGGCGCCGCCTTCTTGCCGCCCACCGTCGGGATCTTGGCGACCGCGAAGTCGATGTTGGCCTTCTTCAGGTTGTCCCACGACCAGGGGCCGTTGATCATCATCGCCACCTTGCCCTGCGCCATCGCCGCTTCCATCTCGGCGTAGCCGCTGCCCTCGGGCATGTACTTCTCGCGGATCAGCTTGTTCAGCAGCTCCGCGCCCTTCACCGCGCCGGCGTTGTTGACGCCCGTGTCGGCCGGGTCATAGGTGCCGTCGGGCTTGAGCTTGAAGGCGTAGCCGCCGTTGGCGGCCAGCAGCGGCCAGGTGAAGTAGGTGTTGGTGTAGTCCCACAGGATGGCCTTCTTGCCGTCCTTGGCGAGCTGCTTGTCGAGCGCCATCACCTCCTCGAAGGACTTGGGCGGCGTCTTCACCAGGGCCTTGTTGTAGACCAGCGAGACGGCCTCGATCGAGATCGGGTAGCCCCAGGTCTTGCCGCCCACGTTGAAGGCCTTCCAGGCCAGCGGGTCGATGTCGTCGCGCAGCTTCTTGCTCGGGGTCAGCGGCTGCAGCAGGCCGCCGGCGATCCATTCGCCGATGCGGTCGTGCGGCCAGATCCAGATGTCCGGGCCCTTGCCGGCGGCGGCGGCCTGCTGGAACTTGCCCGGCGCGTCTTCCGGGTGCTCGACCGTCACCTGCACGCCGGTCTTCTTGGCGAACTCGTCGCCGATCTTCTGCAGGCCGTTGTAGCCCTTGTCGCCGTTGATCCAGATGAGCAGCTTGCCGGGCTCGCCGGCCAGGGCGGCAGCGGGCAGGCCGCCGGCCAGCGCCAGCGTGGCGGCGGCGGCGAGCAGGCGGATGCGTTGACGCGGAATGTTCATGAGAGCTCTCCTAACAAGGGGTGAGGGAACAAGAGATCAGGCGGCGCGCGACAGGGTGCGGCCGCGTTCGTCGAACAGGAAGCAGCGCTTGGGCGGCAGCATCAGCCAGGCCATGTCGCCGGTGTCGACCGGGTTGTCGGGGTCGGTGCGCACGGTCATGGCCTCGGTGGCGCCGGCCAGCGTGGCGTGCAGGAAGATGGTGTCGCCCAGGTGCTCGGCGAGCTGCACGTGGCCCTTGACGGCGTTGTCGGCCGCGGGCGGTTCCTTGCTCGCCTCGATGTGCTCGGGCCGCGCGCCCAGCGTGACCTTGGCGCCCACCGGCAGCGCGGTGGCGTCGGCCGCCACCTGCACCACCGTGCCCTCGTGCAGCTTGACGGTGGCCAGCGTCGTCGTGGCGGACACCAGCTCGCCGGCGATGAAGTTCATCTTCGGGCTGCCGATGAAGCCGGCCACGAACTGGTTCACCGGCGTGTGGTACAGCTCCATCGGCGTGCCGACCTGCTCGATCGCGCCCTTGTTCAGCACCACGATGCGGTTGGCGAGCGTCATCGCCTCGACCTGGTCGTGGGTGACGTAGATCATCGTGGTCTTGAGTTCCTTGTGCAGGCGCGACAGTTCCACCCGCATCTGCACGCGCAGCGCCGCGTCGAGGTTCGAGAGCGGCTCGTCGAACAGGAATACGCCGGGCTTGCGCACGATGGCGCGGCCGATCGCCACGCGCTGGCGCTGGCCGCCCGACAGCGCCTTGGGCTTGCGCTCGAGCAGGTGCTCGATCTGCAGGATCTGCGCGGCGCGATCGACCGCCGCCTTCATCTGCTCCTTGGTGTAGCCGGCGAGCTTGAGGCCGAAGGCCATGTTCTCGGCCACCGTCATGTGCGGGTAGAGCGCGTAGCTCTGGAACACCATCGCGATGCCGCGCTTGGCCGGCGGCACCTCGTTGACCAGTTCGCCGCCGATGTAGAGCTCGCCGCTGGTGATGTCTTCCAGCCCGGCGATGCAGCGCAGCACGGTGGACTTGCCGCAGCCCGAGGGGCCGACGAAGACGATGAACTCGCCGTCGCGGATCTCGAGGTCGACGCCGGGAATGATCACCGCATCGCCGAAAGCCTTCTTCAGCGACTTGAGGAGCAGGTTGGCCATGGAGTGCGAGCGGGTGGGGTGTGCGGTCGACACGCAGGGGGAACGGCGCCGCGACGCCGTACGCCCTGGGAGCCGTGCGAGGCGGCGCGGGCGAGGGCGGCTCGTGGCCACCCGCGCGCCGCGCCGGGCTAAGATCACCACCAGGCTTCGACCTGCACGCCGTAGGTCATGCCATTCTTGTCCGGCGCGAACACGCCGCCGCCCTGGGCACCGGCCGCGTCGTTCCACTTGGCGTAGGTCGCGAAGGCACGGAAGGCCGGACGCGCCCAGAAGCCGCCGGACAGCGTGTACTGCGGCGCCACCGTCAGCTTGGCCAGCTTGGCGGTCTGGCCGCCGCTCTTCACCTGGTCCCAGCCGCCTTCGACGGCGACGCTCAGGTTCGGAGTGAAGTTGTACTGCGGGCGGGCGCCGATGCTGAACCACTTGGCCTTGTTGCCTGCGCCGTCCTTCACCTCCGAGTACACGGCGGTGGCCATGCCCGACCAGCCGTTCTTCAGGTCGACGAAGAGCTGGTCGACGAAGCGGTACTCCTTGGCGCCCTTGCGGCCGTCGTCGGCGGTCGAGTAGGTCGGGTTCCAGCTGCCGCCGGCCGCGTCATCGGCGCCGTACACGAAGGCCAGCTTGTTGAAGCCGTTGAGGATGCCGCTCTGCGTGTGTTCGACGAACAGCGCCCAGCCCGAACCTTCCTTGGGTGCGGTCGCGGTCTTGTCGGCGGTGCTGCCGGTCAGGTAGACCAGTTCGGTCTCGAGCTTGCCGTTCGGGTTGGTGTCGATGTCGTACACGCGAGCCGACAGGCGGCGCGTGCTCAGGCTGTTGGCGCCGTTGCCGTTCTGGTGGTAGGCGAAGGCCAGCTTGGGCGCGCCCAGGCTGATGTCCTCGATGCCGGTGCCCAGGCCGCTGTTGTTCCAGTAGAAGTTGTCGGTGATGTGGACGTCGTGGCGGTTGTAGTAGCGCTTGCCGATCCAGATCTTGGCGTCCTCGAAGGCGCCCTTGCCGAAGAAGCCGCCAGCCTGGAAGTAGTTCTGGCGGCTGGCGATGTCGAACTTGCCGCCGTTGACGGATTCGAAGTCGCTCTGGCCGTTGTTCTCGATCGTGGCCAGCATGATGTTGTACTTGGCCCAGGCGCCGCCGTCGGACTTGCCGAACGGCGCGGACAGGGCCAGCTCACCGTAGGTCTCGCATTCGTTGCCCAGGCGGTACTTGGTGGGCGCGATCTGGAAGCACTTCTGGTCGCCTCCCTCGCTGGTGGTGCCCACGCCGCTGCGCAGGTAGCCGTGGAACTCCACGCCTTCGGCATATGCCGCCGGAGCGGCAAAGGCGCTCGCCGCGGCCGCGGCAATCGCCAATCTCTTGAACTTGTGCATCGTGCTGACTCCTCAGAGGTTGTGCTTGGGGGACTGAAACCGGCCTTCGCCGGCGGGGGGACATGCGCGAGCCGGAAGCGACGCGAAAACACGCGCCGCCCCTCGCGGGGCGGCGCCAACTCGCTCTTCCGGGAAAAACAGGAGCGCGGAGCCGGCGCGGGCCGACGTGTCGATCAAGGCGCAAAGCTCCACGGTGCGTAGTGCAACTACACGTTGTTGCGTAGTTTTGAGACGGGCGGACTTTAGTAGTGGTACTACAAAGGGTGAACAAGGGTTTGCACCAGTGTTGCTCAAGCACCATGGGGGATTGAGGCCGCTCAACGAGAGGCAGGAAATATCAGCGCTGAACTCTGATTGCCAGCGCAACGTAGTTTGGCTACATTGCCCCGCCACGGGATGCTTGCCTACGCGCCGGGGCGTTCGGCGCGAAGTTTGCTGACCGCCCGGTTGCACCCTTCGCGCCTTCACCACGAACACCATGGCCCTGCCTGATCCGTCCGACCCGATCGCCGCCAGCTACCCGCGCCTGCTGGGCGACATCGGCGGCACCAACGCGCGCTTCGCGTGGCTGGCTGCGCCGTGCGAGGCGCCATCGCAGCTGGACCGCTACGCCTGCGCCGACCATGGCTCGCTGCAGGACGCGATGCGCCACTACCTCGATGCGCACCAGCTGCCCGCGCCGCGCTGGTGCGCGATCGGCATCGCCAACCCGGTGGTCGGCGATCTGGTGCGCATGACCAACCACGACTGGCAGTTCTCCATCGAGGCGTTGCGTGTGCAGTTCGGCATGGCGCGCTTCCTCGTGATCAACGACTTCACCGCGCTGGCGCTGGCGCTGCCGGCGCTGCGCCCGGAGGACGTGCGTCAGGTCGGGCAGGGCACCGCGGTGGCGCGTTCGCCGCTGGGTCTGATCGGGCCGGGCACGGGGCTGGGCGTATCGGGCCTGCTGCCGGCCGACGGCGGCCGCAGCGCCATCCCGATCAACGGCGAGGGCGGGCACGTCACGCTGGCCGGCACCACGCCGCTGGAAGATGCGGTGATCGCGCGGCTGCGCGAGCGCTTCGGCCACGCCTCGGCGGAGCGTGCCGTCTCGGGCCCGGGCCTCGTGAACCTGCACACCGCGCTGTGCGAGCTCGACGGTGCCGCGGCGGAGGCGCTCGACGCCGCCGCCATCAGCGCCCGCGCGCAGGCGGGCGATGCGCGCGCCGTGCAGGCCGTCGAACTCTTCTTCGCCTTCCTCGGCACGGTGGCCGGCAATCTCGCGCTCTCGCTGGGGGCGCGTGGCGGCATGTACATTGGCGGCGGCATCGTGCCCCGGCTCGGCGACCGCATCGACGCTTCCGCGTTCCGCGAGCGCTTCGAAGCCAAGGGGCGCTTCCGCGACTACCTGCGCGGCATCCCGACTTTCGTCGTGCAGGCGAGCACCTCGCCGGCGCTGCTCGGGGCGGCGCGGGCCCTCGAAGACCTTTAGGAGACAAGACCTTGACCTTCGCACCGCGCTGGCTCGCACCGGCCGTCCTCTCCCTCGGCATGAGCATCGCCTTCGCCCCGGCCCGGGCGGCGTCCTGGACCGATTTCCTGTTCGGTGCCAAGAGCGGCCAGGCCGACAAGCCGGCCAGCTCGTCCGAGCGGCGCATCTGGCGCATCGGCGAATTCACCGCCATCCAGCGCGCCGAGCGCGAAGCGGGGGCGGGGGCGAACCAGCAGCCGGCCACCATCGCACCCGAGACCTTGCGGCAGCTGCTGGCGCCGGTGCGCCTGGTGGTCGGCAAGAACAACGTCGCGCTGTTCCACCCCGAGGAGTTGAGCGACCTGATCGAGCCGCTCGCCGAGGCGCTGTCGGTGGCCGGGCCGGGCGACGACCTGCTGTTGCTGAGCACGCATCGGCGCGGCGAAGGCATCCTGCGCACGCCCACCGGGCTCACCGCGCGGCTGTTCGTGCAGGGCGATGCGCTGAACCTGATCGTCAACGATGCGCGGCGCGACTTCGTCAACGCCTACATCGGCTCGCGCATCCCGCCGACTTTCGCCTTCGGCTCGCGCACGACCGCCAGCGCGGTGGCGCTGCAGGATCCGGGCGCGACGCTCAAGCGCGCCGACTGGGTGGCGATTCCGCTGCAGCGGGCGGCGGCCGCTCCGGTGGCGGCACCGGCGCCGGTGGTGGTGTTGCCGCCGGCAGTTCCCGCTGCTCAACCGGCAGCGGCGCCGGCGCCTGCGCCCGCACCGGCCGCGCGCCCCGCGGCGCCGGCCTCCGCCGACGAGATCGAGCAGCGCCTGCTGACGCTCAAGCGCCTGCGCGAGCGCAACCTGATCAGCGAAGAGGAGTACCAGCAAAAGCGCCGGGAGATTCTCCAGGCGCTCTGAGGATCCGCGAGCGCGCCGCTCAGGCGGCGTTCGCGCCTGCCATCACGTGGCTGAAGCCGCCGTCGACGTAGGTGATCTCGGCGCTGATGCCCGAGGCCAGGTCGGACAGCAGGAAGGCGGCGGTGTTGCCGACGTCCTCGATCGTGATGGCGCGGCGGATCGGCGTCATCGCGGCGAAGTCGGCCAGCAGCTTGCCTAAATCCTTGATGCCCGAGGCGGCCAGCGTCTTGATCGGCCCGGCCGACAGGCCGTTGACGCGGATGCCGCGTGCGCCCAGCGAGTGCGCCAGGTAGCGCACGCTGGCCTCCAGCGAGGCCTTGGCCAGGCCCATGGTGTTGTAGTGCGGCACGTAGCGCACCGCGCCCAGGTACGACAGCGTCAGCAGCGATGAACGCTCGCGCAGGTAGGGCAGCGCCGCCTTGGCCATCGCCGGGAAACTGTAGGCCGAGATGTCGTGCGCGATGCGGAAGTTCTCGCGGCTGAGGCCGTCGAGGAAGTCGCCGCCGATCGCCTCGCGCGGCGCGAAGCCGATCGAGTGCACGAAGCCGTCGAACTGCGGCCAGCTCTTGGCGAGCCCGGAGAACAGCGCGTCGATCTGCGCGTCATCGCCGACGTCGCAATCGAAGGTCAGCGTCGAGCCGAACTCGGCGGCGAATTCGGTGATGCGCTCCTTGAAGCGCTCGCCCTGGTAGCTGAAGGCCAGCTCGGCGCCTTCGCGATGACAGGCCTGCGCGATGCCGTAGGCGATCGAACGGTTGTTGAGCAGGCCGGTGATGAGAAGGCGCTTGCCGGCGAGAAAGCCCATGGAGTCTCCGCGTTGCTGGTTCGTGAGGGGAAGGGTCCGGATTTTGGCATGCGCCACTGCCGCGCCAACCCCTCTTGACAGTCGGCCGGCTTGCCGGTACCTGCGGGGCGCGCTACAATCTGCCGTTTTCGAGAAAGCTGCGTGGGCGGATTCTTCCAGCCCATTTTTTTTGCTTGAACGTTTTTCGAAGGTTGACGAACCAGTGACGAGTTGGCAAGACGCCGTCGAACGCACCGTGACCGGTCTGGGCTACGAGCTCGTGGACACCGAGCGCAGCGCCGGTGGCTTGTTGCGCGTCTACATCGACCGCGTCGCCAACGATCCGAACGGCGAGTTCGTCAACGTCGACGACTGCGAGAAGGTGACGCGCCAGCTCCAGCACGTGCTCGAGGTCGAGAACTGCGCCTACGCGCGGCTCGAGGTTTCGTCGCCGGGGCTGGACCGGCCGCTGAAGAAGCCGGCCGACTACGCCCGCTTCGCCGGCTCGGCCATCGAGCTGACGCTGAAGCTGGCCTTCCAGGGCCGCAAGAAGTACAGCGGCGTGCTGCAGCTGCAGCCCGGTGAAGTCGGTGACGGCTGGCGCCTCGTCTTCAACGACGGCAAGACGGATCAGGCACTGGATTTTTCACTCGACGAAGTGCGCGAGGCCCGGCTGGTGCCGGTGGTCGACTTCAAGGGGCGGCGTGCCGCTGCCGCGAAGCCCGCCGCCGACGCGGCCGCGCCCGGACAAGAAGTTGACGGAGGTCGTGAGCGATGAACCGCGAATTGTTGATGCTGGTGGATGCGATTTCGCGCGAGAAGAGCGTGGATCGCGATGTCGTGTTCGGCGCGGTCGAAGCCGCGCTCGCTTCGGCGTCGAAGAAGCTGCATGGCGGTGAGGTCGACATGCGCGTCTCGGTCGACCGCGAGAGCGGCGAGTACGAGACCTTCCGCCGCTGGCACGTGGTGCCCGACGAGGCCGGCCTGCAACTGCCCGACTCCGAGATCCTGCTGTTCGAGGCCAAGGAGCAGATTCCCGACATCGAGGTCGACGACTACATCGAGGAGCCGGTCGAATCGGTGTCGATCGGCCGCATCGGTGCGCAGGCCGCCAAGCAGGTGATCCTGCAGAAGATCCGCGACGCCGAGCGCGAGCAGCTGCTCAACGACTTCCTCTCGCGCGGCGACAAGATCTTCGTCGGCACCGTCAAGCGCCTCGACAAGGGCGACATCGTGGTCGAGTCCGGCCGCGTCGAAGGCCGGCTGCGCCGCAACGAGATGATCCCGAAGGAGAACCTGCGCAGCGGCGACCGCGTGCGCGCCTTCATCCTCGAGGTCGACCCGACGCTGCGCGGCCCGCAGATCATCCTGTCGCGTTCGGCGCCGGGCTTCATGATCGAGCTGTTCGCGCAGGAAGTGCCCGAGATCGAGCAGGGCCTTCTGGAGATCAAGAGCTGCGCGCGCGATGCCGGCAGCCGCGCCAAGATCGCCGTGGTCTCGCACGACAAGCGCGTCGACCCGATCGGCACCTGCGTCGGCGTGCGCGGCTCGCGCGTGACGGCGGTGACCAACGAGCTCGCCGGCGAGCGCGTCGACATCGTGCTGTGGTCGGAAGACCCGGCGCAGTTCGTGATCGGCGCGCTGGCGCCGGCCAACGTGCAGTCGATCGTCGTCGACGAGGAGCGCCACGCGATGGACGTGGTGGTCGACGAGGAGAACCTCGCCATCGCCATCGGCCGCGGCGGCCAGAACGTGCGCCTGGCCTCCGAGCTGACCGGCTGGCGCATCAACATCATGACGGCCGAGGAATCGGCCTCCAAGCAAGCCGCCGAGAGCGACACCATCCGCAAGCTGTTCGTCGAGAAGCTCGACGTCGACGAGGAGGTCGCCGACATCCTCATCGCCGAGGGCTTCACCAGCCTCGAGGAAGTGGCCTACGTGCCGATGCAGGAGATGCTCGAGATCGAGAGCTTCGACGAGGACACCGTCAACGAGCTGCGCACCCGTGCCAAGGATGCGCTGCTGACGATGGAGATCGCCCGCGAGGAGCGCGTCGAGGAGGTCTCGCAAGACCTGCGCGACCTGGAGTTCGAAGGCAAGGGCCTGACGCCCGAGCTGATCGCCAAGCTCGCCGCCGGCGGCATCCACACCCGCGACGACCTCGCCGACCTGGCGGTCGACGAGCTGACCGAGCTGACCGCCGTCGACGAGGCGCAGGCCAAGGCCTTGATCATGAAGGCGCGCGAGCACTGGTTCACCGCCTGAGCACGAGCACGAGACCAGCGCCCCCCGAGAGACAGAGCTAGACCCCAGCAAGGATTCCACCCATGGCTTCGACCACCGTCGCCCAACTCGCCACCGAGCTGAACCGCCCGGCCACGGCGCTGCTCGAGCAGTTGCAGTCTGCCGGCGTCAAGAAGGCGTCGGCCGACGACATGCTCAGCGAGGCCGACAAGGAACGTCTGCTCGACTACCTGCGCTCCGCCCACGGCACCGCCGGCGGCGAGCGCAAGAAGATCACGCTGACGCGCAAATCGACCAGCGAGATCAAGCAGGCCGACGCGAGCGGCAAGGCGCGCACCATCCAGGTCGAGGTGCGCAAGAAGCGCACCTTCGTCAAGCGCGACGACGTGCCCGCCGAGGAGCCCGCCGCGCCGGTGATCGACGAGGCCGAACTGCTGCGCCGCGAGGAAGAAGCGCGCGCCCAGGCCGAGCTGCTGCGCCGCCAGGAGGAAGACCTGGCCGAGAAGCGCCGCCAGCGCGAGGAGCAGGAGAAGCGCGATCGCGAGGCCGCCGAGGCACGCGCCGCCGAGGCCGCGCGCAAGGCCGCCGAGGAAGCGGCTGCGGCGCTGGCTGCCGCCGCGGCCAAGCCCGAGCCCAAGCCCAAGGCCGCCGCAGCGGAGGCCGCTGCTGCGCCCGCGCCGGCTCCGGCCGCACCCGCCGAGCCGCCCAAGCCGGCGCTGCGCGTCGTCAAGGCCGCCGACGTGGCCAACGAGGAAGCGCAGAAGGCTGCCGATCTCGCCAAGCGCCGCCAGGCCGCCGAGGCCGAGGCGCGCGCCATCCGCGAGATGATGAACGCGCCCAAGAAGGTGCTCGTGGCCAAGAAGCCCGAGGAGCCGGCCAAGCCGGCCACCGAGATCAAGGGCACGATTCACAAGAAAGCCGGGGCGCCGGGCGCCACGACCACCACCGCTGCGCCGGGCGCGGCCAAGCCGGGCGACAAGAAATCGGTCAAGTCCGAGAAGCTGTCGTCGAGCTGGGCCGACGATGCCGCCAAGAAGCGCACCGCGCTCAAGGGCCGCACCGACAGCGCCGCCGGCGGCGCACGGGCCGGCTGGCGCGCACCGCGCGGCGGCCGCCGCGGCGAGCGCGGCGAGGGCGCCTCGACCTTCACGCCGCCGACCGAGGCCGTGGTGCAGGAGGTGCACATCCCCGAGACGATCTCGGTGGCCGACCTCGCCCACAAGATGTCGGTGAAGGCCTCCGAGGTCATCAAGCAGCTGATGAAGCTGGGCCAGATGGTCACCATCAACCAGCAGCTCGACCAGGAGACGGCGATGATCGTCGTCGAGGAGATGGGCCACAAGGCCTTCGCCGCCAAGCTGGACGATCCGGAAGCCTTCCTCGAGGAGGAGCAGGACGAGCAGCAGCACGAGGAGACGCAGCGCGCGCCGGTGGTCACCGTGATGGGCCACGTGGACCACGGCAAGACCTCGCTGCTCGACTACATCCGCACCAGCCGCGTCGCGGCGGGCGAGGCGGGCGGCATCACGCAGCACATCGGCGCGTATCACGTCGAGACGCCGCGCGGCATGATCACCTTCCTCGACACGCCGGGCCACGCCGCGTTCACCGCGATGCGTGCGCGCGGCGCCAAGGCCACCGACATCGTCATCCTGGTGGTGGCGGCCGACGACGGCGTGATGCCGCAGACCAAGGAAGCCATCCACCACGCGAAGGCGGCCGGCGTGCCCATCGTCGTGGCGATGAACAAGATCGACAAGCCCGAGGCCAACGTCGAGCGCGTCAAGAGCGAGCTGGTGGCCGAGGAAGTGGTGCCGGAAGACTTCGGCGGCGATTCGCCGTTCGTCGCCGTCTCCGCCAAGACCGGCAAGGGCATCGACGAGCTGCTCGAGCAGGTGCTGCTGCAGGCCGAGGTGCTGGAGCTGAAGGCGCCGGTCGAGGCGCCCGCCAAGGGCCTCGTGATCGAAGCGCAGCTCGACAAGGGCCGCGGCCCGGTGGCCACGGTGCTGGTGCAAAGCGGCACGCTGAAGAAGGGCGACGTGGTGCTCGCCGGCTCGAGCTACGGTCGCGTGCGCGCCATGCTCGACGAGAACGGCAAGCCGACCGATGCGGCCGGCCCGTCGATTCCGGTCGAGATCCAGGGCCTCACCGAGGTGCCGCAGGCCGGCGACGAGTTCATGGTGCTGGCCGACGAGCGCCGCGCGCGCGAGATCGCCACCTTCCGCCAGGGCAAGTACCGCGACGTGAAGCTGGCCAAGCGCCAGGCCGCGAACCTCGAGTCGATGATGGAGCAGATGGGCCAGGGCGAGGTGCAGAGCCTGCCGCTGATCATCAAGGCCGACGTGCAGGGCTCGCAGGAAGCGCTGGCCACCTCGCTGCAGAAGCTCTCGACCGAAGAGGTCAAGGTGCAGATCGTGCACGCGGCGGTGGGCGGCATCAGCGAGAGCGACGTCAACCTGGCGATCGCCTCCAAGGCCATCATCGTCGGCTTCAACACGCGCGCCGATGCCGGTGCGCGCAAGCTGGCCGAGAACAACGGCGTCGATATCCGCTACTACAACATCATCTACGACGCGGTCGACGAGGTGAAGGCGGCGATGGGCGGCATGCTGGCGCCCGAGCAGCGCGAAGAGGCGATCGGCACCGCCGAGATCCGCCAGGTCTTCGTGGCTTCCAAGATCGGCACGGTGGCCGGCTCGATGGTCACCTCCGGCCTGGTGCGCCGCGGCGCGCGCTTCCGCCTGCTGCGCGAGAACGTGGTGGTCTACACCGGCGAGGTCGAGTCGGTGCGCCGCCTGAAGGACGACGTGCGCGAGGTCAAGGAAGGCTTCGAGTGCGGCATCAAGCTGAAGAACTACAACGACATCAAGGAAGGCGACCAGCTCGAGTTCTTCGAGATCAAGGAGGTGGCGCGGACGCTGTAAGGCGGAACCGGCCTCGTCCCGAACCCCGCCTTCCAAAAGAGGGCGGGGTTTGTGTTTAGGAGCAGACCATGCGACACAAACGATCCATCCCCAACCGCGGCTTCCGCATCGCCGACCAGATCCAGCGTGATCTGGCCGAGCTGATCCGCGAGCTGAAGGATCCGCGCATCGGCATGGTGACGCTGCATGCGGTCGAGGTGTCGGCCGACTACGCGCACGCCAAGGTCTACTTCTCGCTGCTGGTGGGTGATCCGGCGGAGTGCGAGGCGGCGCTCAACGAGGCCGCCGGCTACCTGCGCAACGGCCTGTTCAAGCGCCTGCAGATCCACACCGTGCCGACGCTGCATTTCCACTTCGACCGCACCACCGAGCGTGCGGCCGAGTTGAACATCCTCATCAACCAGGCCAACGCGACGCGGGCCAAGGACGACTGAGTGCAAGCGCGGCAACGCATCCCCAGGCGCGCCGTGCACGGCGTGCTGCTGCTCGACAAGCCGCTGGGCCTGTCGAGCAACGATGCCTTGCAGCGCGCCAAGCGCCTCTACCGCGCCGAGAAGGCCGGCCACACCGGCACGCTGGATCCGCTGGCCAGCGGGCTGCTGCCGATCTGCTTCGGCGCGGCGACCAAGTTTTCGCAGGCCAGCCTGGACGCCGACAAGCGTTATCTCGCCACGCTGAAACTCGGCCAGACGCGCCGCGGCGGCGACCTCGAGGGCGAGGTGTTGCAGACGCGCCCGGTGAACGTGACGCGCGCCGATGTCGAAGCGGCCTGCGCGCGCTTCACCGGCGAGATCGAACAACTGCCGCCGATGCACTCGGCGCTCAAGCACGAGGGCAAGGCGCTCTACGAATATGCCCGCGCCGGCGTCGAGGTCGAGCGCGAAGCGCGCCGCGTGACGATTCACGCGATCGACATCGTCGAAGGCGATCACGAGCGCTGGGTGCTGGACGTGCGCTGCAGCAAGGGCACCTACATCCGCACGCTGGCCGAAGACATCGGCGCGGCGCTGGGCTGCGGCGCGCACCTTGCGGCGCTGCGCCGCAGCGGCTCGGGCGCGTTGACGCTGCAAGGCGCGGTGACGCTCGAAGCCCTCGAAGCCCTGAGCGAAGCCGAGCGCGATGCGCAACTACTGCCCGCCGACGCGCTGCTGGCCGATTGCCCCGAAGTGCGCCTGGGTGCCGAAGACGCCGCGCGCTTCCTCGCCGGCATGCGCCGCCGCCTCGCGCTCGCCGATGCGCCGCAGGTGAGGGTGTTCGGCCCCGAGCCGCGCGCCTTCCTCGGCTCGGCGCACATCGTCGCCGGCGAACTGATTTCCACCAGGCTGCTGAGCCCGACCGAGGTGCAAGGCCTTGTGAACGAACGCACCGAGAGAACCACCGCATGACCCGCCAGATCCGCAACGTCGCCATCATCGCCCACGTCGACCACGGCAAGACCACGCTGGTCGACCAGCTGCTGCGCCAGAGCGGCACCTTCCGCGAGAACGAGAAGGTGGCCGAGCGCGTGATGGACAGCAACGACCTCGAACGCGAGCGCGGCATCACCATCCTCGCCAAGAACTGCGCAGTGGAGTGGAAGGGCACGCACATCAACATCGTCGATACCCCGGGCCACGCCGACTTCGGCGGCGAGGTCGAGCGCGTGCTGTCGATGGTCGACTCGGTGCTGCTGCTGGTCGACGCGGTCGAAGGCCCGATGCCGCAGACCCGCTTCGTCACCAAGAAGGCGCTGGCGCTGGGGCTCAAGCCCATCGTCGTGGTCAACAAGGTCGACCGCCCCGGCGCGCGCTGCGACTACGTCATCAACGCCACCTTCGAGCTGTTCGACAAGCTGCACGCCACCGAGGAGCAGCTCGACTTCCCGGTGATCTTCGCCTCGGGCCTGAACGGCTGGGCCACGCTGACGCAGGGCGAGACCGGCACCGACATGGCGCCGCTGTTCGACGCCATCCTGCAGCACGTGCCGGCGCACGAGGGCAGCGCGGCCGATCCGCTGCAGTTGCAGATCTGCTCGCTCGACTACTCCAGCTACGTCGGCCGCATCGGCATCGGCCGTGTCAACCAGGGCACGCTCAAGCCCATGCAGTCGGTGGCCGTCTACAACGGCCCGGACAGCCAGCCCTTCACCGCGCGCGTCAACCAGGTGCTCAAGTTCGAAGGCCTGGAGCGCAAGCAGGCCAGCGAAGCCGGCCCGGGCGACATCGTGCTCGTCAACGGCATCGAGAACATCGGCATCGGCGTGACGCTGACCGACGCCGAGAATCCCGTGCCGCTGCCCATGCTGAAGGTCGACGAGCCGACGCTGACGATGAACTTCTGCGTCAACACCAGCCCGCTGGCCGGCCGCGAGGGCAAGTTCGTCACCAGCCGCCAGATCAAGGACCGCCTCGACCGCGAGCTGCAGAGCAACGTCGCGCTGCGCGTCAAGGACACCGACGAGGACGGCGTCTTCGAGGTCTCCGGCCGCGGCGAACTGCACCTCACCATCCTGCTGGAGAACATGCGCCGCGAAGGCTACGAGCTGGCCGTCAGCAAGCCGCGCGTGGTGTTCAAGGACGTGGACGGGCAGAAGTGCGAGCCGATCGAGCTGGTCACCGCCGACGTCGAAGACCAGCACCAGGGCGCGGTGATGCAGGCGCTCGGCGAGCGCAAGGCCGAGCTGGTCAACATGGAGCCGGACGGCATGGGCCGCGTGCGCCTCGAGTACCGCATCCCGGCGCGCGGCCTGATCGGCTTCCAGAACGAGTTTCTCAACCTGACGCGCGGCACCGGCCTGATCAGCAACATCTTCGACGGCTACGAGCCCTTCAAGGGCGAGATCGAGGGCCGCAAGAACGGCGTGCTGATCAGCCAGGACGACGGCGAGGCCGTCACCTACGCGCTCGGCAAGCTCGACGACCGCGGCCGCATGTTCGTCAAGGCCGGCGACCCGCTCTACGAGGGCATGGTGATCGGCATCCACAGCCGCGACAACGACCTGGTGGTGAACCCGGTGCGTGGCAAGCAGCTGACCAACTTCCGCGTCTCCGGCAAGGAAGACGCGATCAAGATCACGCCGCCCATCCTGCTGACGCTGGAGTATGCGGTCGAGTTCATCGCCGACGACGAGCTGGTCGAGATCACGCCCAAGTCGATCCGCATCCGCAAGCGCCACCTCAAGGAACACGAGCGCAAGCGCGCCAGCCGCGAGGCCGCCTGAGGCCTCGGCGATGCCGATGACGCACCGCCGCGCGGTGCTGACCATGGTGGCGGTGACGCTCATGTGGAGCATCGCCGGCGTGGTGTCGCGCCACATCGAGGCCGCGCGCGGCTTCGAGGTCACGTTCTGGCGCAGCTTCTTCAACGCCGTCGCGATGGTGCTGCTGCTGGGCGTGCTGCGTGGCCCGGCGCAGCTCGCGCGCTCGCTGCGCGAGGGCGGCCGCACGCTGTGGCTGTCGGGCCTGTGCTGGGGCGTGATGTACACCGCCTTCATGCTGGCGCTGACGCTGACCACGGTGGCCAACGTGCTGGTGCTGATCGCGCTCACGCCGCTGATCACCGCGCTGGCGGCGCGCTTCGCGCTCGGCCACCGGCTCGCCGCGCGCACCTGGGGCGCGATCGTGCTGGCCGGCGCGGGCATCGTCTGGATGTATGCACGCGAAGTCAGCGGCGCCGATGCGCGCCAGCTGCTGGGCATGGCGATCGGCCTGGCCGTGCCGCTCGCCGCGGCGCTGAACTGGACGCTGATGCAGCACAACCGCGGCGCCGCGCAGCAGGACATGCTGCCGGCGGTGCTGATCGGCGCGTTGCTCTCCGCGCTCGCCACCGTCGTGCCGGCTTTGCCCTTCGCGGCGACGACCGCCGATCTGGGCCTGCTCGCGCTGCTCGGCGTCGTGCAGCTGGCGATTCCCTGCCTGCTCGCCGTGGTGGTGGCGCGTTCGCTGCCCGCGCCCGAGATCTCGCTGCTCGGCCTGCTCGAGGTGATCTTCGGCGTGCTGTGGGCCTGGCTGGGCGCGAACGAGGCACCGAGTGCCAGCGTGCTCGCGGGCGGCGCGCTGGTGCTGGCGGCGCTGGCTGGCAACGAACTGCTGGCCTTGCGCGAGCGCAGGCTCTGACGGCTTCAGCGGGCTTTCCCTCGCCGCAGCCTGCGGCCGCGGGCTTTAGCATCGCCGCGAGAAGAGCACGGAGGAGCGATGAGGCAGTTGTCGGGGCTGGACGCGAGTTTCCTGTACCTGGAGACCGCCGAGATGCCGATGCACGTCGGCGCACTGAGCGTCTACGAGCTGCCGCGCGAGCACCGCGGTGATTTCGCCACCGAGCTGCGAGCGCACATCGCGTCGCGCCTGCCGCTGGTGCCGGCGCTGCGCCGCAAGCTGGCGTGGATGCCGCTGAACCTCGCGGCGCCGGCCTGGGTCGACGCCGAGCCCGACCTCGAGGAACACATCGTCGCGATCCGCATGCCGCCGGACAGCGGCGTGGCCGAACTGGAGAAGCGCGTCGGCGAACTGCACCCCGTGCTGCTCGACCGCAGCCGGCCGCTGTGGAAGTTCCACGTCTTCGACGGCCTCGCGCCCGGTCCGGAAGGCGGCAAGCGCGTGGCGGTGTATTCCCAGCTGCACCATGCGGCGGTCGATGGCCAGGCGGCGGTGGCGCTGGCGCAGGCAATCCTCGACCTCGGCCCGCAGCCGCGCACGATCGAGGCGCGCGCCACGCGGCGCCGCAAGGGGCAGCTCGGCACCACGGCGATGCTGCGCGGCGCGCTCGCCCATCAGCTCGAGCAGCTCGGCAGCCTGGTCAAGGCCTTGCCCGCTGCGGTGGGGGCGCTCTCGCAGGTGACCGCGCGCAGCGCCGGCGGCAGCCTCGCCGAAACCGGCGCCGCGCTGTGGGCGCGCCTGAGCGGCGGCGCAGCGCCGAAGAAGAGCGTCAGCAACCTCGGCCTGGCGCCGCGCACGCGCCTGAACACCACCATCTCCGACACGCGCGCCTTCGCCACCGTGAGCCTGCCGCTGGCCGAGCTCAACACGGCGCGGCGCCGCCAAGGCGCCAGCCTCAACGACGCCTTGCTGTTCGTCATCAGCGGCGCGCTGCGCAGGCACTTCGTCAAGCACGGGCCGCTGCCGCGCAAGTCGCTGGTGGCGGCGGTGCCGATCTCGCTGCGCGCCAAGGGCGACACCGCGGCCAACAACCAGGCCTCGATGTCGCTCATCAGCCTGGGCACGCACCTGGCCGACCCGGCGCGGCGCCTGGCGCACGTGCTCGCGGCCAGCGCCGCGATGAAGGCCACCATCGGCAGCGTGAAGAATCTGCTGCCCACCGATTTCCCCTCGATGGGCGTGCCCTGGCTGATGGAGGCGCTGACGGCCGTCTACGGCCGCGCCGGCATGGCCGATCGCATCCCGCCGGTGGCCAACCTCGTGGTCTCCAACGTGCCGGGCTCGACGGTGCCGCTGTTCATGGCCGGGGCGAAGATGCTCAGCAACCATCCGGCCTCGATCGTGGTGCACGGCGTGGCGCTCAACGTCACGGTGCAGAGCTACGACGAATCGCTCGACGTCGGCGTGATGGCCTGCGCGCGCGCCATGCCCGAGGTGGCGGAGTTCGCCGCGCAGATCGAGACGGCCTTCGAGGAGTTCAAGGGCTTGCCGGCCAGCGCGCCCGCCGAAGCGGCCGCGCCGCCGGCGAAGAAGGCCGCCGCGCCACGCAGGAAGGCCGCGCCCGCGAAGAAGAAGTCTGTCTCCAAGGCGACACGCACGCCTAGGGCCGCCGCTCCAACAGCGAAGCGGGCCAGCCGCTAACATGCCCCGGATGCTGCGACTCAAGACCGATCCGAGCCCGCACCACGGCCATCATTTCCACTTCGAGGATCTGCGCGCGCCCAACGCGCTGCTGCTCGCCCTCGAAGGCCGCGCGCCGTGGGAATACGCCGCGCTGCTGGCCAGCATGCCCTGGCTGCGCAAGCTGCCGCGCGGCGACGGCCACCCGGTGCTGGTATTCCCCGGCCTCGGCGCGAACGACTTCACCACCGCGCCGCTGCGGCGCTTCCTCGACGGCCTCGGCTACGTCACCCACCCCTGGGGCCAGGGCTTCAACTTCGGCCCGCGCCAGGGCGTGCTCGAGCGCTGCACGCACGACGTGCGGCGCCTGTTCAACGCGCACGAGCGCAAGGTCAGCCTGATCGGCTGGAGCCTGGGCGGCCTCTATGCGCGCGAGCTCGCCAAGGAACTGCCCGACCACGTGCGCTGCGTGATCACGCTGGGCACGCCCTTCACGGGCCACCCGCGTGCCACCAACGCCTGGCGCTTCTTCGAGCTGGTCAGCGGCCAGTCGGTGCACGACCCGCAGGTGCTGGCGCAGCTGCGCCGCGAGCCGCCGGTGCCGACGACCTCGATCTGGTCGCGCAGCGACGGCATCGTCGCCTGGCGCTGCAGCGTGGTCGCGCCGGGGCCGCAGGCGGAGAATATCGAGCTGCATGCGAGCCACGTCGGCATGGGCATGAATCCGCTGGCGCTGTACGCGGTGGCCGACCGGCTGGCCCAGCCCGCCGGCCACTGGAAGCCCTTCGAGCCGCACGGCGCGCGGCGTTGGTTCTTCCGCACGCCTCACGCCGAGGCGAAACAAGCCACCTGATGCAGGTCAGCGCCAACGGCATCGCCCTGGAGGTCGACGACCGCGGCCCGCCCGACGGCGAGCCGCTGCTGATGATCATGGGCCTGGGCATGCAGCTGGTGGCCTGGCCCGAGGGGCTGGTCGATCTGCTGGTGGCGCGCGGCTTTCGCGTCATCCGCTTCGACAACCGCGACGTCGGCCTGTCGCAGCGCTTCGACTCGCTGGGCGTGCCCAACCTCGCCGCCGCCGCGCTGCGCCACACCATGGGCCTGCCGGTGGCGAGCCCCTACCGGCTCGCCGAGCTCGCCGACGACAGCGCGGCCCTGATCGCGGCACTCGGCTTCGAAAGCGCGCATGTCTGTGGCGCCTCGATGGGCGGCATGGTGGCGCAGCACCTCGCGGCGCGGCATCCGCAGCGCGTGCGCAGCCTGACGCTGATGATGACCACCAGCGGCGCGCGCCAGCTGCCGCAGCCGGGCTGGAAGGTGCGCATGGCGCTGCTCTCGCGGCCGCAGGATCCGCACAGCCACGAGCGCATCGTCGACCACTTCATGCACATCTACGGCGTGATCGGCAGCCCGGGCTTCCCGACCGAGAACGAGGTGCTGCGCGAGCGGCTCTCGGCCTCGGTGCGGCGCGCCTACCGGCCGGCCGCCACCGCGCGCCAGCTGGCCGCCATCCTCGCCGACGGCGACCGCACGGCGCTGCTCGCCGGCATCCGCGCGCCGACCATGGTGATCCACGGCCTGGCCGATCCGCTCGTGCCGGTGGAGGCGGGGCGCGAGCTGGCGCGGCTGATCCCGGCCGCCACGCTCGACCTGATTCCCGGCATGGGCCACGACCTGCCGCAGCCGCTGTGGCCGCGTTTCGCCGACGACATCGCACGCATCGCCGGGCGCGACCGCGGCGCTGACGCGTCGGACACGACTGTGTCGCCGACGTAAAGCGCGCCCGCACGCGTGCACGACGCGGCACGCTGCCGCGTTGCGGTGGTGAATCCACTGCCGAGGAGCCCGCCATGAAGGCCGCTTCTTTCCGTTCCCTGGTTCTCGGTGCGGCCTGCGCCGCGAGCCTCACGCTGGCCGGCTGCGTGGTCGCGCCGGCGCCCTATGGCTACTACGGCGAACCGGTGGCCGTGGCGCCGCCGCCGCCGCAGGTCGAATATGCGCCGCCGCCGCCGGTGGTCGGCTGGTTGTGGATCGGCGGCTACTGGACCTGGCGCGCCAACCGTCACATGTGGATCGGTGGGCACTGGGAAGCGCCGCGCCCCGGCCATCGCTGGGTGCCGCACGAATGGCAGCGCGACGGGCGCGGCTGGCGCGAGCGCCCCGGCCACTGGGATCGCTGAGGGAACGTCTGCCCCTCGTCCGGCGGGTACACCGGACGATCCCCCGAGGGGATGCTGGCCGGCTTGGGAGCGGCCCGGCGCTCGGCCAGCTGCCCAAGCGGCGAGCCTGAGAGAATGCGGGCCTCCCTGGCCCGCAGACTCTCCCGATGACTTCGCCCTGGCGCCTCAGCGTGGCGCCGATGATGGACTGGACGGACCGGCACTGCCGCTTCTTCCACCGCCTGCTGACCCACCGCACGCGCCTGTATACCGAGATGGTGACCAGCGGCGCGCTGCTGCATGGCGACGTGCCGCGCCACCTCGACTACCACGAGGAGGAGCACCCGCTCGCGCTGCAGCTCGGCGGCAGCGAACCCGACGATCTGGCACGCTGCGCGAAGCTGGCGGCGCAGTGGGGCTACGACGAGATCAACCTCAACTGCGGCTGCCCCAGCGAACGCGTGCAGCGCGGCGCCTTCGGTGCCTGCCTGATGGCCGAGCCGCAGCTCGTCGCCGATTGCGTGAAGGCGATGCGCGATGCGGTGAGCATCCCCGTGACCGTCAAGCACCGCATCGGCATCGACCGCATCGAGAGCTACGAGTTCGTGCGTGATTTCGTCGGCACGGTGGCCGCGGCCGGCTGCGAGGTGTTCATCGTGCACGCCCGCAATGCCTGGCTGCAGGGCCTGAGCCCCAAGGAGAACCGCGAAGTGCCGCCGCTGCGCTACGAGTTCGTGACGCGGCTGCAGAACGACTTTCCGGCGCTGCGCTTCGCGCTCAACGGCGGCGTCACGAGCAACGCGCAGATCGAATCACTGTTCGAGTCCGGCATGCAGGGCGTGATGGTCGGCCGCGAGGCCTATCACCATCCGTGGCTGCTGGCCGAATGGGATGCGCGCTTTCTCGGCGCGGAAGCCGTGGAGCGCACGCGCGAGCAGGTCGAGGCCGCGATGGTCGACTACATGGAGCGCGAGGCACGCGAAGGCGAGCCCTGGTCGCGCATCGCGCGCCACATGCTGGGGCTGTGGAACGGCAAGCCCGGCGCGCGCCGCTGGCGCCAGGTGTGGTCGGACCACAGGCTGAAGACGCTCGCGCCCGCGGCGGTTGCCGGGCTCGCGAATCAGGCGCGGCGCGCCGGCCAGGTGGCCAGCACGACCCCCGCCAGCGCGAGCGCGAATGCGGCGGCCTGAGCCGGCGAGAAGCGCTCGCCGAGGAACACCACGCCGACGACGGCCGCCGCCACCGGCAGCATCACGGTGAATACGCCCGCCTGCGAGGCCGGCACGTGCTTCAGGCCGGTCATCCACAGCCACACCGTGACCATGCTGGCCGCCAGCGAATAGAACAGCAGCAGCCACCAGTGCGCGGCGCTCACGCCGCCGAAATCGAAGCCGAGCGCCTGCCACAGCCCGAACGGCGTCACCAGCAGCAGGCCCCAGAGGTTGATCAGCGCGCTGATGCGCTTGGGCGAGACGTTGGCGGCGAGCTTCTTGCCGAGCACCACGTAGATCGCTTCGCAGGTCACGGCGCCCAGCAACAGCGCATTGCCCAGCAGCCCGCCCGCATCGGCCTGAGCTCCCGCATGCTTGCCGAAGGACACCAGCGCGATGCCGCCCACCGCGCAGGCGATGCCGATGGCCACACGCGGCGCGATGCGCTCCTGCAGGATGAAGCGTGAGAGGATCGCCACCACCGCCGGAATCGCCGCCATGATCACGCCGGCCGCCAGCGCCGAGGTGCGTGCCACGCCGAACAGCATGCACACCGAGAACAGGAAGTTGCCGAAGAAGGATTCGAGGAAGAGCAGCCAGCGGTCGTGCCGGCTCAAGGGCGCTTCGCCCGGCCGGCGCTTCACCCAGCCGGCCATCGCGACGGCGGCGATGCCGAAGCGCAGCCAGGCGAGCAGGAAGATCGGCAGCACCAGCACCAGGATCTTGGACAGGCCCACATAGCTGCCCACCAGCGCCATGCCGGAGGCCAGGCACAGGTAGGAGAGCCAGGGAACCGGGTGCACGACCATCAGAAGCGATCGCCGTAGCGCTGCATCTCCCACTCGCTGACGTGGCGCGCGAACGAGAGCCACTCGCTGCGCCGCGCGGCGATGAACTCGTGTGCCAGCGTGGCGCCCAGCGCTTCGCACAGCACGGCGTCGGCTTCGAGCGCATCCACCGCGTCGGCCAGGCTCTGCGGCAGCACGCCGATGCCGCGCGCGCGCAGCGCGGCGAGCGGCTGCTCGAAGAGATCGTCGTCGCAGGCCGGGCCCGGGTCGATCTTGCGGGCGATGCCGTCCAGGCCGGCGGCGATCAGCCCGGCCGTGGCGAGGTAAGGGTTCGCCGCGGCATCCGGCAGCCGCCACTCGAAGCGGCCCGCCAGCGTGCGCACCAGCGCCGTGCGGTTGTTCGGCCCGTGCGCGACATAGGCCGGCGCCCAGCTCGTGCCGGAGAGTGATTCACCGACGACCAGTCGCTTGTAGGAATTCACCGTCGGCGCCGCCAGCGCCGCGAGGCCGGCCGAATGCGCCAGCACGCCGCCGATGAAGTGGCGCAGCGTGGTCGTGTCGTCGAACAGACAACGCTCGCCCTCCCACAGCGAGACGTGGAAGTGCATGCCGCTGCCCGGCTGGTTGGCGAAGGGCTTGGGCATCATCGAGAACACCATGCCGTGCCGCTCCGCCAGCGCATGCGCGGCGAGCTTGAAGAGCATCAGGTGGTCGGCACTGGCCAGCGCGTCGTCGTGCAGGAAGTTGAGCTCGTACTGGCCCTGCGCGTCCTCGTGGTCGATCTGGAAGACCTGCAGGCCACAGGCCGTCAGCGCGCTTGCCAGTTCGTGCAGGAACGCGGCCTGGCGCGGCAGGCTCTTGAGGTCGTAGGAGGGTTTGGCGAGCCGATCCTGCGCGTCGGCGGGTTCGAGTCCATGCTCGCCGCGCTGGAGCAGGAAGAACTCCGGCTCGATGCCGGTCTGCAGCGACCAGCCGCGTTCGGCCAGGCGCGCGATCTGGCGGCGCAGCACCTGGCGCGGGCAGGCGTCGAAAGGTTGGCCGGCGACGAAACCGTCGCACACGAGGCGCGCATAGCCCGGCATCCAGGGCAGGGCGCGTGCGGTGGTGACGTCGCCGCGGCCGTAGTACTCGGAGCGCGGCCCCATGCGCGGCAGGCCGGTGCCGGCGATCGACGGCCCCGAGAAGCCGGCGCCCGTCTCGACCAGCATGCGCAGTTGAGCGAGCGGAAGATATTTGCCCTTGGCGACGCCGTTCAGGTCGGTGAACTGCGCGACCAGGGTGTGCACGCCCTGCGCGGCAAGGCGCTCGCGCAGGGCGTCGATGGCGTCGACCGCGTCGGCGCTCACGCGGCAGCGGCTTTCAGCGAATCGCGCAGGATGCTCATCGCCTCGTCGAATACGTTCTGCTGGATGGTCAGCGGGAACAGGAAGCGCACCACGTTGGCATCGACGCCGCAGGTCAGCAGGATGAGCTTGCGCTTGAGCGCTTCGGCCTGCACCTTCTTCGTGAAGTCGGCGTCGGGCTCGCCGCTGCCGGGCTTGTTGAACTGCGCCGCCACCATTGCGCCCAGGCCGCGCACGTCGGCGATCTGCGGCACCTCCGTGCGCATGCCGTCGAGCACGCCCTTGAGCTGGTCGCCGAGCTTCTGGCCGCGCGCGGGCAGCTTCTCGTCGCGCATCACGTCGATGATGGCGTGCGCCGCGGCGATGGCCAGCGGGTTGCCGGCGTAGGTGCCGCCCAGGCCGCCGGGCGCGGGCGCGTCCATGATCTCGGCCTTGCCGGTGACGGCCGACAGCGGCACGCCGCCGGCGAGCGACTTGGCGATGGTCATCAGATCCGGCACCACGCCGAAATGCTCCATCGCGAACATCGTGCCGGTGCGGCCGAAGCCGGTCTGGATCTCGTCGGCGATCAGCACGATGCCGTGCTCGTCGCACAGCTGGCGCAGCCACCGCACGGCCTCGGCCTGGATGACGTTGAAGCCGCCTTCGCCCTGCACCGGCTCGAACACGATCGCGGCGACGCGGCTCGGCTCGATGTCGGCCTTGAAGATGTGGTGCACCGCCTTCTTCACCTCGGCCAGCGGGGTGTGCGCGTCGGGGTAGGGCGCGTGGTAGATCTCGGGCGGGAAGGGCCCGAAGCCGAGCTTGTAGGGCGCCACCTTGCCGGTCAGCGACACGGCGAACAGGCTGCGGCCGTGGAAGGCGCCGGAAAACGCGATCACGCCCGAGCGCTTGGTGTACGAGCGCGCGATCTTGATGGCGTTCTCGATCGCTTCCGCGCCGGTGGAGAACAGCGCCGTCTTCTTGGCGTGCGAGCCCGGCGTCAGCGCGTTGAGCTTCTCGGCCAGCGCGATGTAGCTCTCGTAGGGCACCACCTGGTAGCAGGTGTGGGTGAACTTCTTCAGCTGCGCCTCGATGGCGGCCACCACCTTGGGGTGGCCGTGGCCGCTGTTCATCACGGCGATGCCGCCGGCGAAATCGATGAAGCGCTGTCCTTCCACGTCCCACAGCTCGGCGTTGTCGGCGCGGTCGGCGAAAAAGGTACCCATCACGCCCACGCCGCGTGCGGTGGCAGCGGCCTTGCGGGCCATCAGTTGTTCGTTCAGGGAATGGTTCATCGTTATCTCCTCAGGCCGCGTCGATGCGCAGCCACGTCGTCTTCAGTTCGGTGTACTTGTCGAAGGCGTGCAGGCTCTTGTCGCGGCCGTTGCCGCTCTGCTTGTAGCCGCCGAAGGGCACGGTGATGTCGTCTTCGTCGTACTGGTTGACGTGCACGGTGCCGGCACGCAGCGCGCGCGCCACGCGGTGCGCGCGGTTGACGTTGTCGCTCCACACGCTGGCCTGCAGGCCGTAGCTGGAGTCGTTGGCCAGCGCGATGGCCTCGGCTTCGTCCTTGAAGCGGATCACGCTCATCACCGGGCCGAAGATCTCCTCGCGGGCGATTTTCATGTCGTTGCGCACGCGCTCGAACACGGTGGGCTGCACGTAGAAGCCACCGGTCTCGGCGCGCGCGCGCTGCCCGCCGGTGAGCAGCTTGGCGCCTTCGCTGTTGCCGGCATCGATGTAGCCGAGCACGGTCTTCATCTGCGTCTCGTCGACCAGCGCACCCATCTCGGCGTGGCCCGAGAGCGGATCGCCCGGCGCATACTTGGGCGCTTCGGCGGCGACGACTTCGAGGAAACGATCCGCCACCTTCTCGTGCACCAGCACGCGCGAGGGCGCGTTGCAGCTCTCGCCCTGGTTGAAGAACATGCTGCCGGCCACCGTCTTGGCGGCGCGTTCGACATGGGCGAAGTCGTCGAACACCACGAAGGCCGACTTGCCGCCCAGCTCGTTGTAGACGCGCTTGAGGTTGCTGCGGCCGGCGTACTCGAGCATCTTGCGGCCGACGCGCGTGCTGCCGGTGAAGCCGATGGCGTCGACGTCCATGTGGAGCGCCAGCGCCTCGCCGGCCTCGTGGCCGTAGCCGGGCACGACGTTGAACACACCCTCGGGCAGGCCGGCCTCGATGGCCAGCTCGGCCAGGCGCAAGGCGGTGAGCGGGCTCTTCTCGCTGGGCTTGAGCACCACGCTGTTGCCGGCGGCGAGCGCGGGGCCGAGCTTCCAGGCGGCCATGATCATCGGGTAGTTCCAGGGCACGACCACGCCGATCACGCCCATCGGCTCGCGCGTGATCAAGGCCAGCGCCGAAGCCGCCGTCGGCGCGACCTCGTCGTAGATCTTGTCCACGGCCTCGGCGTACCAGGCGATGGTGCGCGCGGTGGCGCCCACGTCGACCGCGAGGCTGTACTGGATGGGCTTGCCCATGTCCAGCGTCTCGAGCAGGGCGAGCTCGTCGCGGGCGGCGAGGATCTTCTCGGCGAAGCGCTGCAGCACCTTCTTGCGCGCCGCGGGCGCCTTGCCGGCCCAGCGCGCGTCGGCAAAGGCGGCGCGCGCCGAGGCCACCGCGGCATCGATGTCCTCGGCGCGGCCGCGGGCGATGTCGCCCAGCATGCGGCCGTCGATCGGCGAGGTCTTGGCGAAGGTCTCGCCGCTGGCAGTGGCGACACGCTGGCCGCCGACGAAGGCGCGGCCGTCGATGCGCAGCGCCGATGCGGCGGCGTGCCAGTCGGGGGCGGGCTTGTTCATGGAGAGTCCTTTTCGGCAATGCGGACGACACCGCGCCCGCGGCCCTCGTGGAGCCGCGGGAGGCGCGTCGACGGAACGCCTGCCGCGGCTGCGGCAGGCACGGGGTCAGAAGAAGACCAGCACCGAGGCGCCGAACAGCTGGTTGGTCTTGCTATAGCTGCCATCCTTCACATCCAGGAAGACGGGCAGGTTGGCGCGGTCGATGCGGTACTCGACCTTGAACGTGGTGTTCAGGTTGAAGTTGTAGGCGGCGCCCAGGGTGAGGGCGGTGCGGTTGGCGCCCTTCTCGGGATCGCCGGCGAGATCGGGGCCGATGCCGTTGCGGCCGTCGGCGAAGTTGTAGCCGAGCAGGCCGCCGCCGTTCTTCTTGTTGTTGATGAAATCGAGGCGCGCGGTGGTCTCGAAGCGCGGATCCCACTTGTAGGCGACCAGCGTCGACAGGCCCCACCACTTGGCGGTGCGCAGCTCGCCCGTGGTCGGATCGGCGGTGATGGCCGCGTTCTTCTGCTGGCCGAAGCTCAGCTGGCCCTGCACCGTCCAGTCGCCGCGGATGAAGTAGGCATCGCCTTCGAGCAGGTCGACGCGCGTGTCCTTCAGGTCGTAGGGCAGCCCGGTGACGGGGTTGCCCACGCCGTCGTCGGCGCGGAAGTTCGCCGCCTTGCCGTGCACGCCGGCGAAGCCGAAGCCCTGGAACTCGCCCTTGGCGTAGTCGACGCGGTAGGCGATCACCGGGGTCTTGTTGCCCGAGCTCTTCTTGCTGGTGTTCATGTTCGCCAGCACGCCCTTGACGATCCACTTGCCGCTGGTGATCTCCATGCCGGCGCCGGTGTAGGCGGTGGGCAGCGTGAAGTCGAACAGCAGGTTGTGGGTGATCAGCTTGTTGAGCGTGGGCTGCAGGTACTCGTAGCCCGACCAGTCGGGCAACTGCCCGGCGATGAAGCGCGTCTGCAGGTCGGTGATGGGCACCGACACGCTGGCCTCGTGGATCGGCGAGTTGCCGTCGAACACCGAGCCGACGCCGCGGTTCGGCGCCAGCGTCAGGCGCCAGCGCGTGCCGGAGTCGGTCTCCTTGGTGAAGTCGAGCACCGCGGCGCCGAAGTAGGAGTTGTCGTAGTTGTAGCCGTCGGACTCGACGCGGTTGAGGAACTGGAAGCCCGCCGTGTCCTGCCTCTTGTTGTAGATGAAGGTCGGGTCCATGTAGCCCGAGATCTTCAGGTTCTTCAGGCCCATGGCGTCGCGCGCGTCTTCCATCGCCTCGGTCTTCACCGCGATGCGGTTGAACTCGGCGGCCTGCTCGGGCGTCATGCCCCACTGTCCGGCCGCGGGCTTGGCGGCGGCGTCGGCCTTCTGCTTGCCTTCGAGCTCGGCCACACGCTTCTTGAGCTCCTGGATCTCCTTGACCAGGTCGGCGTTCGACTGCGCCGCGGCGCCGCTCGCGAAGCTGGCGCCGAGCGCGAGCAGGGCGGCCTGGGCGAGGACGGTGGGTTGCCAGAGTTTCATTTCGGGTTCTCCTCGTGTGGTCAATCGTTGCGTGGGACGTTCGGTTCGGTTCGGGGCGCGTCATCCGCCGCGCGCGGCGGCGGCGAGTTCCTGGCTGCGGCGTCGTTCGGCGCGGGCGATGGCGAGGCTCGCCAGCACCACGCCCACCGAGACCACCAGCACGATGATGGTGGCCACCGCGTTCACGCTCGGGTTCAGGCCCAGGCGTGCGCGCGAGAAGATCACCAGCGGCATGGTCGTCGCGCCGGGGCCGGACAGGAAGGCGGAGAGCACGACGTCGTCGAGCGACAGCGTGAAGGTGAGCAGCCAGGCCGACAGCATCGACTGCGCGATCATCGGCAGGGTGACGAGATAGAACACCTGGTGCGGCTTGGCGCCCAGATCCATCGCCGCCTCCTCGAGCTGCGGGTTGAGATCCTGCAGGCGCGCCTGCACCACCACCGTGGCGTAGGCCATGCCCAGCAGCAGGTGGCCGAGCCAGATGGTCAGCATGCCGCGCTCGGGGAAGCCCAGCACGCGCTGCACCGACACCAGCATCAGCAGCAGCGACAGGCCGATGATCACCTCGGGCATCACCAGCGGCGCGTTGACCATGCCGCTGAAGGCCGTGCGGCCGGTGAAGCGCCGGTACTTGACGAGCGCGAAGGCGGCCAGCGTGCCCAGCAGCACCGAGCCGCAGGCGGTGAAGAAGGCGGTCTTCAGGCTGAGCCAGAGGCCGGCGATCATCTCGCGGTCGTTGGGCAGCGCGGCATACCACTTCAGCGTGAAGCCGGCCCACAGGTTCGGGATCGGCGAGTCGTTGAAGGAGTAGATGACCAGCGCGAAGATCGGCAGGTACAGGAAGACGTAGCCGCCGATCAGCCAGGCCTTGGAGAAGCCGCGCGCGAACGCCGGGCCGAAGACTGCCTTGCCGCTCACTTCCTTGCCTCCTGCGCCTGCGCCTGGTAGCGGTTGAAGATGGCCAGCGGCACGATGATCAGCAGGATCATCACCACCGCCACGCTGGAGGCCATCGGCCAGTCGTTGTTGCTGAAGAACTCGTCCCACAGCACGCGGCCGATCATCAGCGTCTGCGGGCCGCCGAGCAGCTCGGGGATGACGAACTCGCCGATGCAGGGAATGAACACCAGCATCGCGCCGGCGATGATGCCGGCCTTGGACAGCGGCACCGTCACCTTCCAGAACGCCACCCAGGGCGTCGCGCCGAGGTCGGCCGCGGCCTCGAGCAGGCGCAGGTCGAGCTTGGCGAGGTTGCCGTACAGCGGCAGGATCATGAAGGGCAGGTAGGTGTAGACCATGCCCAGCACCAGCGAGAAGGGCGAGTTCATGAACTTGCCCAGCGCCGGGATCACGCCCATGGCCAGCAGCAGGTGATCGAGCTTGAGCGCGATCAGCAGCTCCGAGACCCAGCCGTGCTCGGTGAGCAGGCCCTTCCAGGCGTAGACGCGCAGCAGGAAGGACGTCCAGAAGGGCAGCATCACCAGCATCAGCAGCGCCGGCTGGATGGTCGCCTTGGCGCGCGCCATGAAGTAGGCGAAGGGGTAGCCGATGAGCAGGCACAGCAGCGTGGTGATGGCCGCGTACTTGATGCTCGAGAGGTAGGTCAGGAAGTAGAGCTCGTCCTGCGTGATGAAGACGTAGTTCGACAGCTTGACCGTGAGCGCGAGCACGCCGTCGGTGAACGTGAGCACGTCCTTGAAGACCACGCCCTCCATCTCCGACACGCTGATCTTGAAGACGATCAGGAACGGGAACAGGAAGAAGGCGAGCAGCCACAGGTAGGGCACGCCGATCACGGCGGTGCGGCCGCGCACCAGCCAGGCGAGGAGCTTGCGCAGGGCGTTCATGCGGCGCTCATTGGGTCAACACCACCTGCGACATGCGCGACCAGTGCGCCCAGGCCTCGCTGCCCCAGGTGAGCTCGTGCTCGCGGTGGCGCTGGGTGTTGTTCTGGCTGACCTTCAGCATGCGCCCCGAGGGCAGCTCGAGGTGGTAGACGGTGTAGCTGCCGAAGTAGGAGAGGTTCTTCACCACGCCCTTGGCGCGGTTGAAGCCGCGGTTGTGGTCCTCGTCGGCCGGCGCGTGCCGCGAGAGGTGGATCTTCTCCGGCCGCACCGCCACCGACACCGCCATGCCGCGCGTGCCGGTGATGCCGTGGCCGACGTAGTGCTTGAGGTCCTCGCAGTCGATCACGCAGTGGTCGGCCTCGTCCTCGGCGAGCGTGCCGTCCATCAGGTTGACGTTGCCGATGAAGTCGGCGACGAAGCGCGTCGCCGGCGTCTCGTAGATGTCGGACGGCGCGCCCACCTGCAGCACGTGGCCTTCGCTCATGATGGCGATGCGCGAGGCCATGGTCATGGCCTCCTCCTGGTCGTGCGTCACCATCACGCAGGTCACGCCGACCTCCTCGATGATGTTCACGAGCTCGATCTGCGTCTCCTCGCGCAGCTTCTTGTCGAGCGCGCCCAGCGGCTCGTCGAGCAGCAGCAGCTGCGGCCGCTTGGCCAGGCTGCGCGCCAGCGCCACGCGCTGCTGCTGGCC
>JAGOAS010000013.1 GCA_017983795.1 Piscinibacter sp.
GGGTCGAGTGCCGATTCGGTGCGCGCGATCGCGTAGAGCAACTCGCTGCTGACGCGGTAGCGCGCGGCCGCCTCGTGCCAGCAAGCGTGGGCGGGCAGGGCCGCGAGCGTGACGATCGCGGTGATGACTCCTGCTGTCGGCGCCCAGCTCGCTGTCTTGCGCAATCGGAACCCCCTTCACGTTGACGCGGATGTGCGGCGCATCGAGCGAGCCGCATTGCGTTGCCATCCTAGGCAGCGAGCACGTGCGAATCAGGCTCCATCGGGGCTTCGATGAAGCCCCGAATCCGGCTTGCATCGGCGCGGACTCTCTGCCGCCGATGTGCGACGAGCGGCCGATGCGAGGAGCCGACGCTGCGGCGTGGCTCACGACGAAGCTCGGTCGAACTCGTCAAGAGGACATCGGGTCCTGGTCGAGGCTTCGATCGAAGCTGATGGCCGTCAAGCCGCCCGGAATACTGGTCGAATGACCTTCAACGACATGCCCTCCGGGTCTGCGTCGCCGCGAGTGATCGGGTCGCCCTTCGTGTCCGAGCGGCCGGCGCTCTCCATGCAGGCGATCATCGATCGCAGCGGGGCGGCGAACCTGATCGTCCTGCTTCGCGTCAGGATGGGGTTTCCGGCGGAGAGCTTCGCGCTGGCGGCGCGGCCGCTGATCGACGGCTATGCGGAGTTCGTGCAGCTGCGGCCGGTACCGGGCTCTAGTCGATACGGTGGTCCCGGTGGGCAACTGCAGCGCGGGCTCGTGACTGCGCTGCGCGCACTCGATCACCGGCGCGGCCAGATCCTGCCGCGCAACGCGCCACCCGAGATCTTGGGCGCGCTCGCGCATCGATGGACCTATGCGGTGTTCGCGGCAGCGCTGCTGCGCGATGCCCGCGGAGGTCCGTCGGACAACCGGGTGCGAATGTTCGAGCGGTGGGTGCCGCCGATCGTCCAGGCCTGGTTGGCCGAACATCCTCCGCTGATGGAGGAACTGCGCGCCGTGCTGGCGGGCAGCGCGGATGCGTCCAGCGCGATTGCCGAACTGTTGGAGCGCGCGGCGACCGGCGGGCGCCCGCGTGCTGAGGCGGCGGTGCCTCGTGCACAGACGGAGTCGATCGCCGGCGCGGTGGAGTCGGGCGTTGAGACGGCGCCTATCGCGCCCGAGGCTGACGGACCCGAATTCCTCGACGGCGTCGACGCGGCGGGTGCCGAGCGACCGCGACGCTTCATGGAGTGGGTGCGGCAGGGGATCGCCGACGGAACCTTGCCGGTGAACATGCGCGGCGCGCTCGTGCACGGGGTCGAGGACGGCCTACTGCTCGCATCACCGGGCATCTTCCGGGCGTTCATCCGGCGCGAAGGCGCCGGCCCGGCTGAGCCCGGCGACGCCGCCAAGCGGTTGCAGCGCGAGGTCCTGCGGGCCGGATGGCACCTGCGGGCCGATGGCGGCGTGAACCTGCACGGCTATGCGTGGAAGCAGGACGGGCGCGCGGCTGCTCGCATCCACGGCGTCGTGATCCTTGCGCCACAGCGGTTCGTTGATCCGGTACCGCCGATCAACTCGGCGCTCGTGCGCGTCGGTGACGCCGCGGCGGCCGCGGAGTGATGGGCTATCCGCTGGAAGCCCGGCTGCGGCCGGCGCACGAACTCGGCGCGGCCTCGGTGTCGGCACTGGGCGCGGCCCTGATTCTGAGCAGCCCAGGGCTCTTTCTGATCTCTCCTCCTTGGCACCTGGCGCTTGCAGGCCTGCTGCTGGGCCACGCGGCGTGGCGCGGCGCGGCCGGACTGAGCACGCTGCGCTATCGCGCCAACCTGCGCCGCCGGCGGCGCTATGAGTTGGGCTCTGCCGACATTCCCTGGTCGGCGGATCGGCTCTTTCTGGGGCGCGGGTTTCGGTGGGACCAGCGCCACACCCAACGCTTGTTCGAGGCGAGGCTTCCAGTGAACCGGCCGCTGCTTCAGGGCGGAGGTTTCGCAGGTGTGTTGGCGGCGTTCGTACCCACAGCGGAAGACACCGGTGGTGTCGGCGGAGATCCCGCGATCCACGGTGTCGAGCCCGACGAGACCGAGATCTGGATGGACCTGGAGGATCGAGTCGGGCACACGCTGGTGCTGGGCACCACGCGCGTCGGCAAGACACGGCTGGCCGAACTGCTGATCGCCCAGGACATCCGTCGCGGCGAGGTCGTGATCGTTTTCGATCCGAAGGGCGACGTCGATCTGCTGCGCCGCGTGTTTGCGGAAGCCGAGCGGGCGGGACGGGCAGGGGAGTTCTTCATGTTCCACCTCGGGCATCCGGAGATCTCCGCCCGCTACAACCCGGTGGGCAGCTTCTCGCGCATCACCGAGGTCGCCACCCGCATCGCGGGCCAGTTGCCCTCGGAAGGCCAGTCCGCCGCCTTCAAGGAGTTCGTCTGGCGCTTCGTGAACGTGATGGCCCGCGCGCTCGTGGCGCTCGGTCGCAAGCCCGACTACCAGGAGATCAACCGCTACGCGTCCGATGTCGAGCCGCTGCTGATCGACTACTTCGAGTACTGGCTCGACCGGGAGCCCGCCGCCGCGGGCTGGCGTGAGGAGCTGCGATCGCTGGCCATCGACAAGAAGAATCTCGACAAGGGCCTGCAGTCGCGCGGCGCGCGTGCGGTCAGCCTCGTGGAATACGCGCGGCGCAAGAAGCTCTACGACCCGATCGCGCACGCGCTCGCATCGACGCTCAACTACGAGAAGAGCCACTTCGACAAACTGGTGGCGTCGCTGCTGCCCCTGATGGAGAAGCTCACCACCGGTCGCACCGCCTCACTGCTGTCGCCGGAGCTCGACGATTCGAGCGACTGGCGCCCGGTCTTCGACTGGACCTCGGTGATCAACCTGGGCGGCATCGTCTACGTCGGGCTCGACGCACTCTCCGACTACGAGGTAGCCGCCGCGGTGGGGAACTCCATGTTCGCGGACCTCACCAGCGTGGCTGGCAGCCTCTACAAGTTCGGCGCCGGTCGCGGCCTGCCGGGCGAGGTGACGCCACGGCGGATCGCGATCCACGCCGACGAGTTCAACGAGCTGATCGGCGACGAGTTCATCCCGCTGCTCAACAAGGCGGGTGGGGCGGGTTTTCAGGTGACGGCGTACACGCAGACCTGGTCGGACGTGGAAGCGCGCATCGGTTCGCCCGCCAAGGCGGGACAGATCGCCGGCAACTTCAACACGCTGATCATGCTTCGAGTGAAGGAGGTTGCGACCGCCGAGCTGTTGACCAGCCAGCTGCCCGAAGTGCACGTGGTCTCGACCGTCGTGTCGTCGTCGGTCTCCGACACCAACGACCCGGTCGACTTCGCGGACTTCGCCAGCCGCAACGAGGACCGCATCGCCCCGGAAGCCGTCCGGATGCTCGAGCCGACCGATCTGGTGCAACTGCCCAAGGGCGAGGCCTTCGCGCTGATCCACGGCGGCCAGCTGCACAAGATCCGCATGCCGCTGCCGTCGGCGGCGAGCGATCCCCTGATGCCGGCCAGCCTGGCGGCGATCGGCGCGACGCTGCGCGCAAGCCTCGACGGGCCGTGGAATCGGCCGGAAGCGGGCGTCGAGCCGGAGGATCGGCGTGACGTCTAGGAACGCGGCCTTTCACGATGGGGCGCTGGCGGGGGTGCTGCTCAGCCCGCTGAAGCTGGTCTTCTCGTTGGCATTGGGCTTGGTCGCGACCCTGCTTTGCGCCTGGATCGTCGACTGGGTGTTCGTGTTCAAGGTCTGGCCGCAGGGAGGCGAGCGACTGCGCGAGCTCCTGGCGAACGATCTTGAGGGCGGTATCGCGCTCGCCGCTCGGCAGGGCGCCGGCGCCGACGTCATCACCGGGCCTGCGAATGCCCTCTACTCAGTCGTGTTCGAGGCCACCGGCATCCACGACATGGGCACCCAGTTCGCCAACGGGTCAGCGCTGTCGATCCCGGACACGATCATGCGGCGCAGCTATGCCTCGCACCGGGAGGGCATCGAGGCGGCCATGGTCGGCACCCAGTTGCTCGGCGTGCGCGCAGCGATCCTGGCGCGTTTCGCTCCGCTGCTCCTGCTGCTCTACGCCGTCGGCGCCGCCGACGGCTTCGTGCAGCGGGCGATCCGCCGGGCCTGCGGCGGACGCGAGTCGGCCGGCCTGTATCACCGGGCGAAGTACCTGCAGGTGGCGGTGCTGGGACTCGGCGGCGTCGGTCTGCTGCTGTGGCCCGGGTCGGTTCGGTGGGACCTGTGCGTGCCCATCGGGGCGGTGCTCGCCAGTGGCCTGGCCAGCGTGCAGTGGGCGTACTACAAGAAGCACATGTAGTAGGCCGCGCCGTTATCGCTGCCGCCTAGTGCCTCTCGATGGCACTTCGGCCGAGAGCTGCTTCCGTTTTCCGATCCAGCACTCCAGGTCGACAACCTGGAACCTCCACGCACCAGCAACCTTGAATCCGGGTAGCTCGCCTCGCTGAGCCAGGCGATAGATGGTCTTGTCATCGACGTTCAGGTACGCCGCGACGTCGCGAACGGTCATTGCGGGCTTTGGCTTGCTAGCCATGGACAAACCTCTTTCAATTCGTATGATACGTAGAGAATCCAGTCCAAGGCTGTCCAAGTGTTTGTCTTCACGAAGTTTGAGCCAGAAACGGTCCTCCGTGCGTCGGACCTCAATCGCAACACCACGGCCGTCTGGGACCACCTCGCGGGATCGGTCTCGGGCATGGATCGTGTTGGTTTCGTCTGCCCCAACTACGCGAGACCTGAGGAAGACTGGAACCATTTCTCCTCTTCGGAAGCTTGCCTCTCGATCCAGAGACTGTTTGTTATCAACGACCATGGAAGGGTGTTCCGACTGGACAAAGCCTTCCTACAGCGGCCGGAACGGGGTGGCCGGCACTGGGTGACGGCGACCGTCGGTCCTTGGGAGGGAATCCGAATCCGGCTGTCTGAAGTCGCGGAGGGGGACGACGACGCTGCCGGCGCGGACCTCGCCGACAGCTGCCATCTCGCGATCTGGGAACCGGATCTGGACGTTGTGCAACTCATTCCGCCCTTCACCTCGCTCCGTTCCGTGGGTGCGCTCCATCGGTTGTCGCAGGAGTTCCTGATGATCCTCAGCGCGTTCGAGAACGACCTCATCGAGTACGCCCGGGCGGATCATGAGCGGGTATCAGCCGATAGCCTCCTTACGGCCATCGAGTCATGCCGGTTCCTGCTCCTCGACGGAACGGCGGATGCGAAAGGGCTCCGGCACGCCTTTTACATTCTCACGCTCCGCATTCGTGGGTTCTTCGCGCGCACTTACGCCGTGCGCCACGCCCGCGCGCTCAACCTCGAGAACGTGGTCGGTTTCGGCCCGCTCGTCCTCGAGCGTGTGCTGGAGGCGAAGTCGCAGTCGGACCGAGGCCTGCGGGACTTCCTCGCCAACCTGCCGACGATGGACGAGACTTCGACGGCGGCAAAGTATTCGACCGGGGCTGCGCTCGCGGACGGTAATGAGTGGGGGCGCATCTTCCGGGAGGTCATTCCCCGCAAGTGGATCAGGCGTGGACAGATGGGCCAGCCGCACTTCGTCGAGGTACCGCGGACAGGCTGGAAGCGCTGGGAGATCGAGATCCTCGACCCGCGAGCCAACCAGCTCCAGTTGCGTCTCCACGATCAAGTGAGGTCGCCCCCGATCTACCAGTTCGTCGAGCCGAATGAGCCCGAGACCGTGGCCCGCATGAGCCGCGGTGCCGAGGGCTCGACGTGGGATGCCGACATCCCCCTACCCGATGCTGTGGCCAACCAGAGCCGCCGCCTGCGCATCGACTTGCCCGACGCTATCGACCTCCTGCGGCCCGGGGTCGCCGTCTGGAGCCCGATTGCCTCTGAGCAACCGGGGCAGCGTCGATCATGACTCCCGACGAATACGGAGAGAAGTGCCGGGCGGTGCGCGAAGCACCGGCGTCAGGTCTTCGTGCTGCTCTCGATTCGCTGGCCACGGGGCACCAGGAGGCCGTGTCACGCTTCGCTCCGGCTCCCGGGGGCGCCGCCGCGATCTTCGACGTCTGGAAAGCCAGCTTCGAGGTCCGACGTGGCACGCCGGAGGCCAAACGCCCCCACACCGGCATCGTGGAGACGAAGGCTTGGATCCTGGCGTTGGCCGAAGACTGGTACGCGGTGCGCTCCGGCCTCCCGGACGGGAACCCCCTCAAGCACGAGCGGGTGTTCGACTACGTCTTCTTGCGGGAAGCGCCCGAGCTCCTCGAGGCTATGCAGTGCGCCCTTCCGGCGGAAGTGGCCTGGCATGCGGAGGTGCGCCGGTGGGTTCTGCCCGCCCTCGCCAACCCAGGGATCC
Organism: Piscinibacter sp.; assembly: GCA_017983795.1. Classification (GTDB taxonomy): domain Bacteria; phylum Pseudomonadota; class Gammaproteobacteria; order Burkholderiales; family Burkholderiaceae_C; genus Piscinibacter. The sequence goes on from JAGOAS010000013.1 coordinate 6,310, forward strand.
CGGACAAGCCATCGACGAACTACGCTGACCTCCTGGGCCTTGTCGACCTCCTCAATGCGGTCGTGGGGCCATCGGCCGCCAATTCGCCGGTGACGCAGGGCGAGGGGGTCATGGAGCGCCAGATCGAGCAATTCTTTCTCGCGGAACGATGCCAGGCCAACCATCTCCTGCGCGCCGTTGAGGTCGACGCCACGGTGCCCGATGCCGTCAGTGAGGCAGTCGCCCTCGATGTCTTCCGCCTCCTCGCCCTCCTGAGATGGGAGGCAGGGGGCGAGGAGCGCGACTGGAGAGACCTGCTCGTGTCACCCACCGGCAAGGAAGCGGCCCGGACGCGGGCCAACCTCCTCAAACACTGGGCGGCCACCATCCCGCTCTTCGAGGTCTTCCTGGCCGAGACCGGCGGCTTCCGCTTCGACGAGGGGCCAACCACTTGGCAGGCTGCTGACTACCAACCCATGAGTGGCGGCGACGTGCCCGTCTCGATCATTGGCGCTCGTGACGCCGGGAAAAGCTCCTTCCTCTTCGCTCAGGACGCGCACGCCGTCGTGCAACTGCGCGCGATTGACCGGACCGAAGTCCCGAGACTCAACGAGCTCCAGGCGATCTGGAAGCGGGGCGGGCCACGCTCTGAGGAGGAACGCGCTGTCTGGAAAACGGGTGGCGACACCGCACTCACGGCATGGAGCCGTACCGACGGCGAGATGTTCAAGCTCTTTATCCGGGATCTCCCGGGAGAACACCTCGAGGGCCTCGTGCTCCAGCCGGACAGCCAGGAGTCGACCGCGATGAAGGAGCACCTCGGCCGCAACGCGCCGGCGGCGACTCTGTTCATCTACGGGAAGCCTGCTTCCCAGGCCCTGCTTGAAGGGACCAACTTCCGTGCCGGCCATGTTCTTGGGACCTACTGGGGGCTCCTTCCCAAATCACGGGATGGCGTGCCGGTGCTGGTCCTGCGCAACTTCCTCGACGAGCGGGTCCGCGAACTCACGGGAGGCGAGGGCGGGCAGGAGCAGGTGCGCGGGCTCATCGATATGACCCAGCGCGTGGCGCTGGAAAAGGGCGGATGGTGGGCCGATCCCTCTGCGCGGCTGCGGCGTCGGAGCCATTACGAGGTCCCGGCGTTCCGTCGGGTCCTGCATGAGGACCTCGGGGAAGTCGATCAGTTGCGGAAGGATGCAAGGCTTCCGGAGAAGCTGCCCTTCGGGTTCTTCTACGTTTGCGCTTCAGGCAAAGTCGACGGCGACTACCGCGCGAGCTGTCGCGGACTCTGGCAGGAACTGACCGGATCGCTGCGACGCCTTTCGGCGAAGGGACGCTCACGGCTCCTGAGCCAGGAGATTGATCGGCTGAAGCGAATCGCCGAGAGCCTGGACAAGCCGCTGAAGACGTTCAACGTTGATCCCTCGAAGGAGGTCCTAGCCAGCCTGTGCAACGCCGCGAACGGGGATGATGACGGGGTCCTCGTCGACGAGGACCGGCAGCGGCTGGTCGCCTGGGAGAGCGGCAAGGACAAGATCGCTTCACTAGCCGGCGTTCGGCCCATCGAAAAGGCCGCGGACGACCTCTGCCAAGCACTGGCGGATCTGGAGACTCACCTCGGCCAGCTCGCGACCGAGGTCCTTTGGGGCATGGGCATCCCGTCGAACCTGACTCTGGTCCGGGATATTACCCCGCAGACGCTCGCCCTCCAGCCGCCCCTCGTGCGGGACAGGCTAGCGCGCGCCAAAGGATTGCTCGAGGTCGATGGGCGCTTTGGGGTTCTCTCCACTCGGTGCCCTGTAAAAGACGAGGAGGTGTCCACGCATCTCCTTGAGGAACTCTTCGACGTAGCCCAGGAGGCCCAGGTTGACAAGATCCTCAAGGACCTGATGGGCAAGAAGGCGCCCCTCGGAGCGGCCGGCGAGTATGGGGCGAACCTTGCCGACTGGCCCAAGGACGACCCGGGCGAGCCGCTCACCGCCTTGCGGCTCCTCCAGGGATTTCGCCACTCCCTTCTTCCGGGGGACCCCAATGGGAGCTACGACGCTATGCGCCCTCCCGACGAAGGGCTTGGCCTCGCCACCCGGATCAACCTGCGACATTTCTACCTCCACCGGTCCCAGATCCCCACTCCGGCACTCGGGGCGGTCCAGGAAGCCAAGAACAGCATCCGCGAGTGCGAGTTCCGCGGCGCTCTCCTCGTCCTCTCCGCGCTCGGTATCTGCCGGACCATCGGGGATTACCGCAACCGCGTCGACCGCCTAAGGGATCGTTTGGTCGGGGACTACAACTTCCGCCTCATCAAGGCGTACGCCCCTACGGCTGCGGATCCCGTGGTCATTGTGAAGAAGAACAATGAGTTCCTCACCGCGACGGTCGAAGGTGGCTTGATTGAGCGCGCCAAGGATTATTTGAAGTCGAAGAAGGCGGAGATGGCCGCTCATCTCACCGCCTACCAGGCCATCGGCCGTCTGGAGGAGTTCGAGGGGCACGAGGAGGAGCGGCGCAACGAGGCCATGGCCTTCAACCGCTTTCACGCCGCTGCGCTGCAACGAGGCAAGCTCGAGCCCTACACACTTGCGGAAGGCGACCTGAATCTCTTCCCGCCGATGGGCCGTCTCGCACAGTGCTGGGACAATTTCCGCCGGGCAACGGCCATCGCGGTGCACGACGTTGCATGGAGCTACTTCGTGAGGGCATCGGGATGGCTGGCCCTGCGCGAGCATGCGGCCGACGTGCGGACGGTCGAGCCGGTGATGCGGCTCCAGGCGCTCACGACCCAGGTTGCGGAGGCCCGCAAGCGGATCCAGGAATTGACACCGGAGCCGGAGGCGTAGGGCGCCCGACGGCCCCGCGGGGATGATGCATTGCCGACACGACTACATGGAGGCCCGTGGCCAGACCTTCCGCCGCGTCGAGTGGGGGAGCGTCGAGCGCCTGGGCCACCTACGTCAGGCCAGTCGTCTCCGTCTCGATCCGTCTCTCCGGGGCTTCCCGCGCGAGGCGTCATTTGTCGGCATGGAGCCGTGCCTGGACGGGTGGCTGAATTGGCTGCCGGCGAAGGAGGGGTACGCGCTCGACATCCACTTTGTGCCTAGCGTCGCCGTGGCAGACCCCAATCCCTTCAGGATGCTGTGTGAGCGCGGAGCGCTGCCGGATGCCGGAACAGAGGAAGCCGACAGGTCGGCGCTGGACGCGCTTCCGGGTGGCTCCAGTCGACCGAATGATTTTTCTCCGAGCCTCGATTATCTCGGTGCCGCGGACGGGATCTTCGTGCTGGAGGCGGCCGGGCGATCGAGGCCGATCCGCTTCTACCGGTCCTTCACGCTGTGCGATAAGCGCGCCTCTGCGGACACGGTCGACGCCTGGTTCGACTTCGATGCCGAGACCGGGATTCGCCGATTGGAGGAGCTGCAGCGCCGCCTCCAGTCCGCCGCGGCGCCGAGCGACGCGCTCCGGGAGGAGCATCCGAAGCCGTCGTCGCCGGCTGGTGGGATTGGTCCCGGCGGCGATGGTGGACCTCCTCCAGAAGGAGCATGCGCAGTTCGTGACGACCGGCGATCTGTTGCGCCACCGCGCGTATGGCGCCGAGGCTGCGACGAGCCGGGACGTTGGGAGACTCGAGAAAAAGGTCGACGCGGTCGAGGATCGCGTCGCCAAGCTGGAGAGGGCGGCCGGCGACGGCGCACCTCGACCGCCAGAGGCCCGGCGGGCGCCAGGTTTGGGTCCGAAGTAGGCGAAGAGGCGGGTAAGTGAAGAGCGCGCGCCCGACGGCCTACGTGACGATCAGCCGTGCCTGCAGTGACGAGCTGTCGCCCCACCGGAACGGGGATCCCTGGGGGTTCTGGGGTGCCCTTGAAGGGGCCGGGCTGCAGAGGCCCATGCGCGACGCCTGCCTCCTGCTGCCGAATTCCGCCGCACCTCACAGCCATTTCAACGATGGGGGCGAGCGTAACGGGAGGCGGATCCTACGCATCGACCCGCCGCGAAAGCTGCGCGTCAGCAGGTATGTACTGTGGCTAGACCGGGGGCTTTTTGCAGGGGCGAGCCCTGAGCACATTGGTCTCAGCGTCGATGGCGACGTGCAGTACTGCCAGCGATTCTTCGCCACGGAGCTGCCGGTCGGGGCCGAGCGTGGGAGCGTGTCCGAGGTCTTGTCGCGAGGCATCCTCTACCGATACGAGCAAGCCAATGGGCAGCACCCGGGCGGGGATCCACCCATCTTCGTCGTCGAGAATACTGGTGGCGCCGAGGACGGTAATGGGGTGAGACCCGGCGAACCTGTCGGTGAGCTCGTCGGCTTGCTCAACCCCCTCATCCTGTGGTTCTCTACGGACGCGGGCTTTCCCGAACGCTTCCCGGAACAGGCACGAGAATTCTGTCGAAAGTACCGGGAACCGAAGCATCTCGTCGATGTCATCCCGGTTTTCCCTCCCGAGGCCTGGGGGCGGTGTCTCCTTCATCAGCACTTGGCCGCTCGGCACCGAGAATTGCAGGCAGTTCACGGTGAGCGACCTCCGCTGGCGCGTCTGCTCTTCCACAGCCGCTGGCCCGTGGCGCCGCTTCCCTTCCTCGTCCTCGATGGCTTCGGTGGGACGTTCCGCTTTTCAGGCCTCGCCGACAGCCGCCCGACAAAGGCATGGTGGCACCGGAGCGCGGGAGACGGGGACGCCGAACACGCAGCTTGGTTGCGCGATTGGAGCGTCGCGCAACTCGACATCGAGGAGATGGACGGCCCTGCCACTATGGCGGCCATTCCACCCGTCCGGTCCGATACCTCACCCTATTACGAGGTCCACACCCCGGGAACCCGCGGGCGACTAGATGAAGGATTCTTCGGGCACGCGGAGACGTACCCCGTCCTGCGGTGGTGGCGCGGGTGCCTGCGGTCGGTGCCGGGTGCCACCGATGCCGAGGGCGATCCCTATGCCTCCGTGCGCACCGAGGAGGAGGCGGTCCTGCGGTTGGCCCAGCGGGCCTTTGCGCATGGTGACTACTGGTACCCAGAGACCTTCATCCGCATCCTCGGCGAGGAACGTCTACTCCCGCGCTCCACCATCCTCGTCGACCTTCCTGGTCCGCCCGGGGAGGAGCTCCCGTGCGAGACGGCCAAGACGTGGCGCGAGTTCGTCGCTGGCCACGCCATCGACCTCGCCCGCACGCCGAGGCGGCCGGCCGTCTGGTGGCTGGAGTTGCACTTCGAGGCACTCCTAGGGTCGCCCGTTCGTGCCGAGGAGGCGTGGGACGTGTACGGCGACCGCTGGTGGTATGCCTTCTACCGGTCTCTATTCCTACTCCCCGAGTCATACGTCCCGACGTGGACGCACCTCGGAGCCGTGCTCGACAGCTTCTTCCTCGACCAGCACTGCCTCGACGGCGGACCCAGCGGCGCAACTGACATTCGCGGCTTCGCTCTCGCCTGAGCCCGCTCGATCCGACCCGACCCAAACCGACCCGCCATGGCTCGCTCCCTCGATCCACGCGAATATTTCCTGAAGATTGCCGAGGCATCCCGCCAGCGGTACCGCCAACCGGCCACCTGGGGTCACGTCATCGCCGCCAGCCTCGACCAGGCGCGGCAGCATTCCTCCTTCAGGTACGAACCGCTTCTGCTCGAGCTGCTACGGGAGGTGCGGAGGCGGATGCTGGTCAATCTTCGAGGGGATCCACAGGACGGGTTGACGGACGGGGAGCTGGCGACGGCGGCCGCGCGGTTCACTGACGACGAGTCCCGGGCAGGCGGCCCGGCCTCGACCTTCCTCCACGAACGAGTCCTGCACTGGCTGAGCGACTTTCCTTCGGAGGCCCACGACTGGACCTTGCCTCTTTGGCGGGAGCTTCTCACGGAGTTCCGCCTGGAGGCGTCGCACTTCGTGGGCCAAGCTCCCTGGCCCACGGAGCGTGCGGCGTCTCCCGAGGCAGGCGACTGGGTCTCGTGGGAGGAGGAACTTGCATCGCTGGTTGGCCTCCCTTCGGTGAAGGCCGAGGTCGAGGCTTTGCACGCCTTCCTCCATGTCCGGCAACTGCGGCAGGAGGCGGGGCTTCGCGTGGGCGGCTTTTCCCTGCACCAGGTCTTCGCCGGCAACCCGGGTACGGGCAAGACGAGTGTGGCCCGTATCCTGGCCAAGATCTACCGCCAGTTCGGCTTCCTCTCCAAGGGGCACCTCGTAGAGACGAGCCGCACCGGTCTCGTCGGTTCCCATATCGGGGAGACAGAGAAGGTGACGGCCGAGGTCATCCGGACGGCCCTCGGTGGCGTCCTCTTCATTGATGAGGCCTACAGTCTGGCACGGGGCGGCGAGAAAGACTTCGGCACCGTGGCCATTGATACTCTGGTGAAGATGATGGAGGACCACCGCGACAACCTCGTCGTCATCGTGGCGGGATACGGTGAGGAGATGCAGGACTTCCTCAACACCAACCCCGGCCTGTCCTCCCGCTTCAACAAGCGCGTTCACTTTCCCGACTACAGTGAAGATGAACTCGTCGCCATCATGCGCCTCGCGGCGGGGAAGGAGTCGTACGAACTTCCTGACGAAGTGGCGGAACCGGTCATGACACGCTTCCGGGAGAGCCGGAAGCAGCTCGGTCGCCACTTCGGCAACGCCCGCGACGCGCGCAACTTGTGGGAGGAGATGATGCGGCGGCAGGCCGTCCGCCTCCTCCGCGAGTTTCCCGGTGGCAGGATCCCTCGCGAGCAACTGACCGTCGTTCGTTCCGTCGATCTGCCGCCGGCCTGAGCCGGCGGGCTCGCATCTACCCCTCCCCGACTATCCTCCAGACCGAACCCAGGACCCCCGATCATGACCGTCAAACAGACCTTCGACGCCAGCAATCGACACCTGGCCATCCTCGGTAAGTTCTCCGTGCCGCCGCCGGCCTCGGACGGCAAACCGGCGGCCCTGCACCGCACGCTTCGCTCCGATCAACTGGACGGCGAGCCCCTCGTCCACTTTAACCTCCGCTACATCAGCGCCCCGCTGGAGCTGGACGGGAACCGGAGGTTCGAGAGCTACGTCATCCTGCCTCCGGCCGACCCCGCCGCCTCCGGGGAGGATGCCCGCACTATACCGGTGAGCAGCACACCGTTGGCCGAGGTCCTGGGGGGTGCGGCCTCGACGAAGGAGGAGGTCGGCGGTCGGCTCTTCGTAGAGCTAGCAAACGCCCTCGATGCGCTCGCACCCTTCTGGCACCCGAACTTTGACCGTCTTCTCGCCGAGGGTGTTTTCTACTACCTGCGCGATCAGGTCCGCGACAACAAGGGCTTCACGAACACGGAACTGCGACACCTGCTCTACGACACTGTCACCAATCGGACCTTGCTCGCCTACCTCCGCGCGGGACCGGCCGATGCCGCCCACGGCCTCGCCGCCCTCCGCAAGCGGGTTGAGGACCGGCTCAGCGAGCCGTCCCTGATCGAACTCTTCCTCGACCAGGTCGCGGCCTACCGGATGGCGCTGGCCAACGAGATGTCGGGCGCGGGCACGATCGAAACGCGAGTCTACGAGGACCGTGACGGGAGACGGTTCGTCGCCGCCCACGGCGTTCCGGGGTTGGGCACGGACATCCGCGCCCTCCACGCCCGGTACCGCAAGGCGGCCGAGGTGGTGGAGAACATCTCCCGCTGTGAACCCCTCGTGGCCCTCATCATCAGCTGGTTCTTCCGAAAGGTGTCGGACAACAACGGCGCGGCGAACATCGCGAAGGCGCTCTACAGCGAGCTGTACGAGACGAGCAAGATGTGGAAGCCTCGCATGAGCTCGGACAAGCTCGACGCGGACCAAAAGGGCTTCGAGTCCGCCTTCTCCGCGCGTTACGCCCAGATCGTCCAGGAGGAGGCCGAGCGCGGCGGCGACCGGTCCGCGCGGGCCATCGTCTACAAGCTGTTCATGACCTCGATGGTGGCCCACCGGGGCGAGACCTGGCGCCCGAGCCGCGTCTACGACAAGACGGCTCTCATCCTTGATACTGTGCTTCGCTTCCTCAGTCTCGCCGCCCTCAAGGTTGAGGGGGTGGAGCAACTCCTGAAGCAGGGCAGGGACCTCCTCGACCAGCTGCAGCTCACCTACCTCGACTTCGAGAGCCTCTACGGGGCGGGACTCAGGGCGGAGGCACTGGCTCCCCTCCTCGAACGCCTCCCGGATTCTTTCCGGGAGTGGGGTGCGGCGTTCCTCGCCGAGGCTGTAGGGAAATCCGGGACGGAACTCGGGGACGCCTTCCGAGAGAGCTTCAACGCCAAGGTGGCGGAGGAGGAGCATCGGGTCGTGCAGCAGTTTCTCGACCAGAACCATGACCATCTCGACAAGGATCTCGGGATGATCGAGCGCATCTACCGAGCTCAGCTAGTTGCCGCCACGGTAGAGGGGGCCTTCGCCAACCCGGGTGGCTCGCAGGGGGTAAGGGACCCCGCAACCGCGTCGGGCCGGGAGGGGGCAGGGGATGCCGGGACCGAGGGCGATGAGCAGGAATCGACCGGGGCGGCGCGACCCGAGGCCCGGGCCAGGGAGATCTACGAGAAAGCCGTGCTCTCCCCCGGGGGCACGGTGAGTCTTCCCAAGCCTCTGCGGCCGCCCCGGGAGGAGGTGTCCAAAGGTGGTCTGGACCGGAGCCTAGAGCTTCCCAAGGGCATGCACGTCGACGAGGCCGGGACTTCGCTGGTCTTCGAAGTGCATTTCTCCCGGGACGAGCTTGAAACCGCGTCCGCCTCGGTGCGCGGCCTCGATCTCCCCGGGCTCGTCGACGAGGCGGTGCTGGAGATGGACCGCAAGGGCCACCTCATCGAGGACCTGCGCATGGCCCTCCTCGAGGGCGACGGGAACATCCGGGAGAGCCCCGAGCGAGCCCCCCAACGGGGTACCTTGCGATCCCTCATCCTCGGTGAGCACGAGCTGTCGGCGCGCGCGGAGCTCTCGCCCCTCGGGGCCAAGGACACATCGCTCGGAGTCCAGATCCTCAACAGCATCGTGGAGCACGTCGGGGCCTCGCGGCGTTACGAAGGAAAGACGAACCGCGAGGCCCTCGGGCGGGACGTTACTGATACCGAGTGCGGCGTGCGCCAGGTTGCCCTACCCCAGATCTGGCAAGTCAGCCAAGGGAAGCCGGGCGTGGCGGACCTGGAGGCCTTGGTCCAATACTGGCAGTTGCAGGCCAACCGGGTCTTTGCCGTTCGCGAATATGTCGAGGACATGCGCGAGGTGACCGCGATCCTGAAAGCGGTGAGCACCGTTCCTGGAGCTCTAGTCACGCACGTAAACCAGACGCTGGCCGAGCACGCCAGAGAGGACGTGTATGACCTCGTCAACGTCGCGGACCCGAACGCCGAGGGGGTGCCGCCCGGCGTGGTCTTCGTCTCCCGACAGGCCGGCGCCAACCTTCCCGCCCTCGAAGCCAAGATCCTAGGCGACAGAGGGGTCTTCGCGTTAGCAAAGGGCACGGGCAGCGGCATGGGACGCACGGTGACGCTTCCCCTCTTCGTGGGCCGCCAGCTCAGAGCGCAAAGCCTCCCCGTGCTCGAGACCTCCATGCCGGAGGTTGACAAGCTCCTCGCCCTACTACTCCACCCTCCAGGAAAGAACCTCAGCCTTTCCGACAAACTGGGCGTACGTGCCAAGCAGTTGATGAACGAGACCGGAATCATGGTCGGCCTCGCCGATGACTGGCGTAGGTTCTGGGCCCTGTGGCTGCGCGAGAAGGCAGTGGAGCCTCTTCTGGTGAGCAAGATCATCACCCACGTCATCCTTACCCGGGTCATTGACGACAAAGGCCCGCAGGCCCGCGACTCGGTCTATGCCGGGGTCACGGAGGTCGACGCGATCGTCAGCCCCCCCGCGGATAGCATCCGCGCGCTCCTCCAGACCAAGAAGCCCGACGACACCTGGCAGCCGATTCCGGCCGCCGTGAACGCCTATAACGACACAATGAATCTGCGGCTAAACGGTCGCGAAATTGCACTGCTCAAAGCCCTCTCCGACAGAATTTGATCCGAGCCGGTACTGACGTCCCCGCCACGTCCACCCGCCAACCCACCATCAGTCATGGCCTACACCGTCCGTCACAGGAAAGCCCAACACGCCCTTGCCGGCTTTGTCGTCGCGCTTCCCTTCAACTTCAACAACTCCAACCACCTCGTTCTACTGCCGGATCGCGCCTTCGCGGTCCTCAACCTCGTCCTCGCACAGTCAAGCGAGGCGGCCTATCCTGCGCTGTCGCAGGCCCTCGCTGGCAGGGGGAGATTTGAGCTCCTCGACGAGAACCTGTCGGCTCGCGTCGTACTGGAGGACTTCGTCCCGGTCAGGGTTCTGTCCTCGCAGAGCACCGACCTCGCCTCCAGCCACTGGGTGCTGGGTGGCAACGCCGCCACAGCCTGCCAAGTCCAGTTCAATGGTGTGGCGTCGCCATTCCCCAACTTCCTCGCCGACCACTACGATCACTTCTATTGGGGGGGGCGGATCAATGACCAAGACGGGACCCACCTCAACCTCTCCTACCTCGAGATCGACCACGACGTCATGGGGCAGTCCCTGGCGAGTCTGCTCTGCATCGGTCCTTCCGGAGCCAGCGGAGCCGGCTCGGTCTTCAACCGGATCGTCGGGCAGGGGACATGGATGGTGGAACAGGACGGCAAGGTTATCCACGGCGCGCAGGGCTACCTCAGCGAACTCAAGATCGAGGACCAGAGGCGCAACGCCCAGGCGGTCCTCTTCGGCCAAAGCCCCCAGGCCGCAGCCCAGGTGAGCAAGGCCACCGGGGCGGTCTTTCTCTCCCTCGGGTCCTATAACCGACTGCCCCCAGCCCAGCTTGAGCGTCTCGTCCGCCACGGCGCGGTGGACAAGGGCCACTTGAAGCAGATGTGGGACAAGTCTTGGTTGCGTTCGACCAGCCAGGACGTAGCCAGAACCACTGACGACTACGCTCACGACGTCACCACGCAGGCGAACTCTGTGTTTGAGGGTCTGACGGTGTGGGGACTGCAGCCGCGCCAGGATGGGGGAAAGCTCGAGGCGAAGGTTCCGTTCCTCCTCTGAGCCGCGACCTGCGCGATCTTGCCCATGGCCATGCTCTGGCAGGTGTTCGTCGGGGATGCGGCGGTTCCACCCGTCCGCATCCTGCGGCTGGACCTCGACTACGCGCTTAATCGCGAGGCGCTGGTCCGGATGCACCTGGAGTCGGCCCTGGGGTCGAGCCTCTACCCCGGGCAAGTCCTCGTTCTAAAGGCGCGCGAACGCATTGGCGACCAGCAGGTTATTCATGAGTTGCAGCTTCATCTAGTGACATTGGCCGTTGAGTTAGGTCGCACCGTCGTCGTGGCTCGCTTTTCCCCTTGCCCGTTCCTGCCGCCGCGGGAGCGGACCCGGGTCGCCCAACGCGCCGCCGACGAGACCGTGGCGGACTTCGTCAACCGGCTCGGCCTCGAGGCTGCGTTTTCCCCGCCGGGTGGAGAGGAGGGCCCGGAGGGCCTCTTCGAGGACGCGATCCCGGTCGGCTCCTGCGTCATCCTAGAGCCGGGACAAGACGCGCCGACTCTTGAGGCGAGGCTCTTTGGCCGCCTCGCCCACCGGCGGCCGGCCATCTCCGGCTGGTTCCAGGGCGTAAATGACCCGTCCCGTCGCTGGTGTACCCACCACGCCGGGACGGGTGACATCAATCGCTACGTGGAACTCGACGAGCAGAAATGGAACCTAGTGGCCCCAGGGGATCTCGCCGCCGGCCCCGAGGACGCCTGTTTCCTCCACCTGGTCGACCATCGTGCGCCGGAAGACGTCTTCGCGGAACTGGCCGTGAAGGAGGCCCCGACGCCCGCCCGTATGGCCTTCGGCGAAGTGGATGTTCCCCTAGTGCCTACTACCATCCGGATCCGCGGGCAGGACGGCTTTGTTTTTCGCGTCCGTCTCACGCTCCTGGTCGATTCCAAGGAGTCGGCTGACCACAACATCGAGGTTCGCCTCCTACTGCGGGCCTCGACGGCGGGTCTCAGTGCGTCGCCGGTCCCGGAGCCGACCCGCCTCTTACTGGGCCGCTTCGTCTCATGGCAAGCGGACGGTGGTCGGGAGCGCATCCTCGCCGTGGAGCCGGCGCAGGTGGGAGATGTCACCGAGGCCGAACTCCGTCCTCTCGCCGACTGGGAGTTCGCCGCTGGGGGGGGCGGACCGCCGCACCTCCTTGCCCCGCTAGTGGCACCGGGGTTCGTGCGCGAGGCGCACAGTGCCTTCTACAGCGCCTGGGGACCGGGCGATTTACTCCTCGTAAGCATCGCTGAGGGGCAGCTTCCAGTGGCGCTAGGCGCCCTGCATCGCGTGCGGACCGCGATCGCCGGGAACGGAGGGATAGAGGTGGCCCTGATGGGAACGAGGGTTCGCTTGGACGCGGTGACCGCCAGCGGATCCCGCGAGGGCAACGCGATTGAGCTGGGCATCGACGGAATGGTCTGCGTCGAAGCAGCGAAGGAGATGATCATCAAGGGAAGCACGCTCATTGACGGGACCCTCGAGGTGCCCTAAGTCCTGCCATGGTGGTCAAGTTCGAGGGCAAAGCACCCATTCAGAGCGATCCGAGCGGCGGCTACATCGAGAAGCCGCCGGCCGTGACGCAGCTGGGGACGGTCGTCCCGTCGGAGATGCCGACGCGGTTCAAGTGGGGCGGCAAGGCGCTCATTGCCGGTACGCTTTCGGTAGCCGTTGCCAACTGCGCCCATGCCAGTGGCGGGACCTGCAGCGGGCAGGGGACGATTCAGCCGACCGGGATTAAGGCTAGAGGCGCCGGGAAACCGATCCTGCGAGACGGGGACATGGGGATGTGCAACGGCGTGCGCGTGTCGCCGCCGGCCTCCCTCCCAGAGAAGTGCCCGCTCAAGCTCAAGGCGACGGGCGGTGGGGGAGGCGCGGGAAGCGGCGGAGCCGGTACAGCGTAAGCGGCCTGGGGGTCGGCTTCTCGGCTTCCATATACGCCGCGCTGGGGTTGCGCGCCCTTGGGGCTCGAGGCCCTTCCGTGGGCCAATTCGTGGGCCAAATCCGGGGAACTCAGGGGAACGAGAAAAGCAGAAAGTGTTGAAAATCAGTAACCTACGCTCCCCCTCAGACCCCTGCAGCCCCCTGCGGAATGGGTTCGAGTCCCATCAGCCACCCCACCGAACACTGAAGAAGCCGGGCCCTGCGCCCGGCTTCTTCGTTTGCGCCCTCAGCTGCGCGCCGAGAGCTCGCGGATCGTCACCCGGCAGCCGATGCCGCGCGGCTGCAGCTCGCGCCACTCGACCTCGCCGCCGAGTTGCTTGACGCGCTTGCGCACGCCGCCCAGGCCCAGGCCATGCGCCCAGGCGCGCGGGTTGCGGCCTTCGCCGTTGTCCTGGATCTGCAGGTCGAGCCGGTCGCGGCGCAGCACGAGCGAGACCTCGACGCGCGTGGCCTGCGCATGCGCGATCGTGTTGCTGACCAGTTCGCGCAGCACGCGCGTCAGCGCCGACCACTGCACCACCGACAGCATGACCTCCGTGTCGGCATCGAAGGCCCAGTCGAGCTGCACGTGCGCCGCGGTCAGGCGCTGCGACAGGTCGGCCTTCCACTCCGCCGCCGCGTGCGAGAGGCTGTGGTTGGCCGCGGCGAGGCCGCGCGTGAGCGTCTTGAGATCCTGCAGCGTGTGCCGCACGTACTCTTCCATCTCCGGCGACTGGGCCTTGTACATGAGCGTCAGCAGCCGCGCGCCGATGTCGTCGTGCAGATCCTGCGCGATGCGGGCGCGCTCCTCGCTGCGGCCCTGTTCGACGGCCTTGTCGAAGGCGACGGCGCGGCGCAACTGCTCGACCACGCGCGCGGTGAGCCGGGCGTCCTCGAAGGTGAACAGGCGCCGGCCGCGGCGCGCGAAGCGCAGCACGATGGAGCCTCTGGCGGTCGAGCCGTCGCCGCCGAGCGCGGGCACCGGCAGGATCAGCGTCGAGCCGTCGCTGGAGACGCGCGTGGCACGCACGCGCCGTTCGGCGAGCAGCACCTCCATCGGCTCGAACAGGTCGCGCAGCAGCTCCGACAGCAGCATGCCGGTGCGCTCGGGGTGCGCCTCGACTTCGCGCGCGATGCGGTAGAGCTGCTCGAACATGCGCTCGGTGGTGAGCATGCTGCTGCCGAGCAACTGCGTCAGGATCCACTGCCGCGCGCCGGAGTAGGCCGCCAGCGCGACGAACAGCGCCAGCGTCAGCGAGGCGAACTGGCCGAGCGAGAACACCGCGACGAAGAGCAGGTCCAGCGAGGTGGCCACCGTGCTCACCGCGGCCAGCAGCGAGAACTCGCGCATCACCTGCTGCGAGCGCGACAGGAAGGGCACCAGCACGATCAGCGAGGCGAAGAATACGTACCACACCGTCGAGCCGATCGACGCGATGTTGTGGAGCACGCCCGGGTGCGTGATGGCCGCCGCCAGCGAGGCCGTGAGCAGCACCCAGGTGACGAGCGTGACGATGCCGAAGCGCCGCAGCACGGTCGCGAAGGGGTGCGGCTCGAGCTGGTGCGACCAGGTCATCAACGCCACCATGGTCAGGCCGTAGGCCACCACCGCGGCCTGCACCCACCACCAGCCGTAGGGCACTCGGCCGGCCGACACGCCGGCGGTGAGCGCGGCGGCCAGCAGCCAGGCACTCACGGCGATGGCGGGCGCACCCGGCAGCCGGCGCGGATGCACCGCAGCAGCATGCACGATGGCCGCGGCCGTGAAGAGATCGAAGCCGACGCGCAGGGGCAGATCCAGGTGCGCCACCAGGCCGGGCATGGCGAGGTCGGCGGTCGACTCGATCGCGATGAATACGAGGTTGCCGGCCTGGCACAGCGTGATCAGCGCGTAGAGCAGGTTGCGGCCGTTGGGCTTGGCCATCAGCACGACGATGCCCACGAGATACACCGCGAGTGCCATCGCGCACAGCAGCCAGTACACCGCCGGCAGACCGGTGAAGCCGCGCGGCGCGGTCTGCACATAGGCGCTGCGCCCGCCCGCGAAGACGAACTGCACCGCCGGCTGGGAGAGCAGGGCGTCGAGCTCCTCGTGCAGCAGGTGGTGGTGCTGGCGCGCCGCGTCGTCGACGACCCAGCGTGCCGAGCGCTGCAGCGTCAGCGCGTCCTTCAGCTCGACGCTGCGCCCGTCGGCCTGCACTGCCACCAGCACTTG
This sequence comes from Piscinibacter sp., assembly GCA_017983795.1. Classification (GTDB taxonomy): domain Bacteria; phylum Pseudomonadota; class Gammaproteobacteria; order Burkholderiales; family Burkholderiaceae_C; genus Piscinibacter. Next base: position 21,430 of record JAGOAS010000013.1, read on the forward strand.
CCCGGCCAGCGGCTCGAGGATGGGGTCGGCGGCGCGCACCAGCTCGACGCGGTTGTCGGCGTTGGTGCGCCAGCTCGCATCGACACGCGGCAGGCTGGCCATCTCGCGGGCGAGCAGGAAGAGCCCGAGGCAACCGGCCAGCGCGCACACGACCAGCAGGCGCAGACGCCAGCCCATCCAGCGCGACATCGCATCGCTGTGCAGGGCGAGGCGCTCGCCGAACGTCGATTCGAGGACGCTATCGGCCGGCGTCAGCGTGGACAGCGGGCCTTGCAGCGGACCCTTGGCGGCACGATGCGACACGGCGCGCCGCGGGGCGTCAGACCAGCCCTTGCTTGCTCGCCAGCACGGCGGCTTCGGCGCGGCTGGAGACGTTGAGCTTCTTGTAGATGGACTTGATGTGGTCGTTGACGGTGAACCACTTGATGCCCATCAGGTTCGCGATCTCCTTGATCGTGAAGCCCTTGCTGAGGTACGTCAGCACCTCGCTCTCGCGCGGTGTGAGGCGTTCGTGATCGAGCGGCGCGCCGCGCCCCATCGGCACGGGCCGGCTGCTCTGGAAGCCGGTGTTGGGCGTCATGGGCGCGCTGCTCTCGCCGCCCTGGCGGAAGTGCGTCAGCAGGCGGCGCGCGATGGCCGGCGAGAGCGGCGGCTGGCCGCGCACGATCTTCTGCAGTTCCTCGACCAGCACCTCGAAGCGGTCTTCCTTGAGCAGATAACCGTCGGCGCCGCACTGCAGTGCGGGGAAGAGGTGGTCGTCATCCGAGTAGAGCGTGGTGACGATCTTGGTGGCCGGGTATTTCACCAGCTCGGCCAGCAGTTCCATGCCGTTGCCGTCGGGCAGTTCGAGGTCGACCAGGATCAGCTTGAAGGGATCGACCGGCTCGCGGCCCGCCGTGACTGGGCCGATGTGGCGCCGTGCGGTTTCCAGATCACCCGCTTCGGTGATCGCGATGGCATCGCTGAAGCTCTCCCGCACGACGCGGCACAGGAAGCTGCGCGCCACCGGGTTGTCTTCGAGGATGAGGACTTTGACTGACATGCTCCACCCGTCTCGACCTTGCGACGAGGCCTTGTTGTCGTTTGCACGGGATGTTAGCGCAGCGGACGCACGCCCCGGCGCATCCGTGACAAAGTTCCCGCTTTCGGGGGACGGGGGCAGTCAGTCGTTGACCAGCACCAGCTTGCCGCGCACCTTGCGCGTGCCCATGCGCGCGAAGGCCTCGGGCAGCGCGGTCATGGGCAGGCGCTGGTCGATCACCGGCTTGACCAGGCCCCGCGCATACCACTGCGCCAGCTCGGCCAGCATGCGCGCGTTGGCCTGCGGCTCGCGGCGCGCGAACTCGCCCCAGAACACCCCCACCAGCGAGGCGCCCTTGAGCAGCGGAAGGTTGAGCGGCAGGTTGGGGATGCCGCCTTGCGCGAAGCCGATCACGAGGTAGCGCCCGCGCCAGGCGATGGTGCGGAACACCGGCTCGGCGAGATCGCCGCCGACCGGGTCGTAGACCACGTCCACGCCCTTGCTGCCGGTGAGGCGCTTGAGCTCGTCGCGCAGGTTCGCGCTCGCGTAGTTGATGGTCTCGTCGGCGCCGATCTCGCGGCACAGCGCGCACTTCTCGTCGCTGGAGGCGGCCGCGATCACGCGCGCGCCCACCGCCTTGCCGATCTGCACCGCCGCCGTGCCCACGCCACCGGCGGCGCCCAGCACGAGCAGCGTCTCGCCAGCCTTCAGCGCGGCGCGGTCGACCAGCGCGTGGTGCGAGGTGCCGTAGGTCAGCACGAAGGCCGCCGCGTCGTCGAAGGCGAAGCCGCGCGGCAGCGGCATCACCACCTCGGCCTTCACGCAGGCGTGGGTGGCGAAGCCGCCGGTGCCGGCGAAGGCCGCGACCGGATCGCCGGGCTTCACGTGGCGCACGCCGTCGCCCACCGCCTCCACCACGCCGGCGAACTCCGAGCCGGGCACGAAGGGCGGCGTGGGCTTCACCTGGTACTTGCCTTGCACCACCAGCAGGTCGGGGAAATTCAGGCTCGCCGCCTTGATGGCGATGAGCACCTCGCCGGCCGCCGGCTGCGGCGTCGGCAGTTCCTTCCAGGCCACGGCGTCGACGCCGGTCGGGTTTTCGCACAGCCAGGCATGCATGTCGGACGTCTCCGTGGATCGAATGGCGCGGCATGATAAGCATCAACTGCTCCGGTCCGCGTCGCCTCGGCGACGCCGCCCCGGACGCCTCCCTACAATCGCCGCATGCGCATCCTCATCGCCAACGACGACGGTTATCTCGCCCCCGGCATCGCCGCGCTGATCCAGGCCTGCGCGGGGCTCGGCGAGATCGACGTGGTCGCTCCGGAGCAGAACGCCAGCGGCACCTCGAACTCGCTGACGCTGAACCGGCCGCTGTCGGTCTACCCGGCGCGCCACGGCCACGGCGAGGCGCTCAACTCGTTCCGCTACGTCACCGGCACGCCATCCGACTGCGTGCACGTCGCGCTCACCGGGTTGCTGCCGCAGCGGCCGGATCTGGTCGTCTCGGGCATCAACAACGGCGCCAACATGGGCGACGACACGCTTTACTCGGGCACGGTGGCCGCCGCGATGGAAGGTTTCCTGTTCGGCGTGCCGGCGATCGCGTTCTCGCAGGTCGAGAAGGGCTGGGCCCATCTCGACGCGGCAGCGCGCGTGGCGCGCAGCGTGATCGAGCATGCCTTGCGCGAACCGCCCGCCGGCGCGGCCTGGCTGCTCAACGTGAACATCCCCAACCGCGCCGATGCCGACACGCTGCCACGGCGCATCACGCGCCTGGGCCGGCGCCATGCGAGCGAGCCGGTGATCCGCCAGACCAGCCCGCGCGGCGACACCATCTACTGGATCGGCCCGGCCGGCGACGCGCGCGAAGGCGGCGAGGGTACCGACTTCCATGCCGTGGCCACCGGCGCCGTCTCGGTCACGCCGCTGCAGGTGGACCTCACCGACCACGCCGCGCTGCCGGCTTGGCGCGCCTGGCTGGGCGGGCCTGCTGCATGAACGATCCGGCGGGCAAAGCTCCACGATTTCCGCTGCGGCTCGACCAGGTCGGCGGGCAGGCTCCCGCCCCGCGCAAGGAACTGCTGCGCCCGCAGGCACCGCTGCAGCAGGCGCATGCCGATGCAGCGCGGCGCGCGGCGCCCTCGGGCCTCGGGCTCGATTCGGCCGATGTGCGGCGGCGCATGGTGCAGCGCCTGCAGGCGCAGGGGCTGCAGCACGAGGCCGTCGCCGCCGCGCTCGCCGAAGTGCCGCGCCATGCCTTCGTCGATGCCGCGCTCGCCACCCAGGCCTACGAGGACACCAGCCTGCCGATCGGCCTCGGCCAGACCATCTCCAAGCCGTCGGTGGTGGCGCGCATGATCGAGCTGCTGATGCACGGTGCGCGCGCACGCGCCGCGAGCGGGCTCGGACGCACGCTCGAGATCGGCACCGGCTGCGGCTACCAGGCCGCGCTGCTGGCGCTCCTCGCACGCCAGGTGCTGTCGATCGAACGCCTCAAGCCGCTGCACGACAAGGCGCGCGAGAACATCGCGCCCTTGCGCATGACGAACCTGCGTCTGGTGTATGGTGACGGCATGCGGGGACACCCGCCCAACGCCCCCTACGACAGCATCATCGCTGCGGCGGGCGGCGAAGCGCTGCCTCCGGCCTGGCTGGAGCAGCTCGCGGTGGGCGGTCGGCTGGTCGCGCCCTTGCAGGAGCCACGCACGAACCGGCAGGTGCTCGTCGTCGTGGATCGCCACGAGGCTGGCTACGAGCACAGCGTTCACGAAGCCGTGAAGTTCGTGCCCCTAAAATCCGGCCTCGGTGGCTGATGAATGATCGAAGCAACGGTGAATTCCCTCTCGAAGCGACACTTTGAACACCTCGCGGCAGCTCTGTGCGCTGCCGCGCTGCTGGGCGGCTGCGCGACGTCCAAGAATCCGGCGCCGGTGGAAGAGCGTGCGCTCGGCCCGCGCGCCACGCCGCTGATCGTCGCCGGCCCCGGCACCGCACCGGCGCTGCCCGCGTCGGACACGAGCAAGCCGTTGCCCGGTGCCGAGAACGCCGGCAAGCCCGGTTACTACACCGTCAAGCCCGGCGACACGATGATCCGCGTCGGGCTCGAGAGCGGCCAGAACTGGAAGGATCTGGTCAAGTGGAACAACCTCGAGAACGCCAACGTGATCGAGGTCGGACAGGTGCTGCGCGTGGTGCCGCCGGGCGAGAACGCCAGCGGCGTGTCGACGCGGCCGATCACGGTGTCCAAGGCCGAGACGCGGCCGCTGGACGCCAAGCCCGCGCCGACGGCCGCCAGCAGCGCCCCCGCGGCCGCACCCGCCCCGGCGCCTGCGCCGGTGGCCGCCGTGCGCGAAGGCGACGACGACATCAACTGGATGTGGCCGGCTGCCGGCCCGGTCAGCAGCGTGTTCGAGGAAGGCAAGAGCAAGGGCCTGGGCATCTCCGGCAAGCCCGGCGACCCGGTGCTCGCGGCTGCCGACGGCCGCGTGGTCTACGCCGGCTCGGGCCTGCGCGGCTACGGCAACCTTGTCATCCTCAAGCACAACGCCACCTACCTCACGGCCTACGCGCACAATCAGACCCTGCTGGTGAAGGAAGACCAGGCGGTCAAGCGCGGTCAGAAGATCGCCGAGATGGGCAACACCGATTCCGATCGCGTGCTGCTGCACTTCGAGATCCGCAAGCAGGGCAAGCCGGTCGATCCGGCGCGTTTGTTGCCGCCACGCTAGCGGCGAACCAAGGAGGCCAACCGATGCCCAGGAAGCGTTTGACGCCATCCGGGGGCACGGTCAACCCGCCTCCACCGCTCAACGGTCATTCGCTGATCGACGGTGAGGACGGTGCATCGGAGATCGCCGGCCCTGACGCCGACAGCGAGGCCGAACCTGCCGAGAGGCGGCCCGAACTCGCTGCCGGCGAGAGCGAGATCGGCAACACGCTGCAGACCTATCTGCGCGAGATCCGCCGTGCGCCGCTGCTGACGCCGCAGGAAGAATTCGAGACCGCGACGCGCGCCCGCCAGGGCGACTTCGATGCACGCCAGGCGATGATCGAGCGCAACCTGCGGCTGGTCGTGAGCATCGCGAAGAACTATCTCGGTCGTGGCCTGCCGATGCCCGATCTCATCGAGGAAGGCAACCTCGGCCTGATGCACGCGATCGGCAAGTTCGAGCCGGAACGCGGCTTCCGCTTCTCGACCTACGCCTCGTGGTGGATCCGCCAGAGCATCGAGCGGGCCATCATGCACCAGGCGCGTCTGGTGCGGCTGCCGGTGCACGTGGTGCGCGAACTGAACCAGGTGCTCAAGGCGCGCCGTGCGCTCGAATCGCAGGCGCCGCTGGAGGCCGACGGCGAGCGGCCGGTGCGCGTCGAGGACGTGGCCGCCGCAGTGGGCCGCCCGGTGCAGGAGGTGGCCGAACTGCTGCGCTTCGCCGAGCAGCCGACCTCGCTGGACGCGCCGATCGAGCGTCACCCGGCCGACGGCAACTCCGAGTCGGTGCTCGACAGCGTGGCCGACGACGGCTCCAGCGACCCGATGAGCCTGACGCTGTCCAACGAGGTCGAGCGCCTGCTCGCGCACGGCCTGGACGAACTGAACGAGCGTGAGCGCGAAGTGCTGGCCGGCCGCTACGGGCTGCGTGATCGCGAGCCCGAGACGCTGGAGGTGCTGGCCGAACGCCTCGGCCTGACGCGCGAGCGCATCCGCCAGATCCAGCAGGAGGCGCTCATCAAGCTGAAGCGGCGCATGCTGCGCCACGGCATCGACCGCGACTCGGTGTTCTGAGCCCCCGGCTGCGGAGTACCGCAGCCACCCCCCCGCGGGGGTCGCCGGCCGCTTGGGAGCGGCCCGGCGCTGGCCGGCGGATCGCTTCGAGCTACATGGAGTCTTCGAGCATCTGCCGGTAGTCGTCGCGCGTGGCGATGCGCGGGTTGGTCTTGTGGCAGTGGTCGGCCATCGCGCCGTCGATGATGCGCTCGAAGAGATCCGCGCCGACGCCCATCGCACGCAGGCCATTCGGCAGGCCGAGGCGCGCATTCATGGCGCGGATGGCCTCGGCGATCTCGCTGCCCTTGCTGTCGCAAGCGCCGATGCCCATCGCATGCGCGAGGCGCGCCAGGCGGCGCTCCTTCACCATCGATTCGGCATTCGCGTTGAAGCGCAGCACCGCCGGCAGGAACACCGCGTTGAGCGTGCCGTGGTGCAGCTTGGGGTTCACGCCACCGAGGCTGTGGCTAAGGCTGTGCACGCAACCCAGGCCCTTCTGGAACGCCATCGCGCCCTGCATGCTCGCGCTCATCATCTGCCAGCGCGCCTCGCGGTCGGCGCCGTTGCGCGTGGCGCGCTCGATGTGCGCCCAGCCACGCTCCAGGCCGTCCAGGCCGATGCCATCGGCCGGCGGATTGACGGCCGGCGCCATGAAGGTCTCCAGGCAATGCGCGATCGCATCCATGCCGGTCGCCGCAGTCAAGAGCGGCGGCAGGCCGAGCGTGAGCTCGGGGTCGCAGATGGCCGCCTTGGGCACGAGGTGCCAGCTGTGGAAGCCGAGCTTGCGGCCATCGTCGACGATGACGATCGCGCCGCGCGCCACCTCGCTGCCGGTGCCGGCGGTGGTGGGCACCGCGATCAACGGCGCGACACGTTCGCTGATCTTCGGGCTGCCGCCTTCGATGGTCGCGTAGGTCTTGAGCGGGCCCTCGTGCGTGGCGGCGATCGCCACGCCCTTGGCGAGATCGATGCTCGAACCGCCGCCGACCGCGATCAGCCCGTCGCAGCCCTGCTGCCGGTAGATCGCGGCAGCGGCACGCACGGCCGCTTCGGTGGGGTTCGACGGCGTCTGGTCGAATACCGCGTGGGGCAGGGCGCCGAGCGCGGCCAACGCCTTGTCGAGCACGCCGGCGGCGCGCACGCCGGGGTCGGTGACGATCAGCGGCTTGCGCATGCCGGTGCGCTCGCATTCCTGCGGCAGCAGCGACACCGCACCAAAGTCGAGCTGGATCTGGGTGACGTAGTTGATGAAGGCCATGCGCGCGAGTGTAGGTCGCGCAGCGCGGCGCGCCATCCGTCGCAGCCCGCAAGCGGGCCGAGCGCCGGGCCGCTCCCAAGCCGGCCCGCGATCCCCTCGGGGGATCGTCCGACGTACCCGTCGAGCGAGGGGCCGTCATATGGCAGACTGCCGCGCTTCGATGAGCACCCATCTGCTGACACCGCGCATGGCCGGCGTGCTGGAACGCATCCAGCGCGCCAAGCGGCCACCCTTCCACGCGATGACGCCGCAGCAGGCGCGCGTCGCCTACGTGACAGCCGCCGAGGTGCTCGACCTGCCGCGCGCGAAGCTGGCCGCGGTGCAGGACATCGAACTGCCCGCCCTCGACGGCACGCCGCTGGCCGCGCGCCGCTACCGGCCGAGCGAGTCGCCGCGCGGCACGCTGCTCTACCTGCACGGCGGCGGCTTCACGATCGGCGGCCTGGAGACGCACGACAGCCTGTGCCGGCAGCTCGCGCTGCACTCGGGCGCGGAGCTGCTCGCGCTCGACTACCGGCTCGCGCCGGAGCACCGTTTTCCGACCGCGGTGGACGATGCTTGGGCCGCGCTGCGCTGGCTCGCCGAGCAGGGCGCCGCGCACGGCTTCGATGCGCAGCGCCTCGCCGTGGCCGGCGACAGCGCGGGCGGCACGCTGGCGGCGGTGACAGCCATCCTGGCGCGCGACCATGGCCTGCCGCTGCGCGCACAACTGCTGATCACCCCCGGCACCACGGCGCATGCCGACACCGCCTCGCACCGCCTGTTCGCCAACGGCTTCCTGCTCGACGCCAGCACCATCGAGTGGTTCTTCGAGCAGTACATCGAGCGCTCACAGCGCAGCGACTGGCGCTTCGCGCCGCTGAACGCCGACGACCTGGACGGCGTGGCGCCGGCCGTGCTGCTGCTGGCCGAGTGCGACCCGCTGGTCGACGAAGGAATGGCCTATGCCGACCGCTTGCGCATGGCCGGCGTCGCGGTCACGCTCGAGCTGGTGCGTGGCATGACGCATGATTTCATCAAGATGGGCCGCGTGCTCGAGGAAGCGCGCCACGCCCAGGCGCTGCTCGGCGCCGCACTGAAGAGGGCATTCGAACCATGAAACGAAGCGAGTTCCGGTTCTTCGATCACCTGCGCGTGCGCTGGGCGGAGATCGACGCGCAGAAGATCGTCTTCAACGCGCACTACCTGATGTACTTCGACACGGCCGTGGCGGGCTACTGGCGCGCGCTCGCCTTACCCTATGCGGAATCGATGGAATCGCTAGCCGGCGATCTCTACGTGCGCAAGGCCACCGTCGAATACCACGGCTCGGCGCGCTACGACGACCGGCTCGACGTCGGCCTGCGCTGCGCGCGCATCGGCAACTCCTCGATCCAGTTTCTCGGCGGCGTATTCCGCGCCGACGAGTTGCTGGTCGAGGGCGAGCTGATCTACGTCTTCGCCGATCCGCACACGCAGACCTCGCGCCCGGTGCCGCCGGCGCTGCGCGAACTTCTGCAGGGCTACGAGGCCGGGCAGGGCATGGTGGAGGTGCGCGTCGGCGATTGGGCCATGCTCGGCCGCGATGCCTCGGCGTTGCGCACGGCGGTATTCGTCGAGGAGCAGCGCATTCCCGCCGAGATGGAGTGGGATGCCGCCGACGCCGAGTGCGTCCATGCTGTGGCCTACAACCGGCTCGGTCTGCCGCTCGCCACCGGGCGGCTGCTGCAGCATGTGCCGGGCGTGGCCAAGATCGGTCGCATGGCCGTGAGCCAGGCGGTGCGCAGCAGCGGGGTGGGGCGTGAGGTGCTGGATGCGCTGATGAAGGCGGCCCGCGCACGCGGCGACCATGAGGTGCTGCTGCATGCGCAGACCAGCGCTGCGCCGTTCTACGCGCGCGCCGGCTTCACGCCGCGCGGGGCGGAGTTCGAGGAGGCGGGCATCCCGCACGTGGAGATGACGCGCGCGCTCTGAGGCGAGCGCGCCGAGCCGCCGTGTCTCAGCCGGCGACGGCCGCGGCGCGACGCCGCTTCGGCTCGCGGCGCAGCAGGCTGCGCACGCGCGTGCGCTTGGCCGGTGCGCCCGCGGCGACGCCGTCGATCTCGGACTCCGAGACCGCGCCGCCTTCCATCGCCTGCACTGCATCACCGGCGCTGTAGCGCGGCGGCCAGTGGTTCAGCGTGGCGCGGCGCAGCAGCGCCATGCCGCCGGCGGGCGAGAAGCTGCGCTCGAACACGTGCGTCACGTTGTAGCGGCTCGCGCGCTCGGTGATGACCAGCGTCGAGCAGCGCGTGCCGTACTGCTGGTCGCTCGAGCGGATGAAAGCCGGCGCGAGCATGCGTTCCTTGTCCAGGCCGACGCCGGTGTCGGGCAGTTCGTCGTCGGCCGGCACGCGGCGATCGGCCAGCGCCTCGAACAGGCGATTGGCCAGTTCCTCCACCGTGCCCGCCTGGGCGATCGCCTCGCGCGTGCGCGCCTTGAGCGCCGTGACCTTGGGCCAGGGCGTGTCGAGCCCGGCGTTGGACAGGCCGTAGATGCCGCGCTCCAGTCGCTGCGGGTGGCTGCCGTCGTTGCTGGCCCAGTAGCACTCGCCCTGAGCGAAATCCGCGGCGATGAGGTTGAAGCCGTTGTAGCCGGCGAGCGCGGTGCGCATCCAGAAGCGGTCGACACGTTCGCGCGCCGCCAGCCACTCGGGCACGATGCGGCCGCGCGAGGGCGCCGCCGGGTCGTTGTGCGCCGGGTCGCGCACATTGGTGAGAAGGCCGAGCCGGCCTTCGGCGCTCAGGCCGAGCCAGGTGCCGCCGGCATCCAGATCACGCCCGCCCAGGATGGGCGTGGCACCGGGCTCCGGCGTCCACCAGGCGAGGCGCGCGGCCGGACGGGCGAAGTACTCGTCGCGGTTGGCCGCCACCACCAGCGGAAAGCGCCGGCTTTCGTCGAGCGCCAGCGTCAGCAGGCACATGGTGATTCGTCGCAGCAGGGGCGGGATGTCATGGCGGCAATCGTAGAGGAAGCCCCTCCGCGGCGGCGCTCCGGCGATCGGCGCGCCAGTCGCGGCGTGAATTCCGCCCGTGCGGTCTGCCGCGGGCCTCAGGCCAGAGCGAAGGCCCTGCGAAGCTGGCCAGCGTCGGCCTGAGTTGAGCCGCCTGCGCTGCGCAATTGCATAGGCGCTTCGCTTCGGCGGCTCAGGCGGTGGAGCTCGGCTCGGCCGCCTCGGCCGGCACGGTGTAGGGCAGTTCGCGACGCACGAGCAACGGGCCGTCGGTCGCGCCCAGGTGCAGGCTGCCACCGTCGAGGGCCGCCAGCTTGACCTCGGCGAGCAGACGCGCGCCACCGTTCGGCGCTGGCGCGGCGTTGGCCACCAGGCCGGCCGGCTGGCCGGGATCGGCGCTGTGAAAGATCTCCTGGCCGGCGCGTGCCTCGGCAGGCACGTCGAACAGGAACATGCGCCGCTTCAGCGTGCCGCGGTACTGGCTGCGCGCCACCACCTCCTGGCCGGGGTAGCAGCCCTTCTGGAAATCCACCCCGCCCACCAGCTCGAGGTTCACCATCTGCGGAACGAACTGGTCGACCGTCGCCGCCTCGATCAGGGGAACACCGCTGCCGACCTCGAGCCAGCGCCAGGCATCCAGCGTGATGACGGGCAGGCCGGCCGGCGCGTTGCCGGCCAGCAGGGCGCGCGGCACGCCGTCCACGTCGGGCAGGCGGATGAGCGTGCCCTCGGCGGTGTCGCGCCGAGCCCAGACCGGCACATCACCGAGGCGCACCGCGGCCGCCTCGCCGGCCAGGCCATGCAGCGGCAGCTCCGCGCTCGCGTCGCTGAGCTTGCACTGCGCGCGCAGCACGAACATGGACAGGCGCTTGAGCGTTGCCGCGAGCAAGTCGGCCGCGCAGGCGAGCAGCAGTTCGTCGGCGCCAGTGCGCCAGACGATGAAGCTCGCCTGCAGGCGCCCCTTGGCGGAGCAGAAGCCGGCCGGCACGGCACGATCCGCGGCCAGTTGCAGCATGTCCTTGGTCAGCTGGCCGTGCAGGAAGCGCGCGGCATCGGCGCCGCGAGCCCGCATCAGACCCCAGTGCGCCAGGCGCACGACACCGTTGGTTGCGAAGGCGGTAGACATGGGCCGATTATCATCAGCCGCCATGGTCTGCATCGCGTCGTGGTCTCGTTGATGAAGTGGCTGGTGCGCCTGCTGCTGCTCGTGCTGCTCGCCGCGGCAGCGGCTGCCGGCGGCGTCGCCTGGTGGCTGAACCAGCCGCTCGCGCTCGCGGCCGACTCGGTCGAGCTCTCGATCGAGCAGGGCGAGCTGCCGCGCGACATCGCGCAGGGCTGGGTGCATGCCGGCGTGCAGGCGCCGCCCTGGGCGCTCTACCACTGGTTCCGCTGGTCGGGCGACGCCAAGCGCATCCGTGCCGGCAGCTACGAGATTGGCGCGGGCACCACGCCGCGCGAACTGCTGCGCAAGATGGTGCGCGGCGACGAGACGCTCGCCACGGTGCGCTTGATCGAAGGCTGGACCTTCCGGCAGTTCCGCGCCGAACTGGCCAAGGCCGATTCGCTCAAGCCGGCCAGCGCCGGCATGAGCGACGCGCAGATCATGGAGGCGATCGGCAGCCCGGGCCAGGCGCCGGAAGGGCGCTTCTACCCCGACACCTACGCCTACAGCAAGGGCAGCCCGGATCTGGCCGTGCTCAAGCGCGCGCACCGCGCGATGCAGCAGCGCGTCGAGGAGGCCTGGGCTGCACGGTCATCCGACCTGCCGCTGAAGACGGCCGACGAGGCACTGATCCTCGCCTCCATCGTCGAGAAGGAAACCGGCGCCGCGGCCGAGCGTGGGCGCATCGCGGCGGTGTTCACCAACCGCCTGCGCGTCGGCATGCCGCTGCAGACCGACCCCACTGTGATCTACGGCCTCGGCGAGGCCTTCGACGGCAACCTGCGCAAGCGCGACCTGCTGGCCGATACGCCCTTCAACACCTACACACGCCCCGGGCTGCCGCCCACGCCGATCGCGATGCCGGGCGCCGCCTCGCTGCGCGCCGCGGTGCGGCCGGACGCGTCGAAGGCGCTCTATTTCGTCTCGCGCGGCAACGGCACGAGCGAGTTCAGCGACACGCTCGCCGAGCATAATCGCGCGGTCAACAAGTATCAGCGCGGCCGCTAGGGCCTGTTAACGCTATGGGAGGGCTCGCGTGACTCAGCAAACAGCCGCCAGCAAGGCGCGCGGCGCAGCCCATGCTTTGCGCCTGGGCAAGCCGTGCAACGCCGCTGGCGGCTGTTTGCCGAGATCACCCGCAGGGCCGCCGCCTGGCTGGCCCCGGGGCGTCGTTGCTCCCTCGTTGCGTGCCGCAGGCACGCGGCCTCGCTCGCGCCTAGCCCTGGGGCCAGCCAGGCGGCGGCGCGAGCCCTCCCATAGCGTTAACAGGCCCTCGGGCCCCACGTCCACGCCGTGAGCGGCCGATTCATCACCTTCGAAGGCATCGACGGCGCCGGCAAGTCCACTCACATCGAGGCGCTGGCCGAGCGCCTGCGCCGCAGCGGCGCCGAGGTGGTGTGCACACGCGAGCCGGGTGGCACCGAACTCGCCGAGAAGCTGCGCGAACTGGTGCTGCACCTGAGCATGGATGCGCTCACCGAGGCCATGCTGGTGTTCGCGGCGCGACGCGACCACGTGCAGCGCGTCATCCAGCCGGCGCTGGCGCGCGGCGCGAGCGTGGTCTGCGACCGCTTCACCGACGCGACCTTCGCCTACCAGGGCAGCGGGCGCGGCTTCGACCTCGCGCTGCTGGCGCAGCTCGAGACCTGGGTGCAGGGCGATCTGCAGCCCACGCTGACGCTGTGGCTGGATCTGCCCGCAGAAACGGCTGCGAAGCGCCGTGCCGAGGCCCGCGCGGCCGACCGCTTCGAGCGCGAGGACCAGGCCTTCTTCGAGCGCGTGCGCGCCGGCTACGCGGCACGCATGGCGGCCGCGCCGCAGCGCTTCGCGCGCATCGATTCCTCGCTGGCCAAGCCTGCCGTGTGGGCGCAGATCGAGGCTGAACTGGAGAAGCGCGGATGGTAGGCAGCGACGGCGTGCTGCCCTTGCCCTGGCTCGCGCCCTGGCTCGAGGAGGCGCTGCGCACGCAGCGTGGCCACGCCGTGCTGATCCACGGCCCGCAGGGCATCGGCCAGTGGCAGCTCTCGCTCACGCTGGCGCAGGCCTGGTTGTGCGAAGGCGCTCAGGGCGCGCGGCGCCCGTGCGGCACTTGCGCGTCCTGCAGGTTGGTTCAGGCGCGCTCGCACCCCGATCTGCTCGTGCTCATCCCCGAAGCCCTGCAGGCGCCGCTCGGGTGGATGCTCGCCGACAGCGAGGGCGAGGGCGCCGAGGTGGGTGGCAAGAAGCAGCCCAGCAAGGAGATCAAGGTCGAGGCCGTGCGCGGCGCGGTGGCCTTCGCGCAGACCACGCCGGCACGCGAGGCGGGCAAGGTGGTGGTGCTGCACCCGGCCGAGCGCATGAACGGCATCGCCGCCAACGCGCTGCTCAAGACGCTGGAGGAGCCCGCGGGCAGCGCGCGCTTCATCCTCAGCTGCTCGGCGCCCGAGGCCTTGTTGCCGACCATACGCAGCCGCTGCCAGGCCTTCGCGCTGCCCTTGCCCGAGGCCCAGGCAGCCGCGGCTTGGCTCGCGGAGCAGGGCGTTGCGCAGCCGCAGATCGTGCTCGCAGCCGCCGGCGGCCAGCCGCTGGACGCGCTGGAGCGCGTACGTGAAGGCGTCGATGCGCGCTTGTGGCAGCAACTGCCGGTGCTGATGCAGCGCGGCGACGCGGCGGCGATGACCGGCTGGCCGATTCCCCGCGCCGTCGATGCCCTGCAGAAGCTCTGCCACGACGTGGCCTGCGTCAGCGTCGGCGCCGCGCCGCGCTTCTATCCTGCGCAGGCACTGCCGCAGCAGGCCGAGACCGCGCGGCTGCTCGCCTGGTCACGCGAGCTCGCGCGCGCCGCGCGCCACGCCGAGCATCCGCTCAACGCCGGCCTGGCCATCGAGGCACTCGTCGCGCAGGCGCAGCGGGCGTTGGCGACACCGGCACCTGAACGTCCCGCGCGACGATCCGTTTCGGTACACTCGGCCGGATGAGCGACGCCACCGCACGCAGCACCGTCCCCGGCGCGGCCCCCTCGGCCGCGGCAGCGCGGCCGAGCGTCATCCAGCTGGTGTTCCGCGAGAAGGGGGCGCTCTACGCCGCCTACATGCCGGTGTTCTCCGACGGCGGGCTGTTCGTTCCGACGACGCGCGAATACCGTCTCGGCGAGGACATCTACCTGTTGCTCTCGCTGCCCGAGGACCCGCAGCGCTATCCGGTCGCCGGCAAGGTCGGCTGGATCACGCCGGCCAACGCTTCGGGCGGCCGCACGCAGGGCGTCGGCGTGCGCTTTCCGACCGACGAGAAGACGCGCCTGCTCAAGCTGAAGATCGAAGAGATCCTCGGCACCTCGATCTCCTCGGCCAAGCCGACCCAGACCATCTGACCGTCCGAGTCGAGCGCGCCGCCGCTCGGGGCGCCATGTTCGTCGACTCCCACTGCCACCTCAGCTTCCCCGAACTCGCCGAGCGCATCGACACGATCCGCGCCGAGATGGCGGCCGCCCGCGTCGATCGCGCGCTGTGCATCTGCACGACGCTGGAGGAATTCCCTGCCGTGCACGCGCTGGCGACGCGCCACGATAACTTCTGGTGCAGCGCCGGCGTGCACCCGGACAACGAGGGCGTGCGCGAGCCGACGCTCGATGACTTGCTCGCGCTCGCAGCCCGGCCGCGGGTCGTGGCGATCGGCGAGACCGGCCTCGACTACTACCGGCTGAACGGGCGCAGCCTGGCCGAGATGGAATGGCAGCGCGAGCGCTTCCGCGTGCACATCCGCGCCGCGCGCACGAGCGACCTGCCGCTCGTGGTGCACACGCGCAGCGCGTCCGACGACACGCTGGCCATCCTGCGAGAGGAGGGCGCCGAGCGGGCGGGCGGCGTCTTCCATTGCTTCACCGAGACCAAGGGGGTGGCGCGAGCGGCGCTCGACCTCGGCTTCTACGTATCGTTCTCCGGCATCCTGACCTTCAAGAACGCGCTGGAACTGCAGGACGTGGCCCGTTTCGTGCCGCTGGAGCGCTGCCTCATCGAGACCGACAGCCCCTACCTCGCACCCGTGCCGTTCCGCGGCAAGACCAACACGCCGGCGCTAGTGCCGTACGTGGCGGCCAAGCTGGCGGAGTTGAAGGGCGCCAGCGTCGAGGCGGTCGCGCAGGCCACTTCGGCGAATTTCGAAGCGCTGTTCAAGATCTCAAGTAAAACTTGAATAAGAAAACGCATCGCGTTGAAATCAAACGGAAAGATCGTTTGTTGCGTGGCGAGAAAGAATGAAGTTCTGGTTTAGGTTTGCGATCTATCTGATTATCGCAATTGAAGTTCCTCTCTCGGTAGCCGGTTCCTACGACGATCTGTTCGTCGCCATCATCCGCGACGACGTCGGCAGCCTGGCCAAGCTGCTTGCACGCGGTGTCGACCCGAACAGCCGCGATCCGAGCGGCCAGCCGGCGCTGATCGTGGCGATCCGGCGCGAATCTCCGCGTGCCTTCGACCTGCTGCTGGCCCAGCCGACGATCGCTCCCGACGCCGCAAACGCCGCCGACGAGACGGCGCTGATGCTGACCGCCATCGCCGGCGACGTCGACGCCAGCCGCAAGCTGCTGGCGCGCGGCGCGAAGCCGCAGCGGCCGGGCTGGTCGCCCATCCACTACGCGGCCAGCGGCTCGAGCACCGAAATGGCGAAGCTGCTGCTCGAGAGCGGTGCGAGCGTGGATGCGGAGTCACCCAACGGGACCACGCCGCTGATGCTGGCGGCCCGGCACGCGCCCGAGGCCACCGTGGACCTGCTGCTGCAGCGCGGCGCCGACCCGCGGCGGCGCAACCAGCGCGGCTTGCAGGCCATCGACTTCGCCGAAGCCGGTGGGCGTGACTACCTGGTCGAGCGCTTCCAGAAGTTACCGCGTTGAGAAGGCGGCAGCAGTTCACGCCGCAGGCGCCTTGTCAGGTTTTTTCCTACACGGCGATTGGCGCGACGACGACTTCCAGCCCCGGGATGCCCGCCTAGAGTGCATTCATCCCAGTGCTCACGCCGGAGGTTTTCGATGCACGCACAGACTGCCGCCAACCCGTTCGCGCTCCTGCTGGATCCCGCGTCCGTGGTCGCACGCATGGAGAGTTCCGAACGCCTGAACCGGCTCAGCAGCCGCATCTGTCGACCGCTCGACAAGGCACATCCGTCCGAGCGCGGCGCGGAGGGCCAGACTGACGATTCAGGGCTGGTTGTCGACGACGCCGCAGCTGCCGGGAGCGCCGACATCGTCGCGTGATCGTACACGCGACAATGTATATTATGTTAACTATAATGCGCCGGCTGCGCAGAGCGCTGGTCGCGGCATCGACTCTGCTGCTGGTCTCGGGTGCACTGCTCCCTGCATCCGCCCGAGCCACCGAACTGTTCGGCGGCCTCGGCACCACCGGTGTCGAGCTCGGTGTCGCCGAACGTGTGGGTGGCGCCGCTGGGCTGCGCATGAGCGCCGAGTTCCTCAAGGTTGGCCGCAACTTCGAAAGTGACGGCGCGACCTACGACACCAAGCTGAAGTTCTCCAGCTTGGGTTTGTACGGCGACTACTTCGTGGCCGGCGGCGGCTTCCGGCTGAGCGCCGGCGCGGTGATCGGCACGCGCAAGGCGACCGGCAACGCCGTCGCGACCAACGGCACCCTGTCGATCAATGGCTCGAGCTACCCGGCCGCGGGCGAAAGCGTCGGCGCCGAAGCGAAGTTTCCCTCGGCTGCACCCTACATCGGCATCGGCTACGGCCACCATCAGCCGAGCAAGGGTTCGGGCTTCTACCTCGACCTGGGCGTCGTGATCGGCAAGGCGAAGACCACGCTCTCTCCGTCCGCCGGCATCGTGGCTGCCGCCGGCCAGGCCAACGTCGACGCGGAGCAGCGCAAGCTGCAGGACAGCGTCGACAAGCTGAAGGCCTATCCGGTGCTCAAGTTCGGCTTCAGCTTCGCCTTCTGAGCTCAGAGCCAGGACCAGATCCGGCGCAACCACTGCGGGACGCGCTCGGGTCGAGGGCGATAGTGCTGGCGAAGATGTGCGGCCATGTGCTGCTCCTGTGTGCTGACGCGAACTGTACAAACATACAGTATCGCGCGCAAGGGGCAGCGTGCAAATGAAAACGGGCCCCGATTGGGGCCCGTTCTGTCTGGCTTTGGCGGAGTCGGAGGGATTCGAACCCTCGATGCAGGTTTTGCCCGCATACTCCCTTAGCAGGGGAGCACCTTCGGCCTCTCGGTCACGACTCCGGCGAAGTCACGCATTCTAGCCGCGTTCGAAGTGCCCTCTCCTCATTACGCAGCAGCCTGATCGAGGTCGAACGCCTTGTGCAGTGCGCGCACGGCGAGCTCCATGTACTTCTCGTCGATCACCACGCTGGTCTTGATCTCGCTGGTGGTGATCATCTGGATGTTGATGCCCTCGTCGCTCAGCGCCTTGAACATGCGGCTGGCCACGCCGACGTGCGAGCGCATGCCGATGCCGACGATGCTGACCTTGCAGATCTTGGTGTCGCCGCTGACCTGGGCGGCGCCGGTCTTGGGCAGCACGCTGTTCTTCAGCAGATCGAGCGTGCGCTGGTAGTCGTTGCGGTGGACGGTGAACGAGAAGTCCGTCTTGCCGTCGTGCGACACGTTCTGGATGATCACGTCGACATCGATGTTGGCCTCGGCCACCGGCCCGAGGATGGAGAACGCGATGCCGGGCTTGTCGGGCACGCCCAGCAGGCTGATCTTGGCTTCGTCGCGGTTGAACGCGATGCCGGACACGACGGCTTGTTCCATCTTCTCGTCTTCCTCAAAGGTAATCAGCGTGCCCGAGCGGGCCTCTTCCTCGATGGCGATGTCCCAGGGCGTGAAGCTCGACAGCACGCGCATCGGCACGCGGTACTTGCCGGCGAACTCCACCGAGCGGATCTGCAGCACCTTGGAGCCGAGGCTGGCCATTTCCAGCATCTCCTCGAAGCTGATGGTCTGCAGCCGGCGCGCCTCGGGCACGATGCGCGGGTCGGTGGTGTAGACGCCGTCGACGTCGGTGTAGATCAGGCATTCGTCGGCCTTCAGCGCCGCGGCCACGGCCACCGCCGAGGTGTCCGAGCCGCCGCGGCCCAGCGTGGTGATGTTGTTCTGCTCGTCGACGCCCTGGAAGCCGGTGATGATCACCACCTTGCCCGCGGCGAGGTCGGCGCGCACGCGCTGGTCGTCGATGCTCTGGATGCGCGCCTTGGTGTAGGCGCTGTCGGTGGCGATGGGCACCTGCCAGCCGGTGTAGCTCACCGCCGCCATGCCCTCGGCCTGCAGGGCGATGGCCAGCAGGCCCACCGACACCTGTTCGCCGGTGGCGGCGATCATGTCGAGTTCGCGCTGCAGTTCCGGCGTGGTCGCGGCGGGTGAGAGTTCTTTTGCGAGGCCGAGCAGGCGGTTGGTCTCGCCGCTCATGGCCGAGGGCACGACCACCATCTGGTGCCCTGCCCGCGCCCACTTGGCGACGCGCTTGGCGACGTTGCGGATGCGCTCGGTCGAGCCCATCGAGGTGCCGCCGTACTTGTGAACGATGAGTGCCATGGGAGTGCGTGTTCGCGGTGATTGCAGTCACGAGGGCTCACGCCGCGCTCGTGAACCGCGCATTCTACTGCCCGTCGCCGCGCTCCCAGCGCAGCTTCAGCAGCGCCTGCCCCGGCAGGCCGATCACGCGCGCGTCCAGCCCGAGCCCCGGCACGAAGACCAGCTGCCCGCCGCTGTACAGCAGCGGGCCGTCGCGCTCCCAGGCCGGCACGTCGCCGGCCTGGAACTGCTTCTTCAGGCTGCGCGCCGGGCGCCCGAAGCCCGACTGGAACTGCTCGCCGCCGCGGCGCTCGCGCAGTTCCAGGGTGCCGAGCCAGGCCAGCGGCACGCCGCCTTCGCGCGCGCGTTCGGCCACCAGCACGCCGCCCCAGCCCGGCAGGCGATAGCGCCCTGCCCTGTGGATGCTCAGCGCGCTCTCGCGCACGCTCACGGTGGGAGTTGCCGGATGGCGTTGCAGGCTCAGTCGCCCGCGATGCAGACGCAGGCGACCGCCCTCCACCTCCCATTCGCCGCTTGTGCCGCCGCTCAGTTCGTTGCCGAGCCTGACGACCAGGCTGGCCGGCGCCGGCGTGCCCAGCCGCCGCTGCAGCCAGCGCCGCAGCGCGTTCGTGCGGCGCGCTTCGCTCAGGCCGCGCCAGCGCGGCACGTCCAGCCTCTCGTGATCGTCGAGTTCGCTCAGATCGGCGTCGGCCAGTTCGAGCAGAGCGTCGTTCGCCTGGTGCGCCCACTCGGCCGCATCGGCGAGCGACGCGGCCGCCTGCGGAAACGCGCGTTCGAGCGCCGGCCAGACCTCCAGCCGCAGCCGATTGCGGGCAAAGCGCCGATCCGCATTGCTCTCGTCCTCGATGTGCTTCAGGCGATGGCGGCGCACATAGGCGGCGATCGCCTGCGGATCCTCCGCCAGCCACGGCCGCAACCAGCGCAAGCCGTCGCGCTCGATCTCGCGCGGCATGCCGGCCAGGCCTGCGACACCGGCGCCACGCAGCGCCTGGATGAGCAGCGTCTCGGCCTGGTCGCGGCGGTGATGCGCCAGCAGCACGATGCCGGCGCCCTCCTCCAGCGCCATGCGGCGCAGCGCCGCATAGCGCTCGCGCCGCGCCCAGGCTTCGATGCTGTCGCCCGCGGCAGGCCGCGTCTGAAGGCGTGTGCTGCGAAGCTGAAGCGCGTGGCGGCGTTGCCAGCGCCGCGCCTGCGCCTCGCAGAAGGCGAGCCAGGCATCGGCGTTCGGGCTGAGGCCGTGGTGCACGTGCAGCGCCACCACTTCGACGCCGAGCGGCGCGGCCGCCACCAGCGTGGCGTGCAGCAGTGCGGTCGAGTCGCGCCCGCCGCTCCACGCGACGGCGATGCGGTCGGGCTTCACCGGCGCCGCGCGCTCGGAGCGCTCAGCGCTCCTTGCTGTCGGTGAAGCGGCCGTAGGCCTGCAGCCGCTCGTAGCGGCGCTGCAGCAGTTCCTTGGGTTTGAGATCGCTGACCTGGCGCAGCGCGTCGTTCAGCGCGCGCTTGAGGAACGAGGCCATCTGCTTGGGGTCGCGGTGCGCCCCGCCGACCGGCTCGCTGACGATCTTGTCGACCAGTTGCAGCGCCTTCAGCCGGTGCGCCGTGACGCCCAGCGCCTCGGCCGCGTCCGACGCGCGCTCGGCGGTCTTCCACAGGATGGACGCGCAGCCCTCGGGCGAGATCACCGAGTAGATGGAGTGCTGCAGCATCAGCGTCTGGTCGCCCACGCTGATCGCCAGCGCGCCGCCCGAGCCGCCTTCGCCGATGATGGTGCAGATGATGGGCACCTCGAGCTGCGCCATCTCGAAGATGTTGCGGCCGATCGCTTCCGACTGGCCGCGCTCCTCCGCGCCGATGCCCGGGTAGGCGCCCGGCGTGTCGACGAAGGTGAAGACCGGCAGGCCGAACTTCTCGGCCAGCTTCATCAGCCGCAGCGCCTTGCGGTAGCCCTCGGGGCGCGACATGCCGAAGTTGCGCGCCGCGCGCTCCTTGGTGTCGCGGCCCTTCTGGTGGCCGATCACCATGCACGGCGCGCCGTTGAAGCGCGCCAGCCCGCCGACGATCGAGAGGTCGTCGGCGAAGTGGCGGTCGCCGTGCAGTTCCTGGAAGTCGGTGAAGATCTCGGCGACATAGTCCAGCGTGTAGGGCCGCTGCGGGTGCCGCGCGATCTGCGTCACCTGCCAGGGCGTCAGGCTGGCGTAGATGTCTTTGGTGAGCTGCTGGCTCTTCTTGCTCAGCCGGTCGATTTCTTCCGAGATGTCGACCGCCGATTCGCTCTGCACGTAGCGCAGTTCCTCGATCTTGGATTCGAGCTCCGCGACCGGTTGCTCGAACTCCAGGAAGTGGCGTTTGCTCATGGGTGGGTGTCCTCCGCGTTGGGGCGGCTTGTCCCTGCGACGGGTCAGTAGTCTACCGGCAGCGGATCGAGGCTGCGCCACAGGTACCAGGTAGCGACCGAGCGGTATGGCGCCCAGGCCTCGCCGACCTCGCGCGCCTCGGCGCGCGACACCGGCTCGCCGCTGAAGTAGTTGACGCTGATGCCCTTGAGCAGGCCGAGGTCGTCCAGCGGCAGCACGTTCGGGCGCATCAGGTGGAAGATGAGGAACATCTCGGCGGTCCAGCGGCCGATGCCGCGGATGGCGACGAGCTCCTCGATGATGGCCTCGTCGTCCATCTGCTGCCACTGCCGCACGTGCACGCTGCCCGACTCGAAGTGCTGCGCCAGGTCGAACAGGTATTCGACCTTGCGCGCCGAGAGGCCCGCGCCGCGTGCGTCCGCCGTGGCCAGTGCAAGCACCGAGGCCGGCTTGAGCCGATGGCTGGCCTCGGGCAGCAGCGCCGCGAAACGCTCCCACACCGACTGCGCGGCCTTCACCGAGATCTGCTGGCCGACGATGGAGCGCGCCAGCGTGGTGAACGCGTCGCCGCGGCTCTGCAGTCGGCCCTCGCCGAACTGCGGAATCAGCTTGCGCATCACGCGGTCGCGCTTGCTCAGGTGACGGCACGCGTCATCCCAGTAGTCGGGGGTCGTCCCCGCCTTGGTTGCCGCCACGGCGCTCAGCCTTTCACCCAGGTCGTGCCTTGCGGCGAGTCCTTGAGGACGATGCCGCGATCGGCGAGTTCCTTGCGGATCGCGTCGGCCCGCGCGAAATCACGCGCGGCCTTGGCTGCGGCACGCGCGGCGATGCGCTCGTCGATCCAGGCCGCATCGCCGCTGTCATGTCCCGTGCCGCCTTGCAGGAAGGCGCGCGGCGCCTGCTGCAGGATGCCCACCGTCGCGGCGAGGCCCTTGAGCAGCGCGGCCGTCTGCGGTGAGCGCGTGCGGTTGAGTTCACCGGCGAGGTCGAACAGCACCGCGAAGGCCACCGGCGTGTTGAAGTCGTCGTTCATCGCGGCGCGGAAGGCGGCGGCCTGCGGCTGCGCCCAGTCGGGCTCGGCGTTCGCCACCTCGATGCCGTCGAGCGCGGTATACAGGCGCCGCAGCGCGCTCTTCGCATCCTCGAGATTCGCGTCGCTGAAGTTGAACGGGCTGCGGTAGTGCGTGCGCAGCATGAAGAAGCGCAGCGTCTCGCCGTCGAAGTGCTTGAGCACGTCGCGGATGGTGAAGAAGTTGCCCAGCGACTTCGACATCTTCACGTTGTCGACGTTGAGGAAGCCGTTGTGCATCCAGGTGTCGACGAAGCGCGTGCCGTTGGCGCCCTCGCTCTGGGCGATCTCGTTCTCGTGGTGCGGGAAGATCAGGTCCAGCCCGCCGCCGTGGATGTCGAAGTGCTCGCCGAGCAGCGTGCAGCCCATCGCCGAGCACTCGATGTGCCAGCCGGGGCGGCCGCTGCCGAACTCACTGGCCCACTTGGCGTCGTCGGGCTCGCTCTCCTTGGCCGACTTCCACAGGACGAAGTCGAGCGGATCTTCCTTGCCGTCGAGCACCGCGACGCGCTCGCCGGCGCGCAGCTGGTCGAGCGACTTGCCGGAGAGCTTGCCGTAGCCCGGGAACTTGCGCACCGAGTAGTTCACGTCGCCGTTGCTGGCGCGGTAGGCGAGGCCCTTGCGCTCGAGCGTGGCGATCATCTGCAGCATCTGCGGCACGTACTCGGTGGCGCGCGGCTCGTGGGTCGGCGGCAGCACGCCGATGCGGCCGATGTCCTCGTGCATCGCCGCGGTCATCTCGGCGGTGAGCTGGCGGATGGGGATGCCGCGCTCCACCGCGCGCTTGATGATCTTGTCGTCGATGTCGGTGATGTTGCGCACGTAGGTGACCTGGTAGCCGAGCGTGCGCAGCCAGCGGTACACCATGTCGAACACCAGCAGGAAGCGCGCATGGCCGACGTGGCAGAGGTCGTAGATCGTCATGCCGCACACGTACATGCGCACGTGCTGGGGATCGATCGGCGTGAAGGTCTCGACGGCACGCGAAAGCGTGTTGTGGATGCGCAGCGTCATGGGCCGGAGGGCGGGGATGGTCGGGGTCTGGCGCCGCTACGAACAAGGCCGGCGCATCGTCCCCGCGGCGCGTGCGGCCCAGGGGCTGAACTAGAATCGAATCAGTATAGCGGCAGCCTCCGCGCCCCACGTCGGGGTCGACACCACCCGCCCTGCCGCCCCGCCGATCGCCGCATGCGCTTCCTCCGTCCTTGTCTGCTCGTCCTGCTGCTCGCCGCAGGCGCGGTTCGCGCCGACGAATTGCAGGAAGTCCAGCGCCTGCACGCGGCGGGGCAGACGAACGAAGCGCTCGAACGCGCGCGCAAGCTGGTCGCGGCCGCGCCCAAGGACGCCGCGATGCGCTTCCAGATCGGCGTGATGCTGGCCGAGAGCGGCCGCACCGCGGAAGCGCGCGAAACCTTCGAACGCCTGGTGCAGGACTATCCGGAACTGCCCGAGCCCTACAACAACCTCGCGGCGCTGAAGGCGGCCGCCGGCGACTATGAAGGCGCCAGGAGTTCGCTCGACCAGGCCCTGCGCGCCAACCCGACGCTGGCCACCGCCCACGAGAATCTCGGCGACGTGCAGGTGATGTTGGCACTGCGCTCCTACGCACGCGCGCTGCAGCTCGACCCGGCCGCTGCCGGCGTGCCTGGCAAGCTCGCCTTGCTGCGGCAACTGCTGCAGAGCTCGCCGGCGCGTTGAACCCGCGATCCGTTTCGTCCGCTTCCCGTCCCTCGCTCAGGAGATCCCCACGATGAACATCCGCCGCTTCGGTCACGCCCTGCTCGCCGCCGCCTTCGCGCTCGGCGTGCACGCTGCTGCCCAGGCCCAGAAGGTCAAGTTCGCCACCAGCGCCGGCGACATCGTCGTCGAGCTCGACGCCGCCAAGGCGCCCAAGACGGTCGCGAACTTCGTCGAGTACGTGAAGGCCGGCCACTACGACGGCACCATCTTCCACCGCGTCATTCCCAACTTCATGATCCAGGGCGGCGGCATGACGCCCGACATGAAGGAGAAGGCGACGCGCGCGCCCATCCCGCTGGAGAGCGGCAACGGCCTGGACAACCTGCGCGGCACGCTCGCGATGGCGCGCACCATGGATCCGAACTCGGCCACCGCGCAGTTCTTCATCAACGTGGTCGACAACGGTTTTCTCAACAAGGCGCAATCGCGCGACGGCAACGGTTATGCCGTCTTCGGAAAGGTCGTCTCCGGCATGGAGGTGGTCGACAAGATCCGCGCCGTTCCCACGGGCAACAAGGGCATGCACCAGAACGTGCCGCTCGAACCCGTCGTCATCAACAAGGCCACTCTGGAGAAGTGACATGGGCACCAAGATTCAACTGCAGACCAGCAAGGGCGACATCACCATCGAGCTCGACGACGTCAAGGCGCCGGCGAGCGCGGCCAACTTCATCGAGTACGTGAAGGCCGGCCACTACGACGGCACGGTGTTCCACCGCGTCATCCCCGGCTTCATGATCCAGGGCGGCGGCTTCGAGCCCGGCATGAAGCAGAAGCCGACGCGCGCGCCGATCCAGAACGAGTCGGCCAACGGCCTCACCAACGACCACTACACCATCGCCATGGCGCGCACCTCGGCGCCGCACTCGGCGTCGTCGCAGTTCTTCATCAATGCCACCGACAACGGCTTCCTCAACAAGGCGCAGTCGCAGGATGGCTGGGGCTACGCGGTGTTCGGCAAGGTGACAGCCGGCACGGAAGTGGTGGACGCGATCGAGAAGGTCAAGACCGGCCGCAGCGGCATGCACGGTGACGTGCCGGTCGAGGATGTGCTGATCCAGCGCGCCACGGTGCTCGGCTGAGCGCACGACGCTCCATCCGATGAGGTTCGCTGAGTTCGAGGCGCCGGCGCACGCGACGGCGATCGACTTCATCAGCGACCTGCATCTGTCCGGCGAGGCGCCGCGCACCTTCGAGCGCTGGGCCGGCTACCTGCGCGACACGCCGGCCTCGGCGGTGTTCATCCTCGGTGACCTGTTCGAGGTCTGGGTGGGCGACGATGCACGCCATGCCGGCTTCGAGGCGCGCTGCGCCGCGGTGCTGACCGAGGCTGCCACGCAGCGCACGCTCGCCTTCATGCGCGGCAACCGCGACTTCCTGGTCGGCGCCGAACTGCTGCGTGACTGCGGCGTGCACGAACTCGAAGATCCGACCGTGCTGCTCGCCTTCGGCCAGCGCCTGCTGCTCTCGCACGGCGACGCGCTGTGCCTCGCCGACCACGAGTACCAGGCCTTCCGCACGCTGGTGCGCGGCGCGGCCTGGCAGCGCGACTTCCTCGCCCGCCCGCTCGAAGAGCGCCAGCGTCTGGCGCGCCAGATGCGCGACCACAGCGAGCAGCGCAAGCGCGGCATGGCGTTGGAAGACTGGGTCGACCTCGACAAGCCCGCCACGCTGCGCTGGATGCGCGAGGCGCGCACGCCGACGCTGATCCACGGCCACACGCACCGCCCGGCGCGTGAGGAACTCGCCCCAGGCTTCGTGCGCGAGGTGCTGAGCGACTGGGATTGCGACGGCGACGGCGACGGCGTACCGCGCGCCGAGGTCCTTCGCCTGACGGCCGACGGCCGGCTGACGCGCCTGCCGCTCGCCGCATGATTGCCGGCTGGTGGCGGCGCCGGCGCGCCGCGCGCACGCTGCAGCACCGGGCCATCCCCGATGCCCTCTGGACGCTCACGCTGGCGCGCTATCCCTTCATCGCGCGGCGCAGCGAAGCCGACCGGCAAGGCCTGCGTGAACTCGCCACGCTGTTCCTGGCCGACAAGGAATTCGCCGGCATGCAGGGGCTGGAGGTCGACGACGGCATGGCCGTGGCCATCGCCGCGCAGGCCTGCCTGCCGATCCTGCGGCTGGGCCTGGCGCAGTACGACGCCTTCAAGGGCATCGTCGTGCACCCCGACATCGTCGTCGCGCGCCGCGAGGTGATGGACGAGGACGGCATCGTCCATCACTACGACGAGGAACTGGCCGGCGAGGCCATGGAAGGCGGCCCGGTGATGCTCACGTGGCGCGACGTGGCCGATGCCGGTGACAGCGCCGAGTGGGGCTACAACGTGGTGGTGCACGAGTTTGCCCACGTGCTCGACATGCGCGACGGCGCTTCCGACGGCGTGCCGCTGCTGCCCGACCGCGCCGCGCGCGAACGCTGGCTGGCCGTGCTCAAGCCCGAGTGGCAGGACTTCTGCGAACGCGTCGATGCCGGCGAGGACACGCTCATCGACCCCTACGGCGCCGAGGCGATCGACGAATTCTTCGCCGTCGCCTCCGAATTGTTCTTCGTCGACGCTGCCACCATGCGGAGCGAGCACCCCGCGTTGTACGAGTTGCTCGCCGGCTACTACCGGCAGGATCCGGCCGCCGACGCCTGACGGATCAGGCGGTCGCCGGCTCGGCCTTGGGCTTGTCGCTCTTCTTGGGCGGCGTGATTTCGAGCACCGGCTTGCCGTCGGCGTCGATGTCCACGGAGAGCCGCCCGCCGTCGACCAGGCGGCCGAACAGCAGTTCGTCGGCGAGCGCGCGCCGGATCGTGTCCTGGATGAGGCGCTGCATCGGCCGCGCGCCCATCAGCGGGTCGAAGCCCTTCTTCGCCAGATGCTTGCGCAGGCCGTCGGTGAAGGTGACCTCGACCTTCTTCTCGGCCAGCTGGCTCTCCAGCTGCAGCAGGAACTTGTCGACCACGCGCAGGATGATCTCCTCGTCGAGCGCGCGGAACGACACGATCGCATCCAGCCGGTTGCGGAACTCGGGCGTGAACAGGCGCTTGATGTCGGCCATCTCGTCGCCGGATTCGCGCGAGTTCGTGAAGCCGATGGTCGCCTTGTTCATGGTCTCGGCGCCCGCATTGGTCGTCATGATGATGATGACGTTGCGGAAGTCGGCCTTGCGCCCGTTGTTGTCGGTCAGCGTGCCGTGGTCCATCACCTGCAGCAGCACGTTGAAAACGTCCGGGTGCGCCTTCTCGATCTCGTCGAGCAGCAGCACCGCGTGCGGCTTCTTGCTGATCGCTTCGGTCAGCAGGCCGCCCTGGTCGAAGCCGACATAGCCCGGCGGCGCGCCGATCAGGCGGCTCACCGCATGGCGCTCCATGTACTCCGACATGTCGAAGCGGATCAGCTCGATGCCGAGGATGTAGGCGAGCTGGCGCGCCACCTCGGTCTTGCCGACGCCGGTCGGGCCGCTGAACAGGAAGGAGCCGATCGGCTTGTCGGGGCGGCCCAGGCCGGAACGCGCCATCTTGATGGCGGAAGCCAGTGCCTCGATGGCCGGCTCCTGGCCGAACACCACGCTGTTGAGATCGCGCTCCAGGCTCTTGAGCTTGCTGCGGTCGTCGCTGGACACGCTGGTCGGCGGGATGCGCGCGATCTTGGCGACGATGTCCTCGACCTCGGCGCGCGTGATGGTCTTCTTCTGCTTGCTCTTGGGCAGGATGCGCTGCGCCGCACCGGCTTCATCGATCACGTCGATCGCCTTGTCGGGCAGATGCCGGTCGTTGATGAACTTGGCCGACAGCTCGGCCGCGGCCTGCAGCGCACCCAGCGCGTACTTGACGCTGTGATGCTCCTCGAAGCGTGACTTCAGGCCCTTCAGGATCTCGACGGTCTGCTCGACCGAGGGTTCGACCACGTCGATCTTCTGGAAGCGCCGCGACAGCGCGGCGTCCTTCTCGAAGATACCGCGGTATTCGGTGAAGGTGGTCGCGCCGATGCACTTCATCGAGCCGCTGGACAGCGCCGGCTTGAGCAGGTTGCTCGCGTCCAGCGTGCCGCCCGAGGCGGCGCCCGCGCCGATCAGCGTGTGGATCTCGTCGATGAAGAGGATGGCGTTGGGCTGGTCCTTCAGGTGCTTGAGCACGCCCTTGAGGCGCTGCTCGAAGTCGCCGCGGTACTTGGTGCCGGCCAGCAGCGCGCCCATGTCGAGCGCGTACACCACCGAGTGCGACAGCACCTCGGGCACGTCGTTCTGCGTGATGCGCCAGGCCAAGCCTTCGGCGATGGCGGTCTTGCCCACCCCTGCCTCGCCGACCAGCAGCGGGTTGTTCTTGCGCCGGCGGCACAGGATCTGGATGACGCGCTCGACCTCGTGCTCGCGGCCGATCAGCGGATCGATCTTGCCGTCGCGGGCCAGTTGGTTGAGGTTCTGGGTGAACTGGTCGATCGGCGAACCCTTGCCCTCGCCTTCTTCCTTCTCGCCTTCGCCGCCGCCGACATTGCCTTCGTTCGGCTTGGCTGGCTCGGGCGGGTCGCTCTTCTTGATGCCGTGGGCGATGAAGTTGACCACGTCAAGTCGCGTCACGCCCTGCTGGTGCAGGTAGTAGACGGCGTGCGAGTCCTTCTCGCCGAAGATCGCGACCAGCACGTTGGCGCCGGTGACTTCCTTCTTGCCGCTGCCGGTGGACTGCACGTGCATGATGGCGCGCTGGATGACACGCTGGAAGCCGAGCGTCGGCTGGGTGTCGACCTCCTCGGTGCCGCCGACCGTGGGCGTGTTCTCCTTGATGAAGCCCGCCAGGCTCTTGCGCAGGTCGTCCATGTTGGCCGAGCAGGCGCGCAGCACCTCGGCGGCCGAGGGGTTGTCGAGCAGCGCCAGCAACAGGTGCTCCACCGTGATGAACTCATGGCGCTGCTGGCGCGCCTCGACGAACGCCATGTGCAGGCTGACTTCGAGTTCCTGGGCAATCATGCGGCCTCCATAATGCACTGCAACGGGTGGCCGCCGCGCCGCGCGGCAGCCAGCACCAGTTCTACCTTGGTTGCGGCCACGTCCTTGGTGTAGACGCCGCAGACACCCCGACCTTCATGGTGAATCTTCAACATGATCTGCGTCGCGGTTTCGAGGTCGCGCTTGAAATACTCCTGCAACACCATCACGACGAACTCCATCGGTGTGTAGTCGTCGTTGAGCATCACCACCTGGTACATCCGGGGCGGCTTGGTGCGCTGCGTGCGCCGCTCGACGACGACTGCGCCCTGCCCGTCGTCGGGCACTCCCTTGCCGGGAGGCGCAGGCGGCTGCGGCGGTGTTTCGTCGGGCATGAAAACATTCTATCGACTTGACCGAGCACCCGGTCCCAGGGCTGGATATTGCACCGCGCGCGCGGATCACAAGTGCGCCAAATGCCCTTCCCTGCGCCGGCAATTCCCGGCACGCGCGGGAATGCCGAATGAACAAGCCTTGCGTTGCTTCAATGACACGGACTCGAACGGCCACCCAGAATGATCTGTTCCAAAGAGGAGGACAGCATGCCGATCGGCACGGTGAAGTGGTTCAACGACGCCAAGGGCTTCGGCTTCATCGAGCCTGAAGGCGGTGGCGAGGATGTTTTCGCGCATTTCTCGGCGATCCAGATGGAAGGCTTCCGCACCCTCAAGCAGGGCGGCAAGGTGAGCTACGAGCTGGTGCAAGGCCCCAAGGGCCAACTGGCCCAGAACATCCAGCCGGTCGGCGCACCGGCCTCGCGCCGCCTCACCGACACCGCCACCGAACCCTGAAGCGGCCGCCGCCCGCCAAACGACAAAGGGCCCGCAGTGCGGGCCCTTCGCGTTTCCGGCAGCGATGCGGAGCGATTCACTCCGCGTGCCCGGCTCACATGTGGTCGATCATCACCTGGCCGAAGCCCGAGCAGGACACCTGGGTCGCACCGTCCATCAGGCGCGCGAAGTCGTAGGTGACCTTCTTCGAGCCGATCGCGCCTTCCATCGAGCTGATGATCAGGTCGGCGGCTTCGACCCAGCCCATGTGGCGCAGCATCATCTCGGCCGAGAGGATTTCCGAACCCGGGTTGACGTAGTCCTTGCCGGCGTACTTCGGCGCGGTGCCGTGCGTGGCCTCGAAGCAGGCCACCGAATCCGACAGGTTGGCCCCCGGCGCGATGCCGATGCCGCCGACCTGCGCGGCCAGCGCGTCGGAGATGTAGTCGCCGTTGAGGTTCAGCGTCGCGATCACCGAGTACTCGGCCGGGCGCAGCAGGATCTGCTGCAGGAAGGCGTCGGCGATCGAATCCTTGACGGTGATCTCCTTGCCCGTCTTCGGGTTCTTGAACTTGCACCACGGGCCGCCGTCGACCTCGACCGCGCCGAACTCCTTCTTGGCCAGCGCGTAGGCCCAGTCGCGGAAGCCACCTTCGGTGAACTTCATGATGTTGCCCTTGTGCACGATGGTCACGTTGGGCTTGTCGTTGTCGATCGCGTACTGGATGGCCTTGCGCACCAGGCGCTCGGTTCCCTCGATCGACACCGGCTTGATGCCGATGCCGCTGCTCTCGGGGAAGCGGATCTTCTTGACGCCCATCTCCTCGATGAGGAACTTGATGAGCTTCTTGGCCTTGTCGCTCTTGGCCTCGTACTCGATGCCGGCGTAGATGTCTTCCGAGTTCTCGCGGAAGATCACCATGTCGACGCGGCCGGGCTCCTTCACCGGGCTGGGCACGCCGGTGAACCAGCGCACCGGGCGCAGGCAGACGTAGAGGTCGAGTTCCTGGCGCAGCGCCACGTTCAGCGAGCGGATGCCGCCGCCCACCGGCGTGGTCAGCGGGCCCTTGATCGAGACCACGTACTCGCGCAGCACGTCGAGCGACTCGGCCGGCAGCCACACGTCGGGGCCGTAGACCTTGGTGGCCTTCTCGCCGGCGTAGATCTCCATCCAGTGGATCTTCTTCTTGCCGCCGTAGGCCTTGGCCACCGCGGCGTCGACGACCTTGATCATCACCGGCGTGATGTCGAAGCCGGTGCCGTCGCCCTCGATGTACGGAATGATCGGGTTGGCCGGGACGTTGAGCGAGAAGTCGGCGTTGACGGTGATCTTCTGGCCGCCTTCGGGCACCTTGATGTGCTGGTACATGGACTCTGTCTCCGCGCTTGGGGGTGAGTGGTCTTATCGGAACGTGGAATTCTATTCCACGGTGTCTGTCAATCGACTGACAAGGGCGTTGCCGCTGCCGTGATCAGAACGGCAGGCAGAAGTCGCTGCCCATCGCCGTGGCGATGCCGTGCGCGAGCGCCCAGCCCGAGGCGCCGGCGAGCATCAGCCCCGCGAGCCGCACTGCCAGCACCTGCGCACGGCCAGCGTGCTTGCCGGCCAGGCGCAGCCACAGCGCGGGCCCCAGCCACAGGCCTAGGCCGGAGCCGGCGGCGAACAGCGCCATCAGTGTTGCACCTTCGAGTGCATTCGAGCCGAGCGCGGCAACGACCAGGGCCGACTGCAGCAGGCCGCAAGGCAGCGCCACCCACAGCGAGCCCGCAGCGGCGGCACCCGCCGGGCCGCGCATCCAGATGATCTTGCGGCCGCTGGCGCCGCGGCCGAAGTTGTCGATGAAGGCGGGCTGGCGGCCACGCAGCAGCAGCCACACGCCGAGCACGAAAGCTGCCACCTGCAGCAGCGTCCACAGCGGCCGCAGGATGGCCACCTGGGCGCCCTGCGTGGCCAGCCACGAGACGCTGCCTGCCGCGAGCGCGCCGCCGGCCGCATAGCTCGCCAGCCGCGCGGCATGGAACGACACGGTGCTCGCCTCCTGCGCGACGCCACCGGCGCAACCGCGCACGATGCCCGTGCAGGCCGCGCCGCACATCGCCGCGCAATGCGGCGCACCGGCCAGGCCCATCAGCAAGGCAGTGGCAGCGAGCGCGGCGTTCATGCCCGCAAGCTTAGATGATGCGAGAGAAACGCTCCCGCGTGCGGTCGGCCTGCAGGTACTTGTCGAACACCATCGCGACGCTGCGAATGAAGTACCAGCCCAGTGCCGTGACCTGGATTGCCGTGGGTTCGATCACCACCAGGCCCGAGGCTTCCACCGCGCGCAGCTGCTCGAGCTCGGCGGCAAAGTGCTTGCGGAAGTCGATCAGGTGCGCGAGCTCGATCGACTCGAATTCGAGCCGCCCCTGGCACATGATGGCCATGATGACCGCACGGCGCAGCAGATCCTCGCGCGTCAGCGCCAGGCCGCGCACCACGGGAAACTCGCCGTGGTTCACGGCGTCGTAGTACTCGTCCAGCGTCTTGGCGTTCTGGCTGTAGGTGGCGCCGACGCGGCCGATGGACGAGACGCCCAGGCCGATCAGATCGCAGTCGGGCTGCGTGCTGTAGCCCTGGAAATTGCGATGCAGCCGGCCCTGGCGCTTGGCCGCGGCGAGCGAGTCGCCCGGCAGCGCGAAGTGGTCCATGCCGATGTACTGGTAGCCCTGGCCGACGAAGCCCGCGATGGCCTCCGACAGCATGCGCACCTTGTCGGCCGCCGCCGGAATCGCGGCGGTGTCGATGCGGCGCTGCGGCTTGAAGCGCTGCGGCAGGTGGGCATACGAATACAGCGCGATGCGCTCGGGGCGCAGCTCGGCCACCTGGCTCACGGTGCGCTGCAAGGATTCGGGCGTCTGCTTGGGCAGGCCGTAGATCAGGTCGACGTTGGTCGACTCGAAGCCGAGCTGGCGCGCCGACTCCATCAGCGCGGCGACCATCTCGCGGCTCTGCACGCGGTGCACGGCGTGCTGCACGGCGGCGTCGAAATCCTGCACGCCGAAGCTCAGGCGGTTGAAGCCCAGGCTGGCCAGATGGGCGAGGCGGTCGTGGTTGACGGTGCGCGGATCGACCTCGATCGAGGTCTCGGCGCCCGGCGCGATGCGGAAGGCGCGACGCAGCGAGGCCATCACCCGCGTCAGCTCGGCATCGTTGAGGAAGGTCGGCGAGCCGCCGCCGAAGTGCAGCTGCGAGACCGGCTGGCCGGCGCCGAGGTGCGCGACGTGCAGGGCGATCTCCTTGTCGAGCGCATCGAGGTACTCGGCTGCGCGCTCGTGGTGCTTGGTGATCACCTTGTTGCACGCGCAGTAGTAGCACAGCGACTCGCAGAACGGGATGTGCACGTAGACCGACAGCGGGCTCGCGCCGCCGATCACGCCGCCGCCGGCGGCGCGCTGTTCGAGCGCGCGGATGTAGTCGTCGGGGCCGAAGGCATCGACGAAGCGGTCGGCGGTCGGGTAGGAGGTGTAGCGCGGGCCGTTGACGTCGAGCCGGCGCAGCAGCTCCTCGGTCACGACGGGGCGCTCGATGGGGGCGTGGGACGTCGACATGATGGAGCGTGACTGTGCCTTGCCTCCCGTCAAGCGCCTTGACGTGAATCAACGGGCTGCCACGAGGCGAACCGGAGAATAATTCACTGCCCTCCACCACACCGGATGTGACGTTCATGACCGCCTCCAAGGCCCGCCTCGACGATGCGGAGCGCACGTCGGACATCACGCCGCGCAGCCCCATGAACCCCGTCGTGCCGATCCGGGCGGAAGCCTTCAAGGTTGCCTGCTCCAACTGCAACCTGCGCGAGCTGTGCCTGCCGGTCGGGCTGACGGATCCGGATCTGGAGCGACTCGACGAGCTGGTCGCCAAGCGCCGCTCGGTGACGCGCGGTGACGCGCTGTTCCGCACCGGTGACGCGTTCCAGTCGCTCTACGCCGTGCGCACCGGCTTCTTCAAGACCTGCGTCTCGTCGGAGGACGGCCGCGACCAGGTCACCGGCTTCCAGATGGCCGGCGAGTTGCTCGGCCTGGACGGCATCAGCCACGACCGCCACAACTGCGACGCGATCGCGCTGGAAGACTCGCAGGTCTGCGTGATTCCCTTCGGCCAGCTCGAGGAGCTCTCGCGCGACTTCACGCCGCTGCAGCACCAGTTCCACAAGATCATGAGCCGCGAGATCGTGCGCGACCACGGCATGATGCTGCTGCTGGGCAGCATGCGCGCCGAGGAGCGCCTCGCGGCCTTCCTTCTGAACCTCACGCAGAGGCTGCAGGCGCGCGGCTTCTCGGCCTCGTCGCTGATCTTGCGCATGACGCGCGAGGAGATCGGCAGCTACCTTGGCCTCAAGCTCGAGACCGTCAGCCGCACCTTCTCGAAGTTCCAGGACGACGGCCTGCTTGAGGTGAAGCAGCGCCACATCCGCATCCTCGACGAAGCCGGCCTGCGCCAGCTGATCACCAGCACCGCCTGCTAGCGTGGCCAGTGCCGGCCTCGGTCGGCGTTGATCTGTTCCGGGCGGGTGTCGAGCAGCGCCATCAGCGCGCCGGCCACCGAGATCACGCTCCAGAAGATCAGGAAAGTGATGGTGTAGACCGCCTGGGCCGACCAGTTCAGCGCCTCGCCGCCGAACCAGTGCAGGTCGGCGGGGTCGACGACCACGAAAACGAGCATCTCCAGCACGCCGGCCATCAGGAAGGCCGGCCAGAGGATGGTCAGGGCGCGTTGCTTCACGGGGTCTGAGTCTCGCCTGCGCTCACTGCTCGGCCGGCGTGGCCGCGTGGTTGCGGCCCTGCAGGGCCGGCGCCAGCGCGTCCTTGGGGCTCAGCTTGGGCGCCATGTTGTCGCCCGGCCGCACTTCGCCCTGCGGCGTGGTGGCGATCACCGGGTCGATGTGCTTCCAGGCGATCACGGCGGTGGCGATGCTCGCGATCACCACCGACAGCGGCCCGCCCACCACGACCCAGACCATGGGCACGCGGTACCACGGCGTCGTCTTCTGCTTGTCGTCCTGCATATCCATGTCCTTTGCGGTTCAGCGCGGCACGACGAAGGTCGACTTCTCGTGCACCTCGACCGCGCCGCCCGCCGCATCCGCCAGCCGCGTGATCGTGAATCGTAGCGGGTGCGCGCCGCTGCCCAGGCTCGCCGCCGTCTCGGGCGGCAGTTGCACCGCCACCGGCACCCAGCGCGCTTCGGTGGGCCCGACCTGCACCTCGGCGCGCGGCGCGCTCACCACCACGCCCGCCAAGCCGTCGACCTCGATGCGGAAGCGCTGCGGCGACTCCAGCGCGTTCATCAGCTGCAGCCGGTAGACGTTCTCGACGCGGCCGTCGTCCACCAGCCGCGCCAGGGCGCCGCGATCGCGCACGACGTCGACGCGGAAGGGCGTGCGCAGCGCCAGGCTGGCCGCGAAGGCGGCGACCACCAGCACCATGATCGCCGTGTAGATCAGCACGCGCGGCCGAAGCACGCGGCGGAACATCTGCTCGCGCGTCCACTGCTGCGCGATGCCGTTCTGCGTCGCGTAGCGGATCAGGCCGCGCGGATAGTCCATCTTGTCCATCACGCCGTCGCACACGTCGATGCAGGCGGCGCAGCCGATGCACTCGTATTGCAGGCCCTTGCGGATGTCGATGCCGGTCGGGCAGACCTGCACGCACAGCGTGCAGTCGATGCACTCGCCCTTGCCCGCGTCCTTCAGCGCAGCGTGGCCCAGCGACTTCGGCCGCGAGCCGCGCGGCTCGCCACGCGCGGCGTCGTAGCTGATGATCATCGTGTCATGGTCGAACATCGCGCTCTGGAAGCGCGCGTACGGGCACATGTACTTGCAGACCTGCTCGCGCATGTAGCCGCCGTTGCCGTAGGTGGCGAAGCCGTAGAACAGGATCCAGAACCACTCCCACGGCCCGAAGCCGAGCGTGGGCACCGCCGCGGCCAGCTCGCGGATGGGCGTGAAGTAGCCGACGAAGGTGAAGCCCGTCCACAGGCCGAAGGCGATCCAGACGAACTGCTTGGCGCTCTTGCGCGCGATCTTCTCGCCGTTCCAGGGGCCGGCATCGAGCCTCATGCGCTTGGCGCGATCGCCCTCGATGCGGTTCTCGAACCACATGTAGATCTCGGTGTAGACCGTCTGCGGGCAGGCATAGCCGCACCACAGGCGCCCGGCCACCGCGGTGAACAGGAACAGGCCGTAGGCCGAGAGGATCAGCAGCCCGGTGAGGTAGATGAAGTCCTGCGGGTACAGGACCAGCCCACCGATGTAGAAGCGGCGGGCGCCGAGGTCGAACAGCACGGCCTGGCGGCCGTTCCATTGCAGCCAGGGCAGCCCGTAGAAGAGCAGCTGGGTGGCCCAGACGAGCCCCCAGCGCCAGGTGGCGAACCAGCCGCTGACCGCACGGGCGTAGATCTTCTTCTGCGCGGCATACAGCGAGACGATCTCGCCGGCCGCATCGGGAGCGGAGGCCCCCTTGGCCGCCGCGTGCGTGTCAGTCATTCAGCCTTCCGTCGTTACTGGGTGCCGGCACCCTGGGCGAGGTTCCACACATAGGCCGCCAGCACGTGGATCTGGTCGGCGGTCATGCGCGAGGCCTGGGGCGGCATCACGTTGGTCTTGCCATTGTTGACCATCGCGACGATCGCTTCCTCGCCCCAGCCGTGGAGCCAGACCTTGTCGGTCAGGTTCGGCGCGCCGAGGGCCTTCATGCCCTTGCCGTCCGGGCCGTGGCAGGCCGCGCAGGCGCCGAACTTGGGCTTGCCCAGCTGGGCGGCCAGTTCGTTGTGCGGACTGCCCGACAGGCTCAACACGTAGTTGGCGACGTTCTTGACGTCTTCCGACGTGCCGACCGCCGCGGCCATCGGGGGCATCATGCCCTGGCGGCCGTTGGTGATGGTCGCCTTGACCGCGTCGAACGAATCGGTCGCCAAGCGCGAGGCCACCGGCAGGGTCAGGTTGGGAAAGCCCTTGCTGCCCTTGGCATCGGAGCCATGGCACTGCGCGCAGTTGTTGATATACAGCCGCTCGCCGATCGCCATCGCCTGCGCGTCCTTGGCGAGTGCCTCGGGCGTCTGGCTGGTGAACTTCGCATACAGCGGCGCCATCGCCGCCTGGGCCTTGGCCTGCTCGGCCTCGAGCTGGCCGACGCTGGTCCAGCCGAGCTGCCCGCCGAAGCTGCCCAGGCCGGGGTAGAGCGCCAGATACAGCACCGCGAATACCACCGTGATCACGAACAGGCCCATCCACCAGCGCGGCAGCGGGTTGTTCAGCTCGCGCAGGTCTTCGTCCCACACGTGGCCGGTGGTGTTGTCGCTGGCCATGACCTTGCGCCGGCTGGCGATGATCAGCAGCCCCAGGCAGGCCGCGAGGCCGAGGATGACGACGGCGGCGATGTAGATCGACCAGCCGTTGTTGATGAAGTCGCTCATTGTTGGTTTCCTCCACGCAAGGCGCCGCCGGCGCCCTGCTCCTCGACGAAGGGCAGTTGGGCCGCCTCGTCGAACGCTGCACGGTTGTTGCGGGACCAGGCCCAGACGATGATGCCCAGGAAGGCGATCATCGAGACCACGGTCATCAGGCTCCTGAGGTCATTGACGTCCATGACGCGCCTCCCTCACTTGGCAGCCGAAGCCGTGCCGAGCACCTGCAGATACGCAACCACCGCATCCATCTCGGTCTTGCCCTTGACGTCGTCGCCGGCCTTGGCGATCTCGTCGTCGCTGTAGGGCACGCCGACCACGCGCAACGCCTTCATCTTGGGCGCCATGTCGGCCGGATCGATCGTGGACTTGTTGAGCCACGAATAGGCCGGCATGTTCGACTCGGGAACGAGGTCGCGCGGGTTGTTCAGGTGGATGCGGTGCCAGTCGTCGCTGTACTTGCCGCCGACGCGGTGCAGATCCGGGCCGGTGCGCTTGCTGCCCCACTGGAACGGATGGTCGTAGACGAACTCACCCGCCTTGGAGTACTCGCCGTAGCGCAGCGTCTCGGCTCGGAACGGGCGGATCATCTGCGAGTGGCAGTTGTAGCAGCCTTCGCGGATGTAGATGTCGCGCCCGGCCAGCTGCAGCGGCGTGTAGGGCTTGAGGCCCGGCGCCGCCGTGGTGGTCGACTTCTGGAAGAACAGCGGCACGATCTCGACGAGGCCGCCCACGGCGACCACGAGCAGGATCAGCACGATCATCAGGAAGTTGTTGGTCTCGATCTTCTCGTGCGAGAGACCGGTGGCTTGGTTGTTTGCCATTTGTTCGGTACTCCTCGAGGTTCAGGCGTGCGCCGCGACGGCGGGCACGGGCACGGGCTCGTACTTGCCGGTGGTGGCCGTCTTGATCGTGTTCCAGCCCATGATCACCATGCCGGTCAGGTACAGCAGGCCGCCGGTCAGGCGGATCACGTAGAACGGGAACGTCGCCTTCACGCTCTCGACGAAGCTGTAGACCAGCGTGCCGTCGGGGTTGATCGCACGCCACATCAGGCCCTGCATCACGCCGGCGATCCACATCGCGGCGATGTAGAGCACGATGCCGATGGTGGCGATCCAGAAGTGCAGCTCGATGGCGCGCGTGCTGTACATGGTCTTGCGGCCGAACATGCGCGGGATCAGGTAGTACAGCGTGCCCATCGACACCAGGCCCACCCAGCCGAGCGCGCCGCTGTGCACGTGGCCGACGGTCCAGTCGGTGTAGTGAGACAGCGCGTTGACCGTCTTGATCGACATCATCGGGCCTTCGAAGGTCGACATGCCGTAGAACGACAGCGAGACGATCAGGAACTTCAGGATCGGGTCGTCACGCAGTTTGTGCCAGGCGCCCGAGAGCGTCATGATGCCGTTGATCATGCCGCCCCAGGACGGCGCCAGCAGCACCAGCGAGAACAGCATGCCCACGCTCTGCGCCCAGTCGGGCAGCGCGGTGTAGTGCAGGTGGTGCGGGCCGGCCCACATGTACGTGAAGATCAGCGCCCAGAAGTGCACGATCGACAGGCGATACGAGTAGACGGGGCGCTCGGCCTGCTTGGGAATGAAGTAATACATCATCCCCAGGAAGCCCGCGGTCAGGAAGAAGCCGACCGCGTTATGGCCGTACCACCACTGCACCATCGCGTCCTGCACCCCGGCGTAGGCCGAGTAGCTCTTGGTCAGGCTGACGGGAATGGCGGCGCTGTTGACGATGTGCAGCAGCGCCACGGTCAGGATGAAGGCGCCGAAGAACCAGTTCGCCACGTAGATGTGGCGCACCTTGCGCGTGCCGACGGTACCGAAGAAGACGATGGCATAGGACACCCACACGATCGCGATCAGGATGTCGATCGGCCACTCGAGCTCGGCGTATTCCTTGGCCTGGGTGAAGCCCAGCGGCAGCGAGATCGCCGCCGCCACGATCACCAGTTGCCAGCCCCAGAAGGTGAACCAGGCGAGCTTGCCGGCGAACAGCGGAACCTGCGAAGTGCGCTGCACGACGAAATAGCTCGAGGCGAACAGCGCGCAGCCGCCGAAGGCGAAGATCACCGCGTTGGTGTGCAGCGGCCGCAAGCGGCCGTAGCTCAGCCAGGGGATCCCCAGATTGAGTTCGGGCCAAGTGAGCTGCGCGGCGATGATGACGCCGACCAGCATGCCCACGATGCCCCATAGCACCGCAGCGAGCGAAAACGCCCTCACCACGGCGTCGTTGTAGACCGGCCCGCTCTTCGCGGCCGCCGACGCGTTGTTGACCATCGGGATCACTCCTTCCTTGGCTGTTCTGTTTCCGGATGAAATCATTGTTCCGCTCAGGGTCATTATTGAACTTGATCGCTGTCAACTTTTCCCGAAGGCGGGAAGCGGGCTGTGTCGTCTG
Source organism: Piscinibacter sp. (assembly GCA_017983795.1). Taxonomy (GTDB): domain Bacteria; phylum Pseudomonadota; class Gammaproteobacteria; order Burkholderiales; family Burkholderiaceae_C; genus Piscinibacter. Next base: position 60,902 of record JAGOAS010000013.1, read on the forward strand.
CGCCGAGGATGCGTTCGCCCTCGCGCTCCAGGTCGTCGAACTGCCCGGAATTGAGCGCCCAGGCGAAGATGCCGATCACCGCGAACACCAGCACGACGGACAGCGGGATGAGGATGAAGAGGATGTCCATGCCGATCAGCCCTGCCCCGGCGCCGGCGCCAGCTGGGCCACGCGCAGCGCGTTGAGCACCACCAGCAGCGAGCTCGAAGCCATGCCGATGCCCGCGGCCCAGGGCGGCAGCCAGCCGACCAGCGCGAGCGGCACGCAGGCCGCGTTGTAGAGCGCCGCCCAGGCCAGGTTCTGGCGGATCACCCGCAGCGTGCGGCGGCCCTGGCGGCGCGCCAGCAGCACGTCGCCGAGACGCTCGCCGAGCAGCACCACGTCGGCGCCGCCGCGCGCCACGGCCGAACCGTGGGCGAAGGCGAACGACACATCGGCGCGCGCCAGCACCGGCGCGTCGTTCAGGCCGTCGCCGACCATCGCCACGCGCCGGCCCTGGGCCTGCCAGGCGGCCACCGCCGCGAGCTTGTCGGCTGGCGTGGCGCCGCCCTGGACCTCGGTGATGCCCAGCCGCTGCGCCAGCGCGGCGGCACGCGCGGGCGCGTCGCCGGACAGCAGCGCGAGCTGGATGCCTTCGGCGCGCAGGGCCGCGATGGTCGCGAGGGCATCGTCGCGCAGTTGCTCGCGCAGCACGAAAGCCGCCTGCGCATCGCCCACCGGGCCGAAGCACAGCGCGCCCTCGGGAACGTCGGTCGAATCCGCCAGCTTCGCATCGACCCAGGCGCGCCGGCCGAGGCGCCAGCGCGTGCCGTCGGCTGCCGCCGCTTCCAGGCCCTGCCCGGGCACTTCCTCGACCTCGTGCCAGGCCGGCCCGCGTGCCGCGTCGCCGGCGGCGCCCACCAGGGCCCGCGAGGCTGGGTGCGTGGAGAGTTCGGCCAGCGACGCCGCCCGGCCGAGCAGCGCCGCGGCGTCGCCGCCCGCGCCGAGCACCAGCGTGTCGCCGAGCTCGAGGCGATCGCGTGTCAAGGTACCGGTCTTGTCGAACACCACCATGTCGATGCCGGCCAGCCCTTCGAGCGCCTCGATACGCTGCAGCAGCACGCCGCGCCGCGCCAGCGCGCCGGTGGCGGCGAGCAGCGCCGAGGGCGCGGCCAGCGACAGCGCGCAGGGACAGGTGACGATCAGCACCGACACGGCCACCCACAGCGCCCGCGACGGATCGATCATCGACCACACCGCGGCCGCGCCCGCGGCCAGCGCGAGCACGGCCCAGAGGAAGGGTCCGGCAAAACGTTCGGCCTGCTGCACGAGGCGCGGCCGCTGCGTCAGCGCGCTGCGCATCAGCGCCACGATGCCGGCCTGGCGCGTGTCCTCGCCGAGGCGCAGCACCTGCATCAGCACCGGCGCGCGCAGATTCAGGCTGCCCGCCACCAGTTCGTCGCCGGGCTGCTTGGCCACCGGCTCGGACTCGCCCGTGAGCAGCGCCTCGTCGGCCAGGCTGCGCCCTTCGAGCAGCACGCCGTCGGCCGGGAAGGCCTGGCCCGCGGCGACGCGCACGCGGTCGCCGGCGGCCAGCCGCGCGATCGCCACCAGTTCGACGCCGCCGTCGGCCCGCACGCGCTCGACGCTGTCGGGCAGCCGCGCCGTGCCGGCTTCCAGCGAGAGCGCCACCTTGTGCCGCGCGCGCAGCTCCAGCCAGCGCCCGCCGAGCAGGAAGAAGACGAACATCGTCAGCGAATCGAAATAGACCTCGTGGCCGAAGATGCCGCCGGGATCGAAGGTCGCGCCCGAGCTGGCGATGAAGGTCACGGCGATGCCCAGCGACACCGGCACGTCCATGCCGAGCCGGCCGTGGCGCAGGCTGTTCCAGGCGCCGCTGAAGAAGGGCCCGGCCGAGAACAGCAGCACCGGCAGGCTGAGCAGCCAGCTGGCCCATTGCAGCAGGCGCAGCATGTCGGGCGTGATGTCGCCGGGCTCCGAGACGTAGGCCGGCGTCGCGTACATCATCACCTGCATCATGCAGAAGCCGGCCACGAACAGCCGCCACAGCGCCTTGCGCTGCTCGGCCTCGCGCTGGGCGCGCGCGCTCGCGGCCGCGTCGGGCACGGCGCCGTAGCCGGCGCGGCGCACCGCCTCGACCAGCGCCGAGGCGCGGGTGCGCAGCGGATCCCAGCGCACCAGCGCGAGCGCGGTGGCGCTGTGCACGCGCGCCTCGAGCACGCCGTCGACCCCTTGAAGCGCCGTCTCGATCAGGCCGGCGCAGGCGGCGCAGTACATGCCGGAGACGCGGAACTGCGAGGTTGCCTCGCGCGCCCCGCCCTGGGCCTGCGAAAAGGTCGTGAACGACGCCTGGGTCAGCGGATCGTCGAGCGCGCGCAGGTCGGCGTCGACCGCGCCCGCGACAGCGCGTTCACTCAATACGGAGGCCACCGCCATAATCTAGCCGCCGCCCTCGGACACTCGCATGACACGCATCAAGCCACGAACCCTCCTCGCTGTCCAGATCCTGGCCGGCGCGCTCGCTTGCGGCGCCGTTTTCGCGCAGGACCGCCCGCAGCGGCTGGCGAGCACCCAGCTCACCGCGGGCTTCCATCTGATCAATGCCGAGGTGGCGAGCACTCAGGAGCAGCGCGCCATCGGCCTGATGAACCGCCCGACCATGCCGGCCAACGACGGCATGCTGTTCGTCTTCGAGCAGCCCGGCGAGCAGTGCTTCTGGATGAAGAACACGCTGCTGCCGCTGTCGATCGCTTTCCTCGACGAGGACGGCAGCATCGTCAACATCGCCGACATGAAGCCGCAGACGCTCGACTCGCACTGCTCGGCCAAGCCGGTGCGCTTCGCCCTCGAGATGAACCAGGGCTGGTTTGCCAAGCGCGCCCTCAAGCCCGGTACCCGGCTCAAGGGCGCGCCCTTCGGCAGCCGCTGAACGCGGCGCGCGCGACTTCGCCGGATCAGGCGAAATTCTTCTGCGCGAACTCCCAGTTCACCAGCTTGTCGAGGAAGGTCTCGACGAACTTCTGGCGCAGGTTGCGGTAGTCGATGTAGTAGGCGTGCTCCCACACGTCGACCGTCAGCAGCGCCTTGTCGGCCGTCGTCAGCGGCGTGCCGGCGGCGCCGGTGTTGACGATGTCGACCGAGCCGTCGGCCTTCTTCACCAGCCAGGTCCAGCCCGAGCCGAAATTGCCCACCGCGCTCTTCACGAAGGCCTCGCGGAAGGCCGCGTAGCTGCCCCACTTGGTCTTGATGGCCGCGGCCAGCGCGCCGCCCGGCTCGCCGCCGCCGGCGGGCTTCATGCAGTTCCAGAAGAAGCTGTGGTTCCAGATCTGCGCGGCGTTGTTGTAGATGCCGCCGGAGGACTTGCGGACGATGTCCTCGAGCGACATGCTCTCGAACTCCGTGCCCTTCTGCAGGTTGTTGAGGTTCACGACATAGGCGTTGTGGTGCTTGCCGTGGTGGTACTCGAGCGTCTCCTTGCTGTAGTTCGGCGCCAGGGCGTCGATCGCGTACGGCAGCGGCGGCAGGGTGTGTTCCATGGTGATCCTCTCTCTGTCGGTGATGGCAGGTCGGCGCGCATTGTAGGCAGCGCTCCAAGGCCTTGCAGGCAGCTGTGATGCTCAGCGCCGCGGCGTCGGTTCGACCTCGGCCACCGTCAGGCCGGCTTGCCCGTCGGCGAGCGTCGCGCGCAGCGGCTGGCCGACCGCCAGCTGCCGCACCGACTGCAGCACGCGGCCCTGCTCGTCGGTGAGCCAGGCGAAGCCGCGCGAGAGCACATGCTGCGGGTCGAGCGCCTCGAGCCGCGCCTCGAAGGCGGCCAGGCGCTGCTCGCGTGAGCGCAGATCGACATGCGTTGCGCGCACCAGGCGCTGGCCGAGTTGGCCGAGCTGCAGGCTGCGCCGTTCGACCAGCCGCGTTCCCGACGTAGCCAGGCGCTGGCCGAGCAGCGCCAGCTGCTGGCGGCGCGCCTGCACACCTTCGGCCGGGCGGGCGAGGCGCAGCGCCAGGCCGTCGAGGCGCTGCGCCTGGGTGTCGAGCAGCGCATGGGCGCGCTGCGTGGCGGCACGCTGCAGCACCGCCAGGGCCTCGACGCAGTTGCGTGTGGCCGGGGCGGCGAGTTCGGCGGCGGCCGTCGGCGTCGGGGCGCGCAGGTCGGCGGCGAGATCGGCCAGCGTCACATCGGTCTCGTGGCCGACGCCGCAGACCACGGGAATGGCGCACTCGACGATGGCGCGCACGACGCGTTCGTCGTTGAAGGCCCACAGATCCTCCAGCGAGCCGCCGCCGCGCACCAGCAGCAGCGTATCGACCTCACCGCGCTGCGACGCCAGCCCGAGCGCCTGCACCAGCGCTGCCGGTGCCTCCGCGCCCTGCACCGGGCTCGGGTAGACGATCACCTCGACATGCGGGCTGCGCCGCGCCAGCGCCGTCAGCACATCGTGCAGGGCCGCCGCTGCCAGCGAGGTGACCACGCCGATGCGGCGCGGAAACGCGGCGATGGCGCGCTTGCGCTCGGGCGCGAACAGCCCCTGCGCCTCGAGCTTGGCCTTGAGGCGCAGGAACTGCTCGAACAGCGCGCCGACGCCGGCGCGCTGCATGCCCTCGACGACGAACTGCAGCTCGCCGCGCGGCTCGTAGACCGCCAGGCGCCCGCGCAGCTCGACGAGCTGGCCGTCGGCCGGCGCGAAATCGAGCAGGCTGGCGGCGCGGCGGAACATCGCGCAGCGCAGCAGCGCGGCCGCGCCGTCGGCATCCTTGAGGCTGAAGTAGCAATGGCCGCTGGCTGCGCGCGTGAAGGCCGAGAGTTCGCCGCGCACCACGCAGACCGGGAAACGCGCCGCGAGGGCGTCGGCGACGGCCTGCACCAGCGCCGCGACGCTCCACACCAGCCGCGCCGAAGCGCCGGATGCCGCGTCAATCACGCGCAAACCCAATGCCGGCGCGGGCCGAGAACTCCACAGCGAGCAGCGGCGCGCCCTGGGACCGCGGCGCGGCCGTCACGGTCCCGTCATAGACATGCAAGTGCTTGATTTTCAAGGCTTTGTTGCTGCTGAATTTTTGAGCGATCCAGAGCAGCGTGAGATCTGGCGCGGCTTGGAGCGCGGTGCAGGGGCGTTGCCCACAAAGTTATCCACACGCTCGGTGGATTGCGCGGGCATCGCATGCTCGGTGTGTCGATTAAGGGCACGACAAGTCTCTTGGACTATGATCGCGCCTCGAAAAAGAACCCGCCTCACGCCTTAGAAAGGGCTCGCTTGTTTTCGATCATACAAGCCGCTGGCTGGCCGATCTGGCCGCTCATCATCTGCTCGATCATCGCGCTGGCGCTCGTGGTGGAGCGCCTGTCCAGCCTGCGGGCCGTGCGCGTCGTGCCCCCGAAGCTGCTCGACGAGGTGATGTCGGTGACGCGCTCCAACCTGCCGGCACCCGACGTGGTCACCAAGCTCGCCGACAACTCCATCCTCGGCCGCGTGCTGGCCAGCGGCATCCGCGCCGTGGTCGCCGATCCGCGCATCAACGAGGAAGCCCTGCGCAGCACCTTCGAGTCGGCCGGCCGCGCGGCCGTGCACCGCATGGAGCGCTACCTCAACACGCTGGGCACCATCGCGCAGTCGGCGCCCTACCTCGGCCTGCTCGGCACGGTGATCGGCATGATCGAGATCTTCGCCTCGCAGTCGCCGTCGGGCAGCAACCCGTCGCAACTCGCCCAGGGCATCTCGATCGCGCTCTACAACACCGCCTTCGGCCTGATCGTCGCGATTCCCGCGCTGATCTTCTACCGCTACTTCCGCGGCCTGGTCGACCAGTACACGCTGGACATGGAGCAGGCCGCCAACCGGCTGGTGCCGCATCTGCTGCGCTTCACCCGCGAGCGCAACAACGCCGGCTGAGGCGCGCATGTCGCTGAACTTCCGCAAGGGCCGCCCCGAGGAACCGGAGATCAACCTGATCCCGTTCATCGACATCCTGCTGGTCGTGCTGATCTTCCTGATGGCCTCGACCACCTACTCGAAGTTCACCGAGCTGCAGGTCACGCTGCCCACCGCCGACGCCGAGAAGCTGCGTGACCGGCCGCGCGAGATCGTCGTGCTGGTCAGCGCCGATGGCCGCTACGTGGTCAACCGCAAGCCGGTCGAGGGCCGCAGCGTCGAGCTGCTGGCCGCCGAGCTGAACGCAGTGTCCGAAGGCGCGAAGGATCTGGTCGTGATCGTCTCGGCCGACGCCACCGCCGCGCACCAGAGCGTGGTCAACGTGATGGACGCGGCGCGCCGCGCCGGCCTCGCGCGCCTGACCTTCGCCACGCAGAGCTCCGGAGGCGGCGAGCGCTGAGCGCCATCGAAGCGCCGCTGCAGCGCATCTGGGCCGGCCGCGGGCCGTGGGCCGTTGCGCTGCTGCCGCTGGCCGGATTGTTCGGCTTGCTCGCCGCACTGCGCCGTGCGCTCTACCGCCTCGGCGTGCTGCGCACTCATCGGCTCGACGTGCCGGTGCTCGTGGTGGGCAACCTGATCGCCGGCGGCGCCGGCAAGACGCCGACCACGCTCGCGCTCATCGCCGCGCTGCGGCGCGCCGGCTGGCAGCCGGGCGTGATCTCGCGCGGCCACGGCCGCCGCTCGCAAGACCTGGTCGACGTCGAACACGACACACCCGCCGCGACCAGCGGCGACGAACCCCTGCTGCTGCGCCTGCGCGGCCGCGTGCCGGTGTGCGTGGCGGCCGATCGTGTCGCTGCCGCGCGCACGCTGCGCCAGCGTCACCCCGAGGTCGACATCGTGCTGTGCGACGACGGCCTGCAGCACCTGCGCCTGGCGCGCGACGCCCAGGTGCTGGTATTCGACGAGCGCGGCGCGGGCAACGGCTGGCTGCAGCCGGCCGGGCCGCTGCGCGAGCCGCTGCCCGAGCGCGTGCCAGCGCGCAGCGTCGTGCTGTACAACGCCGCGCGGCCGAGCACGCCGCTGAGTGGCCATCTCGCCCGGCGCGGACTGGCCGGCGCGGCTTCGCTGGCCGACTGGTGGGCCGGCGCCGCGCCGCGCCGCGAGACGCTGGACGCCCTGCGCGGCCGGCCGCTGCTGGCCGCCGCCGGCGTGGCGCGCCCGCAGCGCTTCTTCGCCATGCTGCGCGAGGCGCGGCTGGACATCGTCGAGCATCCCCTGCCCGATCACCACGACTACGCGGCGCTGGCCTGGCCTGACGGCACGAGCGACGTGATCGTGACCGAGAAGGACGCCGTCAAGATCCGCCCCGAGCGCGCCGGCGCCGTGCGCATCTGGGTCGCGGCGCTAGACTTCGGCTTCCCCCCGGCCTTCGAGCGCGAACTGCTCGCGCTGCTGCCGCCCCGCCCGCACACCACCGCCTGAGTCATGGAAACGCGTCTGCTCGAACTGCTGGTCTGCCCGATCTGCAAGGGTCCGCTGGAACACCGCCGCCCGCCCGCCGACGAGCGCCACGAGCTGGTCTGCCACGCCGACCACCTCGCCTTCCCGGTGCGCGACGGCATCCCGGTGATGCTCGAGAGCGAAGCGCGGCCGCTGGGCGACACGCAGCCGACGCCGTGACCTTTACCGTGCTGGTGCCGGCGCGGCTCGCCTCGACGCGGCTGCCCAACAAGCCGCTGGCCGACATCGCCGGGCTGCCGATGATCGTGCGCGTCGCGCAGCGCGCGGCGCAGTCGTCGGCACGTGCCGTGGTGGTGGCCGCCGATCATGCGGACATCGTCGCCGCCTGCAGCGCGCACGGCATCCGCGCCGTGCTGACGCGCAGCGACCACGCCACCGGCAGCGACCGGCTCGCCGAAGCCTGCACGCTGCTCGGTCTCGATGGCGACGATGCGGTGATCAACGTGCAAGGCGACGAGCCGCTGATCGACCCGGCGCTGATCGACGCCTGCGCCGCGCTGCTGGAGGCGCGCAGCGACTGCGTGATGAGCACCGCCGCGCACGTGATCGCATCACCCGCCGAGTTCGACAACCCGAACGTCGTCAAGGTGGTGCTCGATGCCGCCGGCCGCGCGCTCTACTTCTCGCGCGCACCCATTCCGTGGTGGCGCGACGGCCGCGCGAATGCTTCCGGGGGCACCACGCAACTGCCCTCGCCCGCGCCGCTGCGCCACATCGGCCTGTACGGCTACCGTGCCGGCTTCCTGCGCCGCTTTCCGATGCTCGAGGCTGCGCCGCTGGAGCGCATCGAATCGCTCGAGCAGCTGCGCGTGCTGTGGCATGGCGAGCGCATCGCGGTGCACGTGGCCGCGCACGCGCCCGGCCCCGGTGTCGACACCCCCGAAGACCTGGCGCGCGTGCGCGCGATCTTCGCCGCGGCCTGAGTCAGCTTCGCGCAAAGGCCTGCGTGTTATCTTCACGCCGTTCTCCGCATAACGACATTCGAGGCAAACCCATGAGACTGATCCTGTTGGGAGCACCAGGCGCCGGCAAGGGCACGCAGGCCGCGTTCATCTGCAAGCAGTTCGGCATCCCGCAGATCTCCACCGGCGACATGCTGCGCGCCGCCGTCAAGGCCGGCACCGAACTGGGCATCGCCGCCAAGCGCGTGATGGACTCGGGCGGCCTGGTCAGCGACGACATCATCATCGGCCTCGTGAAGGAGCGCATCACGCAGCCGGACTGCGCCAAGGGCTTCCTCTTCGACGGCTTCCCGCGCACCATCCCGCAGGCCGACGCGATGAAGAACGCCGGCGTCAAGCTCGACATCGTGCTCGAGATCGACGTGCCCGATGCCGCCATCATCGAGCGCATGAGCGGCCGCCGCGTGCACGTGGCCTCGGGCCGCACCTACCACGTCAAGTTCAACCCGCCCAAGACGGCCGGCAAGGACGACGTGACGGGCGAAGACCTGATCCAGCGCGACGACGACAAGGAAGAGACCGTGCGCAAGCGCCTCGAGGTCTACCAGAGCCAGACGCGCCCGCTGGTCGACTACTACTCCAAGTGGGCCGCCACCGGCGACGCCAACGCGCCGCGCTACCGCAAGATCGACGGCACCGGCAGCGTCGACCAGATCACCGCGCGCGCACTGGCCGCGCTGAGCTGAGGACGGCACGCACATGGACATCGCAGGCAAGGTCTTCATCGTCACCGGCGGCGCCTCGGGCCTGGGCGAAGGCACGGCGCGCATGCTCGCCAAGAATGGCGGCAAGGTCGTCATCGCCGATCTGCAGGCCGACAAGGGCGAGGCGATCGCGAAGGAACTCGGCGGCGTTTTCGTCAAGTGCGACGTCAGCCAGGAAGCCGACGGCCAGGCCGCGGTGGCTGCGGCGCTCGAGCTCGGCAAGCTGATGGGCCTGGTCAACTGCGCCGGCATCGCGCCGGCGGCCAAGACGGTCGGCAAGGACGGCGCGCATGCGCTGGCGCTGTTCGCCAAGGTGATCACCGTCAACCTGGTCGGCAGCTTCAACATGATCCGCCTCGCCGCCGAGGCGATGGCGAAGAACGAGCCCGAGTCCACCGGCGAGCGCGGCGTGCTGATCTCCACCGCCAGCGTGGCCGCCTACGACGGCCAGATCGGCCAGGCGGCCTACTCGGCCTCCAAGGGCGGCGTGGTCGGCATGACGCTGCCGATCGCGCGCGACCTGGCGCGCAACGGCATCCGCAACATGACCATCGCGCCGGGCATCTTCGGCACGCCGATGCTGTTCAGCATGCCCAAGGAAGTGCAGGACGCGCTGGCCGCCGGCGTGCCCTTCCCCAGCCGCCTCGGCACGCCCGAGGACTACGCCAAGCTGGTGCACCAGATCGTCACCAACGACATGCTCAACGGCGAGGTGATCCGCCTCGACGGGGCGATCCGGCTGGCGCCGAAGTGATGCGGCGCGGGCGGGCGATCCCGCCCCTCGCCTATGGTGGGTTGTACTTGCCGAGGAAGGCTTCCATCTTGCGGTAGTAGTCCAGGCGGTTTTCCGGCTTCATGAAGCCGTGGCCCTCGCCGCTGTAGACGACCCACTCGTACGGCTTACCCGCCGCCTTGAGCGCGTCGCGCATTCCCTCGGCGTGCTTGATCGGCACGCGCCGGTCATCGGCCCCGTGGACGAACAGCACCGGCGCCTCGATCTTGCCGGCATGGCGCCGCGGCGAGTACTGCTCGAGCATTGCCCGATCGGCCTTTTCGTCGCCCATCGTGACGGCAAGGTGTGCGTCTGCGGTCTCCGGCCGATAGGATGCAAAGTCGGAGTAGCCGAGTTCGTACATCCATAGAAGATCGGAGACGCCGACGACGCTGATGCCGCAGCGGTACTGTTTGGGATTCCTCACGAGGCCCATCAGGGTCGCATACCCGCCGTAGCTGCCACCGCCAATGCAGACGCGCTTCTCATCGACGATGCCTTCGGCCACGAGATGGCTCACGCCGTCGGTGATATCGTCCTGCATCGACTGCCCCCACTGCTTGAAGCTTGCCGTGATGTGCTTGCGTCCGAATCCCGTGGAGCCTCGGAAGTTGGGTTGCAGCACCGCGTAGCCTCGGCTAGCCAGGAACTGCACGTCCGGGTTGTAGCCCCATTCGTCGCGCGCCCAAGGACCACCGTGGATCCATGCCACAAGGGGCAGGCTCTTCGGATCGCGCCCCTTGGGCAGCGTCAGGTAGGCCGGAATCTCCAGACCGTCGCGGGCCTTGTAGCGCACGACGGTGGTCTTGGAGAGCGCCTCGGGCGAGAGCCAGTCGAGGGTGCGCAACATCTCCTCAAGTGTGCGCTTCGCAGGGTCGAGCAAGTAGTAGGTTCCGGCGTCGCGATCGCTGGTCGACGCCACCACCACCTTGCCGTTGTCGAGCGGGACCAACCGATTCGCGCGGCCAGGCAGGCTGACATCGGCGAGCTTCTGCACCTTGGCCAGGCCTTCGTCGAACCAGACGGACTCGGGCTTGTCGGCGTCGATGTTCATGCCCACGACCGCGTGGTCGCGGGCTCGCACGACGAGCTCTTCGCCGATGTCCACGAGCGGATGCTGCGCGACCTTCTCACCGGGCCGGTTCGTCTTGGGGTCGAACACGTAGAGTGCCGCGCGGTCGCTGTCGAGATCCGAGGACACATACAGTGCACCGTCGGCGTCGAAGGCCACAGGGCGGAACTGCGGCGCATACTCCTGGAACGTGCCGACGCGGCGCCACTTTGCGTTCGCATCGTCCCTGTACCAGAACGACGACTCGCGGGTGTGCGGATCGAAGCTGAGCGCGGCGCGCGGCGCGAAGTTCTTGTCCATGACCCAGCGGTAGATCTTGCCGGGGTTCTCCTCGGTGAGCAGCGTCTTGCGGCCGGTGCGCGTGTTGAGCCGGTAGAGGTCATCGGTCTCCAGATCGCGCTCGTTCGCGATCGCGATGATCTCGTCCTCGCTTCCGGCGATGCGGCTGAAGAAGCGCGTCTGTCGGCAGACCTGATTGCGAGCCTCGCAGTCCTTCGCGGTCGGCGACAGTTCCTTCGGCTCGGAGCCGTCGAAGTTCACCGCGAACAGCCCGCCGCCGCGCTGCTCGGTGAGCCCTTTGTTGTTGTCGAAGACGGCGAACACGATGCGCGTGTTGCTGATCCACCGGTAGCTCGAGACATCGACGGACGTGAAGGCGGTGACACGCGTGAGCTTGCGCGCCTTCGTGTCGGCAGCGACGAGGTTCATCCGGCCGCCGACGTCCTGCACGGCAGCAAAGCGCTCGCCGTCGGGTGAAAACGCCGGGCTGCGCAGCTTGGGTCGGCGAGCGAAGTCCTCGGCCGAAAGAGTCGGGGTGAACGGCGCCGTGCTCTGCGCCACGGTCGAGGCACACGCGGCCATGGCCAGCGCAGCACAGCAGACAGCTCGCAGCATGCGGGCTCCTCCTGGAAGTTCAGTGCTCAAGAAATGCGCGGGTGGGGCGCGCCCCGAAGAGCGCCCCACCCGCTGCGCGATCAACAAGTAGCCGGTTTACCAGAACGTGTATTTCGCGTTGAACGCGACAAAGCGACCGAGTTGATTGTGGTACGAGGAATTGAACAGCGTGAAGCGGGTCTCACGACGCTGGTCGATCGGCGCTTCCTTGTTCTCGATGTTGCGGATCGACAGGCCGAGTTCGAGGTTCTTGAACCCCTTGTAGGCGATGAACACGTCGCCCGTCGTCCACGACTTCACCGAGCACAGATTCTCGAATGCGCCGCCCGTGTAGGCGCAGCTGAGATCCGACGAGGTGTACGCGCGCAGGTAGCCGCCAACGTAGTTGATCACGCCGCGCACGGTCCACGGGCCCTTCTCCCAGGTCGCGCCGAGCTGGATACGCTCCTTCGGCTGCGTATAGGTACCTGCCCACTGCTCCGGCTCCGCGTCGGCGACGGGGCGGACCTTGTAGCTCGGCTGGCGGTTGTAGACGCCTTGCAGCGTCAGCGTGCCCATCTCGGCCATCGGGATCTTGCCCTTGACGTCGATGTCGTAGCCCCAGGTCGCTGTCGATCCGAGATTCGAATAAGGCAGGTTCAAGCGGGTGATCTCGTTCGTGACGGGATCACGCTCGACATAGCCCGGATATTGCGATTCGTGCGCCAGCAGGTAGTTCGGGTCGAGGCCGGTGATCTCATTGCGACGCTTGATGCGATACGCATCGACTGCGATGCTCAGGTCGCTGCTCGGCTCGAAGACCAGGCCGACAGTGAAACTCTTCGACTTCTCCGGTTTGAGATTGGGGTTGGAACCGGAGATCGCTTCCACGGAGATGTCGCAATTGAGGTTTGTCGTGTCGGTCGGATCGGGGCACAGTTGTGGATCCACGAGACCGCTGTAGAAGCCCCGTGTCGGGCTCTGCACCAGTTCGGTCAGCGCCGGCGCCCGGAAGCCTTCCGAGTAGGTGCCACGCAGCGCAAGGATCGGGAGCGCCTTCCACTTCAGGCCGAGCTTCGGCGTGGTGGCCGTACCGAAGTCGCTGTAGTGGTCGACACGGATAGCAAGCTGCGACTCGAGCCCCTTCAGGATCGGCGCGGACAGTTCGGCGTAGACGGCCGAAATGTTGCGCGAACCATCCGAAGACGATCCACCCAGCACGCTGAGTTCGCCGGCCGCGATCAGCGGATCCGGCGTGCTCTTGAACGACTCATGGCGGACCTCGGCGCCCACCGCGATGCCCATCGCACCCCCCGGCAGACTGCCGAATTCGCGCGAGCCGCGCGCGTCGATGCTGGTCGTCGAGGTCTTGCCGATGTTCTCCAGCGTGGGGTACAGGCGCGCCATCAGGGCCGGATCGTTGGCCGCCGGATTGCCGAAGATGAACGTCGGCCGCGCTTCGTAGTTGTTGAGTGGATCCAGCACCTCATCGGTCATCACCGAGTCGCGCAGGAAGCCTGTCTCGCGATACCGCGTTTTCAAGCGCGAAACCAGCAAGCCCGACTCGGCATCCCAGCCGGCCACGGTCCCGCGGACGCCGAGCACCATGCGTTGCGTATCGCTGACCACGTCCGCCGTCTGCGGCACGTCGGACCAGCGATAACGCAGCATCACGGGACCGGCGGTGGGGTTCTGCGGGTGCCCGACCGGCAAGGTGATCGCCCGCGTCGGGATGTTCGCGTTGGTGTCGTAGTAGGTCGACGAGCTGTAGGACGGGCTCTCCTGCAGGAACTTCGTGCGCACGATCGACAGATCACCGAACAATTGCGCGCCGCCGCCGAGTTCGATCGTCCCAGCGGTGAACAGCGAGTCACGCGACGTATCCGCAACGATGTCCTGATGCTGGACGAGGTCGTAGATGCAACGCCCGTTCAGCGCGCTTCCATCGGCCACAGGCGTGCAGCCAGCCAAAGGCTGGATGAATGCGGCACCCGAACCCTGCACTCCGCCCACCGTGTAGAGGTTGCCAGGATTGGCATACGACGAACGGCGGTCGACGCCGGTCAGGCGCCGGAAGTCCGAGCTGGCGGTCATCGGCCGCTCGCTCGCCTTCACGGGATCCTGTTCGGTGTGCTCGAAATTGATGAAGAAGTTGTACTTGTCGGCAGCGAGCGAGCCCTTGCCCCAAATGAGCGCCGCGCGCTTGGAAGTTGCATCACCGTAGGGCATGGCCTGCCCGACGCTGCCGCGCACCTGCAGGCCGTTGAAGTCCCTGCGCAGGATGACGTTGACGACCCCGGCCATCGCGTCGGAGCCATACAGCGCCGAGGCGCCATCGAGCAGCACGTCGATGCGCTCCACCGCATCGAGAGGAATGGAGTTGACGTCCACGAATGTCGTCTGCCCACCCGACGCAAAGCCGAACGGCGCGACGCGACGACCGTTGATCAGCACCAGCGTGGCCTGCGCACCCAGGCCACGAAGCGAGACGCCGCCGGCGCCCGGCGTGAAGCTCGCGACGGCGTTCTCGTCGAACGCGCCGGCGTTGTTCGACGGCAAGCTCTTCAGCACCTCGGTGATGGACGTCGCTCCCGACTGCTCGATCTGTGCACGAGTGATCACTTGGACCGGCGCCGGCATCTCGGCGTCCACGCGCTTGATGCGCGAACCCGTGATCTCGACTCTCGAGAGGTCCTGCGTTTGCTGCTGGGCTAGCGCCGACAGATGCGCGCTGGTGGCGCACAGTGCCAGGATGGCCAGCCGGATTCGATTGGGCTTGAACATCTGAACGATCCTCCAAGAAGGGCGGCGTGCCGTCCTGTGTTGTGGTTGCTTGTGGCGCTGCTGCCGGATCACGGAGCGCACGCGCAATGAGCGTAACGCCACGTGTCCGTTGCGCGCCTCATGGGGATCACTGATGCGGCGCGTTAGCAACAGCGCATGACGGCCTCGTGACGCAAGCGCCGACCCCGGAAACGAAGAAGCCCCCGCATTCGCGGGGGCTTCCGTGTCGGGCCCGCTGTACTGGCCTAGGTCAGTTGCGCCGCTTCGCGTAGAGCGACCACAGGCGCGCCAGATCGGCCGTGCCGTCGCTGCCGCCCACGCTGCGCAGCGTTGCCTGGGCCTTGGCGTCGCCGGCCAGCACCTGCGCGATGCCCAGGTGCAGCTTGGCGTCTTCGGGCCGCTTCAGCCCGCCCTTGGCGATGCCCTGCTGCATCGTCTGCAGCCCGGCGGCCGTGTCGCCGCCCATGGCACGCGCGAAGCCGAGCTTCACCAGGCCGTCGCCGTCCTTGGCCGCCTTGGCCTCGGCCTCGGCCGCCGCCTGGTTGGCCTTGGCCTCGGCCACCTTGCGCGCCACCAGGTCGCGCAGGCGCTTGTGGCGCTCGGCCTCGGCGCCGCTGCCCAGCACGCCGGCGGCGAAGCCCTTGTCGACGACCTGGCGCGCCTCCTCCTCGTTGCCGGCCTGCAGCGCGAGCTGGCCCATCTCCATGAAGTCGGCCGCCGACGAGAGGCTGCCGGTAGCCAGGCTGAGGCGGTAGGTATCGAGCACCAGGCGGTCGCTGAAGCCCGGCTTGCGCTGCATGCGGCTGAGCAGGTCGACCCAGTACTCCTTCTTCGGGTAGTAGGTCACCAGGCGCTCGAGCGCGAACACCGTGGCGTTGGTGTCCTTCAGCTGCGCCGCGGCGTTGAGCAGCAGGTTGAGCCGGTCCTGGCCCGGCGCAGTGCCGCCCTTCTCCGCCGCCTGGATCTCGGCCGTGAGCTCGCGCGCGGCGCCGGCGTAGTCGCCGGCGAGGTATTGACTCTGGATCAGCAGCGTGCGGATGGCCGGGTTGCTACCCCCCTCCTTGAAGTAGCGTTGACCCCACTGCATGGCACGGGTGTAGTCCTTCGCGCGGTAGTAGCCCCCCGCGATCGACTCGGCCATGCGCGCCTTGTCGGCCGCGGCCAGCTTGCCGCCCGCGGCGAGCGCCTCGAAGGCCCTGGAGGCGGCTTCCATGTCGCCCGCGCCCGAGGCCGCCGCGATGCGCATGCGCTCGACGAGGTAGGCCTCGTTGGCGTTCTTGTTGCCCACCGCGTCGGCATCGCGCACCTTGGCGAGCGCCTCCTTGTACTTGCCGGCCTTGATGAGATCCTGCGCCGCCTGCAGCGGCTTGCCGACATCCGGGCGCACCGCTTCCTGGGCCTGCGTGCCGAGCGCGGCGAGCAGCGCCACGGTCAGCACGGCGAATCGAAGTTGCTTCATGGCGCTACTTGACGAACTGTTCGTTGCCCACCATGCCCAGCTTGGTGACGCCCAGGCGCTGCGCCGAAGCCAGCACCATCGCCACCTGCTTGTACTCGACCAGCTTGTTGGGGCGGATGTGCACCTCGGGCTGGTCGGGCTCGGCCGCCGCCCGCGACAGATTCGCCTCCAGCGCGGCGCGGTCGGCCAGCATCTGCCCGTTCCACAGCACCGAGCCGTCGAAGTCGATGTCGATGGTCACGACCACCGGCTCCTTCTGCTGCGGCGGCGGTGCGCCCTGCGGCATGTTGAGGTTGACGCTGTGCAGCTGGATCGGGATGGTGATGATCAGCATGATCAGCAGCACCAGCATCACGTCGATCAGCGGCGTGGTGTTGATGTCGACCATCACGTCCTGGTCGCCCGAGCCGGGGCCCGAGCCGATGTTCATTCCCATGTGATCACCCCTTCGGCGGCGGTTCGGTCACGAAGCTGATCTTGGCGATCGCCGCGCGCTGGCAGGCGAACACGACGCGCCCGATCGATTCGTAGCGCGCCGCCTGGTCACCGCGGATGTGCACCTCGGGCTGCGGGTTCATCACCGCCACCTTCTTGAGGCGCTGGAACAGCGCTTCGCTGTCCCCCACCGACTGGTTGTTCCAGAACACGTCGCCGTCGCGGTTGACCGAGATCTCGATGTTCTCCGGCTTGGTCTGCCGCGCGATGTTGGTCTCCTGCGGCAGCTTCATCGCGACCGACTGCGTCACCACCGGGATGGTGATGAGGAAGATGATCAGCAGCACCAGCATCACGTCGACCAGCGGCGTGGTGTTGATGCTGCTGTTGATCGGATCCTCGTCGCCGCTCGCCGAACCCACGTTCATGGCCATGGCGTTCTCTCCTGGTCGGAACCGGGCCGCCTCAGCGCGCCTTGGCGCCCATCAGCACGCCGTGCACGTCGGCCGCGAAGCCGCGCACCGCGTCCATCGTGACCTTGTTGCGACGCACCAGCCAGTTGTAGCCCAGCACCGCCGGCACCGCGACCGCGAGGCCGATGGCCGTCATCAGCAGCGATTCACCCACCGGGCCGGCGACCTTGTCGATCGAGGCCTGGCCGGCGATGCCGATGGCCGTCAGCGCGTTCAGGATGCCCCACACCGTGCCGAACAGGCCGATGAACGGCGCGGTGGAGCCGACGGTGGCCAGGAAGGCCAGGCCGTCCTGCAGGCGCGACTGCACTTCCTCCACCGAGCGCTGCACGCTCATGCCGACCCAGGTGTTGCGGTCGATGTTCTCGGTGAGCGCGCCTTCGTGATGGTCGCCGGCCTCGACGGCCGTCTCGGCGATGTAGCGGAAGGCGCCGTTGGCCTTCAGCTTGGTGATGCCCTCCTGCAGGCTGGCCGACTTGAAGAAGGTGCCGCGCGCGTTCTTGGCCTCGCCGCTGATCTTCAGGCTCTCGAACAGCTTGGAGAACAGGATGTACCAGCTGCCCGCGCTCATCAGCACGAGGATGATCAGCGTGCTCTTGGCGACGATGTCGCCCTGCGCCCACAGCGCCTTCAGGCCGTAGGGGTTGTCGACGGTCTCCTTGCTGACGGCCGGCGCGGGTGCGGCGGCGGCTGCCGGTGCGGCGGCCTCCTGCGTGGCGGCGGGCGCGGCTGCCGGGGCCGAGGCCTGGGCCAGCACGGCCTGCGGCGCGATGCCCAGCGTGAGCGAGAGGAAGAAGGCGGCGATGGTGTGACGGAAATTCATGGGGTTCTCTTTCTGGGGTGCAGAGAAGTGAATGCGAGTCGGGGCGCGGATGGCGGCCCGCTCAATCGAGCTTGAAGCTGAAGGGGATGCGCACGGTCTGGATCTCATGGCCCTGGCCAACGCACTTGACCTCGCTTTCGACCTGGCGCGCCGCGTAGCGGCCGAAGATCGGATGCGTGGCCGAGACGACGCGGACGTTCTTGACCTCGCCGCCGGCGCTGAGGCTGAACTCGATCATTGCCTCGCCGCGCGTCAGGCCGGCGCGGTTGGCGTCGCGCGGATAGCCGGCCTCTTTCACCTTCTCCTGGTAGCCGGGGCAGACCACACCGGCGGAGACGACGGCCGGCGCAGGCGGCGCCGCCGGCGCCGGAGCGGCTGCCACCGGCGGCGCCGGAGCGATCACCACCGGTGCCGGCGGCGGCGTGGGCGTCACAGCGGTGATGGTGGGCTGAGGCGGCGGCGGCGTCGCGATCTGCACCTCGGGCGGCGGGATGAAGGGCGGCGGCGGGGCCTCGAGCTTGGGCGGCGGCGGCAGCACGACCTCGGGCGGCGGAGGCGGCTTCTTGACCTCCTCGATGACCTTGGTCTCGATGGGCGCGCGCACCACCTCGATGACTTTCTTGGCCAGGCCGGTCATCAAGGCATAGATCACGAAGCCGTGGAACAGGATGACAGCCGCGATGCCGACGAAATGCTTCGTCGGGTCACGCTGTCGCTGACCGAAGTTCATGTCCTGGGATCTCCAGTTCGAAAGCGTCTGAGGTTAACAAAAATGCCCGCCGGCTCGTGACCAGCGGGCATGAGGAAACAAGTCTAGCGCTTTGCCTGGACTCAGAACGACAGGTTGAGCTTCGCCTGCCAGGTGCGTCCCAGCGGGCTGTAGTAGCGGTAGTCGAAGCCCAGCATGTGGGCACCGTCTGACCGCAGCGACAGCGGCGGATCCTTGTCGAACAGGTTCTTCACGCCGACGGTCAGCGTAAGCGCCTTGTTGAAGGAGAACGCGGTCTGCCAGTCGACGGTGTAGTAGCTCTTGATCTTCAGGCGCACGGTGTCCGCTGCCACGATCGCCCCAGAGGCATCGAGTTCGTACACTTCTGCCGGGAAGTCTTGGTAGCCCGACTGGAAGTTCAGGTTGAGCGTGTGCGCCCAGTTGCCCATGCGCAGCGTGTTGCCCAGGGTGCCCTTCCAACGGAACGCCACTTCACCGACCGACGGGTTGTTGTCGGCCAGCGTCGAGTAGTACGTGCCGCCGGTCAGCAACTGACGTGCCTCGCGCAGGATGTAGGTTGCCCGCAACTGCGTCTGCAAGGGACCGATCGGCGTCTCGTTGCGGCCGACGATGTCGAAGTCGATGCCCGAGACGAACTGCTTGCCGAGGTTGGTGGTGCTGCTGTTGTAGGCCAGGTAGGTCTTGCCGGTCACCGGATCGTTGTAGGTGGTCCACAGGTTCGCGTACTTGGCCGCGTTCCCGAAGGCCTCCGGCTCGTCGACGGACCCGAACGTATCCTTGATGCCCACCCACCAGAGGTCCGCACCCATCGACAGCTGATCGTTGGGCTCGAAGCGCAGGCCCAACGAGGCCTGCTTGGACTTCTCCGGCTGGATCGACGGAACACCACCCGTCTTCACGTCGTACTGCACGTTGCCGATGCGGCACTCAGCGCCCAGGCTGGTGGCAATGTCCAGCATCTCTTGAGTACACGTGTACGGCTTGGCGGTGACGCCGAAGGTCTGGAGCGGCCGGTACAACTGGCGCAGCGTCGGCGCGCGGAAGCCCGTACCCACCGAGCCGCGTACCAGCAAGCTGCGCATCGGCTGGTAGCGGAAACTCAGCTTGCCGTTCAGGGCGCTGTCGATGTTCTTGTAGTCGTCGTAGCGCATTGCGGCGCTGAGTTCCAGTGCCTTGGTCACCGGGGCGACCAGTTCGGTGAACAGGCCCATCGACTTGCGCGTCGCCGAGTACGGGATCGCGGCGGAAGCATCGCCGAAGCGCGAGTCATCGCCGTTCGGGCCGCCCAGGCCCATGGCCGTGGCGCTCGGTTGCGAAGACACCGCATCTTCGTTGTAGTTCAGACCCACGGCGAGTGCCGCCGCGCCGCCACCGAGCTGGAACAGGTCGCGACTGACCTTCGCGTCGACCGACTTGAGCGTGCTGATCTCGCCGTCGTAGTAGCCGTCGGTCAGGATGGACTTGGCCGCCGCGATTGCCGCCGGGCTCTGGTTGCCGGGCAGCACGAACGGGTTCCACAGGCCGCTGGCCATCAGGTCGTTGAACGCGATGCCGAAGGGGTAGCCCTGGTTGAACTCGCGATAGTGCGTCTTCTGGTAGCCGACCGATGCCTTGTAGTCCCAGTCGGCAATGCGGCCGTCTGCGCCGAACCAGAAGCCGTAGCTCTCGCGCTTGTAGATCGCGGTCCGGCCGCCCAGATCCATCGCGCGATACGACACGGTTGCGTTGCCGTCGGCCGGGTTCCAGCCCACTTGGCTCAAGTAGCTGCCGAGCGGCCCGTTCGGGTCGATCGACAGTTCGCCAGGCACGGCCGCGATCGAGGCGCGGGTGCGCGTCTTGGAGTAGTAGGTGTCCAGGTGCAGCGTGGTGTCCGGGTTGGCCTTGATCGCCAGGTTGGCCATCAGGTTGGTGCGGTCGCGCGTGGGGAAACCCATCACGGTGGATGCGTAGTCGAAGTAGCAGTCGCCCTCGACGTCCACGTGCGACGGCGGGCAGACGCCGTTGGCGGCTTCGTAGGGATTCCCGTATGTCCCGTCAGGCATGTTGACGTTGCCCGGGATCGACCGCGGCGACCCGTTGAAGAACAAGTAGTTCTTTCCACTCAGGCCGAACTTGATGATGCCGGACTTGGAGAAATCGCGCTGCGACGCGTACAGTGAATCGCGGCGATCGAATGACGCAGCCATCAAGACGTTGACGCCGTCCTTGTCGAGATCGCCGAAGCCCTTCGACAGCGCAAAGCCACGCTCCTTGGCGCCAGCCTTCTGGGGCTTGGTCAGAGAGAGTTCCAGACCACCGGCCTGGCTGTTCTGCGCCGTGATGAAGTTGACCACACCCGCCACCGCGTCCGAGCCGTAGATGGCCGATGCGCCGTCGGTCAGCACCTCGACTCGCTCGATCGCCGACAGCGGGAGCATGTTGATGTCCACCGAACCGCCGGCCTCGCCGACGATACGACGGCCGTTGAGCAGCACCAGGGTGCGGTCGCCGTTCAGGTTGTGGATCGAGGCTTCCGCCGCGCCGCCGCCGCCGCCGCCGATCGCGTCACCTTCGGTGATGCCGCCCTGCATCGCCGGCAGCTTCTGGATCAGTTCCACCACGGAGGTCGCGCCGCTGCGCGCGATCTCGCTCTTGCTGACGGTCTGCACCGGCAGGGCACCTTCCGCCGCTACCCGCTTGATGGACGAACCGGTGATCTCGACGCGCTCCAGCGTCTGCTGCTGCGCCTGCGCGGGCGCGCTGGCGATGCTCATCGCGCCCAGCGCCGCCAGCACACCGGCATTGACCTTTGTTCTCCTGAACATGAGCTCTCCTCGGATTCCTTGAAAGGTTGATCGGTAGACCTTCCCTCGAGCAAGACACATGCCGCCTCTGTAAGCCGGCTATGTCTCGTCTGCGAAGGCTTGTAAACGGATTGTCACCACAGCGGTGCGGCAACTTGTCTAGGGGTTTCCTGCAAACGGTGCGTGCAACCGACACTTGCCGCACCCGGATTCAGCCCGGCGCCGGCATGGCAATCCGCGGCACCGCCGCCAGCAGCGTGCGCGTGTAGTCGGTCTGCGGCTCGCCCAGCACGCTCTCGACGCTGCCGAGTTCCTCGATCAGCCCGCGCTGCATCACCGCCACCTGGTCGGCGATGTACTCGACCACGCCGATGTTGTGGGTGATGAACAGGTAGGAGACACCCGTATCGCGCTGCAGCTCGCGCAGCAGGTTGAGGATCTGCGCCTGCACCGAGACGTCGAGCGCCGAGGTCGGCTCGTCGCAGACGATCAGCCGCGGCGACACCGCCAGGGCACGGGCGATGGCGATGCGCTGGCGCTGGCCGCCGGAGAACTCGTGCGGGTAGCGATCGAGCGCGTCGCGCCGCAGGCCGACCTGGTCGACCAGCGCATGCAGCCGCTCGCGCCGCGCCGGGGCGTCCATCTCCGGCCGCAGGGCGATCAGGCCCTCCTCGAGGATGTCGAAGACGCGCATGCGCGGGTCGAGTGAGCCGAACGGATCCTGGAAGACGATCTGCACCGCGCGGCGCGCGCTGCGCAGCGCCTCGCCGTCGAGCGCGAACAGATCCTGCCCCTCGAAGAGCGCCTGGCCGCCGATCACCGCCTGCTGGCGCAGCAGTTGCACGATGGCCTTGCCGGTGGTGGTCTTGCCGCAGCCGCTCTCGCCCACCAGGGCCAGCGTGCGGCCGGCCGGGATGTCGAAGGAGACACCGCCCACGGCGGTGAAGGCGCCCGAGACGCGCTGCAGCAGCCCCTTGCGGATCGGGAAGCGCACCGAGAGGTCGCGCACCTCGAGCAGGGCCTGGGCCGGCGCTTCGACGCGCGGCGGCGCGGCGTAGCGCAGCGGCTCGGCGCTGTCGGCCGGCGCCGCGGGCATGGCGCCGTCGCGGTAGAGCAGGCAGCGCACGCTGCTGGCGCCGCAGCGCTCCATCTCGGGCAGGGTGCGGTGGCAGACGTCCATGACGCGCTCGCAGCGCGGCGCGAAGCGGCAGCCGCTGAACTCCTGCCACAGCGCCGGCACCGTGCCGCCGATCGCGGCCAGCGCGCCGCCACGCTTGGCCGTATCGGGCAGCGCGCGCAGCAGCGCCCGCGCATAGGGGTGCTTGGGCGCCGCGAAGAACTCGGCCGCGCTCGCCACCTCGACGATCTGGCCGGCGTACATCAGCGCCACCTGCTGCGCCATGCCCGAGACCACCGCGAGGTCGTGCGTGATGAGCAGCAGGCCCATGCCCTGCTCGCGCTGCAGCTGCTTGAGCAGATCGAGGATCTGCGCCTGGATGGTGACGTCCAGCGCCGTGGTCGGCTCGTCGGCGATGAGGAAGTCGGGCTCGCAGGCCAGCGTCATCGCGATCATCACGCGCTGCTTCTGCCCGCCGGAGAGGCGGAACGGGTATTCGTCGATGCGGCGCTCGGGCTCGGGAATGCCGACGCGCTTCAGCCACTCGATCGCCTTGGCGCGTGCCGCCTCGCCGCGCAGATCGGTGTGGCTCTCGATCGCCTCGACGATCTGCTCGCCCACGCGCATCACCGGGTTCAGGCTGGTGGCCGGCTCCTGGAAGATCATGCCGATGCGCCCGCCGCGCACGGCGCGCATGCTCGACTCGGGCAGGGCCAGCACGTCGTGGCCCTCGATCTCGATGCGGCCCTCTTCGACGTTGCCGTTCTCGGGCAGCAGGCGCATCAGGGCCAGCGCCGTCATGCTCTTGCCGCAGCCGGATTCACCCACGAGCGCGAAGGTCTCGCCGCGCCGGATGGCCAGGCTCAGGCCGTCGATGGCGCGCACCAGGCCGGCATCGGCGTCCAGCGCCACCTTGAGGTTGTCGATGGTCAGCATGGCTTCCTCTGCATTGCTGTCGCTCCCCGACCCCGTTCGGGCTGAGCCTGTCGAAGCCCTCCTATCGAGCCGTCAACGTTGCCCCTTCGACACGGGGACTTCGACAAGCTCAGTCCCCTGCTCAGGGCGAACGGTTGTCCGGCACGGCGGTCAAGCGGCCGCTGCGGAACCGGCTTTGCCGGGCCGCTGGCGGCGCCCCCCTGGGGGGGAGCGCCGAAGGCGCTACGGGGGGGGGTCATGCCGCGCTGCGCCGCAGCGGGCGCGGGCGCACGCTGCGCGCGCGCGGGTCGAAGGCGTCGCGCACGCCGTCGGCGAACAGGTTGGCCGCCAGCACCAGCGTCACCATGAAGCCGAAGGCGGCGGCGAAGCTCCACCACACCACCGGGTCGCGGCTCATCTCGTTGCGCGCCAGGTTGATCATGCCGCCGAAGCTGTTCATCGACGGATCGACGCCGACGCCGACGTAGGTCAGCACCGCCTCGTAGAGGATCAGGTCGGAGAAGCTCAGCACCGTGGTGATGAGCACCAGGTGCATGACGTTGGGCGCGATGTGCTTGGCCATGATGCGCGCGTGGCCGACGCCGAAGGCGGTGGCGGCCTGCACGTATTCGAGCTCGCGCAGCTTGAGCGTCTCGCCGCGCACCAGCCGGCACAGCGTGGCCCAGCCGGTCAGGCCGAGGATCACGCAGAGCAGGAAGATCTTCAGGTCGGAGCGCTCCAGGCCGGTCTCGAACAGGTCGGGGTTCTTGTCGAGGAACACCTGCACCATCAGCACGCAGGCGGCGATGAGCAGCACGTTGGGCACCGAGCTGAGCATGGTGTAGAGGTACTGGATCACCTCGTCGACCCAGCCGCGGAAGTAGCCCGCGAGGATGCCCAGCACCACCGCGAAGGGCAGGGTCGCGACGGTCGCCAGCGTGCCGATCACGAAGGCGGTGCGCACGCTCTTCATCGCCTGGTAGAGCACGTCGTTGCCGGTGCGGTCGGTGCCGAAGACGTGGTAGTGGCCCATCAGCGCGAGTACGCCGCCGATCAGCATGGCCGACACGGCCACGGTGGCCAGCGCGGCGCGCAGGGGCAGCTCGGTGCGGTCGGCAGCGATGTCGCGCAAGGCGCCGGCCACGCCGCCATGCGTGCGGCGCAGCAGCGCGGCGGCGCCGAGCGCGGCCAGCGCGGCGAACAACAACCCTCCGACCGCACCGCCAGCGGCACGCGCCAGCACGTCGGCGCTGCGCTGCGCGGCCGGATCGGCCAGGTGCGCGCCGCCGAACTTCAGGCGCGGAAAGTCGCGCACCGGCTGGCCGTCGCGCTGCAGCGGCTCCTTGGTGAGGCCCAGGTAGGCGAGCGGATCGGAGTAGCCGGTCTCGCGCATGGCGATCTGGCGCGCCATCAGCAGGTCGAGCACGCTCTCGGTGCTGGTGGCATAGAAGGTCTTCGCGCCGGCGGGCGCGTCGGGCGGCGGCGGCAGCGCGCGGCGGAAGTGCAGGCTGTCGGCCGCCGTCACCAGCGCGAACAGCGCCAGCACGATGCCGGCCGAGAACGCTGCCGGGTCGCGCAGCACCTTCCACCAGTTGGCGCGCAGGTTGGCGTTGGCGCGCACGCGCAGGCCGTACCAGATCAGCACGGCGAACATCGCGTACAGCACGACATCGGTCCAGAGCAGGACGATCTTGGGCATGGCGATCAGTCAGGAGAGCCGCACGCGCGGGTCGGCCCAGGTGTAGGCCACGTCGATCAGCACGTAGCTGAGGATGTAGAGCAGCGCGCCGAGGAAGACCATCGAGCGCACGATGGCGAAGTCCTGCCCGCTGATCGCCTCGATCACGAAGGCGCCCAGCCCGGGGATGCCGAAGAAGCTCTCGAACACCAGGCTGCCGAGGAACACGTAGGGCAGGTAGGAGCCGGCGCTGGTGATGATGGGGATGAGCGCGTTCTTCAGCACGTGGCGGAACAGCACCACCGCCTCCGACAGGCCCTTGGCGCGCGCGGTGCGCACGTAGTCCTTGCCGATCTCCTCGAGGAACATCGCGCGGTACAGGCGCGCCTCGCCGCCCAGGCGCGACAGCAGCGACAGGATGATGGGCAGCACCAGGAACTTCACCGCGTCCAGCCCGGCCGCGTAGCCGTTGATCGGCACCAGGCGCAGCACGCGCGAGAACAGATACTGGCCGACGATGATGTAGAACAGCGCCGAGATCGACAGCATCAGCACGCACAGCACCACGCCCCAGAAGTCGATGCGCGAGTGGCGGAAGAACACCAGCAGCAGCGCGAAGGCCGTGCTCGCGATCACCTGCAGGATGAACAGCGGCAGCGCCAGCTGCAGGCTGACCCCCATGCGCGTCTTGATCTCGTGGCCGATGTCGATGGCGTTGCGCGCGTCGGAGCGGCCGAAGTTGAGCGCGAACAACGACACCGAGCGCTCCCAGACGATGGTCTTGGTCAGCTTTGCGCCGCCCTCCTCCTTCGCATTCCAGTACAGCGGCTTGTCGTAGCCGCGTTCAGCCTTCCACTTGTCGATCTGCTCCTGCGTGACGCGCTTGCCGCCGATGTTCAGCCGCGCCATGTCGTCGGGCGTATTGACGGTGAAGAAGAGCACGAAGGTGAAGAGGTTGACGCCGATGAGGATCAGCACCCCGTAGCCGAGACGGCGGATCAAGTAGTTCAGCATGTCAGACAGCAGCCGGTGCGGCGTTCTTCGGCTTGGCGGTCGCCTGCTGGCGCGCGCGATAGCCGCGCCAGGCCGACAGCACCATGGCGATCAGGGCCAGCGCGATCAGCGCCAGCGGCCAGCGCACCGGCTGGTTCCACTCGGCCTGCTTGGCCACGCGTAGCGCCGGGTCGATGCGGTAGTACTTGGCCAGGTCGCGCACCACGATGCTGGGCTTGCCGTTGTGCGCCCAAGGCTGGAAGGCCAGCGCCACGTAGGGCCAGTAGCCCCAGGCCCAGGGTGCGTCCTCGCGCACGATGGCCACCATCTGGTCCATCACCTTCTGCTTCTCCGGGCCGTCGTCCATGGTCTGCATCAGGCGGTAGAGGCGGTCGTATTCGGGGTTGCTGTAGTTGGCCGTGTTCTCGCCCTGGTTGGGGTACTTGGCATTCGGGCCGTAGAGCAGGAAGAGGAAGTTCTCCGCGTCGGGGTAGTCGGCCAGCCAGCCCCACCAGAAGATCTGCTGCTTGCCCTTGAGCACCTTGTCCTGGAACTGGTTGTAGTCGGTGGCGCGGATCTCGAGCTGCACGCCGAGCTTGCCGAACTGGCGCACCATCCAGTCGAGCTCCGACTTGATCTCGGGCGTGGGCGCGCGCTGGAAGTCGTAGTTCAGCACCAGCGGCTTGCCGGTCTTCGCGTCGCGGCCGTCGGGGTAGCCGGCTTCGGCGAGCAGGCGCTTGGCATCCTCGATGGGCCGGCGCACCGGCTGGCCGTTCACCGCGCGGTGCGTCACCGGGTTGATGCCCTCGGGCGTGAGCTCGCGCGAGCCGAATACGCCCGGCGGCACCGGCCCGTGCGCGGCCACGCCGCCCTTGTTGCGGAAGATGCGGCCGTAGCCCTCCTCCCAGTCGATCGCGATCGACAGCGCCTGGCGCAGCTTGCGGTTCTTCACCTGCTGCTCGGGCGTGTCGCCCTTGCCCACCACCGGATCCAGCCAGTTGAAGCCGAGGTACCAGTTGTTGATGTCGACGGCCTGCGGGAAGGCGAAGCCGCGCGCCTCGAATGCACGCCGCACGTCGTCGGAATCCTCCATGTCGGCGCGGAACTGCACGCCCCAGTCGGGCCGCTCGATCTCGGGCACGTCGAGGTAGCCCTGCTTGAACATCTCCTTGCGCGGCACGGCCTCCTTGACGATGGTGGAGACGATGGTGTCGACGAAGGGCATGGTCTTGCCGCAGTCGTCGAGCAGGCCCTTCTCCTTGTCGCCGGGCTCGCCTTCGCAGGGATAGGGCTCGCCGCGGAAGTTCGGGTTGCGCTTCATGACGTGCCGGCGGTCCTGCACGTACTCGGTCATCATGAAGGGGCCCGTGCCCACCGGCCACTTCACCAGCGACAGGCCGTTGGCATTCATGCCCGGCTGCGCGTAGAAAGCATCGGCCTCCCAGGGCACCGGCGAGCTGAAGGTCATCGCCAGCCAGTATTTCCACTGCGGATACTTGCCCTTGATGCGAAAGCGCACCGTGTACTTGTCCGGCGCGGTGACGCCGGCCAGCGGCCAGCGGCGGAAGTCGAGGAAGGGCTTGTCAGGGCTCGATTCGGGCAGGCCCTTGAGCAGCTTGGCATCCTCGGCCTTGATCAGCTCGCCGTATTCCTTCAGGCCGAGCACGTACTCCGAGAAGATGGCGTAGATCGGCGCCTCGATGCGCGTGGTGGCGTGGCGCTTGAAGGCGTAGACGTAGTCCTCGGCCACCAGCTCGCGCGTGCCCTGCTTCTCGAAGTCCCAGGGCGAGCGCTTGTCGCCCACCTGCTCGCGCGTCAGGTGGTGGTAGAGGTACTCGCCCTTGTCGTTCTTCGCGAAGGCCGGGTGCGGCGCGTAGAGGATGCCCTTCTTGAGGTGGACGTCGTAGATGCTCTCGGCGATCTGCTCGGGTGGCGCATCGTCGGGCAGCGGCTGCCCGGCCTTGTCGACGTAGTGCGGCTTGGCCACGGCCTCGGCCGTCTTCGGGATCAGCTCGTAGGGGCGCTTGAGGTAGTGGTACGCATACATCGGCTCGTAGGCCGAGTACGTGTAGGGCGTCTCGGGGTTGCTGTACGACGCCGTCGGATCGAGGTAGCGCGGCGAGCGCTCGTCGAAGGAGTTGAAGATCGTATTGGTGGCGGCAGCGCCGTCCGGGTACGGGCTGTTGTTGCAGGCGGCCAGCAGCAGCGACAGCGCCAATGCGATCCGCACCCTCCACCCTCTCATCGGACCGTGCATGCGGTCGTCCCCTTCGTCGATCGGGGGTGCGCCGCAGGCTTGACGCGGCCACCCCGCCAAAAGAATCTGCCCCCGACGAACACCGGCTTGTGGCCGCGCCGCCGGAAGGCAGTCGCGGATGATAAGCGTCATGCCGGCGGCTTCGCTCAGGGTTTCACCCGCGGCCGCCCGCAAACTTGGGGGGCCGCGGTGCGATTAGAGCGGCGACTCCAGCGCGGCCGTCAGCCCCAGCCGACGAGCACGTCGCGTGCCTGCACCACGAGCTCCACCCGCGCGCCCACCGGCAGCGTCACCTTGGTGGGCACATGGCCGAAGGGCAGGCCCGTGAGGATGGGCGTGCGCGTCACGCCGCGCAGGGTCTGCACCATGCTCCTGAGCGTGTAGCCGCGATCCAGCGGCGACTTCTTCCACTCGGTGAACGCACCGAGCAGGATCGCCTTCTGCGCATCGAGCACGCCGGCCTGGTGCAACTGCAGCAGGCTGCGTTCGATGCGATAGGGATGCTCGTTGACGTCTTCGACGAACAGCACGCCGCCCTTGATGCGCGGCCAGTGCGGCGTGCCCAGCAGCGAGCAGAGCATGGCGAGGTTGCCGCCCCAGAGCGGGCCCTTGACGTCGAGGCCGTCGAAGCCCGCCTCGGTGCGAAAGCCCACGGCCTCGAGCTCGCCGCTCATCGCTTCGACGAAGCAGTCGCGCGTGACCTCGTCGACCGCCTCCGAGCCGAAGTCGTAGCAGGCCATCGGCCCGGCCCAGGTGATGCCCTTGGCGTGCGCGAGCAGGCCCAGTTGCAGCGCCGTGGAATCGCTGTGCCCGACCCAACGCGTGCCCTGCTCGATGCTCTTCGCAACGAGCTTCCAGTCGATGCGATCGAGCAGCCGCGTCAGGCCGTAGCCGCCGCGCGTGGACATGGCGATGGCCGGCGCGGCCCGGGCCACGCGGTGGATGGCGGCGAGGCGCGCCTCGTCGTCGCCGGCGAAGCGCTGCTGGCGCGCCAGTGCGGCTGCGTCGATCTGCACCTCGAAGCCGAGCGCGGCGAGCCGCTTCGCGGCCAGGCGCAGCGGCGGGGCCTTGGCGACCACGCCCGAGGGCGAGAACAGGGTGAGCGAATTCATGCGGCGCTGGCCGGCGGCGGCAGATCGAGCTCGATCGCCTCGCCGGCGGGAATGGTGTCGGGCGCATCGGCCTGGCGTTCGATGCGGCGCTGGCGGTACTGCTCGCGCCGCTCGGCGAAGAACTCGCGCAGCACCTGGCCGCATTCGTGCTCCAGCACGCCGCCGACGATGGCGGTGTGGTGGTTGAGCTGGCCGTTGGCGAACAGGTCCACCACCGAGCCGGCCGCACCGGTCTTGGGGTCGAAGGCGCCGAACACCACGCGCTTGAAACGCGCGTGCATCAGCGCCATCGCGCACATCGCGCAGGGCTCCAGCGTCACGTAGAGCTCACACTCCGGCAGCCGGTAGTTGGCCAGCAGCGTGGCCGCATGGCGCAGCGCGACGATCTCGGCATGCGCCGTCGGATCATGCTCGGTGATGGGCCGGTTGTAGCCGGTGGCCACCAGCTGGCGGCCGCCCGGCGTGTCGCGCATGATCACGGCGCCCACCGGCACCTCGCCCACCAGCCAGGCGTTGCGCGCCTGGTCGATGGCCAGCCGCATCGCCGCTTCGTCGATCGCCTCGCTCATCCGCTGCGCTTCCTTTCGCGGCGCATTCTCGCCGCAAACACGGCTGCGCTACGCTCGCCGCATGCAGGACGAGCTGTTTTCCGACTCCGCGCCGAGTGCGCCGGCACCCAAGCCGGGCCGGCCTCGTCGCAACGCGGGCGTGCAGGCGGCCAGCGTTGGCCCGGAGCTGACGGCACTCGCCGCGCGTCTACCGCCGCGCCTGCACCTGGGCACTTCGTCGTGGAGCTACCCCGGCTGGGACGGCATCGTGTGGGGCGGCGAGTACAGCGAGAGCCGCCTGGCGCGCGACGGCCTCGCCGCCTATGCACGCCATCCTTTGCTGGGCTGCGTCAGCATCGATCGTTCCTTCTACCAGCCGCTGAGCAGCGCGCAGTACGCGGCCTACGCGGCACAGGTGCCGGAATCCTTCCGCTTCGTCGTCAAGGCGCCGGCCGCGGTGAGCGACGCGGTGCTGCGCGACGAGCGCGGCCGCGCGACGCAACCGAACCCGCTCTTCCTGGATCCCGAGCGCGCCTGCCGCGAGTTCGCCGAGCCGGCGCTGTCCGGCCTGGGGCCACGCCTGGGTGCGCTGGTCTTCCAGCTCAGCCCGCTGCCCGCGGCGTGGCTGGCCGATCTGCCCGGCCTGTTCGAGCGCATGAGCGCCATGTTGCACGCCCTGCCCTCGCTGGCCGAGACGGCGCCGGATGCGGTGGTGGCCGTGCAGGTGCGTGATGCCGCCCTGCTGACGCCGCACTTCGCCGCACGGCTGCGCGAGGCCGGCGCCACCTACTGCCTGGGCCTGCACGCCCGCATGCCGCCCATCGAAGACCAGCTGCCCATGCTGCGCGCGCTGTGGCCGGGCCCGCTGGTGTGCCGCTGGAACCTGCACCGGCGCCACGGCGCCTACGGCTACGAGAAGGCGCGCCAGCTCTACGAGCCCTACACGCAGATCGCCGATGCCGACCTGCAGACGCGCCAGCTGCTCGCCAAGGTGGCGCTGGCCACGGCCGCAGCGGGCCGGAGCGCCTTCATCACCATCGGCAACAAGGCCGAAGGCTGTGCGCCGCTGTCGGTGATCGCGCTGGCCGAGGAGATCGCGGCGCAGGGCCCCTACCAGGCGAGCGCGCCCTGACGCTGCAGCAGCGGCCAGCGGCCGAGCACTTCGTGGACACTCTTTCCGACGTGGCTGTCGATCAGCAGCAGTTCGTCCACGCGCCACTCGAGCGGTTCGATCGCCTCGCGGGCGACGTAGACGCCGGGATAGAGCAGGCTGACATGCGGCTTGAAGTGCGAACGCGCATAGTGGCCGATGCCGGCAGCCTTCATCTCGTCGCCCAGCGCACGCTGGAAGCGCCGCAGCGCCGCCAGGTTCTCGCCGCCGGTGAGCACCAGCGGGCCGGGGTCGCGCGCCCCGCCGATGCTGCCGACCTGGTCGAAGCGGACGTCGAAGGGTTCGGCCACCAGATTCGTCGCCGCCGCGCTGGCGGCATCGCACAGCGCCTGCGGAAACTCGTCGTGGTCGGCGAGCCAGTGCAGCGTCACGTGCAGCCGCTCGGCGGCGACTGGCCTGCCCTTCAGGCCGAGGCGCTCGCAGACCTGCTGGCGCGCCGCGACGATCGCCTGCACGCCAGCGGGCGTGGGCCGCAGCGCGAAGAACAGGCGATGCTGCTGCGCCACCTCACTCCCACTCAATCATCAACGAGCCTTCTAAGCTGTTGAATCGTAAGGCGCTCGTCGCTGCTTCGCAGACTTTTACCGTCATTTTTACCGTCAAAGTGCGGGGCACCAGCATTGGCGCGGGTTTGCGGGCGGTTCGGCCGGAAGTGACCTTTCGAGATCTATCGACATCTATCGACTCCCGCGACCTTCGCGGACACCGTCGGCGAGGCATCGGCGTCGCTCAGGGCAACGACCAAGAAGGGCTGGCATCGAGCGCCTTAAGCTATTGTCCCGACTCGATTTTTCGCCCATTTTTTTACCGTCACGAGCCGCACGGGCGGGGCAGTTGAAAGTCACCATCAAGATCGATCGACTCGCTCGTCTCGGAGAACGATCTGGCGGAGCCAGATCAACCTCAAGCATTCTGGCAGAGCGCTTCACTAGCGGACAGTGTCGACCGCTCACTGCGGACTTGGCCGATGTTGCGTTCGATCGCGCAGATCCCAAACAGCCTCCGTCTCGATCACCTCAATGAAGCGCTCTGCACTGAACCCGTCCGGATACAGAGTCCAGGCAGATCTGCTTGTATCGGCTTCACCCGACTGGTCTTCCCGGTAGTTCCCGGCGAGGAGACCTTCGGGGTCGTTCAAGAGGTGACGATCATCGCGAAGCGCGATCAACAGCTCTTCGACTGAGACCTTCAGAAAGCCGGCGAAGCGCTTGTGGTCGCACTCGATGGATGTGTCGGCGATCCAACCATGGTGGCGAGTTGGGGCACGATCCTCAGTCAAGTCGAGCAACGCACGAAGCTCGGGATCCGAGGCCATTGCCACCGAAACCGCTTCGACCTTGCGGCGAAGTTGCTGACCGGCCTTGCGAAGCGTCGTGGTGGAGTGCAGCCACGCGTCACGCTGCGATCGTCGCATGAACGTCGACTTCACCTCGATGACGAACAGATGCTGGCCAAGGGTGGCGATCAGGTCCACCTCGCCAGGGTCATCCAGGTCGCGCGGCGGCTTCCAATTGAGCAGCGTCTTGAATCCGCGCGTCTCCATAAGCCGAGCCAGACCGGCCTCGATCCGTCGCGCCTCGTCCCGAGCCTGCCCGCGCCGAGCGCCGAGCCGCCTCAGGTTGTTGATCGCCGCCGCGCTGTTGTTCTGCACTCCAACGACCCACGGCAACTGCACAAGCGACGCCCCGAACTTGAGGACCGGCCGCTCGAACAGGTGGGGCTGAAGACCGGGCTCATTGCGCTGAAGCCGCTCCGCTGTCGCGACCATGTCGTAGGTCCAGAAGTCCAGGATCGCGGATGCCATCCTTGGATTGCCCGCGGGCTCCGACTTCGTGACCGTCCACCCGGTGATGTTGGACACCTTCGAGTCTCGGCTCGACCAAGTGAGTGGCATTCGGTTCTGAAGCCCGTCGCGCAGACCGTCCATGGCCAGACGCTGCAACGCCACGATCCAGTCGCCCGACGCATCGACGCGTTCCGCAAAGGCGGCCAAGAAATCCCGCAGGAAGAAGGCGGACATCAGGTCGAGCGACAACAGCGCCCGGAAGAGATCGACCGTCTCTCCGGAGTCAGACGTCACTTCGTCGGCGACGCCGTACGCCTCACGCAGTCGAAGCTGCGCTTGCAGAGAGCGCAGCCAAGCCACGCGGTTGGCCTCGGCGTTCTCCGTTCGACCGATCATCCACGTGGCCGGATCGGCGGCCACCTGCTCGACGTAGGTGTCGACGGCACGGTGGAACCAGTACCCGTGCAGGCGCTCGAGCTTCAGCCCGTCGCGTTGCCACGCCGCCCTCGCCGCCGGATCGACTTCGACGATCTCCAGCCGATCGCCGCTCCGCTCGAAGCGAATGCCATCGTCGTAGCTGAACGCGTCGGCGGACCTGGAGATGAACTCGTTCAACTCGACCTGCGCGTCCATCAGCGCGTGAAAGGCGCTCAGATACCGAAAGGCCTCGCCCGTGCTGGTCGTGCCGGATTCGAAGAGGACCGGTCGAAGATGCCGCGCGATCGACCTCCCGATGCTGTCGTCCGTCAGCTTCAGTGACGAGCCGCTGGCCCCTGCGAGCTTCCACGCGAGCAGATCGCTGAGTGCATCCCAAGCGACTTGGACATCAGCCCCGGAACGCGGTGCGGGCAGTTTGCCGGTGAAGTCCTTCGGCACGAGCACTTCGAAGGCATAGAGGCTCGCGTAGATCAAGACGTCGAAGACCGACAACCCCGCCAGCTGCGCCTTGTGCGCTTCCAGGGCCGCGACCCGTTCGCGATGCGCCCGGGCAAACAGGTCGAGCACACGGCACAACTCAGCCACCGCTTCGCATTCGGACGCCGCCTGGTCCAACTCGGCTCGTCGTGGAGAGTTCGGGTTCAGAACGAGCCCGGAGTGCCTGACCGCGCGTATCAACGCCTCGGGCGCCTCGCGCGCGACCCGCGTCACCAATCGATCGGCAGTGACAGGCTCCTGCCCGAGGTAACGCGCCAGGGCGAGCGACATCGCTTCGGCCCCCCACGCGTCGGGCGGGCAGCACCTCACAACGTCGCTAGACCAGAAGAGGCCGTCGCGCTCCTTCTTCGTGAGCTTCTTCTTGCCAACCGGTGAAGGCTTTCCGTCAAGGTAGGCAGTCCCGACTCGCTCGACGGCGATCCGTTGCGAAACACCGTCCCCGATCAAGCGAACGAACAGGCCGTCATAGTAGTTCGTCGCGCGCTGAACCATGAT
The DNA here is from genome assembly GCA_017983795.1 of Piscinibacter sp. Classification (GTDB taxonomy): domain Bacteria; phylum Pseudomonadota; class Gammaproteobacteria; order Burkholderiales; family Burkholderiaceae_C; genus Piscinibacter. The sequence continues at coordinate 95,171 of JAGOAS010000013.1, forward strand.
CGGATGACCGGCATCGGCAATTCATTGAGAGACGATCATGGGGTCGTCGCCTCTTCTTTGCCGGGCTTCTCGAAGTTGGCTGGCACGCGCTGGAAGTACTTCTTCAGTGCCCAGCCAGTGCGATGCTCCTGGTAGAGCCAGTGGTAGTACTCGAACTCGATCCACTTGCCGCGTTCCGAGATCGGCCGGACCACCTCTCGCGGCAGCAACTTGCCCTGAACGGCAGACCCGGGCTCCGGCTTGGACCGAACTATGGCCACGCGATCCAGAACGACGAAGCGCTCCTCCTGCCGTTTGGCTTCTTGCACCAAGGCCCTCTCCACCAACTTCGTGAGGGCATCGATCGTCTTTCGTTGCGCCTCCAGGTGGGTGCCAAGCGCCTCGATCCTCTCGGTCTGTCCCGCGAGCGTTCTGTCGGCCGCTGCCTGCCACTGTGAAGAGCTGAACTCTTGGTAAAGCGGGACCAGTACCGCGAGTATGAAACTCAGCAGTGTCATCAACTCCAAGGCCTTGCGGCTGAGACCGACACCGTCTTCTTGCTGAACAAACTGGACGTTGATTGACCCATCCGGGTTGATGCCCATCGCCGCAAGCTGCGCCTTGATGCCCTCCGGCCCAAGCACTTTCGCGAGCGTGGCGGCAGAGGCTGCATCCATGACGGGCAAGGACAGCCTGCCCATTTGCTCCTGCAGTGCCTGCAAGGGGCCGAGCGAGTCCAGCAAGGGCTGAGGAACGACCCAACGCTTGTTGGCCTCCTCGAAGCTCTTCATGAGCTGCCCGATACCACTACTGACCGAGGCATCAGCAAGTATCTTGCGAGCACTCTCGATCGAGCCCTCTATGCTCGAATGCATGGCCTTCAGAAGGGCACTGGATCCCGTGGCTTGTTCCACGAGCTTGGCCAACTGTCCCGACGCAGCAAGTGGTTTCGCGAGGTCCTCCAACATCCGCTGGGTCGCACTGTCCTTCAGAAGCGCATTGCGAATGTCTTGAAGAGGTTCGAGCATTTTTCTGATGCTCTCTTGTTCGGTCCTTTGCACCTCCTGCCATTGCTTCGCCATCTGGACAGCCAGCGAGTTCTCCGGGATGAGCAGCTTCATCTGTTCAGCGACGGAGTAGGCCTGCAGCTCCTTTGCCTGCTTACTCAGCTGGGCCGCAAGAGACGTGTCTCCCACCAGCTTCTTCATCTGCTCTGCGAGGCTGTGGCTCTGGGCAATGGCCGCCATCCAAGAGGCGCGCTCCAGTTCCAATCTGCGCAGTTCACCGGCCACACCGCTGGTCAGCAAGCCACCGATCTTGTCGAGTTCCAAGCTCTTCAGGGCGTCGCTCTGCACGATTTCAGACCACGATGGCAACCTTGTTGGCGATGACGGCGTACAGGTCCACTTCGGTCTGCTCGGTGTGGATCGACACGACGAGGCTGTATCTCGCCGGAAGCGCGTAGCGTTCGAGCGCAGGTCGCGAACGCCACCAACCAGCCGATGGGTACACCGCGATGAATCCCCTGCTGGCCAAGTCTGCAGCGGTGCCTTGCCAGACATCGCGATGAAGCGACCCACGGTGACGCTGCCGCTCCCCCAGGTACCAATCCGTGTCCTTCGGGTTCGCCGCATCGCCTTCGTCTTCGCGCTGGGCGGCGGCGTTCACTCGTGCGATGAAGTCATCCGTCGACGCGTCGAGCGGCCGTTGGACGTCGAACCTGAGGCGGTGCGACGGATAGTGGAACTTCGACGACACGCCTCTCGCCGAAGGGTTGGGCTCGACGAAGTAGGACAACGTGACATGCAACTGCACCTCGGCATCGCCGAGCGCTTCCAGCTCTTCCTTTGGCCAAGGAAGTGCGTGCAAATTCATGTCGCGGCTGACGACGCCCCTCTTCTCGTCTTTGCCATAGGGATGGACCTGGTCTTCGACCACCAACGTCAGCGAGTTGCCCGCGCTCCAGAGTGCCCGGTCGAGATCTGGCATGCCCCAGCCGCAGTGCCGGATGAGATTGACATAGTCTTTCTTGGTCGGCTTGGCATTGGTGGGCAGATACATCTGCAGCATTGCGGGCGTCCACCTCGCGGAATGAACGATCAGCGCACGAACCGTCTCGGCACGCAGCTGCGGATAGGCCGCCATGATCTGTGCGGCCATGCGCGCACACAGCGCCGAGGCGGCGCTGGTGGCATTGGTCGTCGTGAACAGCCGCTCATTCGGTCGGTGGTTTGTCGTGAGCAGGTTCAGGCTCGACATCCCCACCGCACCTTGCTGGTCCTTGGCGACGTTGCCCCCTTCGAAGACAACGTCGGGCTTGTGGGGCCACGCGGGGTCCCAGGTCCTAGACGTGGTGGTGTAGGGGCTCAAGCCGCCATCAGGTGCAATCGCGACCAACGAATCATGTTCGGTGTCGACCTTGTTCGTGCAGGCGCCCACGGTGATCGCATTCCATGCCTGACCCGGGTCGTGCACGAGGTTGGTCGACAGGCTGTCCGGATACTTCGCCCATGCATCGTGATCCCGAGTGTTCCCGGCGGCGAGTATGAATAGCCGCGGGTACTGACCGACGTTGTCGACATCGGCGGCCATCCGATCGATCATCGAAGACCACGACGACGGGCGACCGCGGTCGCGGTAGTCAGAGGCGGTAACTGCGGATGCGAAAACCCGTCGCCGATCTGCAGCCGTGACCTCCGGTCGGCTGACCGCCTCGGCGAACAGATAGGCGTGGTGTTTGCTGTCGCCTTCGTTCGACCCCTCGTCTGGCGTCAGCTTGACCGATTCGAGCCGGTGCGCGACCTGCACCACATCGGTCTCGCCCAGGACGTGCGTCAAGTCTCCATAGGCGGCAAGGCCTGCCAAGCCAGTGCCATGGTTCGCCGTGTCGTCGACTCCCCACGCGGGATTCACCGAGTGCAGATCTGGCTCGGCGAGCAAGGGCTCAAGTAGTGGGTGGCCTCGATTGACGCCCGTGTCGAGGAAGCAGACGTGCGGCGCGTCCGTTCCCTCTGGGGCAAACTGAGCTTGCGCCAGCATGTCGTTCATCCACAGCCCCTGCTCCTCGACACCCATCGCATCGAAGAACTCGGCGGTGTCCTTGGCGCGGCGCAGTTCGGCAACACAGTTCAGCAGCATCACAGACTGTGTGAACTGACCCTGCGACCCGTACATCAGCAGGACGGTCCGTTCGGGGAACTCGGCTTGGTGTTCGCTGACGGCACAGCCCGCCAGTTGGGCGAGCTTTCTGAAATCTGAGACCACGGCCTGCCGGGCTGATCGCACCGGCAACCAGACCTCCCACCAGAACGCCTCATCTGGATTCTCTGGCAGTAGACCTGGATCGTCGGTCCAGAGAGCACGCAGCTCGGCGACGCGGATCGACGCGATCGTGTTCAGCAAGGCCTTGTGATCCAGCGCCTGCCCATTCTTGCCCTTCTTTTCCTCCAAGTAGTCGGCGACGTAGCGCTCGAAATGACCGAGCCCTCCATCCGGTACGAACACATTGGCGTAGGTGACATCACCCTCTCTCCGTACGCTCAGCAGTTCGATCTTCTTCCGATCGTCAGCGAGGCTCTGGAAAGCCAGCTCTACATCGGGTTGACCGACGAACTCAATCTGCAGGCCGAGTCCGCTCTCGAGCGCAAGCTCACGCTGAGACGCAGCCGCGGTGTCCGCTGCCGTCTCCAACTCTTGCAGCTGCCCCCGCAGGGCCTGCCCGTGCGCCTGGCGATCGCGCTCAGGTAGCTTCTTCTTTCTGCCGCCCGGACTGTGCGCAGTGAAGGCGTGCGGTTGCGACGTGCCGTGAAGGAGAAGGTGCGCGCGCTTATCGGCTGCTGGATCCGGCATGGTTCACTGGCTTGTTGTTCTTTTCCAGCTTCTCACTCAACCTGCGACGCTCCAGGAGCGCCCGGCCGAGAGCATCCGCATCCACTCGCCCTCCTTCATGCATGACGACCTCCTTGATGGACTCGTCGACGGCACGGCGAATCTCCGCGAAGCTCAGACCGACAGTCTTCGCCGCCAACGCCTTGGCCGGCAATGGCTTTGGCGCGTAGGTGCCGAGACGAGACCGGATGAGAGCCATGGCCTGCTCTGGCGTCGGCAGGTGGTACTCGATGACATCGTCGAAACGACGGAACAACGCGTAGTCCAGGATCTCCGGGTGATTCGTGGCCGCCAGGATCAGGCTCGTCGACTGGTCGCGCTCGATCATCTGCAGGAAGCTATTGAGCACGCGTCGAATCTCGCCGACGTCGTTGGCCAATCCACGCTGTGATCCGATGGCGTCGAACTCGTCGAAGAAATAGACCCCGCGCACATCCGAGACGGCATCGAAGACCTGTCGCAGCTTCGCTGCAGTCTCGCCCATGAACTTGGTGATCAATGAATCCAAACGCACCAGGAACAGCGGAACCCCGAGCTCACCAGCCAATACGGCGGCTGTCATCGTCTTGCCGGTTCCCGGCGGACCCACGAGCAGAATCTTCCGTCGCGGTGAAAGTCCGTGCTCGCGAATACGCGCATGCAGTCGCTGCTCCTTCATGATTCGCTGCAACTGCTCGAAGACCGTCGGATCGAGCACCATGTCGGCCAGGCGATTCTTGGGATAGCTGACGTCCAGCAAGTTGGCCAGTTCGCCACGCGGCCGTGCCAACGGGACGAGCTTTCCAGGCTCGCTTGAGATGCTGCGCGTCTTGGCGGCATCGATCATGTCGCGCAGCTCTTCGGCGAGCTTGCCGTGGCCAGCCTTCGCTTCATGCGCAGCGACCTGCATGGCGACGGAATAGAACTGGTTGTCGTCCCGACTGATATGGGACTTGACCAGTGCCTTCAGTTGATCCGCGCTAGCCATCTCTACCCTCCGCTCCCGCGATACCGATGGCCGAAAGACCCCTCAGCCACGGACCGCCCCCGCGTCGTTCGCCGAGAGAATCGATGACATGGCCGCGCGCTGCAGTCTCCCGGCCAGCCGACTATCGATGTTCCCCAACTCCTTCTCTTCAGATGCCATCACGAAGAGCGCTCCAACAGGCACATGAAGCGCCTCGGCGATCTTCGTGATCATCGACAACGTCGGGTCGCGCTTGTTGTTCTCCAGCATCGACAGGTACGACACCGAGCAATCGGCGCGAACCGCTACGTCGGTCTGAGACACGCCGCGCCGCTTCCGACACAGGCGAATAGCATTTCCCACGTCCATCGCGCACTACCCCCCGCTGAATCGCCCAGGAAGCGGTGCTCCAATAGCCCGCCCTAGCCTCCCGGAATTTTACCAGCAGTGAAATCGCCGAGGAAGCTCTGTTTGCCGAGAGGCGCCGTCGACGAAAGCGCGGGGAGCCCAGCCACACTACATGTGCTTCTTGTAGTACGCCCACTGCACAATCGCCAGGCCGCCGGTCAGCAGCGCGCCCAGAGTCACGCACAGTTCCCAAAGCACTGGCCCTGGCCACATCAACAGGGCGACACCGCCCAGCCCCAGCACCGCCAACTGCAGGTACTTCGCCCGGTGGTACAGGCTGGCCGACTCGCGCCCCCCGCAAGCCCGACGGATCGCACGCTGGGTGAACCCATCGGCGGCGCCGACCGCATACAGAAGCAGGAGCAGCGGCGCGAACCGCGCCAGGATCGCCGCGCGCACGCCGAGCAACTGGGTGCCGACCATCGCTGCCTCGATGCCCTCCCTGTGCGAGACATAGCTACGCCGCATGATCGTGTCCGGGATCGACAGGGCTGACCCGTTGGCGAACTGCGTGCCCATGTCGTGGATGCCGGTGGCCTCGAACACGATCGAGTAGAGGGCATTCGCAGGCGCGGTGATGACGCCGGCGCCGGCGCCTTGTCGAGCGGCAAGCGCAATACCGCCGGCAAGATCGTGAGCCAGGAGATCCCGCAGTCGCTCGACCCCCTGCGGCCAGACCTTGAACACGAACACCCAGTCGACGATCCAGACGCACATCAGGAGCGCGACTAGACCCAGGGCCAGCGAGAAGGCCAGCTTCAGCGGGCCGAGCAGCACGCCCGCCAGCGCTCCGTCGTGAAAGGCCGCATTCCTAGACGTCACGCCGATCCTCCGGTTCGGAATCGTTCTCCGGCTGATTCCAGGGCCCGTCGAGGCGGGCACGCAGTGTCTCGCCGATCGCCGCGAGGCTCGTCAGCATCAGCGGATCGCTCGACGCCGAAGGCAGCGGCATGCGCATCTTGTGCAGCTGGCCGCCATGAATGAGCGCAAAGGCCTCGCCCTTGGGCAGTTGCACCAGATCGGTCGGCTCGAGCATGCGGACGGTTTCCGGGGCGATGCGGTCCTCGTTGCGGCTGGCGAAGTCCGCGAAGTCGACCGGGTCGTTTGTGTCGGAGACCGACGACGACACGACGGTCGAGACCACATGCACTTCGGGCAGCTGGCTCGTCAGCAGCTCGGCGGTGGCCACCTCCTTCACCCGCAGCATGATCAGGGTGTTGAAGTTGCCGGCGATCTGTCCGGCCTTGGCCGGCGAACCGATGCGCGCTTCGACGTCCGACCAGGTCTGCGTGTACGCCGTCACCTGAAACCCCGCCCCGCCCGCCTTGTTGAGCAGCGGGATGAACTCGTCGCCGATCAGCTCGTTGAACTCGTCGGCGTGGATCGCGATCCGCCGGGGCGCCACCTCGCCCGGCAGGCCGCGACCGGCGCCGAACTTGTAGAGGCTGCCGGCCACGCTGGTGAGGTCGGCGAACATCGAGTTGCCCACCGCCGCGGCCACCTCGTAGTCGGACAGCGCATCGAGCCCGACGTAGACGATGCCGCCCAGGTTGATCACCGCGGTCCAGTCGAACACTGGCCGCCAGTCGGTCTGATCGTCGAGCTCCGGCGACAGCAGTGAGGCGGTGCGCCCGGTGGTGAGCTTCTCCATCAGGGGCAGCAGTGACGCCACCAGCTTGTCGAAGTGGCTCTTCTCGTAGTTGAGCGTCGATGCGAGCGCGTGCGCGATCGGGTCGTAGAGCTTCTTGCGCCGCGCGTACTCCACGAGGCTGACCGCACGCGCGCCGCGCGACTGCAGGCCCTTGTCGAGATTCTTCTTGTCGATGGCGAGCGATCGCAGCTCGTCACGCCAGCCCGCGGCGGCGGGCTCCCGGTCGAGCCAGTACTCGAAGTAGTCGATCAGCAGCGGCTCGACATCGGACGCATAGCGGTTGATCTCCTGGTAGTCGGGCTTGCGACCGAGCGCCACGAGCGCTCGGGCCATCACGTTCACGAAGCGCCAGACGAACTCCTTGAAGGCGGCCGACTGACCCTCCGACGGCAACTGGCCCGCAATGCGGGTGGCGACCTCGGTGATGCGCGAGAAGCTGCCCACCGGGTTGTAGCGCGCCGAGATGTCCGGATGTCCGAGGTGGAACATGAAGAACTCCCCTCCCCGCCCGGCCCGCTCGGCTTCCGCAAACACGCGGCGCAGCAGATCGACGTCGCCCTTCGGATCGAAGACGATCACCACCTCACCGCGGCGGATGTCCTGGGCGATCAGCAGTTCGGCCAGGCGCGTCTTGCCGACGCGCGTGGTGCCGAGCACCAGCGTGTGCCCGACCCGATCCTCCAGGTCCATCCAGATCTCGGTCTCGTCGGGCTCGACACCGTGGATGGCGGGATCCCCGCCGACGCCACCGGTGTCTTCCGCTGCGGGTACGAACGCCGCCAACGCCCCTGCGAAAGGTCCGCCCTGAAGCAGCGGCCGGTTTACCGGAAGCCGCGCCTCGAACAAGCGTTGGGTGTGGCGCTGGTCCCACCGAAACCCGCGCCCCAGAAAGAGCCGATCCCCCGACCAGGGAATGTCGGCGGAGGCCAATTCATAGCGCCGTCGGCGGCGCAGGTTGGCGCGATAGCGCAGCGTGCTCAGTCCGGCCGCGCCGCGCCACGCCGCGTGACCCAGCAGCAGGCCGGCAAGCGCCAGGTGCCAAGGAGAAGAGAGCAGGAAGAGCCCCGGGCTGCTCAGTACCAGGGCCGCGCCCAGTGCCGACACCGAGGCCGCGCCGAGTTCGTGCGCCGGCCGCAGCCGGGCTTCCAGCGGATAGACCATCACTCCGCGGCCGGCGCGGAGTCACCGACGCGCACGAGCGCCGGGTTGATCGCCGGCACCGGATCGAAGAATCGTCCCGGCGAGAGAATCACGATGCCGTGGATGCGAGCGACCGCGCGCCCGTCCTGCTTCCACGCATAGCCATGCAGGTTCACGCCGCCATCGGCCCGCAGGTGCCACCCGGCCCGCAGGACCTCGCGCTGCAGCCGCTTGGCGGCGTCGCCGGGTTCGGCCTGGCCGGCGCCTTCGCGCCGGATGAATCCCCGGAAGATGCCCGGTGAGACGAGCAGCAGTCCGTCCTCGACCCCGTGCACGAGCGCGCCGCGCACGTTGACCGGCAAGGTTCCGTCGGCGATCCCCTGCCGGACCCACTCCATGAAGCGCCGGGGTCGCTCGGCGGCCGCCGCGTCGACACCGTCGAGGAATTCGGGTCCGTCAGCCTTGGGGGCGATTGGCGCCGTCTCAACGCTCGCCTCCGCCGTGCAGGCAATCGACTCCGACTGCGCACAAGGCACCGCCACCTCGGCATGCGGGCGCGCGCCGGTCGCGGCGCGCTCGACCAGTTCGGCAATCGCGCTGGATGCATGCGCGCGGCCCACCAGCACGGCGCGCAGTTCCGCCATCAGCGGAGGATGTTCGGCCAACCATGCCTGGACGATCGGCGGAACCCAGCGCTCGAACATTCGCACTGAGTCGTCCGACGGACGTCCGCCGACATTGCGCAGCAGCGCTGCCGCGAACACCGCGTAAGTCCATCGATGCGCGAGCGCGCCCAGGATCTCGGGCGGCGCATTGCGCGGCAGGATCTGGCCGCGCCGGTGATCGAGTGCGCGCAGCGCAGTCACGAGCCCGCGCTGCAGTTGTCCGCCCGGACCGCCATATCGACTGGAGCCTGGCATCGGCCGCAGCTGCACGAACTCCGCATAGCCGTCGATCAGTGGCCGCGCCGCCAGCGCGAAGCTCTCCGCCGGGAACCCCATCCTGACGCGAAGCAGGACGATCAGGTTCGCCGCCCCGCTGCGATCGATGATCGCCTGCGCGCAGAGCACCGGCCCCTCGGGCACGAAGGGCGACCTGATCGCTCGCGATGACGCAGACCCGGAGGGCGTGTCGTTGAAAGTCATTCGACCAGTATTCCGGGCGGCTTGACGGCCATCAGCTTCGATCGAAGCCTCGACGAGGACCCGATGTCCTCTTGACGAGTTCGACCGAGCTTCGTCGTGAGCCACGCCGCAGCACCGGCTCCTCGCATCGGCCGCTCGTCGCACGTCGGCGGCAGAGATTCCGCGCCGATGCAAGCCGGATTCGAGGCTTCATCGAAGCCCCGATTGAGCCTGATTCGCACGTGCTCGCTCCCTAGGATGGCAACGCAATGCGGCTCGCTCGAAGCGCCGCACTTCCGCGCCAACGTGAAGGGGGTTCCGATTGCGCAAGACAGCGAGCTGGGTGCCGACAGCAGGACTGATCACCGCGATCGTCACGCTCGCGGCCCTACCCGCCCACGCTTGCTGGGACGAGGCGGCCACGCGCTACCGCGTCAGCAGCGAGTTGCTCTACGCGATCGCGCGCACCGAATCTGCGCTCGACCCGCATGCCGTCGGACGCAACCGCAACGGCACGCGCGACATCGGACTCATGCAGATCAACTCGGCTTGGCTGCCCACGCTGGCCGCCCACGGCATCGGCGAGCGCGATCTCTTCGACCCGTGCACCAGCATCCACGTCGGCGCCTGGATCCTCGCCGGCAACGTCCAGCGGCTGGGCTACACGTGGGATGCGGTCGGCGCTTACAACGCCGCCAATCCCGCCTTGCGTCGCGCCTACGTCGACAAGGTCCGCCGCCACCTGCGCAGCGCCGACGACGGCGCGCATCGCGCCAACCACGGCGCCACGCGTACCGCCTTCACCCGAGGCGACCACCGAGCAGCGGTGGTCGCAACCCTGCCCTGACCGCTCGCCCGAGCACTTCCTCTCTACCCAACCACGAGACACCACACCATGACTCTGATCCGCCGCAGCAGCACTGCCGTTCCCCTCGCCCTCGTCCTGACTCTTGCCGCCGGCTCGGCCCTGGCCGGGACCACCGGTACCGAGTTCCAGACCATGTACACGACCCTTCTCAACTGGGCGACCGGCTTCCTCGGCAAGTCGATCGCGATTGCCGCCTTCATCCTCGGTGCCGGCATCGGCATCGCGCGCTCCTCGCCGATCCCGGCGCTCGCCGGCGTCGTCTTCGCGCTCTTCATGGTCTACGTGCCGACCATCATCGACTCGATCATGACGGCCGTGATCTGACGGGCCGCTGCCGTGATCGACGCGTCCCTCGACATCCCCCGTCGCCTGAATGACCCGCCGCGCATGTTCTGGTGGGACATCGACGTGGCCCTGCTGGTGCTGGGGGCCGCGCTGGCGGGCATGGTCGCGGGCTTCTTCGTGAGCGGCTGCGCCGTCGGCTTGCTGCTCGCCTCGGCCTACGGTCGCGCGAAGGCGGGCAAGCACCCCGCCTTCGCGCTGCACCTGCTGTACTGGCACCTGCCTGCCTTCATGACGGGCCTAAAGCGCACGCCGCCTTCCTACCTGCGCGAGCTGGCCGGATGAAGCTCGACTGGCTGCGCGCCGACATCGCCAGCGCACGCCGCGCGAGCGCGCTGCTCGTGCTGCTGCTCGCCTGCTCGATGCTCGCCAACGTGACGCTCGCCGCATTCGCAATGCACATGGCCGGCCGCGAGCGCGTGGTGGTGGTGCCTCCCAGCATCAGCAAGACCTTCTGGGTCGAGTCCGAGCGCGTGAGCGCCGAGTACCTCGAGCAGATGGCCTATTTCCTCCTGCAACTCACGCTGAACGTCACGCCGCAAAGCATCGACCATCAGTCCCGGGTGCTGCTCCAGTACGCCGCGCCGGCCTCCTACGGAGAGCTGCGCAGCGTGCTGGCCACCGCCGCCGAGCGCGTCAAGCGCGATGGCGCATCCACCGTGTTCAGCGCGCAGGACCTCGCCGTCGACGAGCGCACCCAGCGTGTGGGCGTGCGCGGCCTGCTCACCACATTCATCAGCGACCGCCGCGTATCCGAAGTCTCGAAGGGCTACGCCATCGAGCTGCAGTACGCCGGCGGCCGGATCTTTCTGAAGGCGTTCCGGGAGACCAGTCCAAATGACCCACTCGAAATCCAAGCTCAGTCCCAGCTTCGCCTGGCTCCTGCTGCTGGCACTGGCCGCTAGCCAGCCCGCCCAGGCGCTGCAGGTCGTCGACGCGCGCGACGGCGAGACCGTGCTCGCCAAGGTCTCGCGCAAGGAGGTGACGCGCATCTCCGTCGATCGTGGCCGCATCCGCAAGGTGACGGGCAACGCCGGCGAGTTCGTACTGGAGAAGGACGGCGAGAAGGGCCAGGTCTTCATTCGGCCGGCCGCCCCGGACAGCACCAAGCCCATCAACCTCTTCGTCAGCACGGAGCGTTCGACGATCGGGCTGCTGCTGCAGCCGGTGGACACCCCGAGCGACGCCATCGTGATCCGCGAGGCCCGCGACGCCGCGACCGGACCCGCACGCATCGAGCGCAGCGGCCGTCACGTGCGCACGATGAAGAACCTCCTGCTCGCGATGGCCGAGGACGCGCTGCCCGACGACATGGAGGTGCGCGAGCCCGGGCGCGAACTGACTCTGTGGCCTGGCGCAAGACTCACGTTGCAGCGCCAGTGGCTCGGCGCAGGCGTGGTCGGCGAGAAGTACCAGCTTCTGAACACCGGTGCGTCCACGCTCGACCTCGCCGAGCGCGATCTCTACAAGCGCGGCGTGATGGCCGTGAGCGTCGAGCAGGCGGCCCTGCGCTCGGGCGAGACCACCCAGCTCTTCGTGATCCGGGAGCGCCGCGCCGATGACTGATCCCGCCCTGCCGCCCGGCATGTCGCCGACCGGCGCGTCTCACCCATCGGGCCAAGCGTCCCCATTGGCCCAGGCAGAGCCTTCGGCCGCGGCCGTCAAGCGCCGTCAGGTCCTGTTGCTCGCAGGCATCGCCGGCACGATCGTGGCCGGCACGCTGCTGTCGGTCTCGCTGACCGGCACCAAGGGCAACGACGCGCAGCCCGCGAAGCCGCAGTCGACGAACATCCTCGCGCCGGGTGCGCAGGTCGATCCCCGCGACGCATGGCGCGGCCAGGCCGATGCTCAACTGAAGGCGATCGAGCAGCGCTCGCGCGACCTCGCGCAGCGCAACGCCGAGCTCGAAGGTCAGGGCAAGGAAATGCTCGAGCGCCTGAAGAAGCTCGAAGGCAGCGGACTCACACCGTTGCCGCCGCCGCCCGTCGCAACGCCGGCGGCACGGCCGAGTTTCGGGCCGGATCGTCCGGGGAACCTGCTACCGGACTCCGGTCCGCAGCGCTTCCCGCCGCCGCCCCTTCCGCAAGGCACCGTGCCGGGTGCTGGCCTGCCCCCGCCGCCCGGCGGCGTCCAGACCATGCCAACGCCCACGGGCATCGTCAGCATCGTGCTGGGGGACGTCGCAGCGGGCAAGGGTGCCAAGCCGGCCGCGGACGCGGCAGCGACCAGCTCAACCGTTCGCGACACGCGCCGCTATCTGCCGAGCGGCGCCTTCACCCGAGCGGTACTTCTCGGCGGCCTGGACGCACCCACCGGCGGCCAGGCGCAGCGCAACCCTCAGCCGGTGCTGCTGCGCCTCGCCGACAACGCGATCTTGCCCAACCAGTTCCGCGCGCGGGTGAAGGAGTGCTTCATCGTCGGCGCCGGCTATGGCGACGTGAGTTCCGAGCGCGCCTACATCCGCACGGAGTCGCTGTCGTGCGTCACCCGCGACGGCACCGCCATCGACGTGCCGGTGAAGGGCTACGTGGCCGGCGAGGACGGCAAGGCCGGCATGCGCGGACGCCTGGTCTCCAAGCAGGGGCAGATCCTCGCCAACGCCCTGCTCGCCGGCGTGGCCAGCGGCATCGGTCATGCCTTCACGCAGAGCTCCACCACGCTGTCGGTCTCACCGCTGGGCACCACCAGCTCCGTCGACCCCGGCAAGCAGCTCGAAGCCGGTCTGGGCACCGGCGTGGGCAAGGCCCTGGACCGGCTCGCCCAGTACTACATCAGCCTCGCCGAGAAGGTCTTCCCGGTGATCGAAGTCGACGCGGGCCGCAGCGTCGACGTGGTCCTCACGCAGGGCGTCGCCCTGCCCGGGACGCTGGACGCCGCCGGCACCGATCCCGACAACCTCGCGCAACTCGCCGAGCGCGCCCGCACCCTCCGGAGGAACGACGATGAAGACGACTGACGCGCGCCTCGCGCTGCGCGCTCTCGCTGCCAAGGCCACGTTGGCCGCGGCGCTGACCACCTGCCTGACCGTCACGGCATGGGCGCAGCCCAGCCAACCGCCAACCACGCCCGAGCTGACCAGCCTCTCCGAGCGCCTGCAGGCGCTCTACCCCTCGACCCGCTTCGGCGAGATCCGTCCGACGCCGTGGCCGGGTGTCTTCGAAGTGGCGATGGGCGCCAACCTCGCCTACGTGGACGTGAGCGGCCAATACTTCCTGTTCGGCCACCTGTACGACATGAAGGCGCAGCGCGACCTCACCGCCGAGCGCAAGGACACGCTGGCCCGCATCGACTTCAGCGCGCTGCCGCTGGCCGATGCCATCAAGGACGTGCGCGGCCGCGGTTCCCGTGCGCTCGCGATCTTCAGCGATCCGGACTGCCCGCATTGTCGGCGGCTGGAAGCCGAGCTGAAGAGCCTGTCCGACGTGACGATCCACACCTTTCTGATGCCGATCGCCTCGCTGCACCCGCAGGCGCGCGCGAAGGCCATCGCCGTCTGGTGCGCGAAGGATCGCCTCGGCGCCTGGCAGGCGCTGATGACCCGCGACCAGGTGCCGCCCAGCGCGGAGTGCGCACACCCGGTCGATCGCAATGTGGCGCTGGCCGAGCGCCTCGGCGTGACCGGCACCCCGACGCTGGTCGCTGCCGACGGCCGCGTGCTGCCCGGCGCCGCGAGCGCCGAGCAGATCAGCGCCTGGCTGTCGCGCTCGACCACGAGTGCCGAGGGCCCCGCGCCGAGCAACCCTGCTGGCCAGGCGACGGGCAAGGCGCCATGACGGGCATGCGACGCACCGTCGCCCTCCTCATCGGTGCGACCGCCACGCTGTTGGGTGGCTGCGCGTCCACCATGAGCGGACTCGGCGGCGAGGGCAGCTACGCCTGCAAGGCCCCGGTCGGTTCGCAGTGCACCTCGGTCTCTGGCGTGTATGCGAACTCGATCCACGGCCAGCCGCCCGCCTCCGCCCTGCCGAAGCCCGCCAGGCCACCGGCGAGCACGGCCGCCGCCGCGACCGCCGTCTCGGCATCCACAGCCCCTCCAGGGCTTGGCGCGCCGCCATCGGCACTCCGCTCCCAGCCTCGCGTGCTCCGCCTGTGGATCGCGCCGTGGGAAGACGCCGACGGTGACCTGCACGAGGCCTCGGTGGTGCACGTGCTGGTCGATACCGGCCGATGGCTGATCGAACGCGTCCTCCCGGCGAATCGACAGCGCGTCGACGCCGTGCGGCCTCCCATCCCGTCCACGGCGCCTGCCTCCGCGCCGTCACCGGCGAGCGAGCCCGCGTCGTCCACAGAGACAGCTCCCGATCGCTTTCCTTCGCGCACGGGACTGCTGCCCGGCAATGGCGCGAGCCAGGAGCCCTGAGCGATGTGGCGCAGCCTGCTGACTGATCTGGAGTCCGTGCTGAAGGGCGCGAAGGCCGCGGACCTGATCCGCGTTCCTAAGTCCGGCCCCGCATCGCGCGGCGAGGACGCCGCCGCGTTCTCCGAGTGGCTGCCGTACCGCGCCTGGATCGCGGACCGCCAAGTCTTCGTCAATCTCGACGCGCTGGGCTTCTGCCTCGAAGTGCGACCGCAATCCGGCGCCGACGAGGAGATGGCGCGCGTGCTGACCGCGCTCTACGCGGCCTCTCCGCCCGGCACGGGGATCCAGTTCCATCTGTACGCGAGTCCTGCCATTCGCGCGCCGCTGGCGCGCTACGCGAACCTGCGCGTCGCCGACGACGTCGTGCCGGAGCTCGACACCCTCGGCCGCGCCGGCCGGAACACCAACATCCACCGCACCATGGCCCGGCGCCGTGCCGGGCACTACCTGCAGGGCAGCCGGACGTCGCTGCTGTCGGCGCAGAGCTACCTGTTCCGCGACTACCGGCTGGTGGTCAGCGTCTCGCTTCCCGGCAGCCCGGAGAACCTCTCGCGCCTGGAGGAGTTGCTGCTGCTGCGCGACGGCATCCGGGCCACGCTGCACGCCGCCGGCTTCCCGTCGCGTTCGTGGACGGCGGAGGACCTGATCAACTGGGTCTCCGCGCTGCTCGACCCGCACCGGCAAACCGGCGACGCCATCCCGCTCACCTACGACGACGGGCGCGAGCTGCGCGACCAGGTGATCGACCGGGCCACGCGTCTGCGCATCGACCGCCAGGGCATCGGCCTGGCCAACCCGGCCGCCGACCTGCAAACCGAGCTTCGCCTGATGTCGGTGCGCGCCTTCCCGCCGCGCTTCGCGCTGTGGAACGCCGGCAGCCTGATCG
>JAGOAS010000014.1 GCA_017983795.1 Piscinibacter sp.
GGCGGCCGTGCGCTCTTTACTCAGTCACGGGCTCGATCGCCCCAGCACGTTCCAAGCTACACGGGCCGGTCTGGCCGCCTCATCGGCGACCAGACTCTACCGTTCTGGCCTGGTCTGAACATACAAGGCACGGCGATGGGCTTCACGCTCGACCCCTTGCTGGCGTGGATCGCGGTGGCCTGCGTCGCCACGCTGTTCGCCCACGCGGCGCTGGCGAAGTTCACCGATGCGGCGCTCTTCGAGCAGCATCTGGCCGCCTACGGCCTGCCGTATCGCCTGCTGCCGCTTGCCACGCGGCTGGTGCCGGCGCTCGAGGCCGCGGCGGCATTGCTGCTGCTGACGCCCTGGCGTTTCGCCGGCGCGCTGCTCGCCGCCGCGCTGCTGCTCGGCTACGGCGCGCTGATGGCGCTGCACCTGGCCCGCGGCCGCTCGCTCGACTGCGGCTGCGGCGGCGAAGCGCTGCCGGTGTCGTGGCCGCTGGTGCTGCGCAACCTCATGCTGGCCGCGCTCGCG
The DNA here is from genome assembly GCA_017983795.1 of Piscinibacter sp. GTDB lineage: Bacteria > Pseudomonadota > Gammaproteobacteria > Burkholderiales > Burkholderiaceae_C > Piscinibacter. The sequence goes on from JAGOAS010000014.1 coordinate 514, forward strand.
CTGGCCGCCGTCGTGCCGACCTCGCCACGCCCCATGACGGGCGGCGACTTCCTCGTCGTCGCCGCGGCGCTGCTGCTGGCCACGCTGCTCTACGCCGCGCTGCACCAGTTGCTGCGCCACCGCACCGGCCCGTCCGCGCGCCCGCTCTTCCGGAGGACCTGAGACCATGGATGCCCTGACCGTTTCCGTCGTGTTGTTGTGGGCCGCGGTGATCGCGCTCGGCCTGCTGCTGTGGGCCTTGTCGCGCCAGGTCGGCGTGCTGTTCGAGCGCGTCGCGCCGATGGGCGCGCTGGTCACCGACGCCGGCCCGGCGGTCGGCACCGCCTCGCCGAGCTTCGCGCTGCGCGGCATCCAGAGCGAGCCGGTGACGATCGGCGGCGCTGCCGAGCGGCCCACGCTGGTGTTCTTCCTCTCGCCGACCTGCCCGGTGTGCAAGAAGCTGATCCCGGTGCTGAAGGCGCTGGTGCGCGACGAGCGGCGCCGCCTGTCGGTGGTGCTGGCCAGCGACGGCGAACAGGCCGATCACCTGCGCTTCGTGCGCGAGCAGGGGCTGGAGGCGATGCCCTACGTGCTGTCCACCGAACTGGGCATGAGCTACCGCGTGTCGCGGCTGCCCTACGCGGTGCTGCTCGACGCGCAGGGCACGGTGGCCGCCAAGGGCCTGGTCAATTCGCGCGAGCAGCTCGACAGCCTGCTCAATGCGCATGACATGGGCACGCCGACGATCCAGCAATACCTCGGCGGCTCGGCCGCCTGAACCCAAGGAGCAAGAGCGATGCGCTGGTTCCTCGACCTCATCGACCGTGCCACCGAGCGCCGCGTGCGCCAGGTGGCCCACAGCCACGGCCGCCGCAGCCTGGTGACCCGGCTCGGCGTGGCGCTGGTCGGCGGCGCCGTGCTGCCGATGCTGCCGTTCGACCGCAGCGGCCAGTTCGGCGCCGCCCATGCCGCCGGCGCCGCCAAGGCCAAGTCCAACCCGGTCGCCGACGACCCGACCAAGTGCGAGTACTGGCGCTACTGCGCCTTCGACGGCTATCTGTGCAGCTGCTGCGGCGGCTCGCTGACGCAGTGCCCGCCGGGCACCGAGGCGTCGAAGGTGTCGTGGGTCGGCACCTGCCTGAACCCGACCGACAACCGCCAGTACCTGATCTCGTACAACGACTGCTGCGGCAAGGCCTCGTGCGGCGAGTGCCTGTGCAACAACAACGAGCGCGAGCGCCCCGGCTACCGGCTCGGCGTGCACAACGACATCAACTGGTGCATGGCCAACACCAGCCTGATGTTCCATTGCACGACGTCGGTCATCGTCGGCGTCGCATGAAGCGCGCCGGAGCCTTCGCCGTGCTGGGGGTCGCCGCCTTCGCTGCCGGCGCGCAACCTGCGCCCGATGGTGCGGCGCTGTTCGCGCAGCACTGCGCCGCCTGCCACCAGCCCGACGGCGCCGGCACGGTGGGCCTGGCGCCGGCGCTCAGAGGCGAGCACTGGGCCAAGCTGGGCGCCGAACGCGCCTACCTGCCGACGGTGCTGGTCAAGGGCCTGTCGGGGCCGATCAAGGTCAACGGTCAGGCCTTCTCCGGCAGCATGCCGGCCTTCGGCGCGCAGCTCGACGACACGACGCTGGCGGCCATCGCCAGCCACGTGCGCCGGCTGCAGGGCGCTGACGGCGACTACGCGGCGGCCGAGCTGCAGGCGGTGCGCGCCAAGGCGGGCGGCCCGCCGCAGACGCGCGCCCTGCGTGCGCAGCTGGTGGGGCCATGATGCGGCGCCTGCACGTGCTCGCCGCCGTGGCCGTGCTCTTGCACGCTGGCGCGGCCGTCGCGCAGGAGGCACAGAACACCACGCTGGGCCGCCAGGTGATGGCCCGGCCCGACGCGCCGGCGGTGGTGGCCACCACCCAGGCACGCTCGCAGTTCGTGCTGCACTGCGCCGGTTGCCACGGCGTCGACGGCGCCGGCTCGACGCTGGGCAACGTGCCCGACATGCGCCGCCTCGGCGACTTCTTGCGCGTGCCGGGGGGCCGCGCCTTCATCGTCAGCGTGCCCGGCGTGATGGGCTCGGGGCTGGACGATGCGCAGGTCGCAGCGGTCACCAACTGGGTGCTGGCCACGCTGGCGCGCGACTCGGTGCCCGGGGACCACCGGCCGTTCGATGCCGCCGAGATTGCACGGGCGCGCAGCGCGCCGCTGGTCGACGTGGCCGCGGCACGGGGCGCGCTGCAGCAGCGCGCCGCTGCGCTGGGCATCCGGATCGACTGATTCCGTTTCGACACAACAGGCTAGCGCCGTCTCGGCGCGCACGAGGAGGAAGCGATGGATCGAGGAACTCGACGGGGCGCCGCCGTGGCGCTGCTGGCTGCCGCCGCGCTGGCGCCGACGGCCGCGCCGGCGGCCAGCGACGCACAGGCGCAGGCGCTCGGCAAGGAGCTGACGCCGGTGGGCGCCGAACGCGGCGCCAACAAGGACGGCTCGATCCCCGCCTGGAGTGGCGGCGATCTGAAGGCGCCGGGCGGCTGGAAGCCGGGCCAGGCGCGGCCCGACCCCTATGCCGCCGAGAAGCCGCTGTTCACGATCGACGCCGCCAGCGCCGACAAGTACAAGGACCGGCTCAGCGAAGGCCAGCTCGCGCTGCTCAAGCAGCTCAAGGGCTATCGCATGGACGTCTACCCGACGCACCGCTCCTGCGGCTATCCGCAGCAGGTCTACGACAACACGCGCAAGAACGCCACCGGCGCCAAGCTGGCCGCCAACGGCTTCGACCTCGGCGCGGCGGTCTCCGGCGGCGTGCCCTTCCCGATCCCGGAGAACGGCGCGCAGGCGATGTGGAACTACAAGATGCACTGGGTCGGCGAAGGCCGCACCGAGCGCTACTCGACGGTGTTCTCGTCGCCGGGCGACGGCAAGTTCGTGCCGCTGGTGCAGGACCAGCTGACCGCGACGCCGCTGGGCAACATCGCCGGCAAGCCGGTGACCGAGGGCGACGGCATCGAGTGGTCGGTGCTCAACGAGGTGGTGACGCCGGCGGCGCGCACCGGCGAGATCATCCTGATCCACTACTACCAGGCCAAGGACAACGACGCCTGGCTGTACTTCCCCGGCCAGCGCCGCGTGCGCCGCGCGCCGACCTTCGCCTACGACAACCCGGTGCCCGGCTACGAGAACCTGCTCGCCGTCGACCAGTACCCGATGTTCGGTGGCCGCCTCGACCGCTACGACTGGAAGCTGGCCGGAAAGCAGGAGCTGATCGTTCCGTACAACACGTTCCGCTTCAACAACCAGGACGCCAAGCTGGCCGACGTGTTCGGCGCCGATTACCCGAAGCGCGAGCTGATCCGCTACGAGGCCCACCGGGTCTGGAAGATCGAGGCGACCGTCAAGCCGGGCCAGCGCCACCAGTTCCCCAAGCGCACCATCTACCTCGACGAGGACACCTGGGCGATGGTCGCGGTCGACAACTACGACGCACAGGGCAAGGTGTGGCGCGTGCAGGAGAGCTACCCCTACGTCGCCTGGGAGCTGCCGGCCTGCGTCTACCAGGGCTACGTCGTCTACGACCTGAACGTCGGGCGCTACATGGCCGACAACATGCCGCAGGAGGGCAAGGTCGACTGGCTGGCCGGCCGCGAAGGCCGCATCGACATGAAGCGCTTCAACCCCGACGAGCTGCGCCGCGCGGGTTCGCGCTGAGCGTGCGGAAAGGACCAACGCCATGAAGAAATCCGCCATCGCCATCGCCGTCGCCGCCGCCCTCACCTCGCTGCAGGCGCAGGCCGTGCGCAGCGTCACCGACAGCGGCACCGAGATCGATTTCAGCTCCACCGTCTCGTTCGGCCTGCAGGTGCGCACCAGCAAGCGCAGCCCGACCACCTTCGGCAACGACAACGGCGCCGCCGTGCCGACCGGCGCGACGCTGGGCTCGCAGATTAACGGCCCGGGCAACGACGGCGCCGCCAACCCTGACTTCAACTTCCTCAACGGCGACGACGGCAACCTCAACTACAACCGCGGCGACATCGTCTCGGCGGCGCTGAAGGGCACGCACGAGTTCGGCCTGAAGACGCCCGACGGCTGGCGCGCGCTGGTGCGCGGCACCTGGGTCGGCGATTTCAAGGCCGGCGACACGCGGCGCACGCCGCTGTCGGACGAGGCCAAGAGGATCGCCACGCGCAACGTCACGCTGCTCGATGCCTGGGTCTCCAAGGACCTGAAGCTGATCGACGAGCGCACCGCGACGGTCCGCCTGGGCAACCAGGTGATCTCGTGGGGCGAGGACATCTTCATCATCGGCGGCATCAACCAGATCAACGCCTTCGACCTGCGCAAGCTGCACACGCCGGGCACGCAGGTCAAGGAGATCCTGCGTCCGGCGCCGATGCTGTCGATCAACGCCGGCATCAGCGACACGGTCAGCGCCGAGGCCTACTACCAGTTCAAGTGGAACGCCTTCCGCTTCGACCCGGTGGGTACCTTCTTCTCGGGTGCCGACGTGGTCGGCGCCGGCCAGCGGCCGGCCTACATCCCGACTTCGTCGCTGTCGGCCTTCGGCCTGTGCGGCGCGCCGACGCCCTGCGGCGACAACGGCAGCGGCATCCAGAACGGCATCAACGTCGTGCCCTTCGAGGACGACAAGCGCCCGCCGAACGGCCAGCAGTTCGGCCTGGCGATGCGCTTCAAGCCCAAGGGCATGGACGCCGAGTTCGCGCTGTACTACGAGCGCTACCACGACAAGCTGCCGTTCACGACGCTGTTCACCGATCCGACCTACTCGGCCTACAACGTCGCCAACATCGGCTACTACAACGAGTACGGCAAGAACAAGAACCTGTTCGGCGCCTCGTTCAACACCAAGCTCGGGCCGGTGGCGGTCGGCGGTGAACTCTCGTACCGGCCGAAGGACTCGGTGGCGATCGACGGCAGCGTGCCGCTGGCCGGCCGCTGGAGCATCTTCGAGGCGGCCAACGCCGACGCCAACGGGCGCATCACGGTGCGCGGCTACACGGAGGAGAAGAAGTTCCAGGCGCACCTGACCGGCCTGTACTTCACCGAGGTCAACTCGCCGGCCGGCGCGCTGGTCAAGGCGCTGGGCGCGGCCGAAGGCACGCTGCTCGCCGAGCTGGCGGTGACGCACTACCCCGACCTGCAGCTGGGCACCGTGCCCTACCTGATCTTCCCGTCCTACGCCAGCCCGACCAAGACCTCCTGGGGCTATGCGCTGGAGTTCGACCTGTCCTACCCGCGCGTCTGGGGCTCGGACTGGAACCTGACCCAGACGACGGTGTTCACGCACGACGTCGGCGGCATCTCGCCCAACGCGCTGCCCTTCGTGAAGGGTCGCAAGTCGCTGTTCATCGGCCTGAACTTCGACAACAGCTCGGTGTGGAAGGCGCAGTTCGGCTACACGGCGTTCTTCGGCGGCGGCTTGTCGAACATCGTGCGCGACCGCGACAACCTCGCGGCCAGCCTGTCGTACAGCTTCTGAAGTGATGAAGCCCCCAAGCTCACTTCGTTCGCTGCCCCCCGAGGGGGCGCTCAGTGGCTTCGGAACGGCCGGGCGCCACTGACATGCCGATGCTGTCGCGGTTCGTGCTCGCCTGCGAGCGGCTGATCTTCGGCCATCGGGCCGCGGTGCTGGCGCTGCTCGCGCTGGTCACCGCGGCGGCGGCACTGTTCGCCACGCGGCTGCACATGACCGCCGGCTTCGGCAAGCAGCTGCCGCTCGGCCACGAGTACACCGAGACCTTCGTCAAGTACAAGGACGTGCTGTTCGGCGCCAACCGGCTGATCGTCGTCGTGCACGCCCGGCAGGGCGACATCTGGAAGCCCGAGACGCTGAAGAAGCTCAACGAGGTGACGCAGGCGCTGATGTACCTGCCCGGCGTCGACCGCCGCTCGGTGTCTTCGCTGTGGACGCCGAACACGCGCGTGATGCAGGTCACCGAGGAGGGCTACGAGGCGCGCGACGTGATCGGCGGCGACATCACGCCGGAGAAGCTTGACGCGGCGGCGGTGGCGAGGATCCGCGACAACGTCGTGCAGGGCGGTTATGTCGGCTCGCTGGTGGCCAGCGACTTCTCCGGCGCGATGGTCACCGCCGACCTGCTCGACGCCGACCCGCGCACGAAGGAGCCGACCGACTACATCGCGCTCGGGCCGCAGATCGAGAAGGCCTTGCGCACGGCCTTCGAGGACGAGGGCCACGAGATCCGCATCATCGGCTTCGCCAAGCAGATCAGCGACATCGCGCAGGGCGCGCAGGGCGTGGTGGTGTTCTTCGCGCTGGCCTTCGCGCTGACCGCGCTGGCCGTCTGGTGGTACTGCCGCTCCTGGGCCTTCACCGCCGCGGCGCTGACCTGTTCGCTGGTCTCGCTGGTCTGGCAGTTCGCCTCGCTGCAGCTGCTCGGCTACGGGCTGGACCCGCTGGCCATCCTGGTGCCCTTCCTGGTGTTCGCGATCGGCGTCTCGCACGGCGTGCAGCAGATCAACACCATCGTGCGCGAGATCGGCGCCGGCACCACGCCCTTCGACGCCGCGCGGCACAGCTTCGGTGCGCTGCTGGTGCCCGGCACGATGGCGCTGGTCACCGCCTTCGTCGGCTTCGCGACGCTGCTGCTGATCCCGATCCCGATGATCCGCGAGCTGGCCATCACCGCGTCGCTGGGCGTGGCCTACAAGATCGTCACCAACCTGGTGATGCTGCCGGTGGTGGCCTCGTTCGTGAGGCTGCCGGCCGACTATGGCCAGCGCATGCACGGCATCCGCGAGCGACGCTCGATGGCGGTGGTGGCGCTGGCGCGGCTGGCCGAACCGAAGCCGGCGCGCATCGTCGTCGCCGTCGCGGTGCTGCTGTTCGGCCTCGCGCTGTGGGGCGGCCGCGACCGCCATGTCGGCTACGTGCAGCCCGGCGCGCCCGAGCTGCGCGACAGCGCCCGCTACAACCGCGACGCGGTGGCGATCGCCGAGAAGTTCTCGGTCGGCCTGGACGTGCTGACGGTGGTGCACGAGACCGAGCCCGAGAGCTGCTACGACCGCACCCGCATGGCCTACGTCGACGACCTGGCCTGGGAACTGGGCAACACCGAGGGCGTGATCGGCACCGCCTCGCTGCCGGCGCTGGTGCGGCTCGGCGCGGCCGGCTTCAACGAGGGCAACCCGAAGTGGGGCGACATGCCGCGCGACCGCCGCTCGATGGCCAGCTTCATCGGCCTGGTCGGCGAAGGCTCGGGGCTGTACGACCCGCGCTGCACCGTGCTGCCGGTGCACGCCTACCTGACCGACCACAAAGCCGACACCATCAAGCGCGTCGTGGCGGTGGTCAAGGAGTTCCGCGCCCGCAACACGCTGGACGGCGTGACGGTGCGGCTGGCCAGCGGCAACGCCGGCGTGCAGGCCGCCACCAACGAGGTGCTGGAGGCCACCGAGCTGCCGATGATGCTGTACGTCTACGCGACCATCGTCGTGCTGGTGTTCCTGACCTACCGCGACTGGCGCGCCGTGGTGGCCTGCTGCCTGCCGCTGACGCTGGCCACCTTCGTCGGCTACTGGTTCATGAAGGCGCTGGACATCGGCCTGACCGTCGCCACGCTGCCGGTGATGGTGCTGGCGGTGGGCATCGGCGTCGACTACGCCTTCTACATCTACAACCGGCTGCAGCTCTACCTGGCCGACGGCATCGCCATCGTGCCGGCCTTCCGCCGTGCGCTGGCCGAGACCGGCATCGCCACGGTATTCACCGCGATCACGCTGTCGGTCGGCGTGGCCACCTGGGTGTTCTCGCCGCTGAAGTTCCAGGCCGACATGGGCCTGCTGCTGGCCTTCATGTTCATGCTCAACATGCTGATGGCGATCACCGTGCTGCCGGCCCTGGCGGTGACGCTGGACACGCTGATCCCGCGGCGCAAGCCGGTGCACCGCCCCTTCATGGCCCATTGACGTGGACATCGACATGGCACTCGCACGCCGCGCCTTCATCCTCTGCGCGGCTTCGGCGGCCGCGGGCGTGCGCGCCGAGCCGTATGCGGCCGACGGCCCGGCGCGCCTGCGCGGCGGCGCGCTGCACGGCGTGCTGCTCGACGTCAGCGCGGCCGGGGCGCGGCTGGTGGCGGTCGGGGAACGGGGCCATGTGCTGCTGTCCGACGACCAGGGGCGCAGCTGGCGCCAGGCCCAGGCGGTGCCGACACGCACCACGCTGACCTGCGTGCACGCCAGCGACGCGCGCAGCCTGTGGGCGGCCGGCCACGGCGGCGTGATCCTGCGCTCGGACGACGCCGGCGAACACTGGAGCGTCGCCGCCGGCAAGGCCGACGGCGCCGACGTGCTGCTGGCGATCCGCGTCGAACCCGGCGGCCGCGGCCTGGCGGTCGGCGGCTTCGGCGTCGCGCAGCAGACCAGCGACGGCGGCCAGCACTGGGCGCCGGCCACGCTGGTCGACGGCGAGGCCGGCGAACGCCACCTGAACCGCATTTTCGTCTCGGCGAGCGGCGCCTGGCTGATCGCCGCCGAAGGCGGCCAGGTGCTGCGCCAGGGCGCCGCCGGCGAGCGCTGGCAGGCGGTCAAGACCCCGTACAACGGCTCGCTGTGGGGCGGCGTCGCGCTGGGCGAGCGGCTGCTCGCCTGCGGCATGCGCGGCAACCTGGTGATCAGCACCGACGATGGCCGCAGCTGGAGCCACCAGGCGGTCGCCGAGGCCGGCTCGTTCACCGCCGCGGTGGCGCTGCCCGACGGGCGCGCCGCGCTGGTCGGCGTCGACGGCACGCTGGTGCTCGGCGACGCCGGCGAGCGCCGCTTCCAGTTCCATCGTCTCGACGACCGTGCCACCCTCACGGGCGCGTTTGCCCTGCCCTCCGGGCCGCTCGCGCTGGCTACGATGAGCGGCATGCGCATCGTCGATCCACGGCAGATCGGGCGCTGATCGACAGGAGCCCACGATGGCCAGGATCCTCCAGCACGAGTCCCGGGACGTCGACGACCAGGCCAAGGCCTTGAACGACTGGCAGCAGAGCTACGAACAGCTCGGCTGCGGCCGCTTCCGTGGCTCGGCCTGGCAGCTGGTGATGGATCAGGGCGTGCTGCTGCGCGAGTCGACCAACCGGCCGCTGGCCGAGCACATCACGCCGCCCAAGGACCATCTGGTGCTGGCGCTGCCGGTGACCGTGGAGCCCGGCTCGGTGTTCAGCGGCCGGCCGATGGAGCGCGACTCGCTGATGGTGCTGTCCGACCGCGAGCAGTACGACGTGATCTCGGCCGGCGCGCTCGACCTGATCGGCCTGTCGGTGCACAGCGACACGGTGGCCGCGACGCTGGCGCCCTCGAAGATCGAATGGCTGGAGCGCGCCGAGCGCGAGCGCAGCCTCGAGCTGCCCCCCGACGTGGCCGCCTCGATCCGCCAGGTGCTGCTGGCGGTGTGCGCCGGCGCCGAGCGCAAGATCGACTCGCTGGCCGAGCCCGCCAACGAGACCACGCTGCTGGCGGCCACGCTGACGCAGGCGGTGATGCTGGCGATGCGCGGCAACGATGCCGAGCGGGCCTCGTCGATCCCGCGCCGCGCCGACAGCCGGCTGCGCGTCGTCAAGCGGGCGATCGAGTTCATGCGCGCCAACCTGGTCAACGACATCGGCATCCCGGAGATCTGCGCCGCCGCCTTCGCCAGCCGGCGCACGCTGCAGTACTGCTTCGAGGAGTTCATGCACACCACGCCGCAGGCGCACCTGCGTGCGCTGCGGCTCAACGAGGCGCGCCGCGCGCTGAAGCTGCGCGCCGACCAGCCGATCACCGAAGTGGCCAGCCTGCTGGGCTTCAGCAGCGCCAGCCACTTCACGCGCCACTACAAGCTGATGTTCGACGAGCTGCCATCGCAGACGCTGAAATACAACGGCTGCGGCCCGTTCGGCGTCTGAACTGAGAGGGGGGAAGACATGAACCAGCCCGGGTCCACCCGGCGGCCGATCGGTGGCCTGTCGCACGTGCGCGGCAGCACGGAGGTGGCGCTGTGCGAGACCACCGTCTACGCGCTGCTCGAGCAGGCCGCACGCCGCTGGCCGCAGCGCGACGCCGCGGTGTTCGTCGAGCAGGGCATCCGCTGGACCTGGGCGGAGCTGCGCGAGCAGGTCGACCGTGCCGCCGCCGGCTTCGCGCGGCTGGGCGTCGTCAAGGGCGAGCGGGTCGGCATCTGGTCGCCCAACCGCGCCGAGTGGCTGGTCACGCAGTTCGCCACGGCGCGGCTCGGCGCCATCCTGGTCAACATCAACCCGGCCTACCGGCTGGCCGAGCTGGAATACGCGCTGCACAAGGCGGGCGTCGGCGTGCTGGTCAGCGCCGCCGCCTTCAAGACCGGCAACTACCTGGGCATGCTGCAGAACCTCGGCATCGGGCCTTCGGGGCGCACCGAGCGCCTGCCGCAGCTGCGCAGCGTGGTGCGCCTGGGCGACGAGCCGACCGCGGGCATGCTGAACTGGGCACTGATGCTCGACGCCGGCATGGCCGTCGCCGACGCGCTGCCCGACCCGGCCGCGCTCGACTGCCGCGAGCCGATCAACATCCAGTTCACCAGCGGCACCACCGGTGCGCCCAAGGGCGCCACGCTGACCCACCACAACATCGTCAACAACGCGCGCGCGGTGGCGCAGTGCATGCGCCTCGGCGCCGACGACGCGCTGTGCATCCCGGTGCCGCTGTACCACTGCTTCGGCATGGTGCTGTCGGTGCTGGCCTGCGTGGCCAGCGGCGCGAAGATGGTCTTCCCCGGCGAAGGCTTCGACGCCCGCGCGACGCTGGCCGCGGTGGAGAGCGAACGCTGCACCGCGCTGCACGGCGTGCCGACGATGTTCATCGCCGAGCTCGACCACCCCGAGTTCGCGCGCTTCGACCTCGGCTCGCTGCGCACCGGCATCATGGCCGGCGCGCCCTGCCCGATCGAGGTGATGCGCCGGGTCCAGGCCGACATGCACATGCACGAGGTGACCATCGCCTACGGCATGACCGAGACCAGCCCGGTGTCGTTCCAGAGCGCCACCGACGACCCGCTGGACAAGCGCGTCACCACCGTCGGCCGCGTGCTGCCGCACCTGGAGGTGAAGATCGTCGACATCGACGGCCGCACCGTGCCGGTCGGCGCGAAGGGCGAGCTGTGCACGCGCGGCTACTCGGTGATGCTCGGCTACTGGAACGACCCCGAGCGCACCGAGGACGCGGTGCGCGGCGGCTGGATGCACACCGGCGACCTGGCCACGCTCGACGAACAGGGCTACTGCAACATCGTCGGCCGCGTGAAGGACATGGTGATCCGCGGCGGCGAGAACGTCTACCCGCGCGAGGTCGAGGAGTTCCTGTTCCGCCACCCGAAGGTCGCCGCGGTGCAGGTGTTCGGCGTGCCCGACACGCGCTACGGCGAGGAGCTGTGCGCCTGGATCATCACCCGCCCCGGCGTCGCCTGCACCGAGGACGAGGTGCGCGCCTTCTGCCGCGACCAGATCGCCCACTACAAGGTGCCGCGCTACATCCGCTTCGTCGACGAGTTGCCCGTCACGGTGACCGGCAAGCCGCAGAAGTTCCTGATGCGCGACGCGATGATGCGCGAGCTGGGCCTGAGCGTCGCCGCGACCGCCTGAGCGCTGCCCGATCGCCGCCGCGGCGACAATGGGCGCCGGAGCAATCCGCTCGCGACCCCAACAAACGAGGCAACACCCCATGTCAGGCGCCGGCTTCCACGTCCACGGCCCGCACGACCACGAGGTCGAACACGCGGCGCAGCACGAACCCACCGGCATGGCCGGGCAGATCGCGGTGGTCACCGCCGTCATCGCCACCATCGGCGCGCTGTTCGCCTACCAGGGCGGGGCGACGCAGGCCAACGCCGGCCTCTTGAAGAACGACGCCGCGATCAAGAAGACCGAGGCCTCGAACCAGTGGAACTACTACCAGGCCAAGAGCAGCAAGCAGAACCTCTCGGAGCTGGCGCTGGAACTGGTGCCCGAAGCGCGCAAGCCCTTCTACCAGGACGAGATCAAGCGCTACAAGGCCGAGAAGGCGGAAATCAAGACCGCTGCCGACAAGCTCGAGGCCGAGGCCAAGGACTTCGATGAACGCAGCGCCGAGCAGATGCACCAGCACCACCGCTGGGCGCAGGCCACCACCGCGCTGCAGGTGGCGATCGCGATGGCGGCCATCGCGCTGCTGACCAAGAGCAAGAAGCTCGAATACTTGATGTTCGGCGTCAGCGCGATCGGCCTCGCGCTGGGCGCTGCGGCCTGGTTCCACCTCTGAGCACCGGCGCCCACCAGCCCAAGCTCTCGGCCATGCTGCAGGCATTGGCCGCGGACGAGACGCGCGAGCGCATCGCCGTCGCCGACCTGCTCGACGCCCTGGGCGACCGGGCGCTGGCGGCGCTGCTGTTCGTATTCGCTTTCCCCAACGTGCTGCCGGTGCCGCCGGGCACCTCGGGGGTGCTGGGCGCGCCGCTGCTGTTCCTGGCCGCGCAGATGGCCTTCAACATGCGCGCCTGGCTGCCCGCGGTGATCGCGCGCCGCTCGATGGCGCGGCAGGACTACGCCGCGCTGGTGCGCCGCATCGCGCCCTGGCTCGCCCGTGCCGAGCGCCTGATGAAGCCGCGCCTCACGCCGCTGGCCAGCGGGGCGATGGAGTCGGTGGTCGGCACGGTCTGCCTGCTGCTCGCGCTGGTGCTGGTGCTGCCCGTCCCGCTGGGCAACATGCTGCCGGCGCTCGCCATCTGCCTGCTGGCGATGGGCATCCTCGAGCGCGACGGCCTGTGGGTGCTGGTCGGGCTCGCCGCGGCGGCGGCGGCTGCCGCCCTCGTCTCCGGCGTGGTCTGGGCGATCGCGAAGGCGGCGCTCTACTTCGTCACTGGGGTGCTGGGCGGCTGAAGCTCGGTGACCACGAGGGCGCCGCCCTCGCGCGCGGCCTTGAAGCGCACCTTGTCGCCGGCCTTCACGCGCTCGAGCAGCGCCTTGTCCTTGACGACGAAGATCATCGTCATCGGCGGCATCTCGAGATTCTTGATCTCGCCATGCTTGAGCGTGAGCTTGCCGGCGGCCTTGTCGACCTTGCGCACCTCGCCATCGGTCAGCTCGTCGGCGCGCGCCACGCCGGCGAACGCGAGCGACAACGCGAGCAGCGAAAGCAGCTTCTTCATCGGTGGATCTCCAGAGCTCAGCGGTAGCTGTTGAACACGCGCGTGCTGCCGTCGGCGGCGACCAGCAGCACGTCGAAGGCATCCTTGCGGCCGCCGTACTCGGGGCCGTCCATGCCGGGCGAGCCGATCGGCATGCCGGGCACGGCCAGGCCCACGGCCTCGGGCTTCTCGCGCAGCAGGCGCTGCACGTCCTTGGCCGGCACATGGCCCTCGATGGCGTAGCGGCCGATCAGCGCGGTGTGGCAGGAGCCCAGCGCCAGCGGAATGCGCATGCGCTGGCGCGCCGCGGTGTTGCCGGTCTCGTGCACGGTGAAGCGGAAGCCGCTCTTTTCCATGTGGGCGATCCAGTCCTTGCAGCAGCCGCAGGTCGGGCTCTTCCAGACATCGACCTGCTGCACGGCGTTCGCTTGCGCCTGCGCGAGCGCCGCGGCGGGCAGGGCCAGCGCGGCGAGGCCGGCGAGCGTGAACTGGCGGCGGTTGGTTTGGCTTGTCATTTCAAAAGACTCCGTTTGGCAGCGGCGCGGGCCACGACGACCTGCCCCACCATGCCGGCCTGGTAGTGGCCGGCGATCAGGCAGGCGAACTCGAATTCGCCGGCGCGGTTGAAGGTCCACACGATCTCGGCGCTGGCGCCCGGCGCGACGTGCGCCATGTAGGGCTCGTCGTGCTGCATCTCGGGAAACTTCGCCATCAGCGCGGCGTGCTCGTCCAGCGTCTGCCGGGTGCCGAGCACGAACTCGTGCAGCGTGGCGCCGCGGTTGCGGATCACGAAGCGCACGGTCTCGCCCTCGCGCACCGCGATGCGCGCGGGCGTGAAGCGCATGTCGTCGCTCATGCCGACCTCGATGCGCCGCCGCGCGGCGGCGCGCTCGGCGGCGATGCCCCAGGGCTTCTGTTCCTTGACGACAGTGCCGCGCTGCTGCGCGTGCGCGGCGTCGCCATGCGCCAGCACGCCGGCGGGCAGCGCGGCGAGCAGCAGCGCCGCGATGCGGCGGCGATCGATGCGAATCATGTGGGTGCGTGAAGCGCGGACGAGCAGCATGCCCGGCGGGCGCGACTGTAGCGCGAGCCGGCGCTCACGCGCTGCCGCGCGCCATCAAACCCTGCGCGCCGAGCAGCTTCTGAAACGCCTCGACACCATTGAGCGGTGTCGAATCACCGAGCTACTTGGCGTGCTTGCGGAAATCGGGCTTGCGCTTCTCTTTCAGTGCCGCCACGCCTTCGCGCGACTCGTCGGTGTCGTAGTACAGCTTGAGCGCATACATGCCCATGCCGGCGATGCCGCTCTGGTGCGCGGTGTCCATGTTGAAGCTGCGCTTGGCGATGGCGATGGCGGTGGGGCTGCGCTCGCAGATCGTCTCGGCCCATTCCTGCACCGTCGCATCGAGTTGCTCGTGCGGCACGCAGATGTTGGCCAGGCCCATGGCCACCGCCTCGGGGCCCGAGTAGCGCTTGTTGAGGTACCAGATCTCGCGCGCCTTCTTCTCGCCCACCACGCGCGCCAGGAAGGCCGTGCCGTAGCCCGGGTCGACCGAGCCCATCTTCGGGCCGACCTGGCCGAAGATCGCCTTCTCGGAGCAGATGGTCAGGTCGCAGATCGTGCACAGCACGTTGCCGCCGCCGATGGCGAAGCCCTGCACGCGCGCAATCACCGGCTTGGGCACGTCGCGGATGGCGGTGTGCAGTTCCTCCATCGGCAGGCCGATGGTGCCGCGGCCGTCGTAGTTGCCGTCGTGCGCGCCCTGGTCGCCGCCGGTGCAGAAGGCCTTCTCGCCGGCGCCGGCCAGCACGATGCAGCCCACGCTGCGGTCGTAGCCCGCCTTGTTGAGCGCCTTGATGAGCTCGTCGCAGGTGGTGCCGCGGAAGGCGTTCATCTTCTCCGGGCGGTTGATGGTGATCCAGGCCACGCCGTTGCGGATCTCGTAGAGGATGTCCTGGAAGTCCATGAGTGCCTTTCGTCCTTCGGTCTTGCTCAGCCCGCGGCCACCGCGCTGCCCGCGCCCGCCGCACGCCCCACTTCCTTCAGCAGCGTGGCGATGGTGACCGAGCCCAGCGTCGCCACCGCGATCTGGTCGATCTCGCCCAGCACGCGCGCCAGCGCGTCGTGCGTGGCGCCGGCCTGCGGCGGCGGCTCGGGCAGCCCCTGCGCCAGGTCTTCGAACAGCACGATGACGTTGAGCAGCGTGAGCCGCCGCGCATTGCCGATGAAGCGGTAGCCGCCGCCGACGCCGCGCACCGACGCGACGATGCGCGCCCGTACCAGCTCCGACAGCACCTTGGCCAGGTGGTGTGCCGATTCGCCGTATTTCTCGGCGATCTCGCTGGCCGGGATGTGCTCCTCCGGCCGCGCCGCGAATTCGAGCACGCTGTACAGCGCGAGCAAGGTGTTCTTCTGCAGCTTCATCGGCGCGTCCTCCGCGCTGCGCCCGCGTCGGCATCGGCCGGCGCAGCGATCTCCATCTCCAGCGGCAGCAGATGGCCGGCGCGCATGCCCTGGCTGCGGAAGAAGGACTGGATCAGCGAGTTGTTGCTGGCCGTCATCGTGCGCATCATCTGCACGCCCTCGCGGCGGAAGCGCTGCGCCAGCTCCGACAGCAGCCGCCCGCCCACGCCGCCCTGGCGCGCGCTGGGCATGACGTCGATGGCGAACAGCCAGCCGCAGGGCGGCGCGCCGAACTCCCAGTCGCGCACCTCGCCGATCACGAAGCCGCACACGCGGCCCTCGCTCTCGGCCACCAGGAAGTGGCGCTCGCCCTGCCCCTTGATGCCGTAGCGCCGGTAGACGCGCTGCCAGTAGGCGGCCTTGTGCAGGCCGGTCACGGTGGCGTCCAGCGCCACCACCGCGGGCATGTCGGCCGCCTTGACGGTGCGGATGCGCAGCGCGGGTTCGGCGGCCGGGCTCGCCTTGCCCGCGCGGGTCTTGAGGCGGGGGGGTTCGACGCTCATCGTGCGGTTTTGTATCACATCGAAGGTCGAAATGGTATTCTGGTACCACAATAGAAACACTGCGATGCAGGCCACCCGCCTCATGAACGCGCCCCCGCTCCCACCCGATCCGCCGGTCATCCTCGGCGCTGACGGCCGCTGGCACATCGACGTGCGCGGCCTGGCGCCGCCGCAGCCGCTGGTGGCGATCCTGCGCCGCATCGATGCGCACGGCGACGACGGCCGGCCGCTGGTGGTGCACCACGACCGCGACCCCGCCCTGCTCTACCCCGAGCTGGCCGAGCGCGGCTGGCGCGCCGAACCCATCGCAGGCGAGCCGGGCGAAGTGCGCCTGCTGCTGCAGCCATGGTGAGCCCCGCAGCACCGAAGCGCGCCGCGCTGGGCGGCAGCTTTCTCTCCGGCGCGACCGGGCGATTGCTGCCGGCCTCGGTGCCGTTTCGCTACTTCGGCGCCGCGACGCTGTTCCATCTCGCCGCCTGGCTGCTGCTGCTGGCCACCGCCGACGCCTGGCCCGGCTGGCACGGCGGCCTGGGCTGGCCGCTGGCGACGCTGCACCTCGTCACCCTGGGCACGCTGCTGGCCAGCGCCATCGGCGCCAGCCTGCAGTTGCTGCCGGTGGCCACGCGCCAGCCGGTGCGCTGGCCGCGCCTGCCGGCGCTGCTGTGGTGGCTCTACGTGCCCGGCGTGGCCCTGCTGGTGTGCGGCATGGGCACGGCGCGGCTCGACTGGCTGGCCGCCGGCGCCGCGATGGTGATCACCGCGCTGCTGCCCTTCGCCGTGCTGCTGGGCCTGAACCTGCATGCAGCACGCGGCATGGCCGGCGTGGTGCTGCACGGCTGGGGCGCGCAGGCCGCGTTGGCACTGCTGCTGATCAGCGCAGCGGCCCTGGTGGCGCTGTGGACCGGCCACCCGCTGCTGGACCGCGACAGCGCCCGCGGCCTGCACCTGGTGGCCGGCGTCTTCGGCTTCATGGGGCTGCTCGCCTTCGGCTTGTCCTACGTGCTGCTGCCGATGTTCACGCTCGGCCGCGTGCCCGACGAGCGCCGCCAGGTGATCGCCGGCAGCGTGGCGCTGCTCGCGGTGGCGCTGGCCGCCGCGGCGCCGCTGCAGCACGCCTTCGCACTGCCGCTGCGCGCCGCGGCGCTGCTGGCCGGCGTGGCCGCGCTGGCGCTGCACCTGCGCCTCGTGCGCGCCATACTGGCCAGCGCGATGCGCCGCGATCTCGGCACGGCCGGACGCTTGATGGCCGGCGGCTGGGCCGGCCTGGCGCTGGCCCTGGTGGCCGCCGCCGTGGCGCTGGCCGTCGCGCCCGAGTCGCCCGCCGGCCGGCTGTTCGCGCTGGCCGCCGTGCTCGGCTGGCTGCTGAGCTTCCTGATGGGCGTGCTGCAACGCATCCTGCCCTTCCTCGCCTCGATGCACGCGGCCCAGGGCCGGCGCCGGCCGCCGACGCCCTCGGCGCTGACCTTGACGCGCGCACTGAGCTGGCATGCCGTCGCACACGCGCTGGCACTGGCCTTGCTGGCCGCGGGCCTGGCGGCCTCGTCGCCCGTGCTGCTGCGCATCGCCGGCGCGGTGGGCAGCCTGGGTGCGATTTGCTTCGCCGCCTTCTTCGCCGTGCTGCTGAACCGGTTGCGCCTGTCGCGGGCCGGCGAGGGCTGAGAAGATGTGAATGAACCCGGCGCACCCGCCGGGCCCGCCGACGGGCTTGTGTTTATCTATTGCGGTACTACAATACCGCTATTCAATCTGCCCGAGACCGCGATGAGCTTCATGCGCCAGGTGTCCCGACTGCTCGACGACGAACACCGCAGCAGCATCGCGCTGCTCGATCGAGTCGGCCACGCGCTGGCTTCCGGCGACGCCACCACGCTGCAGTCGCTGGCCGCGCCGCTGCAGCGCCAGCTCGAGCACGAGATCGGCCATCACTTCGGCTTCGAGGAGAGCGAGCTGTTCCCGCGCATGGCCGAGGCCGGCGACGGTGATCTGGCCACCCTGCTCACCGAAGAGCACGAGACGCTGCGCGCCGTGGCCGCCGAACTGCGGCCGCTGGCCGCGCAACTGGCCGCCGGCACGCTGCCGCCCGAACAGCGCAGCACGCTGCAGCGGGTGGCCTCCGAACTGGTCGAGCGCCAGGTGGCGCACATCCAGAAGGAGACGATGGCGCTGCTGCCCATGCTCGACGATCTGCTCGACGACGAGACCGATCGCCAGCTCGCCTTCACCTACTCGGTCGACGCCTGAGCGTCGGCTGCCCCTGCCCCGCCCACCCCTCGAGCCACCGGAGCCTGCCGCCATGTCCACGCCTGCCGTTGCTGCCGCCACCGTCCAGATCCGCGCCTTGCAGCCGGCCGACCTCGACGCGGTCGTCGCGATCGACGCCGCCATCGAAGGCCGCACGCGGCGCGACTACATCGAGCGCCGGCTGCGCAGCGCGCAGAAGCAGCCGCTGCTGCACGCGCAGTTCGCGGCCATGCAGGGCGATCAACTCGTCGGCTACCTGCTCGGCCGGCTCGCCAGCGGCGAATTCGGCCGCCGCGCACCGGCGCTGCGCATCGAGCTCGTCGGCCTGCGCCCGGAACACAGCCGGCGCGGCGTCGGCCGCGCGCTCTTCGATGCCCTGCTGCGCTGGGGCGGTCGCCATGGCGCCAGCGAGATCCGCACGCTGTCGAACTGGACGCGCAGCGACATGCTGGGCTGGCTGGCCGGCCTGGGCTTCGAGCTGGCGCCCAACCTGGTGCTCGAGAGCCGCGTCGGCGAGAACCATCTGTACGCCGACCGCGACGGCCCGCTGTCCATCGAAACCGGCGAGGGCCCGGGGCACGAGATCGACTTCGGGCGCGACGAGGGCAACGACCAGGAACGCCACGCACGCCACGGCTGCGACGTGCGCGCGATGACGGCCGCCGACCTCGACGCCATCGTGCGCATCGACCGCGAGAATACCGGGCGCGACCGGCGCGAGTACCTCACGGCACGCCAGGCCGAGGCCGAGCAGGACCGCTCGATTCGCGTCTCGCTGGCCGCGCATTGCGACGGCACCGTGGTCGGCTACCTGATGGCACGCGCCGACCTCGGCGACTTCGGCCGCACCGCGCCGGTGGCCGTGATCGACACGCTGGGAGTGGACCCGAGCTACGCGCACCGCGGCGTCGGCCACACACTGATGGCGCAGCTGTTCGACAACCTGGGCGCGCTGCGCGTCGAGACGGTCGAGACCGCGGTGCCGCTGGCCAACACCACGCTGCTCGGCTTCCTGCTCGCCTGCGGCCTGCGCAACTCGCCGCGGCTGGCGTTCCGGCGCGCGGTCTGACGCGCCGCGCCGGGCACGCCCGGCGCGCAGCTTCAGCTCAACGGTCGAACTGCTGGATCAGCGCGCGCGCCGCATCCAGCAGTGCCTTGCCGTTGGCGCCCTTGGCCGTGACCTCCTTGACCCACTCGTCGTCGACGCTCTCGCTGGCCTTGATCCAGCGCGTCAGTTCGGCATCGGCGAGCGCGTTCACCACGTTGCCGCGATCCGTGGCGAGCTTGTGGTTGGCGGCCACCACGCTGTCGAAGCCGGTGCCGCCGGCCCAGGCCGAGGCCTCGGCGCCGGCATTGGCGTCGATCACCTTCTTCAGCTCCGCCGGCAGCGCGTCGTAGCGCGCCTGGTTCATCACGAAGGCGAAGATCGAGTTGGCAAACTTCGGCGCACCGGCGGGCACGTCGAGGTGGCTCTTGGCGATCTCCTGCAGCTTGGCCGCCGGCACGCCTTCCCAGGGCACCATGGCACCGTCGATCACGCCCTTGGCCATGGCCTCGGGCACCGCGGGCAGCGGCATCTGCACCGGCGTGGCGCCCAGCGCGGCCAGCATGCGCGAATTCAGCCGCGTGGCGGCGCGGATCTTCAGGCCCTTCAGCTCGTCGAGCGTCTTCACGCCCTTGGCCGCGGAGAGGTGGAAGGAGGAGCCGTCATTGGTGTGCAGCCACAGCGGCTTGACGCCCTTGTACTCGTCCAGCGCATGCGCGTTCACGTAGGTCCAGAAAGCCTGGCTGGAGCCGCGCCCGCTGCGCGTGAAGAAGGGCAGCTCGAACACCTCGCTCTTGCTGAAGCGCCCGGCCGAGTAGGTGGGAATGGTCCAGACGATGTCGGCCACGCCGTCGCGCGCCTGGTCGAACAGCTGCGCCGGCGTGCCGCCCAGCTGCATGGCCGGGTAGATCTGGCACTTGAGCTTGTCGCCCGATTCCTTGGCGATCTTGTCGCACCAGGGCTTGATCAGGTTCAGGTGCACGTTCGACGTGCCGGGCAGGAAGTGGTGCACCTTCAGCGTCACCGTCTGCGCCGCCGCCGGCAAGGCGGCCGCGGCGGCAATCGCCAGCACGGCCAGCGACGCGATTCTCCGGTTCGTCTTCATCGTTCGTCTCCTTCGTCGTTGTGAAAGGCGGGCTCAGAAGCTGTGAACCAGCGCCAGCGAGAGCGCGGGAAAGAACAGCAGCGCGGCGATGCGCAGGAAGTCCGAGGCCAGGAAGGGCATCACGCCCTTGAAGGTCTCGGTCAGCGGCACGGTGCGCGCGATGCGGTTGATGACGTAGACGTTCATGCCCACCGGCGGATGCACGAGGCCGATCTCCACCACCATCAGCGCCAGGATGCCGAACCAGATGCTCTTGTCTGTGTCGCCCAGGCCCCAGAAATCCAGCCCCATCACCACCGGGTAGAACACCGGAATCGTCAGCAGGATCATCGCCAGGCTGTCCATCACGCAGCCGAGCAGGATGTAGACGACCAGGATCGCCACCATCACCAGCAGCGGCGGCAGGCCGCTGTCCTTCACCCACAGCGCCAGCTCGGCCGGCATCTGCGATACCGCCAGCGCGGTGTTGAGCTGGTCGGCGCCGAGCAGCACCAGGAAGATCATCGCGGTGGACTGCGCCGTGCCCAGCGCCGTGTCGAGCAGGCCGCGCCAGCGCATGCCGCCGCTCACCACCGCCAGCACGCCGCAGGCGGCCGCGCCGATGGCCGCGGCTTCGGTCGGGTTGGCCCAGCCGCCGTAGATGCCGATGATGACCACCGCGAACACGCCGAACACCGGCGCCACCGCGGCCAGCGCGCGCAAGCGTTCGGGCCAGGGCGCGCGCGGACCGGCGGGGCCGATCTCGGGCTTCCAGGCCACCATCGCGCGGATCACCAGCATGTAGCCGAGCATCGCGATCACGCCCGGCAGCACCGCCGCCATGAACAGCTTGCCGATGCTCTCCTGCGTGAGGATGGCGTAGATGACCAGCGGCACCGAGGGCGGGATCATGATGCCCAGCGTGCCGCCGGCGGCCAGCGTGCCGGTGGAGAGGCTGCCCGCATAGCCGAGCCGCTTGAGCTCGGGCAGCGCCACCTGGCCCATGGTGGCTGCGGTGGCCAGCGAGGAGCCGCAGATCGCGCCGAAGCCCGCGCAGGCGCCCACCGCGGCCATCGCCACGCCGCCGCGCCAGTGGCCCATGAAGGCGGCGACGAAGCGGAACAGCGCGCGCGACAACCCGCCATGCGTGGCGAACTGCCCCATCAGCAGGAACAGCGGGATGACGATCAGGTCGTAGTTCGACAGCCGCGCATAGGCCAGGTTCTTCAGCGAGTTGAGCAGCGGCGTCCACTCGCCACCGCTCAGCCACACATAACCGCCGGCGCCCACCGAGAACATCGCGATGCCGATGGGCACGCGCAGCACCAGCAGCACCAGCATCACGCCGAACAGCACCAGGCCCGCGCTGATGCCGCTCATCGCCCGACTCCGCGCTGCACGCGCTGCAGATGCTCGGCGGCGCGATAGAGCCCGGCCAGCGCCAGCAGCACGAAGCCCGGCAGCATCAGCGCCTGCCCCACCCACAGCGGCAGGCCGAGGATCATGGTGGTCTCGCCGGCCGCGTGCACGCTGGCCACGCCGGCGCCGGTGCGCCAGGCCAGCAGCGCGCCGAAGGCCGCCACCAGCGCCGAGCCCACGGCGTCGAGCGCATGCACCGCGCGCTCGGGCAGGCGTTCGGTGAAGAAGTCGACCTTCACGTCGCCGTGGTTGAGGTGGCACCAGGCGAAGAAGGACGAGGACGCGAAGGCCGCGCACAGCTGCAGCAGTTCGACATCGCCCGGCACCGGCGCCGAGAACAGCTTGCGCCCGCTGATGGAGACGATGGACATCGCCACCAGCGCCACGAAGACCAGCGCGCCGAGCACCGCCGCCAGCTGGCAGGCGCCGGCCAGCCAGCGGCCCAGAGCGCCGAAGGCGCGCGGCGGCGCGGCGGCGCCCTCCGCGTGAACGGGTGGTAGCGCCTCGTTCACGAACGCTGCTCCTGCGCCGCCGCCTCCAGCGTGCGCGCGCCGATGATCAGCTCCAGCACCTCGCTGGCGCCTTCGTAGATGCGCAGCGCGCGGATCTCGCGGTACAGCCGCTCCACCACCACGCCCTGCACCACGCCCAGGCCGCCGAACAGCTGCACCGCGCCGTCGATGACGCGCTGCGCCGCCTCGGTGGCATGCAGCTTGGCCATCGAGGCCTCGCGCGTGACGCGCACGCGCTGCACGTCCTTGGTCCAGGCGGCGCGATAGACCAGCAGCGCCGAGGCGTCGATGGCCACCGCCATCTCGCCGATCTTCTTCTGCGTGAGCTGGAAGTCGGCCAGCGTGTGGCCGAACATGCGCCGCCCGCGCGCGCGTTGCATGGCCTCCAGCATGGCGCGGCGCGCGAAGCCCAGGCCCGCCGCGCCGACGGTGGTGCGGAAGCTGTCGAGCGTGCCCATGGCGATCTTGAAGCCCTGCCCCGGCTCGCCCAGCAGCGCGTCGTCATCGACGCGGCAATCGGTCAGGCGCACGGTGCCCAGCGGGTGCGGGGCGATGACGGGGATGCGCTCGCTGGCGTCCAGCCCCGGCGTGCGCGCGTCGACCATGAAGGCCGAGATGCCGCGTGCGCCGGCTTCGCCGCTGCGCGCGAAGACCACGTAGTGGTCGGCCAGGCCGGCGTTGGAGATCCAGGTCTTGGTGCCGTCCAGGCGCCAGCCGCCACCGGGCAGGCGCGTGGCGGTGGTGCTCATCGCCGCCACGTCGGAGCCGGCATCGGGCTCGGAGAGCGCGAAGGCCGTGATGATGCGCCCCTCGGCCACGCCGGGCAGCAGGCGCTGCTGCTGCGCCGCGCTGCCGAACAGCGTGACCGGCGCGCTGCCCAGGCCCTGCATGGCGAGTGCGAAATCGGCCAGGCCCGAGGCGCGCGCCAGCACCTCGCGGCCGAGCGCCAGCGAGCGCACGTCGAGCTGCTCACGCACCCCGCCGCAGGCCGCGGGCACGCACACGCGCAGCAGCCCGGCGCGGCCCAGCGAGCGCACCAGCCGCTCGATGCAGGCGTACACGGCGTCCGAGCTGTCCTCGGCGCCGTGCAGCAGCGCCGGCAGCTCGTCGGCCACCCAGCGCTCGAACTGCGGCACCAGCGCGCGGTGGCCGTCGTCGAAGAAGGGCCAGGCCAGGTCGGACGGCGCGCTCATCGTCAATCGCCTTCGAAGACGGGCTTCTGCTTGGCGGCGAAGGCGTGGTAGGCGCGCTCGAAGTCCTTGGTCTGCATGCAGATGGCCTGCGCCTGCGCTTCGGCCTCGATGCATTCGCCCAGGCCCGAATTCCATTCCTGCCAGAGCATGGTCTTGGTCATCGCGTGGCCGAAGGTCGGGCCCTCGGCCAGGCTCTGCGCCAGCGCCTGCGCTTCGGCCAGCAGTTGCTCGGGCTCGACCAGGCGGTTGTGGAAGCCCATGCGCTCGGCCTCCTCGCCGCCCACGGCGCGGCCGGTGTAGAGCAGATCGGCCGCGCGCGACAGGCCGATCAGGCGCGGCAGCAGCGTGCAGGCGCCCATGTCGGCGCCGGCCAGGCCGACGCGCACGAACAGGAAGGCCAGCTTGCTGCGCGCCGTGGCCAGGCGCATGTCGGAGCCGCAGGCGATCATCGCGCCGGCGCCGGTGCACACGCCGTCGATGGCGGCGACGATGGGCTGCGGGCAGGCGCGCATGGCCTTCACCAGATCGCCGGTCATGCGCGTGAACTCGAGCAGCTCGGGCATGTCCATCTTCACCAGCGGCCCGATGATCTCGTGCACGTCGCCGCCGCTGCAGAAGTTGCCGCCCTCGCCGGTGAAGACGATGGCCTTGATGTCGGTGGCGTAGCACATCTCGCGGAACAGGTCGCGCAGCTCGCCGTAGGAATCGAAGGTGAGCGGGTTCTTGCGATCGGGCCGGTTGAGCCGAATGGTGGCCACCTTGCCGCTGCTCGAGTAGCCGAAATGCCGGGCCTGGTAGCCGGCGAGCTGGACACGCTTCATGGACTTGGCTCCGTTGGAGTTGGATGACGTGAAGAAGGCGTTCAGCCGGCCATGGTCAGACCACCGCTGACGCTGAGCACCTGGCCGGTGACGTAATCGGAATGCGCTCCGGCGAAGAAGGCGATGGCATCGGCCACCTCCTGCGGCTGGGCGAGGCGGCGCAGCGGGATGGCCTTGATCAGCGCGTCCTTCACCTTGTCGGGCACGGCGGCCATCAGCGGCGTGTCGGTCGGGCCCGGGCAGACGCAGTTGACGTTGATGCGGTAGCGCGCCGTCTCGCGCGCCAGCGCCTTGGTGAAGGCGATCAGCCCGCCCTTGGCGCCGGAGTAGACCGTCTCGCCCAGGCTGCCGACGCGGCCGGCATCGCTGGCCACGTTGACGATCTTGCCGCGCGCGCGTTCCATCATGGCCGGCAGCAGCGCCTTGGTCAGCGTCATCGGGCCGACGAAGTTGAGCGCCACCACCTGCTGCCAGAACTCCGGCGTGCCCTCCCAGAACGGCGCGGTGCGGCCCCAGCCGGCGGCGTTGACCAGCACGTCCACCGCGCCGTGCTTGCGCTGCACGGCATCGGCGAAGGCGGCGATCGAAGCCGCGTCGGTGAGGTCCACCGCGAGGAATTCGGCCTCGTGGCCGGCCGCGCGCAGCTCGGCGGCGGCGCGCTCGCCGGCCTCGGCGTTGATGTCGGCGACGATGAGGCGCGCGCCTTGCGCGGCCAGCGCCGACGCGGTGGCGCGGCCGATGCCCGATGCGGCGCCGGTGACGACGGCCAGTTGCTTGGGTTCACTCATGCTTGCTCCTTGGTGGGCGCCGCGTTCTTGTCGAGGAAGGCGGTGACGCGGCGGCGGGTTTCGGGGTTCTGATACAGGCGCCGCGTGGCGGCGATCTCGGCGGCGTAGCCCTCGCCCGGCACGGCCGCGGCCAGCGCGATGCAGCGTTTGTTCTCGGCCAGCGTGTAGCGCGGCACTTGGGCAGCACGCTCGGCCAGCGCCTGCGCCGCGGACTGCAGCGCAGCGCGCGGCACCGACCACTGCACCAGGCCCATCTGCAGGGCGTGTTCACCCGTCAGCGTCTCGCCGCCGAGGATCAGCCGCCGCGCCAGGCCGGGGCCGAGCAAGCGCGTCAGGCGTTGCGTGCCGCCACCCGCGGCGAGCAGGCCCAGGCCCGCTTCGGGCAGGCCGACGCGCGCCTCGTGCGCGGCGATGCGCCAGTCGCAGGCCAGCGCCAGCTCGAAGCCGCCACCCAGCGTGGCGCCGCCGAGCTCGGCGAGCGTCAGGCAAGGCAGCTGCTCGAGCCGCGCGAAGACGCGCTGCATGGCCTGCACCGTGGCCAGCATGCGCTCCAGCCCCTGCGGCGTGGCGACGCTGGCGCGGATCAGCGCGAGATCGGCGCCGGCGCAGAACACCTTGTGCGCGCTGCGCAGGTGCAGCACCGCGATGCTCTCGTCGCGCTCGGCCTCGACCAGGGCCGCATCCAGCCTTGCCAGCAATTCGTCGTCGATGGCGTTGACCGGCGCCCGATCCAGCGTCGCCACCAGCGTGCCGCCGCGGCGCTCGAGCTGCACCGCGCTCATGCAACTGGCCCCATCAATTCCGCGAGCTTGCGGCGCAGCATCTTGCCGGTGGCGGTGCGCGGGATGGCCTCCACCGTGTGCAGCCAGCGCGGGCGCTGGTAGTGCGGCAGCGTCTCCATGCGTTCGCGCAAGGCCTGTTCGACGGCGGCCTGCTCGCCTTCGCGGGCGACGAAGAAGTAGGCCAGCGCATCGATGCCGTCGGCATCGGCCACGCGCACCGCCGCGCCTTCCACCAGGCCCGGCGTGCCCGAGCCCAGGCGTTCTTCCAGGTCGTTGAGGTTGACCCAGCGGCCCTTGATCTTCAGCAGCGTGTCTTCGCGGCCGGCGAAGCGCCAGCCGCCGCCGGCGGTGGCCACGAACAGGTCGGCCGGGCAGAAGGCACCGTCGCGGAAGCTGTCGGCCTGCGCGGCCGGGCGGTCGAGGTAGCCGAGCGCCTGCATGTCGACGCGGAAGCACAGCCGCGTGGGCCGGCCCGTGGCGGCGGCCTCGGCGTCGAGCGGGCGCAGCTGCACGCCCGGCGAGGGCTGCAGGCCGTCGTCGCCTTCGCAGGCCGTGAGCACCAGCACCAGGGTTTCGGAAGCGCCGTAGCCGTCGACCATGGGCAGCCCGGTCTGCGCGCGCCAGGCATCGCGCAGGCTCTGCGGCAGCGCTTCGCCGGCCGATACGCACAGGCGCAGCCCGGCCGCTGCCAGGCCCGGCGCCAGGCCCTCGTGCAGCATCAGGCGGTAGAGCGAGGGCACGCTGAACAGCACCGTCGGCCGCGCCGCGGCCACCGTGGCAGCCACGCTCTGCGCGGTCGGCCACTGCGGATCGAGCACCACCGTGGCGCCCAGCTTCAGGCCGGCCCACAGGCTGTTGGTCTGCGGGTAGGAGAAGAAGAGGCGCGAGCTCGCGAACAGGCGATCCTCGGCCGTGATGCCCAGCCGCTCGCGCGAGACGCGCTCGACCTCGCGCGCGAAGCGGTGCGCATGCACCACCGCCTTGGGCTTGCCCGAGGTGCCCGAGGAGTGCACCCAGAAGGCCGGCGTGTCGGGGTCGACCAGGCGCGGCGCCACCGGGCTGGCCGCAGACACCGCGCGCCGCCCTTCGTCGACCAGCACGACCTTGTCGCGCCAGGGCGGCGGCGTGTCGTCGGCGCTCTCGGCGAGGATGACGGTGAAGCCCGCCTCGTCGAGGATGTAGTGCCACTCGGGCGTCGGGATCTTCGGATTCACCGCCACCGCGGTGCCGCCCGCCCACAGCGTGCCGAGAAAGGCCACCACCCAGTCCAGCCCGTCGGGCAGCTTGATGGCGACGCGGTGGCCGCGCTCCAGGCCGCGTGCGCGCCACACGGCGGCGGCGCGGGCGACGCGGTCGCGCAGCTCGCCGTGCGTGAGCTGCTGGTCGCCGCACACCAGCGCGATGCGCTCGGCATCGTGGCCTTGCAGCAGCAGCGCGGCGGCGTTGATCAGGCCTTCGGCCGAGCTCGCAACCGGACTCGAGGCCGCCGCCGCACCGGCGCCGAACAGCCCCGGCCGGCCCTGCTGCCAGCGCTGCAGCTCGGTGGCGAGCGTGCTGGCGTGCTCCTGCTCCTCGGCGGCCAGTTCGCGGAACAGCGCGGCCTCGGCCGAACCCGCGGGCGCGGCATCGGCATGCTCGGTGAAGAAGGCCGCGGCGCGCCGCTCCAGCGCGATGGCGATGCGGAACAGGTTGTCGGGATCCTGCGGGCGGTGCGCCACGTCGGCGAACAGCGCCGCCACCTCGACGCGGAAGGTCGGCGAGGGGTCGGGCACGTCGAGGTGGTAGCGCCGCGCCAGCGTCTCCATGTGCTCGCCTTCCATCACGGCGAAGCGGCCGAACAGCTGGCGCAGCGCGGGGTCGGTGCTGTCGGCCGCGGCGCGCTGGTAGAAGGCGCGGCCGCCGAGCTCGATCTCGAAGGCCATGCGCACCGCATGCAGCGCGGCGCCGCCCGGCACGGCCCGCTCGCCTTCGCACAGCTGCAGCGCGCCGCCGCATTGCGGGCAGCGGCCGTAGGGCAGCGCGAAGCCTTCGCTCAGCTTGCCGCAGCCCTCGCAGCGCCATTGCATGGGCGCGCCGGCGCAGCAGATGTAGGGGCCTTCGCTGTCGTCGGCCAGCGGGCGTTGGCAACGGGGGCACAGCATGGTGTTCGGGCTCCGTTCAGTGCGAGGCGGCAACGCCGGCCGCATCGGCGGTGTCGGCAGCGTCGGTCGTGGCCAGCGGCACCGGCGCCGGCGGCCACTCGGCGCGATCGCCCTGCAGCCAGTGGTGGATGGCCTGCGCGGCGCGGCGGCCGGCGGCCATGGCCAGGATCACGGTGGCGCCGCCGGTGACGATGTCGCCGCCGGCGAAGACGCCGCGCAGGCTGGTGGCCTGGGTCTGGCCATCGGCGGAGATGAAGCCGCGCGCATCCAGCGTGAGCCCCGGCGTGGCGCGGCCGACGATCGGGTTGGCCTGCGTGCCCAGCGCATAGATCACGCTGTCGCAGGGCCACTCGACGAACTCGTCGAGCGGCAGCGGCTGGCGGCGGCCACGCGCATCGGGCTCGCCGAGCATCATCTTCTGCGCCTTCAGGCCGCGCACGTCGCCCTTGTCGTCGAGCAGGATCTCCACCGGCGCGTGCAGGAAGGAGAACTGCACGCCCTCCTCGCGCGCATGGCGCAGCTCCTCCACGCGCGCCGGCGCCTCGGCCTCGCTGCGCCGGTAGACGCAGCGCACCTCGGCGGCGCCGAGGCGGCGCGCGGTGCGCAGGCAGTCCATCGCGGTGTTGCCGGCGCCGATCACCATCACGCGCTGGCCGATGCCCACCGGCGTGTCGTGGTAGGGGAAGCGGTCGCCGCCCATCAGGTTGACGCGCGTGAGGAACTCGTTGGCCGAGAGCACCTGCCCCGCCGATTCGCCCGGCAGGCCGAGGAACAGCGGCGCGCCGGCGCCGGCGGCGATGAATACCGCATCGAAGCCCATGCGCTCCATCAGCTGCTGGATGCCGAAGGTCTTGCCGATGACCTTGTTGGTCTGGAACTTGACGCCGGCATCGCGCAGCTGCTGCAGCTCGCGCTCGATCACGTCGCGCGGCAGCCGGAACGAGGGGATGCCATAGCGCAGCACGCCGCCCACCACATGCAGCGCCTCGAACACCGTGACGTCGTAGTCGGCGGCGGCGAGATCGGCCGCCGCCGCCAGCCCGCCGGGGCCCGAGCCGACGATCGCCACGCGGCCCGGCGCGGCCCAGCCCAGCCCGACCGCGCGCGAGGGCTGCGGCGCCGGCGCGTGATCGCCGACGAAGCGCTCGAGCCGGCCGATGGCCACCGGCTCCATGCGCGCCTTGATCAGCACGCACTGCGCCTCGCACTGGCTCTCCTGCGGGCAGACACGCCCGCAGATCGAGGGGAACGGACTCGATTCGTGGATCGCCGCCAGCGCCGCGGGCAGGTCGCGCACCATCAGGTGGCGGATGAAGCGCGGGATGTCGATGCGCACCGGGCAGCCTTCGATGCAGGTCGGCTTGACGCACTGGATGCAGCGTTCCGCCTCGCGCAGCGCATCGGCCTGCGCGTAGCCGAGGTTCACTTCGTCGAAGCAGCTGGCGCGCTGCTGCGCGTCGCGCTCGGGCATCGCCACCTGGTGCTTCTCGACCGCCGCGTATTTCTTGTAGGTGCGCTTGCCCTGGCGCATCAGCAGGTCTTCCAGGCTGCAGACGTGGGCGTGGTCGGCGTTGGCCTGCTGTTCCTGCTGGCGGAAGCGCCGCTGGCGCGCCATCAGCTCGTCGAAGTCGATCTGGTGGGCGTCGAAGTCGGGGCCGTCGACGCAGGCGAACTTCACCTTGCCGGCCACCGTGACGCGGCACGATCCGCACATGCCGGTGCCGTCGACCATGATGGTGTTGAGCGACACCAGCGTGTGCACGCCGAAGGGCCGCGAGGCCTCGGCGCAGGCGCGCATCATCGGCATCGGACCGATGGCCACCACCAGGTCGGCGCGGTCCTCGCGCAGCACCTCGGTCAACGCGGCGTCGACGAAGCCGGCACGGCCCGCGCTGCCGTCGTCGGTGCAGACGATCAGCTCGTCGGCCCACTCGGCCAGCTTGTCCAGCCAGAAGCGGCGCGAGGCGTCGCGGAAGCCGACGATGCAGGTGGTGCGGTTGCCGGCCAGCTTGAAGGCGCGCAGCTGCGGGAAGACCGGCGCCACGCCCAGGCCGCCGCCCACCAGCACCACGTGGCCGTGCTGGCCGATGTGCTGCGGCAGGCCGAGCGGGCCGACGAAATCGAGCACCTCGTCGCCTTCGGCGAACTGGTCGCGCATCGCGAGCGTGGTCTTGCCCAGCGCCTGCACCACCACGGTGACGGTGCCGCGCTGGCGGTCGAAGTCGGCCACCGTCAGCGGAATGCGCTCGCCGTCCTCGTGCAGGCGCAGCATCACGAAGTGGCCGGGCTCGGCGGCGGCGGCCACGTCGGGCGCCTCGATCTCCCACAGGAAGCTCAGCTCGGAGAACTGCTCGCGGCGAACGATGCGGGCCATGAAGCCTGTCCTTCCCTGCGCGCTCAGGCGCGCGTCCAGAGTTCGTCGGTGAGCCGGCGCACCAGCGCCTGCAGCATGCGGCGTCGGTATTTCACCGGCGCGACGGTGGTCGAGAGCACGTTGGCGGTGGCCTGCACCGCCTTGGCGAGCGTGGCCGCGGCCTCGGTGTCCCAGGCCCGGCCGGTGACACCCTCGGTCGGCACCACCAGCGGCGCCGAGTTGGTGCCGGTGATCGCCACGCGCAGGCCGGCGAGCCGATCGCCCTCGCGGCGCAGCGCGACCGCCACGCCGGCGAGCGGGAAGTCGACCGCATCGCGCACGCGCGCCTTGGCGTAGTCGGCACGCCAGTCGTTCATGGCCGGCACGACGATGGCCGTGAGCCACTCGCCGGGTGCGAGCGTCAGCCGGCGCGCGCCGTCCTCGACGAACAGCGCGGCCACCGGCAGCGTGCGTGTGCCGGCGGGGCCGGCGATCTCGACGCTCGCATCGAGCGCGATCAGCGCCGGCGCGACGTCGCCGTGGTAGGTGGCGTAGCAGCGGTCGCTCTTGACGACCACGTGGCATTTGTCGCCGCGCAGCTTGAGGCAGTAGCCATTGCCGGCGCGCCACCACTCGCTCTGGTTGTAGAACACGCAGCGCGTGTCCTGGCACAGGTTGCCGCCCAGCGTGGCGGCCTCGCGGTGCGTCGGGCCGGCAACGAGGCCGGCGGCGGTCGCCACTGCCGGCCAGCCGGTGCGCACCGCGGCCTGGCCTGCCAGCGCGGCCAGCGTCGCCGCGGCGCCGACGCGCAGGCTGCCGTCGGCCTGCACGCTGATCGCATCGAGCGCGGCAATCGCTGTCAGATCGACCAGCACGCGCGGCGTGCCCAGGCCGCGGCGCAGGTTGGGCAGCAGGTCGGTGCCGCCGGCCAGCGGCTGCGCGCCCTCTTCGGCCAGCGCGCGCACCGCCTCGTCGATGCTCGCCGGGCGCAGCGTGCGCAGATCGTGCAGCGCGTTCATCGCACTTCCTCCGCGCTGCGCGCGGCCTTGGCCGCAGCGGCTTGTTTCGCGTCGAGCAACTCGGCGATGCGATCCGGGCTGAGCGGGAAGCTGTTGCAGTCGACGCCGGCGGCTTCCTGCACCGCCTCGCGCAGCGCCGGCAGGAAGCCGGCGAGCATGCCTTCGGAGGCTTCCTTGGCGCCGAAGGGCCCGTTCGGATCGACGCTCTCGACGATGAGCACCTCGATGTCCGGGCTCTCGGCCATGGTCGGCACGCGGTAGTCGAGCAGGTTGCCGTGCAGCATGCGGCCGGCGTCGTACTCGGTCGACTCGGACAGCGCCTGGCCCATGCCCATCCACACGCCGCCCTGCGCCTGGCCTTCGACGGCCAGCGGATTGAGCGCGCGCCCGACGTCGACCGCCACCCACACCTTGTGCGCCGTGACCTTGCCGCTCAGTTCGTCGACCGAGGCCTCGACCACCTGCGCCGCGTAGCAGAAGCCCATGGTGGCGCCGATGGCGCTGCCGCGGATCTTCTTGTCGCCCTGGAACTCGATCGGGCAGGTGTAGGTGCCCTTGACCGTGACGGCACCGCTGTCGACCATCGCCGCGCGCACCGCCTCGATCCAGCTCAGGCCCGCTTGCTCGCTGTCGCGCGCGAAGAAGATCTCGTCGCGCACCTCGATGTCGTCCGGCACCACCTTGAGTCGCGCGGCAGCCGCCTTCACCAGCAGCGCCTTCAGCTCCAGCGCCGCAGCGATCGACGCGCGGCCGACCATGAAGGTCACGCGCGAGGAATAGCTGCCGTTGTCCTTGGGCGTCACCGCGCTGTCCGACGAGACGACGCGGATGCGCGAGAGCGCGACGTCCAGCACCTCGGCGGCGCATTGCGCGGCCATGGTGTTGGAGCCCTGGCCGATGTCGGCGGCGCCGGTGAAGAGCGTCACGCCGCCGTCGAAGTCCAGGCGCAGCTGCACCGTGGCGTGCGGCTCACCCGTCCAGTGCTTGGGCGTGGAGGTGCCCGACACGAAGTGCGAGCAGGCCAGGCCGAGGCCGCGGCCCTTGGGCATGTGGCGCTTGCGCTCGTTCCAGCCCGAGGCCGCCTTCACCTTCTCCAGGCACTCGGGCAGGCCGTAGCTGAGCACGTTCTGCGCATACATCGTGCGGTACGGAATCTGCGGCAGCAGGTTCTTCTGCCGCACGGCCAGCGCATCGAGGCCCAGTTCGGCCGCCATGTCGGTGAGCAGCGCCTCGAAGGCGGCGCGCGTGTCCACCGTGCCGTGGCCGCGCTGCGCGCCGCAGGGCGGCAGGTTGGTGTAGACGCGCCAGGCGTCGTGCTTGATGGCCGGGATGTCGTAGATGCCGTGCATCAGCGCCCCGGTGTAGAGGATGGTGATGATCCCGTAGCCGGCATAGGCGCCACCGGCCTGCGTGGCCTCCAGCGCGAGCGCGGTGATGCGGCCGTCACGCTTGAGGCCGATCTTCATCTTCACCGCCGTCCAGGGCCGGCCGCGGTGGGCGAGGAAGGTCTCCTCGCGCGTCTGCAGCAGGCGCACGGCGGCGCGCGCGCGGTGCGCCAGCAGCGCGGCGATGATCTCGAAGTGCAGGCACTCGGTGCGCGCGCCGAAGCCGCCGCCGAGGAAGGGCTTGATCACCCGCACCTGCGCTTCCTGGATCTGCAGGCAGGCCGCCACCTTGAGGTGCACGTAGTACGGCACCTGCGTGGTGGTGTGCAGCGTCACGCCGTCGCGCTCCATGTCGTACTCGGCGAGCGTGGCGTTGGGCTCCATGTGCGCGTGGTTCACCTCGGCGAAGGTGAAGCTTTGCTCGCGCACCAGGTCGGCTGCCGCGAAGCCGGCGGCGCTGTCGCCGAACTCGGCGTGCACCTCGCGCAGCACGTTGTCGGGCTTGTCGTCGTGGATCGCCACCGCGCCGGCCTTGCGCGCCGCCTTGGCGGTGAAATAGGCCGGCAGCACTTCGTACTCGACCGCGATCAGCGCCAGCGCGCGCTCGGCGGTGGCTTCGTCGACCGCCGCCACCGCGGCCACCGGGTCGCCGCGGTAGCGCACCTTGCCGCGCGCCAGCGGGTATTCGTTCTCGGCGATCGGCAGCACGCCGAAGGGCACCGGCGTGTCTTCGCCGGTGCACACCGCCTGCACACCCGGCAGCGCCTGCGCGGCGGCCGTGTCGATGGACACGATGCGCGCATGCGGATGCGGGCTGCGCAGGATGCGCCCGACCAGTGCGCCGGGCGCCGCGATGTCGGCGGTGTAGCGGGCGCGGCCGGTGACCTTGTCGAAGCCGTCGATCAGCGGCGTGTGCACGCCGATGCCGCCGGCGCGGGTCATGCGTGGCTTCATAGTGCCCCCTTGGCGCTACGCGCCGTCCCCCCGAGGGGGAGCGAGCGCCTTCGGAACGGCCGCGCGGCGCTCATCTCGCCCCCTTCACAGCGGCCGCCGCCTGCACCGACTCGACGATCTTCACGTAGCCGGTACAGCGGCACAGGTTGCCGGCCAGCGCGGTCTTGATCTCGTCGACGCTCGGATCCGGGTTGGCGCGCAGCAGGCCTTCGGACGCCATCACCATGCCCGGCGTGCAGAAGCCGCACTGCGCGCCCAGCTTGTCGTGGAAGGCCTGCTGCACCGCCGACAGCCGGCCCTGGCGGGCCAGGCCTTCGACCGTCTCGATGCGCCGCCCCTCGACCTGCACCGCCAGCGTCGAGCAGGCCAGCCGCGGCCGGTCGTCGACCAGCACCGTGCAGGCGCCGCACTCGCCGCCGTCGCAACCCTGCTTGGTGCCGGTCAGTGCCAGCGCATCGCGCAGCACATCGAGCAGCAGCGCACCGTCGGCCGCGGCGATCTCGTGCACGCGACCGTTGACGTTCAGACTCAGCACCCGCTTGCTCACGCCGTCGCCCTCCGGGTTTTCCATAAGACGATTTCGGTACCGCAATACCAATAAAGCGATCAGGTTGATCTGCGGCAACGCCCTGCATCCAGGGTCGGGCGAATCTAGCCCCGCGCACCGGTGGACGTCGAATGGATTGTCGGAATCCGCCGCATCGGTGCCGCCAATGTCGAACTCGGGGGCCGGGTCATGAACTTCCGTCAGCTCGATCTGAACCTGCTGCGCGTGCTGTGCGCCATCTACCGCACCGGCTCCGTCACCGAGGCCGGGCAGCAGCTCGCGCTCTCGCAATCGGCCACCAGCAACGCGCTGGCGCGGCTGCGCCACTGCTTCGGCGACGCGCTGTTCGTGCGCTCGCCCAGCGGCCTGCACCCGACGCGGCTGGCGCAGCGCGTCGCGCCGCTGGTGGCCGACCACCTGCTGCACCTCGAGGCCGCGCTGTGCGAAGGCGAGAGCTTCGAGCCGGCGAGCGCCGGCATGCACTGGCGGCTGTCGCTGTCCGACCTGGGCGAGATGATGTTCCTGCCGGCGCTGGCGCGCGAGTTGCGCCGCTCCTCGCCGGGCAGCCGCTTGTCGAACGAGGCGGTCGACGCGGCGCGCGTCAGCGCCGCGCTGGAAGCGCGCGAGATCGACCTCGCCATCGGCATGCTGCAGGCCGATCACCAGGGCGTGCTCGGCGAGCTGCTGTTCCGCGAGCACTACGTGGCGCTGACCGCGCGCGACTGGCAACCCGCCACCCCCGCGATCGGCCGCCGGCTGGAGCGCTCGCAGCTCTCGCGCGCCGCGCTGGCGCTGGCCGCGCCCACGGCCAGCCTGCTGGGCAGCGTGCAGCGCGTGCTGGAGCGGCTCGACCTGGGCGGCGCCAACTGCGTGCGCCTGCGCCACTACGGCGCCGTGCCCGAGCTGGTGCGCGGCACCGACCTGGTCGCCATCGTGCCGCAGATGTTCGCCGACGCGGTGGCGGCGCGCCACGACCTGCGCGTCTGGCAACTGCCCGACGGCACCTCCTACGACGTGATGATGGTCTGGCACCAGAGCGTCAACGGCGACCCGGCGCAGCGCTGGCTGCGCGAGCAGGTGCGTCATTTGTTCGGCCAGGGCCGCGTCGCCGCCAACGAGCCGGTCGACTGCGCCAGCCTGGGTTGACCCCATCGGGATCGTCCCGGGGTGCGGCCCGTCGTTTGCACTGGATCAAGTTCTTTAACGGCATTCGGGTACCAAATTAGCGCTATAGACCCGCGGCAAGCAGACCGCGGGGCCCGAGTCGACCTTCCTGGAGACAAGCCATGAAACCCAGCCTGCAGCCCGGCGTGACGCGCAACGTGCGCGTCGACATCGACCGCGAGCGCACCATCGACTTCATGGGCGAGAAGGCGCGCGTCTATGCCACGCCCTCGCTGCTGCGCGACATCGAGGTTTCCTGCCGCGAGCTGCTGCTCGAGCACCTGGACGCCGGCGAGGATTCGGTGGGCACGCGCGTCGAGCTCGACCACACCGGCGCCACGCTGATGGGCATGAAGGTCGAGCTGCAGATCGCCATCGCCGAGGTGCAGGGCCGCAGCGTGACCTTCGACGTGAGCGGCAGCGACGGCATCGACGCCATCTGCAAGTGCCGCCACCAGCGCTTCGTGGTCGACGTGGCCAAGACCGAGCAGCGGCTCGCGGCCAAGGCGCAGAAGGCCGGGCTGGCGTGAGCGCTGCCGCCGCGCCGCCGGCCGGCACGCGCCGCGTGCCGACCTACTGCTACCAGTGCGTGGCAGGCCCCGACCTGCTGACCGTGAAGGTGCAGGACGGCGTGGCCACCGAGGTCGAGCCGAACTTCTGCGCCGCCGCGGTGCACCCCGGCGGCGGCAAGGTCTGCGTCAAGGCCTTCGGGCTGATCCAGAAGACCTACAACCCCAACCGGGTGCTGACGCCGATGAAGCGCAGCAACCCGAAGAAGGGCCGCGACGAGGATCCGGGCTTCGTGCCCATCAGCTGGGACGAAGCCTTCGACCTGATCGCCGCGCAGCTCAACCGCCTGCGCGCCGAAGGCCTGACCGACGCCTCGGGCTACCCGCGCCTGGCCGCCAGCTTCGGCGGCGGGGGCACGCCGCAGTTCTACATGGGCACCCTGCCCGCCTTCCTGGCCGCCTGGGGGCCGGTGGACATGGGCTTCGGCTCGGGCCAGGGCGTCAAGTGCTACCACTCCGAGCACCTGTACGGCGAGCTGTGGCACCGCGCCTTCATCGTCGCGGCCGACACGCCCAGCTGCAACTACCTGATCAGCTGCGGCAACAACATCGAAGCCGCCGGCGGCGTGGTGGGCGTGTGGCGCCACGCCGATGCGCGCGTGCGCGGCATGAAGCGCGTGCAGGTCGAGCCGCACCTGTCGGTGACGGGCGCCTGCTCGGCGCAATGGGTGCCGATCAAGCCCAAGACCGACGCCGCGTTCCTCTATTCGCTCATCCACGTGATGCTGCACGAGGCGCCGCGCAGCCAGCTCGATCTGCCGCACCTGGCGCAACGCACCAGCTCGCCCTACCTGGTGGGGCCGCACGGCTACTACCTGCGTGACCGCGCCACGCGCAAGCCGCTGGTGTGGGACGAAGCCGGCGCGCGCGCCGTGCCGCACGACACGCCGGGCATCCGCGAGGCGCTGTCGGCGCGCGTGCAGGTCGACGCGATCGAGATCGGCGCCGACGAGGAAGTGCTGGCCGATGGCCTGCTCGAGGGCGAGACGGCCTTCGACAAGCTGGTGGCGCACATGGCGCCCTATTCGCCCGAATGGGCGGCCGGCATCTGCGACGTTCCCGCCGCCACCATGCGCACCATCGCGCAGGAGTACCTGGCGCACGCCTGCGTCGGCCAGACCATCACCATCGGCGGCAAGACCCTGCCCTTCCGCCCGGTGGCGGTGACGCTGGGCAAGACCGTCAACAACGGCTGGGGCGGCTACGAATGCTGCTGGGCACGCACGCTGCTGGCCACGCTGGTGGGCGCGCTCGAAGTGCCGGGCGGCACCATCGGCACCACGGTGCGTCTGGTCAAGCCCATGGCCGAGCGGCACGACAGCGTGCGCGCCGGCGAAGACGGGCTGATGGACTACCCCTTCAACCCCACCTCGAAAGAGCAGTGGTCGGCGCAGCCCAACATCCGCAACGCCTACAAGACCATGGTGCCGCTGACCGGCAACAACGCCTGGGCGCAGGCGCTGGGGCCGACGCACTTCTCGTGGATGTTCCTCGACAGCACGCCCAAGGGCCTGCCCAAGGTCGAGCCGCCCGACGTGTGGTTCGCCTACCGCACCAACCCGGCGATCTCGTTCTGGGACACGCCGGGCGTGGCGGCCAAGATCGCGCGCTTTCCGTTCATCGTCGCCTTCGCCTACACGCGCGACGAGAGCAATCATTTCGCCGACGTGCTGCTGCCCGACGCCACCGACCTCGAAGGCCTGCAGCTGCTGCGCCTGGCGGCCACCAAGTACCAGGAGCAGTTCTGGGAGCACGAAGGCTTCGCGCTGCGCCAGCCGGTGGTGGCCCCCCGCGGCGAAGCGCGCGACTTCACCGACATCTGCACCGAACTGGCGCGGCGCTGCGGCATCCTCGAGAAGTACAACGCCGCCATCAACCGCGGCACCTGCGGCGTCAAGCTCGACGGGCCTCATGGCGACTTCTCGCTCGACCCCAAGGTGGCGCACGGCCGCGACGCCATCTGGGATGCCGCCTGCAAGGCCGCCAGCGCGGAGCTCACCGAGGGCGCCGAGGTGCTGGGCCTCGATTGGTGGAAAGAGAACGGCCTCAAGACGCGGCCCTTCCCGCGCGAGCAGTGGTACCTCTACCCGACCGTGGTCGAGCGCGGGCTGCGCTTCGAGATGCCCTACCAGGAGCGCCTCAAGCGCATCGGCGTGCAGCTCGGCCGGCGCCTGCACGAGGCCGACATGCACTGGTGGGACAAGCAGCTCGAGGAATACCAGGCACTGCCGCCCTGGAAGGATTTCCCCGGCCTGTGGGAAGCCAGCGTCGCCAAGGCCGGCGGCGAGCTTGCCGACTACCCGTTCTGGCTGGTCACCGCGCGCAGCATGCAGTACGCCTGGGGCGGCAACGTCGGCGTGCAGATGATCCGCGAGGTGGCGGGCAACATCAGCGGCCACGGCGGCGTGGTGATGAACCCGCGCGCCGCCGAGCGCCTGGGGCTGGCCGAAGGCGACCTGGTCGACATCGCCACCCCGCGCCGCGCGACGCAGGGCCACGTGGTGCTGCGCCAGGGCATACGCCCCGACACGCTGCTGCTCATCGGCCAGTTCGACCACTGGGTCACGCCGCTGGCCAAGGACTTCGGCGTGCCCAGCCTGAATACGCTGGCCGAGATGTCGCTCGACCTGACCGACGCCACCGGCTCGGGCGCCGATCTGGTGCGCGTGAAGCTGAGCAAGGCGCGCGGCGCGCTGAAGGGGGCCCGCACATGACGCGTTGGGCCATGGTTGCCGACCTGCGCCGCTGCGTGGGCTGCCAGACCTGCACCGCGGCCTGCAAGCACGCCAATGCCACGCCGCCGGGCGTGCAGTGGCGCCGCGTGATCGACATGGAGGTGGGCGAGTACCCCGACGTGCAGCGCGCCTTCGTGCCGGTCGGCTGCCAGCACTGCGACGAGCCGCCGTGCATGGAGGTGTGCCCGAGCACGGCGACGAAGAAGCGTGCCGACGGCATCGTCACCATCGACTACGACCTGTGCATCGGCTGCGCCTACTGCGCCGTGGCCTGCCCCTACCAGGCGCGCTACAAGACCGAGCGGCCGAGCTTCGCCTACGGCCGGCAGACCGAGCAGGAGCGCAAGCGCCAGGACGACTCGCGCCTGGGCGTGGCCACCAAGTGCACCTTCTGCGTCGACCGCATCGACTACGGCATGGAGAACAACCTCACGCCCGGCGTCGACCCCGAGGCCACGCCGGCCTGCGTCAACGCCTGCATCGCGCAGGCGCTCGCCTTCGGCGACCTCGACGATCCGCAGAGCAACGTGTCCAAGCTGCTGGCCGAGAACCAGAGCTTTCGCATGCACGAGGAACTGGGCACCGGGCCCGGCTTCCACTACCTGTGGGACCGCAAGGACGGCGACGAGACGCCGCCAACGTCATGAGCTTTGGTCCGAATCCCTGGCAGCAGCAGAGCTGGGACGCGCGCGCCGCCGGCAATTTCATCGGCGGCGGCGCGGGCTGCGGCCTGCTGCTGTTTGCCACGCTGGCCGATGCCCAGGGCCTGCTGCGCCAGGGTCTGCTGGTGCTGGCGCTGCTGCTGGTCTCGCTCGGGTTGCTGTGCGTGTGGGCCGAGATCGGCCGGCCCTGGCGGGCGATCAACGTGCTGTTCCATCCGCGCACCTCGTGGATGACGCGCGAGGCGCTGCTGGCGCCACTGCTGCTGGGCTGCACCGCCGCCGCCGTGCTGTGGCCCGCGCTGCAGCCGCTGGCGGCGCTGCTGGCGGCGGCGTTCCTCTACTGCCAGGCGCGCATCCTGCAAGCGGCGCGCGGCATCCCGGCCTGGCGCGAGCCGCTGACCGTGCCGCTGCTCGTGGCCACCGGCCTGGCCGAAGGCGCCGGCCTGTACTGGCTGGCCGCGGCGGCGTGGCAGCCCGGCCGCGGCACGGCCTGGCTGGCGCTGGGCGTGCTGCTGGCACTGCGCCTGGCCCTCGTCATGCTCTGGCACCGCCGCCTGGCAACCCAGCTGCGGCCGGCCGCACTGCGTGCGGTGCGCCACACGGCGATGCTCTGCAACGCCGCCACGCTGGCCGCGCTGGCGCTGGTGCTGCTGGTGGCCGTGGCTCCGGTGGCGCCGTCGGCGGCGCCGCTGCAGGCGCTGGCCGGCGTGCTGGCCGCGGCCGGTGGCGCGCTCTTCAAATTCATGCTGGTCACACGGGCCGGCTTCAACCAGGGTTTTGCGCTGCCGCACCTGCCGGTGCGCGGCAGCCGTCGCTGAACGCATCGGCATCGTCGTCCCCCCTCACCCCTAGGAGGCGTCATGGTGGCTACCCTTTCCGCCGCGGCACCCGCCGCGCCGCGCGCGCCGGGCCTGCATGCCCAGCTCGAAACCCTGCCGCGCGAGACGCTGCAGCAGCTGCAACTGCAGCGCCTGCAGGAGACGCTGCGCAATGCCTGGGAGAACGTGCCCTGGCACCAGCAGCGGCTGCGCGCCGCCGGCCTCACCGACCCGCGCGACCTCCATTCGCTGGATGATCTGCGCCGGCTGCCCTTCACGGTGAAGACCGACCTGCGCGACAACTATCCCTTCGGTCTGTTCACCCGCCCGGTGCAGCAGCTGGCGCGGCTGCACGCCTCGTCGGGCACCACCGGCAAGCCGACCGTGGTGGGCTACACCGCGCAAGACCTCTCCACCTGGTCCGACCTGGTGGCGCGCTCGCTGCACTGCGCCGGCGTGCGCCCGGGCGACCTGGTGCACAACGCCTACGGCTACGGCCTGTTCACCGGCGGCCTGGGCGCGCACGACGGCGCCGGGCGGCTGGGCTGCCCGGTGGTGCCGATCTCCGGCGGTGGCACCGAGCGCCAGGTGGCGCTGATCATGGACTTCGGCCCGCGCGTGCTGTGCGCGACGCCGTCGTATGCGCTGGCCATCGCCGAGGTGGCCGAGCAGCAGGGCGTGAACCTGCGCGACAGCGCCTTGCGCATCGGCATGTTCGGCGCCGAGCCCTGGAGCGAGGCGATGCGCCGCGAGATCGAGGCCCGCATGGGGCTGCGCGCGGTCGACATCTACGGCCTCTCGGAAATCATGGGCCCGGGCGTGGCCTGCGAGTGCGAAGTGCGCAACGGCCTGCACGGCTGGGAAGACCACTTCCTGTTCGAGACCATCGACCCCGACAGCGGCGCGCCGGTGCCCGAAGGCGAACCCGGCGAGCTGGTGATCACCACGCTGACCAAGCAGGCGCTGCCGATGCTGCGCTACCGCACGCGCGACATCACGCGGCTCGAGCGCAGCCGCTGCGATTGCGGCCGCACGCATGTGCGCATCCTGCGCGTGACCGGCCGCAACGACGACATGCTGATCATCCGCGGCGTCAACGTCTACCCGTCACAGATCGAGGCCGTGCTGGTGGGCCGCCCCGGCGTGGCACCGCACTACCAGCTGGTGCTGGAGCGCCAGGGCGCGCTCGACCATGTGCGGCTGGAGATCGAGGCCCTGCCCTCGGTGAACGCGGCCGACTACCCGCGCCTGGCCGCCGATGCGACGCACCACATCAAGTCGATGATCGGCATCAGCGCCAAGGTGCAGGTGCTCGCCCCGGGCGCGGTGCCGCGCTCGCAGGGCAAGGCGGTGCGGGTGCGGGATCTGCGGCCGAAGGCGAGCTGAATACCTCCCCGGCCAAGCCGGGGCTCGTCGTAGGCTTCTGGGCTGATCACCGTCGGGGCGCGATCCAGCAGCGCCTCTTCGGCCGGCAGGCGTGCACGACCATGCCGCAACAGGTAACCTACGCGCATGGATAAGGATCACGGCACGAGCGACGAGCAGAGCTGGCGCCTCACGCGTGCGGCCGTGGACGTCCTCCTCGCCCGGCCTGAGCTCGCAGCCACGGCGTTGGCCACGCTGGACCGTTGGGACAGCGTCGCTCCGCCGGACTCGGCCGCGCTGCGCGCCGCTTGGCGCGATGCCCTGATCCGGCGTGACTTCGCGCCTGTGCTGGCACGCAATGACCGCG
Source organism: Piscinibacter sp. (assembly GCA_017983795.1). GTDB lineage: Bacteria > Pseudomonadota > Gammaproteobacteria > Burkholderiales > Burkholderiaceae_C > Piscinibacter. Next base: position 42,564 of record JAGOAS010000014.1, read on the forward strand.
GCCAACAGCTCCGCCAGGCCTCCCCTCTGGCGCGCGTGCTGCCACAGGCGCAACGACTGGCGATCATCAGAGCATGCAAAGGTCGCAGCTCGAACACCTGATTCGCGCCGCTGGCGAGATCACGAACCAGTACGAGTTCGTCGTCATCGGCAGCCAGGCCATCCTCGGATCCGTCGAGCAGCCGCCTGCCGAGTGCCTGGTCTCGATGGAGGCGGACATCTATCCGCTTCAGGCGCCCGAGCTGGCCGACCTGATCGACGGCAGCATCGGCGAGCTGTCGTTCTTCCACGAACATTTCGGCTACTACGCGCAGGGTGTCGGGCCCGAGACGGCCCACCTGCCACGCGGCTGGCGGGATCGCTTGATCCGGTTGCAGACGCCAGGCACCAACCAGCGCATTGCCTACTGCCTTGATCCGGTCGACCTGTTCGTGTCCAAGGCCTGCGCCGGTCGCGAGAAGGATCGCATCTTCGACCGTGCCCTGCTTGCGAGCGGCATTGTCGATGTCAATGCGGCGCTGGAGCGTGCGGCGTTGCTGGAGGACGCCGGGGAGTCCGCGAGGGTACAGAACTGGATTCGCCGGCTGGCGGCGAACTCGCGCCGCTCTTGACGTCGCCGACCTGCTCCGAACGCTTCGGCGGGCCGCGCAACACCGCTACCCCAGCTTCCCCGGCAGCCACAGGCTCAGCACCGGGAAGGCGCACAGCAGCACCAGCCGCACCAGGTCGACCGCGATGAAGGGCATGGTGCCGCTGTAGATGCGCGTCAGCGAGATGTCGCGCGCGATCGAGTTGATGACGAAGACGTTCATGCCCACCGGCGGGCAGATCATGCCGAAGGTGACCGCCATCACGATGATTACGCCGAACCACACCGGGTCGAAGCCCAGCGTCATCATCACCGGGTAGACGATGGGCACGGTCAGCAGGATCATCGCCAGCTCGTCCATCACCGCGCCCAGCACCAGGTAGCCGACCATCACCAGCGCCAGCACGCCGTAGGCGCCGATGGGCAGGTGCACCAGCAGGTCCACCGCCTTCTGCGTGAACTGCGTGACGGTGAGGAAGTAGCCGAACAGGTAGGCGCCGACGACGATCAGCATGATCGCCGACGACACGCGCAGCGAATCGATCAGCGCACGCTTGATGGCGCGGCCGTCGAGCTGGCCGCGCGCGAGGCCGATGGCCAGCGCGCCGCTGGCGCCGATGCCCGCGGCTTCGGTGACCGTGACCCAGCCCAGGTACATGCTGCCCAGCACCAGCATGAACAGCGCCAGCGTCGGCCACAGGTTCTTCAGCGTCGCCAGGCGTTCGCCCCAGCCGTGGCGCCGTCCGGCCGGGAAGGCCTCGGGATGGCGGTGCGCGATGAAGGCCACCAGGCCAGCGTAGAACAGCACCGCCAGCAGGCCCGGCACCACGCCGGCGAAGAACAGCTTGGTGATGTCGGTCTCGGTCATGATGCCGTAGAGCACGAAGATCACCGAGGGCGGGATCATGATGCCCAGCGTGCCGCCGGCGGCGATGAGCCCGGCCGAGAGCCCGGCGTCGTAGCCGGCCTTGCGCATCTCGGGCAGCGCCACCTGGGTCATGGTGGCGGCGGTGGCCACCGAGGAGCCGTTGATCGCCGCGAAGCCCGCGCAGGCGCCGATGCTGGCCAGCGCCAGCCCGCCGCGCCGGTGCCCCACCCAGGCCAGGCCCGCGTCGAACAGCTCGCGGCTCATGCCGGCGGTCGAGCAGAACGCGCCCATCAAGATGAACATCGGGATGACGCTGAGGTTGTAGTCGGTCAGCACCGACAGCGGCACGTTGGCCAGCAGGTTGAGCGCCGGCGCGAAGCCCGACAGCAGCCCGAAGCCCAGCACGCCCGAGATGCCCATCGCGATGCCGATCGGCACGCGCAGCAGCAGCAGCACGAACATCAGCGCGAAGCCGAGCGCGGCGACGAGATTCCTGTCCATCATTCGGCTCCGTCCGCGTCGACGATCGTGCCGCCGCGCCACAAGGTCGCCAGGCGCAGCGCCGCCAGCAGCGCCGCAGCCGTGACGCCGGCGGCCGAGACGGCGTAGAACCACACCAGCGGCAGGCGCAGGTCGCTGGTGGCCTGCGTGCCGGCGCCGCCGAGCTTGACCCACACCATCCAGGCCAGCGGCAGCAGGAAGGCCAGCGTCAGCGCCGTGGCGACGAGGTCGATGCGGCGCCGGCCCGCGCTGGCGCAGTGCTCCCACAGCAGGTCCACGCCGATGTGGCTGCCGCGGTAGGTGGCCAGCGCGATGCCCCAGAACATGGCGATCGCCTGCAGCTGCCGGGACAGGTCGAACCAGTCGGGGATCTGCAGGCCCAGCGTCTCGCGCAGCAGCACGTTGCCGCTGGTCAGCAGCGCAATGGCCAGCAGGAAGGCCGCGGCCACGGCCTCGAACAGCGAGAGCTCACGCTTCATGGCGCGCGGCCGCCGTCAGTAGGCCGCGTTGCGCGACTTCAGCTCGCTGCGCAGGCTCTCCAGCACGGCGCGGCCGTCGGCGCCCGCCTTGTCGGCGCCGGCGATCCACTGCGCCGTCATCGGCGCCACCGCCTGCCGCCAGGCATCGAGCTGCGCCGGGCTGAGCCGGGTGATGGTGTGGCCGCCCATCTTCTCGATCTTGCCCTCGCCGCCGTCTTCCCAGCCGCCCCAGGCCACGCCCACCTTGGACGCCCACTCGTTGTTGCAGTGCGCGTCGATCACCTTCTTCTGGCCGGCGGAGAGCTTGTCGTAGAAGCCCGGGTTCATCACCCACACGAAGCTGGCCGCATACAGCTTGAAGTCGATGTGCTGCTTGGCCACCTTGTCGATGCCGAAGCTGATCAGCGAATCCCAGGGGAAGGTGATGGCGTCGGCCACGCCCTTCTCCAGCGCATCGCGCGATTCGGGCGCCGACACCTGCACGTTGGTGCCGCCCAGCAGCGTGACCATCTGCGCCACCGTGCCGTTGGCCGGGCGGATCTTCATGCCCTTGATCTGGCCCGGCTCGGTGATGAGCTTCTTGCTGTGCAGCGTGCCGTTGTGGATGTGCGCCATGCACAAGCGCACCTCCTTCATCTCGGTGCCGGCGTAGCGGCGGTACCAGGCGTCCAGCGCCGCCGAGCCGCCGCCGGGGTTGGCCATCATGAAGGGCAGTTCGCTGGCGGCGAACAGCGGGAAGCGCCCGGCCTGGTAGCCCGGCGACACCCAGGTCATGTCGGCGATGCCGTCGCGCGCCATGTCGTAGTGGTCGGGCGCCTTGCCGAGCTGCTGCGCCGGGTACATGGTGACCTTGATGCTGCCGCCCGAGGCCGCCTCCACCGCCTTGGCCCAGGGCTCGAAGCCGGTCTTGGCCAGCGAATGCTGCGCCGGCAGCCAGTGCGCGAAGCGCAGTTCCACCGGCTTGTCCTGCGCGCGCGCGGCAGCGCTCGCGGCCAGGGCCAGCATCAGCGCACCCAGGCGCAGGCAAAGGAATCCGGGGGTCGTCATCGTCTGTCTCCGTTCGTTGTCGTGGTTCACTGTTCTGCCGCAGCGCGCCGCACGAGCCGCGCCCAGCCTTCGTCGATCTCGCCCTGCAGCGCGGCCACGTCGGCCGCCGGCAGGTTGCGGTAGCGGCGCTGCAGCGCCAGGTAGTCGGCCACCGGCCGCGTCGGCGCGGCGGAGTTGACCGTCCAGCGCACGCCGTCTTCCACCTCGAGCAGCGGGAAGGCGCCGCTGGCCACCGCCAGGCGCGCCGCGCCGAGCGCGCCGTCGTCGGCCAGGCCCCAGCCGTCCAGGCAGGGAATCAGCAGCGTGATCAGGCGCAGCCCGCGCATCGCCTTGGCCTTGGCGACCTTGCGCCGCAGGTCGTCGAGGTGGCCCACGCTCGCCGTGGCCACGTAGGGCACGCCGTGCGCGGCCATGATCTCGGTGAGGTTCTTCTTGCGCGTGGTCTTGCCCGCGGGCGTGGAGCCGGTGCGCGCGAAGTGCGGCGTCGACGAGGACTTCTGCGCGCCGGTATTCATGTAGCCCTCGTTGTCGAGGCAGAAGTAGAGGATGTTCTCGTTGCGCTCGGCGGCCGAAGAGAGGCACTGCAGCCCGATGTCGTAGGTGCCGCCGTCGCCGGCCAGCACCATCACCTGCGTGTCGCGCTTGCCTTGCGCGTCGAGCGCGCGGCGCAGGCCCGAGGCGGCGGCGGCGCTGGCTTCCAGCGTCGGCTGGTAGACCGGGATGCGCAGCGAGCTGAAGGGCTGCGGCCCGGCGATGATGGCCATGCACGAGGGCGGCACGACGGCGACGGTGTCCGGGCCCAGCACGCCGAGGATGTGGCGCAGCGTGATCGGCTCGGCGCAGCCCGGGCAGGCGGCATGGCCCGAGCACAGCAGCTCGGGGGCACAGGCCGCGGCGTTGCCGGAGGCTTCGATGGCGATGGTCTGCATGTCGTTCACCTCACCCAGCACGATTGCGGCTGCGGCGCTTCGGCCAGCGCCTGGCGCGCGAAGCCGACGATCTGTTCGGGCGCCACGTTGACGCCGCCCACGCCGGCCAGATAGCCGTGCACGCGCGGCGCGCCGTCCATGCCGTACAGCGCCGCGCGCAGCTCCTGGTGCAGCACGCCGCCGGCGCCGGGCGAATGGTTGCGATCGAGCACCAGCACCTCGGGCACGCCGGCCAGCGCAGCGCGCAAGGCCTGCACCGGCAGCGGGCGGAACAGGCGCAGCTTGAGCAGGCCCACCGCCAGCCCGGCCTCGCGCAGCGCATCGACGGCGTCGCGCGCGCTGCCGGCCATGCTGCCCATGGTCACCAGCACCAGGCGCGCGTCGTCGCAGCGGTAGCGCTCCAGCACGCCGTGGCTGCGGCCGCTCGCCTCGGCCCAGGCACGGTCGGCCTGCGCCGCCAGTTCGGGCACGCCTTGCATCGCCGCCTCGATGTCCTGGCGGTGGCGGAAGAACATGTCCTGCGTGATCACGTTGCCCCAGGATTCGGGCTGCGCCGGGTCGAGCCGGTGCGGCGGCGCGTAGTCCGGCAGGTAGGCATCCACCGTGGCCTGCGCCGGCACGGCCACCGGCTCGAGCGAGTGCGAGACGTAGAACGCATCGAGGTTCACCAGCACCGGCAGCAGCGATGCTTCGGCAACGCGGAAGGCCTGCAGCACGGTGTCGAGCGCCTCCTGCGGGCTCTCCACGTAGTACTGGATCCAGCCGGTGTCGCGCTGCGCCAGGCTGTCGGTCTGGTCGGGCCAGAAGGCCCAGGGCGAGGCCACCGTGCGGTTGATGTTGGCCATCACGATGGGCGCACGCGCGCCGCTGGCGTAGTGCAGCAGCTCGTGCATCAGCAGCAGGCCCTGCGACGCGGTGGCGGTGAAGACGCGCACGCCCGTCAGCGAGGCCGGGATGCAGGCCGACATCACCGAGTGCTCCGATTCGGGCGTCAGCACCTCGGCGTCGAACTCGCCGGCGGCCTGGAACTCGGTGAGCTTCTCCAGCACCGGCGTCTGCGGCGTGATCGGATACACCGGCACCACCTTGGGCCGCGCCAGCCGTGCGGCCCAGGCGACGGCATGGTTGCCAGTGAGGAGCATCGTCTGTGCTGGGCTGCTCATTTGGTGTCCTCGCTCATGGCCATCGATCCGGTCGGGCATTCGCGCACGCACACGCCGCAGCCCTTGCAGTAGTCGGTATTCACGCGGTAGCCCTCGCCGATGCGCTGCACCGCCAGATCGGGGCAGTAGATGACGCACTGGTCGCAGTGGATGCAGCTGCCGCAGGAGAAGCAGCGCTGCGCTTCGGCCAGCGCCTTCGCGACGTCCAGCCCGAGCTGCACCTCGTCCTGGTCGGCCATGCGTTCGGCGGCCGGGCGGCGCGGTGATGCGGCACGCGCCTGCTGCGGGTGGTAGTGCAGGCTGATCGCCGACAGCGGCACCACCGGCTCGCTGCTGGGCGCAGCGTCCGCCGCGGGGCCGACGCCGGCGCGCTCGCGCAGCCTGCGGTCGATGGCGCGTGCGGCGCGCTCGCCCATGCCCACCGCTTCGGTGACGAAGCGCGCCATGCTGGCCAGATCGCCGCCGGCCCAGATGCGCGCATCGCTGGTCTGGCCCTGCGCGTCCATCCACAGCAGCGGCCCGCTGCGGCGCAGCGTTGCGCCCAGATCGTCGAGGCGCGGATCCTGGCCGATGGCCGTGAGCACCGCATCCACCTCCAGCGTGAACTCGCTACCTTGCAGCGGCCGCAGCTCGAAGCGGCCGCGCTCGGCGCCGGGCAGGAATTCGACGCGCTGGCAGTGCAGGGTCAGCGCCGCACCTTCGCTCACCGAGCGCAGCATCGCGCCGTCGACCAGCGTGATGCCTTCTTCGAGCGCCTCGTCGACCTCGTCGCGCTGCGCCGGCATCTGCTTCTCGCGTTCGAGCGCCAGCAGCGTCACCGCGTGGCCGGCGCGGCGCGCGCTGCGCGCCACGTCGATGGCCGCGCTGCCGCCGCCCACAACCAGCACGCGCGCGCCCAGCGGCGGCGGCTCGCCGCGCGCGCTGGCAGCCAGGTAACGCGCGCCGTCCATGAACCAGGGCCGCGTGGCGTCGATCTGCGGCAGTGCCTTGGGCTGCTGCGCACCAAGCGCCACGAATACCGCATCGTGCGTGGCGGCCAGATTCTCCAGCGCCTCGGCGCCGGCCACCGAGTGGCCGCAGTGAACCTCGACACCCGATGCCACGATGCGCGCGATCTCGGCGTCGAGCACGCGGCGCGAGAGGCGGTAGGCCGGGATGCCATAGCGCATCACGCCGCCGAGTTCTTCGCTGGCTTCGTACAGGCTCACGCGGTGGCCCATGCGGCGCAGCTGGTAGGCAGCCGACAGCCCCGCCGGCCCGCCGCCCACCACGGCCACGTGGCCGGCGGCCGGATGCGCTGCGGGCGCCGGCACGGCCCAGCCCTGCTCCAGCGCCTGATCGCCCACGTAGCGTTCGAGCCGGCAGATCGACAGCGCCTCGTCGTGGCCGCCGCGGTTGCAGGCCGCCTCGCACGGGTGGTGGCAGATGCGCCCGGCGATCGACGGGAAGGGGTTGTGCTTCAGCAGCGTGAGCCAGGCGCCGTGCGTATCGCCGTTGCGTGCCTGGCCGATCCAGGTGGCGATCTCGCCGCCCACCGGGCAGGCCTGGTGGCAGGGTGAGGGCGCCACGATGTGGCGCGGCGTGGCGGCGCGCCAGGTGCCGGTGTGGATGCCCTCCGTAGTACCGGTGGTCCAGATGGCCGGCACGGGCAGCACTGCGTTCATGAGCGTGCCTCCTGCAGTTGCGCGGCCATCGCGTGCCAGCCGGCACGCACCGCGGCGATGTTCTCGTCGTGCAGGCGCGGCGCCTGCGCCACCACGGTCTGGATCAGCACTTCGAGCTCGGGCGCGCCCAGCGCCTGCGCCAGCGCGCCCAGCAGCGCCGAGTTGACGATGCGGCCCAGGCCGTGTTCACGTGCAATGCCCAGGCCGTCGACCGGCAGCACGCGCCGCCCCGGCAGCAGCGCGGCGAAGTGCGCCGCACTGTGCGCCGAATTCACCACGATCAGCGTGCGCTCGTGCGCGGCTGCCAGCAGCCGCCCGTCGAGCAGGCTGGCATCGAAGCACAGGATGGCGTCGGCGCGTTCGATGTCGCAGCGCACGCGGATGGGCTTCTCGTCGACGCGCAGGTAGGAACTCACCGGCGTACCGCGGCGCGCGCCGCCGTAGCTGGCGAAGCACTGCACCTGCAGCCCCTGCGCGAAGAACGCGGCCGCGAGCAGGTTGCCCGCCGTCTGCGCGCCCTGCCCTCCACGGCCCTGCACGATGACCTGCCGCATGCCTTGTCTCCTGTGTTGATTGCTGTCTGTCGGGCCTGCGCGAGGGCAATCTAACGAGCGTGTTGGCGTTCGTCGAATGAATTGTGAGAATCGCCGGCATTCACGATTGAAATGCCACCCGGCTGCACATCAAGATGAACTTCCGCCAGCTCGATCTCAACCTGCTGCGCGTGCTCGGCGCTGTCTATCGCAGCGGCTCGGTCACCGAGGCCGGGCACCAACTGGCGCTGTCGCAGCCCGCCGTCAGCAATGCGCTGGCGCGGCTGCGCCGCTACTTCGAGGATCCGCTGTTCGTGCCCTCGCCGGGCGGGCTGCACCCGACGCGGCTGGCGCGCCGCATCGCTCCCGGTGCGATGTCGCTGCTGCGCGAACTCGAAGCCGAGTTGCTCAGCGGCGAATCATTCGACCCCGCCACCGAAGCCGCGCACTGGCGGCTCTCGCTATCGGACCTGGGCGAGCAGTTGTTCCTGCCCCGGCTGGCGCACCGCGTGCGCCGCGAGGCACCGGGTTGCCGCCTGTCCAACGTGTCGGTGCCGGCCGACCGGCTGGCCACCGCGCTGGAAGCGATGGACGCCGACCTGGCGATCGGCATTCTCAATCCGCAGCACCGCGGCGTGGCCAGCGAGAGCCTGTTCCGCGAGCACTTCGTGGCGCTCAGCGCGGCGCACTGGAAGCCGCGCGGCTGGCGTGCCGGCAGCATGCTCAGCGCGCGCCAGCTGGCAGCGGCGGCGCTGGTGGTGGCCGACCCCGCGGCCACCACGCACAGCGGCGTGACGCAGATGCTGGCGCGGCTGCAGATCAGCGACAGCGCGATGCTGCAGGTGCGCCACTACGCGGCGATGATCGATCTGGTGTGCGACAGCGACCTCGTCGCCATCGTGCCGCAGATGTACGCGCAGACGCTGGCCACCGGCCGCGCCGTGCGCGTATGGGAACTGCCGGGCCACGGCCCGCACTACGAGGTGCGCATGGTCTGGCACCGCAGCGCCAGCGCCGACCCGGCGCACGCCTGGCTGCGCGATTGCGTGCGCCAGCTCTATGCGCGGCCTGCGGCGCGCCGCGGCGGAGGCTGAAGCTCAGCTGCGCAGCGCCTCGTACTTGGCCTGCAGTTCCTCGGGCGATTCGACGAAGTCGGGGTGCTGCTCGATGCAGTCGGCCGGGCACACCAGCTTGCACTGCGGCTCGTCCTCGGCGCCTACGCATTCGGTGCAGCGCAGCGGGTCGATCACGTAGATCGGGTCGCCGACGCTGATCGCTTCGTTCGGACACACCGGCTTGCAGGCATCGCAGGCGGTGCAGTTCTCGACGATCTGAAGGGCCATGGTACTTCTCTCCTCGCGTTGCTATGGTTCAGGCGGTTGCGGCTTCGAGCTGCTCGAGCTTGGCGTGGCGGTAGGCCCCCCACAACGCCGCGCCGATGGCGCCGGCATAGATCGAATCGGGGTGCGAGCGTGCCTGCACGTTGACCTTCTCGTTGACCATCTCCTCCTGGATGGCGGCGAGCAGGCCGGTGTCCAGCGCCAGGCCGCCGGTCAGCAGCGCCACGCCACCCTTCACGCCCGTCACCTTGAGCAGCTTGACGATGCGCGAGGCCATCGAGAGGTGGATGCCCTTGAGGATGTCGGGCGTGGCGATGCCGCGGCTGACCATGTTGATGACGTCGGTCTCGGCCAGCACGGCGCAGATCGAGCTGACCTTCTCCGGATCCTGCGACGACTTCGACAGCGGCCCGATCTCCTCCACCGCCACGCCCAGGTAGCGCGCGATGTTCTCCAGGAACTGGCCCGAGCCCGAGGCGCACTGGCTGGTCATCTTGTAGCTGAGCACCTTGCCGCGTTCGTCGACGCTGATGGCGCGGCCGTTGAGCGCGCCGATGTCGACCACCGCGCGCGCCTCGGGGTCGAGGTAGACGCCGCCGCGCGCGTGCGTGGTCATCGAGTAGAAGTGGCCGGTGGAGAACTTGACGTTCTCGCCCTCGCCGGTGGTGGCGGTGTAGGCCACGTCGCCGGGCTTCACGCCGGCATCGGCCAGCACGCCTTCGTAGCCCTCGCGCGCCAGCGTCATGGGGTCGCGGCGGCGGATGCGCTCGCAGCGCTTGGCCAGCCACTCGGGCCGGCCCTCGCCCTCGCTGCGGAACAGCACGCTCTTGACGGCGCCCGAGCCGATGTCGATGCCGATGGTGTAGGTCATGGTGATGTTCTCCTGCTCGCTGCGTTCAGGCGCGGGCTTCCGCGGTCTTGCCCTCTTCCACCACCGCGCGCCACGCGAAGGTGGCGCCGCCCAACGCGCCGGTGTAGATGGAATCGGGGTCGATGTTGAGCGTGAGCTTGCCGTAGTTCTCTTCGACGAGCTCGTTGAGCGCCTTGACCGCGGCCTCGTTCTTGGCCACGCCGCCGGTGAAGGTGAACTCGTTGCGGATGCCGCCCGAGCGCGCCAGGATGGACATGGCGCGCAGGATGATGGCGCGGTGCAGGCCGGCCATGATGTCCTCGCGCTTGTCGCCCAGCGCCAGCCGGTCGCGCAGCTCGGCGCCGGCGAACACCGTGCAGGTGCTGTTGATGCGGATCGCCTTGGTGCTCTGCATCGCCAGCGGGCCCAGCTCGTGCAGGCCCATGTTCATCTCGTCGGCGATGTAGCCCAGGTAGCGCCCGCAGCCGGCGGCGCAGCGGTCGTTCATCTGGAAGCTCTCGACGATGCCCGCCGGATCGACCTGGATGGCCTTGGTGTCCTGCCCGCCGATGTCGAGCACGGTGGCGGTGCCCGGGTACATCACGTGCGCGCCCAGGCCGTGGCAGAGGATCTCGCTGCGGATGTGCTCCTTGCTGAAGGGCAGCCGCGCGCGGCCGTAGCCGGTGCCGACGACGTAGGTCTCCTCCATGTCCGTGTCGAGCACCTGCTTGATCGGCGCCGCCACCGCATCACGCTTCGATTGCGTCTCGGGCAGCGCGGCGAAGGTGCGCTCCAGCGCCGACATCAGGTGACGGCGCACCGAGTCGGCGTAGACGCGGTTCTCGACCTCGATGATGGAGCGGTCGAACAGGTTGAGCAGGTAGTCGTAGCGCATGCCCAGCGACTTGGCCACATCTTCGCCGATGGCCAGGTACTGGCTGCCGGCGATGTCACGGAAGAAGTCGCTCTTGCGCCGCGCGCCGGGCGCGAACAGCGCCGGCGCCTCGACGGTCAGGCGCTTGAAGACCTCGTCGAGCGCCTCGGCCACCGGGCCGCTGAAGTTGGAGTGCGCCAGGTTGCGGCGGCAGGTGGCCTCCAGGTCGACGAGCTGCTCGAGGTACTGCTCGGCGCGGAAGTCGCGTTCGAGCTGGCCGATGAAGTTCTCCAGCGAACCGTTGAGCGCGCCGCTTTGCTGCAGCGCGCCGCGGAACAGGTGGAAGCGGCCGTTGATCAGCGCCTCGGTCTTGGCCACCGCCGCGGCGGTGTCGTAGTTCGAGCGCGAGTTGGTGATGCCGCGGCCGATGATGTTCTGCTGCTCGTCGATCACCACCGCCTTGGTGGTGGTCGAGCCCAGGTCGATGCCGATGAAGCAACGCATGTGGTGGTTCCTTTCGCGGTGCGGCCGGCTTAGTTGGCGTGGATCGGGATCGCGCGGGCCAGGTTGCCCGGATCCGGATGGCCGTAGGTGCGCTTCTGCTTGACCATCTGGAAGTAGCTCTCCAGGCGGTTCTTCACGTTGGCGGCCGAGAAGTAGCGCGGGTCCACCAGATCGGTCTCGATGAAGGCGGCCGGCTTGCCGGTGCGCTTCTCCACCTCGCGCAGGATGAGCAGCTGCCCGGCCGAGAAGCTGTTGCAGCTCTTGATCGAGTTGATCAGCAACCCGTCGGCCTGGTACTCGTCGATGTAGCGGCAGATCATGTCCACGCGCGAGGGCAGGTTCAGGTTGGTGTAGCAGCCCAGGCAGTATTCGGCCAGCGATTCGAGCGGGTGGTCGGGGTCGTGGCGGAAGCCGAAGTCGTACAGGCCGCCGACCTTCGCGTAGGTGGACGACACCACCACCGCGCCCTCGTCGTAGAACATCTTCCAGAAGTCGCGGAAGCTGGTCCAGTTGGGCGGGCCTTCGACGATCAGGCGGTATTTCTCCTCGCCCATGTCGCCGTCCGGCGTGACCGGCCCCTTGCCCAGGCGCACGCGCTCCTCGATCTCGGCGCGCAGCGTGGCGTAGTACTGCGTGGCCTCGGGCGTGCCGCGGAAGGCGGTGAAGATGGGGCCGATGTAGTACACCGCGCCGAAGTAGCCGTCGATCGGGCTGGGCCGGTTCTTGGCCGACTGCAGCACCTTGACCAGATCCTCCTCGGCCTTGACCGACTCGCGCATGTACTGGCGCAGGCGGTCGATGTCGAACTTGACGCCGGAGATGCGCTCCAGCGTCGGGATCACGGTTTCCTTCAACTGCTTGACCACGTAGTCGCGCATGTTCGGCGCGATGTGGCCCTCGCCCTGGTAGGGCACGTGCAGCATCACGGTCTCGCAGCCGTACTTGTGGCGGACCAGCTCGAACCACTTCATGAAGGTGAAGCAGCCGGTGTAGCTGAGCAGCAGGATGTCGGGCCGCGGCATCGGGTCGCCGGTGGGGCCGATCTCGCCGCCCATCATCATGCCCAGGTCGGCCTTCACGTAGGTGCAGACGTCTTCGCTCTGGCCGTCGCGCTCGGCGTCCATGATCATCTTGCCGCTCTTCTTGCGCATGCCGTTCTGCAGCGCATTGGTCTCCGGCAGGCTGCGCGCGAAGTCGAAGCACATCAGCAGCTCGTTCAGGTTGCCGGGCACGAAGGTGGCCGACACCTTGCGGTTGTTGGCCCGCGCCGTGGCGAGCTCCATGTAGTTCTTGTTGATCAGTTCCTTCTGCAGCCACATCGCGTCTTCCTTCTGGACGTTCTGCGGCTTCTTGGCCGAGCCGGTGGGGCTGGGCATGGCGATGGTCTGGGTGTTCATGGGGTGCTCCTCAGGCGGCGTTCCACAACTTGATCGAGTCGGCGAAGGTGCCGGCCTGCTCGCGCACCGGCGCCATCTGGCCGGTGTTCTCGGCGTACTTGAAGGCGGTGTGCGGGATGCCGTGCTGCGAGAGCACGTCCTGCAGCATCGGCCGCTCCAGCAGCGCCGGGTCGCAGAACGAGGGCGCGGCGAAGATCACGCCCTCGGCGCCGCGCGTCTTGACCTGCTTCATCAGGAAGACGCCCTTCTCCTCGCGGGTGGCGTCGTACTTGGCGGCGGTGCTGGCACTGCGGTGCAGGAAGGCCTTGGAGAGCTCCTCCAGCGGCTTGGCGTTGGCGGGCACCTCGTCGAGCAGCCAGCGCGTGACGAGCAGGAAGTCGTCGTCGACCACGTAGCAGCCGGCCATCTCGATGGACTTGATCAGCGCCAGCGGCGGCTGCTCGCAGAAGCTGCCGTTGATCACCACGCGGGCGTTGTCGCGCTTGGGCCGGCTCACCTGCTCGGCGGCGGCCAGGTAGTCGCGCACCAGCTGCGTGTGCTGCTCCACCGGCAGCACCATGCCGGCGCGCAGCAGCAGGTAGACCTCGGAGGTGGGCGCCTGCCAGGGCTTGGCGGCGCGGTAGGCGTAGAGATCGCGGATGGCCTGGCGGTTCTCGTTGTAGACCGCGATCGAGGCGTTCAGCTCGGCGTCGGTGATCGGGCTGCCGCGCATCTTGCCCAGGTCGTCGCGGATCTGCTGCATCTCCTGCTGGTAGAACACGCCGCCGACGTTGTCCTGGTAGTTCTGCGGCACGTCGACATAGCGCACGTACTTGTCCTTGAACAGCATCTGCCACATGCCCGAGAGGTTGCGGATCACGTCGCAGATGCTCGGGAACAGCATGCCGTCCAGGCAGTCGAGCCGGCCGGTCAGGCCCAGCTCGATGGTCGAGCGCGGAATGCGGCAGATGTAGCTCTGGTAGTAGGCGTCGCCCTGGATCACTTCGATCTGGTCGCCGCCGCCGAGGATGCCCACCGGCAGCATGCCGGCGGCGTGGATCAGCTCGCGCGGAACGTAGACCGGCATGTAGCCGATGGCCTTGCGGCCCGGCACGGCGGCTTTCCATTCCTTGACGGCTTCGAAATTCAGGTCTTCGAACAGCGCTTCGCAGCGCTGCACGATGCGGGTGACTTCGGGCAGGGTGGTGCTCATCAACGGTGCTCCCAGGTGGGTGAGCGCTTGGCGAGGAAGGCCGCCAGGCCCTCGTTGGCGTCGCGGGTCTTCATCAGGCTTTGCAGGTACAGGCGCTCCACGCGCGCCAGTTCGTCGCGCAGTGCGGCCAGGCGCGGTGCGCGCGCGGCCTGCATGGCATGCGCCAGCGCCGCGGCGCTGCGCGGTGCGAGGTGCTCGTCGAAATAGGCCAGCGCGGCGGCGACCGGGTCATCGGCCAGCATCTGCACCAGGCCGATGGCCAGCGCCTGCGCGGCATCGATGCTGCGGCCGCTGCACAGCAGGTCTTCCGCCGCCACCGCGCTGACGCGCCAGGGCAGCAGGCAGCTGGCCGCGGGCGCGAAGACGCCCAGCTTGATCTCGGGCTGGCCGAATTGCGCGTTCGGCGCCGCGAAGATCGGCCCGCCGGCCAGCGCGATCTCGAGGCCGCCGCCCAGGCACTGGCCGCGCACGGCCACCAGCACCGGCACGCGGCAGCCGGCCAGCGCCAGGATCAGCGCATGCAGCGAGGCCAGCATGCCGGCGCAGCGCTCGGCCAGGTGCTCCTCCACGCTGGCGCCGAAGCTGAAGTGCGGGCCCTCGGCGTCGAGCAGCACGCCACGCAGCGCGGCGTGGCCGGCGTGCGCGTCCAGCGCCGCCTGCAGCGCCTCGATCATCTGCGCGTCGCAGATGTTGGCCTTGGGGCGGTTGAGCGTCAGGTGCAGCAGGGCACCGTCGCGCTCGAGCGCCACCTTCAGTGGCGACTCAGCCATGCTTCTTCGCCCTGGGCTGGATCTCGTCGTGCAGCGGGCCGACCCAGCTCTGGCCGGCGGCCAGCTTCTGGCGCAGCAGCACGAAATCGATCTCGCGGTCGTCCTTGGGGCCTTCGTTGAACGCGGTGAAGCCCGAGCGTGCCTCGGTCATCATGTTCAGCGCCAGCCAGGCGCGCGAGTTTTCCTTGTTGCGGTTCCAGGCGTCGAGCTTGGGCTTGCGCAGCTCCTCGATCGTCTTGGTGGTGCAGTCGGGGAAGGTCAGCAGCATCTTGGCGCACAGCTCTTCCACCTTGGCGTCGAGCAGCGACAGATCCACCGTGCCCTTCTTCATCAGCGCCTTGCCTTCTTCCAGCGCGGCGCCGGTCTTGGGCTCGCCGTAGACGTTGCGGCCGAACTCGTCGACCATGCGCTGCGTCTCCACCGTCGGGTTGGCGACGAACTTGCCGTCGATCTTGAGCGCCGGCACCACGTCGGTCAGCACACCCATCTGGTAAGCCTTGTGCGCGCTGAAGGGCTCGCACAGCACGCAGGCGGCCATGGCGCGCTCTGCGCCCACCACCACCGGCAGGAAGTCGGTGGCGCCGCCGATCGGCGCCGAGCCGTGCTTGGGGCCGGCCTGGCCGAAGCGCGCCAGATCCTGCGCGACCGAGAAGTCGCAGGCCATGCCGATCTCCTGCCCGCCGCCGATGCGCATGCCGTTGACGCGGCAGATCACCGGCTTGTCGCAGGCGAGGATGGCGCTGACCATGTCGTTGAACAGGCGCATGTACTGGCGGTATTCCTGCGGCTGGCCGGCGTAGTACTCGGCGTACTCCTTGGTGTTGCCGCCGGTGCAGAAGGCCTTGTCGCCGGCGCCGGTGAAGACCACGCAGTTGACGGCGCGGTCGTTGCTCGCCGCGCGCATGGCCAGGATCACGCCCTTGACCATGTCGGTGGTGTAGCTGTTGAACTGGCTCGGGTTGTCCAGCGTGATCCAGGCGTTGAACAGGCCCGGCACCACCTCGCCGTTGGGCCGTTTGGCCGGACGCCGCTCGTAGCGCACGCCGGCGCGGCTGATGTCGTCGACGATGTCGTGGTTCTTGAATTCGGGGGCGCTCACGGCGTGTGTCTCCTCGGTGGGGGTTCGGGTCGGTCGGCGGTCAGGGCACCATCACCGCGCGGCGCGTGATCTCGCGCGCATGCACGGCGTGGAAGACCTCGTTGATGCGCTCCAGCGGGTGCGTCTCGACGAAGGGCGCGAGACGCACCGCGCCGTCGAGCACCAGGTCGAGCGCCGCGGGGTAGTACTCGGGCGGGCAGCCCCAGTTGCCGAGCGCGCGGGCGTCGAAGGCCATCAGGTTGGACAGGCGCAGCTCGACCTTGTCCATCGTGAAGCCCACCACCGACAGCGTCGCGCCGTGCACCAGCAGGTTGAAGGCGCTGGTCTGGCCGGCGGCGGTGCCCGAGCACTCGAAGATCTTCCATTCGGTGCTGCGCAGGCCGGCGCTGCGCGCGAAATCGGCCACCGCCTTCTTGAGCGCCTTGGCATCCAGCTCGCGCGCGTTCAGCGCCAGCGCGGCGCCGCCATCGGCGGTGGCGGCTTCCAGCTTGCGTGCATCGACGTCGATCGCCACCACCTGGGCGCCGGCGGCGCGCGCCACCTGCACGCAGTAGCCGCCCACGCCGCCGGCGCCGACCACCACGGCCAGGTCACCGGGCTCGACGCCGGCGCGGCGCACCGCCTGGTAGGGCGTGGTCAGCGCATCGGCCACGATGGACACCTGGGCCAGCGTCAGCCCGGCCTTGGCCAGGCGCTGCTCGTCGACCGGGCACAGCCCGCGCGCCGGCACCACGATGTGCGAGCCGAAGCCGCCCTGGATGTCGTTGCCCGGCATCTTCTGGCTGCGGCAGATGGTGGTGAGGCCGCGGCGGCACAGATCGCATTCGCCGCAGGGCAGCACTGCCGGCACGATGACGGCGCGGCCCAGCCAGGCCTCGGCGCCGGCACCCGCGGTCACCACGCGGCCGCTGATCTCGTGGCCGAGCGCCAGCGGCAGCGGCTGGTTGGTGCGCACGCCGTCGTAGTAGTAGCCCAGGTCGGTGTGGCAGACGCCGCAGCCGGCCACCGCCACCACCACCTCGCCGGCGCCGGGATGCGCCACGAACTCGGCACGCTGCAGCGGCGCCCCGGGGGCAGTGAACATCCAGCGGTGGGCGGCAAGGGTCATCGAAGCTCCTGGTGATGGCTGCGAAGGTTATTTCGGTATTGCAGTACTGCTTTACGTGTTTTCCCGAGTTTTGACCCGTCGACACCGGTTGACTTTGAGCTGGATCAGATGTGCAGCGGCACGGCGCGCGTTCACTGAGCGCCTCGAACAGGAGGAGACACATGCCCTCGCCCGCCCCTACCCCGCCGGGATCCGCACGCAGCTTCTCGCTGGCCATCGCCGGCAGCGGCGGCGCCGGCGTGATGACCGCCGGCACGCTGCTGCTCGATGCCGCCGCCCGCGCCGGCCTCTACGGCCTGATGGTGCGCACCAGCGGCCCGCAGATCCGCGGCGGCGAGGCAGCGGCGCTGCTGCGCCTGGCCACGCGGCCGGTGGCCACGCTGGACGACCGCTTCGACGTGCTGCTGGCCATCGACTGGCAGAACCTCAACCGCTTCGGCGACGAGATCCCCATCGCCGAAGGCAGCCTGCTGATCGGCGACAGCGATGCCGGCGAAGCGCCCGACGTCTTCCTGCGCCAGGGCGCGCGGCTGCATGCCCTGCCCCTGAAGAAGACCGCCAAGGCCGCCGGCGGCGGCTGGGTCAACATGGTGGCGCTGGGCCTGGCCGGCACGCTGGCCGGGCTGCCGGCCGCGGCGCTGGAAGAGGCCTTGCGCGCGAGCTGGAAGCGTTCGGCCGAGGCGCTGGCCTCCAACCTCGCGGCGCTGCAGCAGGGCATCGCGCTGGCCAACGGCCTGCCCGGCGAGCGGCCCGCGCCGCTCGAAGGCACGGCGCTGCCGGGCGGGCGCGCGCGCTGGCTGCTCTCGGGCAACGAGGCGGCGGGCTGCGGCGCGCTGCGCGGCGGCGTGCGCTTCGTGGCCGCCTACCCGATCACCCCGGCCACCGAGCTGCTCGAGTGGATGGCGCCGGCGCTGACGCGCCTGGGCGGCAGCCTGCTGCAGGCCGAGGACGAGCTGGCCTCGGTGAACATGATCATCGGCGCCTCCTACGGCGGCGTGCCTTCGCTGACGGCCACCGCCGGCCCGGGCCTGGCGCTGATGACCGAAGGAATCGGCCTGGCTGTGGCGGCCGAGGTGCCCATCGTCGTCGTCGACGTGATGCGCGGCGGGCCCTCCACCGGCATCCCGGCCAAGAGCGAGCAGAGCGACCTGTCCTTCGCGGTCGACGGCCTGCACGGCGATGCGCCGCGCCTGGTGCTGGCGCCCAACGGCATCGGCGACTGCCTGGCCACCAGCGAGTGGGCGGTGCAGCTGGCCGAGGCGCTGCAATCGCCGGCGCTGCTGCTGTCCGACCAGTTCATGGGCCAGTCGCGCGCGGTGATCGACCAGCCCACGCAGGCGCCCGTGCCAGCGCAGCGCCTGGTGGCCGCGGCCCATACCGAGGGCTACCAGCGTTATGCCGACACGCCCTCGGGCGTGTCACCGATGGCGATTCCGGGCACGCCGGGCATCACCTACACCGCCGACGGCCTGGAGCACACCGAGCGCGGCATTCCCAGCAGCCAGGCGCGCGACCACGTCAAGCAGCTCGACAAGCGGCTGCGCAAGCTGATGCAGCACGACTACGGCGCGCGCTGGGCCGACATCGAAGGCGACGCCGACCTGGCCATCGTCACCTTCGGCTCGACCACCGCCGCGGTGCGCGAGGCGGTGGAGCGCGCGGCGGCCGCCGGCACGCCGCTGCGCATGGTGTCGATCCGCCTGCTGGCGCCGCTCAAGCCCGAGATCGTGGCACAGGCGCTGGCCGGCGTGCGCCAGGTGCTGGTGGTCGAGCAGAACCACGGCGGCCAGTTGCTGCGCTACCTGCGCAGCCGCTGCGACCTGCCCGGCCGCCCCGCCGGCCTGCACCGCCCGGGCCCGCTGCCGCTGCGCCCGGGCGATCTGGCCCGCGCCTTCATCGATTGGGCCGCCGCCCACGCCGCAACCGGAGTCCCCGCATGAACGACATGACCGAGGCGATCAAGCTGACCGCCGCCGATTTCAAGTCCGACTACAAGCCCATCTGGTGCCCCGGCTGCGGTGACTACACCGTGCTGGGCTCGATCACCAAGGCGCTGTCCATCATCGGCCGCCCGCCGCACGAGGTGGCGGTGGTCTCGGGCATCGGCTGCAGCTCGCGCATCCCGGCCTACACCACCTGCTACGGCTTCCACGGCGTGCACGGCCGCGCGCTGGCCGCCGGCACCGGGCTGAAGGCCGCGCGGCCCGACCTGACGGTGGTCGTCACCGGCGGCGACGGCGACGGCTACTCGATCGGCGGCAACCACTTCATGCACGCCTGCCGGCGCAACCTGGACCTGACCTACATCGTCATGGACAACCACGTCTATGGCATGACCAAGGGCCAGGCCAGCCCGACCACCGAACCCGACTGGGACAACAAGCTCTCGCCCGGCGGCACCGGCATCCGCTCGTTCCACCCGCTGGTGATCGCGCTGGCGGCCGGCGCCAACTTCGTCGCGCGCGCCTTCTCCGGCGACCCCAACGGCACCGCCGACATCATCGCGCAGGCGATCCGCCACCCGGGCTTCTCGTTCGTCGAGATCCTCAGCCCCTGCGTGACCTTCCGCCCCGAGCAGCGTGGCTGGAAAGACCAGGTGCACGCCGCATCGGTGCCCGAGACCGACGACCCCGCGCGCGCCGCGCGGCGCATCATGACCGACGACGGCTTCAACATCGGCGTGCTCTACGCCGGCAGCCGCACGCCCTACGCGAAGACACCGGCCGCCAGCGCCACGCTGGCGCAGATCGAAGAGGAGTTCGCGCTGTGAACCGCCCACGCTTCACCGGTGCGCAAAGCGCGCCGCGCTCGCTGAACGAACTGATGGGCCAGGCGCTCACGATGGAGCGCGAGGCCGTGGCCCGCTACACCGAGCTGGCCGACATGATGGAGACGCACAACAACCTCGACGTGGCGGCGCTGTTCCGCAAGATGGCGGGCTACGAGCAGCTGCACGTCAACCAGATCCTGGCCGACATGGGCTGGGCCGAAGACGTGGTGGTGCCGCGCCAGAGCGGCGTGTGGGGCACGCCCGAATCGCCCGAGGTGGTGCCCATCGAGGAGATGCACTACCTGATGCACCCCTGGCACGCGCTGCAGCTGGCGCTCTCGGCCGAGCAGCGCGCCGAGGCCTTCTTCGCCGAGCTGGCCGGCACCGCCGCCACCGAAGCGGTGCGCAAGGCCGCCGAGGAGATGCGCCAGGAAGAGGCCGAGCACGTGGCGCTGGTGCGCGAGTGGCTGGCCAAGGTGCCGCAGCCCGACGGCGACTGGTCGGTCGACCCGGATCCGCCGCGCTACATCGACTGACGCAGCGAGGCAATGGCCATGACCCTGCAGACCCTGCTGCCCGACGGCTGGAAGGCCCCGATCGGCTACGCCAACGGCATCGTCGCGCCCGTCGGTGCGCGCATCGTGTTCGTCGCCGGACAGGTGGGCTGGAACGCGCAGCAGATCTTCGAGAGCGAGGAGCTGGCGCCGCAGTTCGAGCAGGCGCTGCGCAACGTGCTGACGGTGCTGGCGCAGGCCGGCGGCCGGCCCGAGCACATCTGCCGCATGACGGCCTACTGCTGCGACAAGCCCGGCTACCTGGCGGTGCGCAAGCAGCTCGGCGCGGTATGGCGGCAGCTGATGGGCAGCCACTACCCTGCGATGAGCATGATCTTCGTCTCCGACCTGCTCGACCACCCCGGCAAGATCGAACTCGAAGCCACCGCCGCCGTGCCCGCGGCCTGAGGAGCCGAGAGGCGCATGGCCACCCCGCCCCACGCCGACGACGCCCTGCTCAGCGGCCGCGCGCTGCATGCCTGGTACGGCTCCAGCCATGTGCTGCACGGCGTGGACATCGCCATCGGCCGCGGCGAGACGCTCGGCCTGCTGGGCCGCAACGGCATGGGCAAGAGCACGCTGATCCGCACGCTGCTGGGCCATGTGGCGCGGCGCGACGGCAGCATCCGCATCGCCGGCGCCGACCTGTCGCGCGCGCGGCCGCACGAGGTGGCGCGGCGCGGCGTGGCCTACGTGCCCGAGGGGCGCGGCGTCTTCGCCAACCTGAGCGTGCGCGAAAACCTGGTGATGGCCGCGCGGCCGTCGCAGCACAGCCGCGGCTGGGGGCTGGAGCGCGTGCTGCAGACCTTTCCGCGCCTGGCCGAGCGGCTGCACCACCTGGGCGGCCAGCTCTCCGGCGGCGAACAGCAGATGGTGGCCATCGGCCGCGCGCTGATGACCAACCCGGCGCTGATCCTGCTCGACGAAGCCACCGAAGGCCTGGCGCCCAGGATCGCCGCGCTGATCTGGGACGTGATCACGCAGATCCGCAGCGACGGCATCGCCACGCTGATCGTCGATCGCAACTACCGCCAGGTGAGCGAACACGCCGACCGCCTGCTGGTACTGCAGAAGGGCCAGGTCGTGCTCGCCGGCAGCGCCGCCGAGTTGCGCCACGGGCCCGAACTGGCCCGCTACCTGGGCCTCTGACCCTCTTCGAGCCAGCCATGAACGCAGCCGACAACGACACCACCGACCCCGGCGTGAGTGCGCCGCCGGCGCGCTTCAACTTCGCCGCCCACCTGATCGAGCGCAACGCGGCGCGCGGCAGCAAGGCGGCCTTCGTCGACGACCACGGCGCGCTGAGCTACGCCGCGCTCTCCGAGCAGCTGCGCCGCGTCGCCGCGGGCCTGCGCGCGCTCGGCATCCGCCGCGAGGAACGCGTGCTGGTGCTGATGCACGACAACAACCACTGGCCAGTGGCCTTCCTGGGCGCGATGTATGCCGGGCTGGTGCCGGTGGCGGTGAATACGCTGCTCAGCGCCGACGACTACGCCTACATGCTCGAGCATTCGCGCGCGCAGGCGGCGCTGGTCTCGGGCGCACTGCTGCCGATGCTGAACGCGGCCATGGTCAAGAGCGATCACGAGCTGCGCAAGGTGATCGTCTCGCACCCGGCGGCGCCGCTGCACCCCTCCGAGCAGGATTTCGACGCCTTCGTCGCCGCGCAACAGCCGCTGCTGCAGCCGTCCGCCACCGGCCCCGACGACCCGGGCTTCTGGCTCTACTCCAGCGGCTCCACCGGCCGCCCCAAGGGCACCGTGCATTCGCACGCCAACCCCTACTGGACGGCCGAGCTCTACGGCCGCGGCGTGCTCGGCCTGCGCGAGAGCGACGTGTGCTTCTCGGCGGCCAAGCTGTTCTTCGCCTATGGGCTGGGCAACGCCTTGAGCTTTCCGCTCAGCGTGGGCGCGACGACGCTGCTGATGGCCGAGCGGCCGACACCCGAAGCGGTGTTCAAGCGCTGGACGGGCGGCATCGCCGGCGCGCCCGGGCTCAAGCCCACGGTGTTCTACGGCGCGCCCACCGGCTACGCCGGCATGCTCGCGCATGCGCAGTTGCCCGCACGCGACGCGATCGCGCTGCGCCTGGCCTCCTCGGCCGGCGAGGCGCTGCCGGCCGAGATCGGCGAGCGTTTCGAGCGCGCCTTCGGCATCGTCATCGTCGACGGCATCGGCAGCACCGAGATGCTGCACATCTTCCTGTCCAACCGGCCCGAGCGCGTGCGCTACGGCACCACCGGCTGGCCGGTGGCGGGCTACCGCATCGAGCTGCGCGACGAGAACGGCGCCGCGGCCGCGAGCGGCGAGCCGGGCGAGCTCTATATCCAGGGCCCCTCGGCGGCGCTGATGTACTGGGGCAACCGCGAGAAGACGCGCGAGACCTTCCAGGGCAGCTGGACCAAGAGCGGCGACAAATACCTGCGCAACGACGACGGCAGCTATACCTACTGCGGGCGCAGCGACGACATGCTCAAGGTCAGCGGCATCTACGTCAGCCCCTTCGAGGTGGAGGCCACGCTGGTGCAGCACCCCGCGGTGCTGGAGGCGGCGGTGATCGGCGTGACCGATGCCGACGGCCTGACCAAGACCAAGGCCTTCGTCGTGCTCAAGTCGGGCGAAGAAGCCGACGCGGCCACGCTGCAGGCCTTCGTGAAGGACCGCCTGGCCGCCTACAAGTACCCGCGTTCCATCGAGTTCCTGAGCGAGTTGCCCAAGACGGCGACCGGCAAGATCCAGCGCTTCCGGCTGCGCGAACGCGAAGCCGCCGCGCGCTGAAAACAAGCAGATCCATCCAAGGAGACAAGCCCATGAACCGCTCCCCGTTCGCCCTCACCCTGGCCGCGCTGTCGCTGGCCGCCGCACTGCCTGCCGCGGCGCAAGGCGCGCCCAAGCTGCGCGTCGGCCTGATGCTGCCCTACACCGGCACCTACACGGCGCTGGGCAATGCCATCGAGAACGGCTTCAAGCTCTACGTCGGAGAACAGGGCGGCAAGCTCGGCGGGCGCGAGATCGAGTACTTCAAGGTCGACGACGAATCCGACCCCGCCAAGGCGGTGGACAACGTCAACAAGCTCATCAAGCGCGACAACGTCGACGTGCTGGTCGGCACCGTGCACTCAGGCGTCGCGATGGCCATGGCCAAGGTGGCCAAGGAGACCGGCACCCTGCTGATGGTGCCCAATGCCGGCGCCGACGCGGTGACCGGCGCGATGTGCGCGCCCAACATCTTCCGCTCCAGCTTCAGCAACTGGCAGACCGGCTACGCGATGGGCCAGGTGATGGCCACCAAGGGCCACAAGAACGCCGTCTCCATCACCTGGAAATACGCCGCCGGCGACGAGATGGTGCGCGGCTTCAAGGAGGCCTTCGAGAAGGGCGGCGGCAAGGTCGCCAAGGAACTGAGCCTGCCCTTCCCCAACGTCGAGTTCCAGGCCCTGCTGACCGAGATCGCGGCGGCCAAGCCCGACGCGGTGTTCTCCTTCTTCGCCGGCGGCGGCGCGGTCAAGTTCGTCAAGGACTATGCCGGCGCGGGCCTGAAGAAGAGCATCCCGCTCTACGGCACCGGCTTCCTCACCGACGGCACGCTCGAAGCGCAAGGCGCCGACGCCGAGGGCGTGATGACATCGCTGCACTACGCCGATTCGCTCAATACGCCGCGCGACAACAACTTCCGCCTCGCCTACGCCAAGACCTACAAGCTGCAGCCCGACGTCTACGCGGTGCAGGGCTACGACGCGGCGCAGATGCTCGGCATCGGTCTGACCGCCGTGAAGGGCGACGTGAGCAAGAAGGCGGAGATCGCCGCGGCGATCGAGAAGGCCAAGATCGACAGCCCGCGCGGTGCGTTCAGCGTTTCCAAGTCGCACAACCCGGTGCAGGACATCTACCTGCGCCAGGTCAGCGGCAAGGAGAACAAGGTGGTGGGCGTGGCCTCCAAGGCGCTCGCCGATCCGGCGCGCGGCTGCCGGATGTAGGACGCGTGGATCTCGCCACCTTCCTCATCCAGTGCCTGAACTCGCTGCAGTACGGGCTGCTGCTGTTTCTCGTCGCCAGCGGGCTGACGCTGATCTTCGGGATCATGGGCGTCATCAACCTGGCGCACGGCAGCTTCTACATGATCGGCGCCTACATGGCCTTCGCGCTGGCGCCCATCGTCGCGGCGACCTTCGGCGGCGGCTTCTTCGCCACGCTGCTGGTGGGCGTGGTGCTGGCGGTGCTGCTGGGCTATGTGCTCGAGTGGGTGTTCTTCAGCTACCTCTACCAGCGCGAGCATCTGCAGCAGGTGCTGATGACCTACGGGCTGATCCTGGTGTTCGAGGAACTGCGCAGCATGCTGGTCGGCGACGACGTGCACGGCGTGCAGCCGCCCGCCATCCTCTCCGGCACGCTGCCGCTGGGCGAGGTGATGACCTACCCGGTCTACCGGCTCTTCATCTCGGCGGTGTGCCTGGCCCTGGCCGCGTGCATGTGGTTCGTGTTCGCGCGCACACGGCTCGGGATGATGATCCGCGCCGGCAGCACCAACCGCGAGATGGTGCAGAGCCTGGGCATCGACATCAAGGTGCTCTACCGCGTGGTATTCGCCGCCGGCGTGGCCATCGCGGTGCTGGCGGGCATGGTGGCGGCGCCGGTGTCGTCGGTCTACCCGGGCATGGGCAACCAGGTGCTGATCGTCTGCTTCGTGGTGGTGGTGATCGGCGGCATCGGCTCGGTGCGCGGTGCGCTGCTGGCGGCGCTGCTGATCGGCATCGTCGACACCTTCGGCAAGGTGCTGCTGCCGCAGGCGGCCGGCGTGCTGGTCTACGTGCTGATGGCGCTCATTCTTCTCTGGAAGCCCGACGGGCTGTTCAGGGCCGGATGAGATGACGGCATCTCCCAAGATGGCCTTCGTCGCCGCGGCCTTCGCGGCGCTGGCGCTGTATCCGCTGGTGGGCGGGTCGTTCGGCATCGACATGGTCACCAAGACCATGATCTACGCCATCGCCGCGCTCAGCCTCGAGCTGCTGGTGGGCAGCACCGGGCTGGTGTGCTTCGGGCAGGCGGCGTTCTTCGGCATCGGCGCCTATGCGGCGGTGCTGCTCTCGGCCCAAGTGGACTCTCCCTCGGCGCTGTGGCTGCTGCCGGCCTGCGTGGCCGCCGCGGCGCTGTACGCGCTGGCGGTGGGGGCGCTCAGCCTGCGCACGCGCGGCGTCTACTTCATCATGGTGACGCTGGCCTTCGCCCAGATGGCCTATTACGCGGTGCACGACACGCCGCTGGGCGGCGGCACCGACGGCATCTACCTGAGCCAGCCGCCGCAACTGGCGGGCCTGGACCTGGGCCGGCCGCAGGTGATCTACGGCCTGACGCTCGTGCTGCTGGCGGCGGTATTCGTGGGCCTGGCGCTGCTGCTGCGCTCGCGCTTCGGCCGCGCGCTGGCGGGCATCCGCGTCAACGAGCAGCGCATGCGCGCCACCGGCTTCTCCACCTATCCGTACAAGCTCGCGGCCTTCACGCTCTCGGGCGGCATCGCCGGGCTGGGCGGATTCCTGTTTGCGGTGAAGGACGGCTTCGTCAACCCCGAGTTGCTGAGCTGGCACGTGTCGGGCGCGCTGCTGGTGATGATCATCCTGGGCGGTCTGGGCCGCCTGCGCGGCGCGCTGATCGGCGCCTTCGCCTTCGCGCTGCTGCAGGAGCTGTTCAAGTCCGAAGCCGTGTGGGGCGCGCTGGCGCGGCATTGGAACCTCGGCTTGGGCCTGACCATCATCGCCAGCGTGGCGCTGCTGCCGCGCGGCCTGGTGGGCCTGCCGCAGCGTTGGCGCGAAGCGCTGCTCGGGCGCTCGCCGCGCGGCAGCGCGGAGGCGGCGCGATGAACGGCGCCGAGGTGCTGCTGCGCTGCACCGGCCTGACGCGCCGCTGGGGCGGGCTGGTGGCGGTGTCGGATGTGTCGCTCGAGCTGCAGCGCGGCACGGTGCATGCGGTGATCGGCACCAACGGCGCGGGCAAGAGCACGCTCATCAACATGCTCTCGGGCGAACTGGCGCCTTCCGCCGGCCGCATCGAACTGCTGGGGCAGGACGTGACGGTCTGGCCGCAACCGAAGCGCGCACGCGCCGGCCTCGGCCGCAGCTACCAGCGCAACACCATCTACCCCGAGTTCAGCGTGCTGGAAAACTGCCGGCTCGCTGCGCAGGCGCGCTGGCAGCGGCCCTGGGCCTGGTGGCAGGCGGCCGAGCGCTGCAGCGACAGCAACGCCAGCGCGCGTGAGGCTGCGGCCTCGCTCGGCCTGACCGAGCAGCTGGATCTGCTGGCCGGCGCCTTGTCGCACGGCCGCAAGCGCCAGCTCGAGATCGCCATGTGCCTGGCCACCGCGCCCGAAGTGCTGCTGCTCGACGAGCCGCTGGCCGGCATGGGCGCCGAGGAGACCGAGCGCATGCTGGACCTGCTCCACAACCTCAAGCGCGGCCACGCCATCCTGCTCGTGGAGCACGACATGGATGCGGTATTCCGCGTCGCCGATCGCATCACCGTCATGGTCGACGGCAGCGTGCTGGCCAGCGGCACGCCCGACGAGGTGCGCCGCAACCAGCAGGTGCAGGACGTCTACCTCGGCGGCCACGACACGGCCGCTACATCCCACCCCTGAATCGAAAGCCATGCCCAGCTACCAGATCGACGGCCTGACCCCGGTGGTCGACCCGAGCGCCTTCGTGCACCCGACGGCGGTGCTGATCGGCGACGTGATCATCGGCCCCGGCTGCTACGTCGGCCCCTGCGCCAGCCTGCGCGGCGACTTCGGCCGCATCGTGCTCGAAGCCGGCAGCAACGTACAGGACAGCTGCGTGCTGCACAGCTTCCCGAACCACGAGATGGTGGTCGAGACCAACGGCCACATCGGCCACGGCGCTGTGCTGCATGGCTGCAGCGTGCGCCGCGACGCGCTGGTGGGCATGAACGCGGTGGTGATGGACGAGGCCGAAGTCGGCGAGCAGGCGATGGTCGCGGCCTGCGCCTTCGTGCCGGCCGGCACCAAGCTGCCGCCGCGCACGCTGAGCGTGGGCACGCCGGCGCGCGTGCTGCGCGAGCTGCGCGACGGCGAACTGCAGCGCAAGCGCGAGGCCACCGCCTACTACCAGGAGCTGGCGCGCCGCTGCCTGGCGACGCTGCACGAGGTGCAGCCGCTGGCCGCGCCCGAAGCCGGCCGGCGCCGCCTGGAGCTGCCGCCGGTGCGCCCCCTGACCGATACACCCCGCTGATCCACCCCCCCTTTTTCCGAACGGAGACCTGCCATGGCCAGCGCCGCCCACTTCACCTGGGACGACCCCCTGCTGCTCGACCAGCAACTCAGCGACGACGAACGCGCCGTGCGCGACGCCGCATACGCCTACTGCCAGCAGAGACTGCTGCCGCGCGTGCAGCACGCCTTCCGCCACGAGCAGACCGACCCCGCCATCTTCCGCGAGATGGGCGAGCTCGGCCTGCTCGGCCCCACCATTCCCGAAGCCTATGGCGGCGCCGGCCTCAACTACGTCTGCTACGGCCTGATCGCACGCGAGGTCGAGCGCATCGACTCGGGCTATCGCAGCATGATGAGCGTGCAGAGCTCGCTGGTGATGGTGCCGATCAACGAGTTCGGCAATGCCGCAACGAAGCAGAAATACCTGCCCAAGCTGGCCAGCGGCGAATCGATCGGCTGCTTCGGCCTCACCGAGCCCAACCATGGCTCCGACCCCGGCAGCATGATCACGCGCGCGCGCAAGGTCGATGGCGGCTACGCGCTGAGCGGCTCGAAGATGTGGATCAGCAACAGCCCGATCGCCGACGTCTTCGTCGTCTGGGCCAAGGACGAGGGCGGCCAGATCCGCGGCTTCGTGCTCGAGAAGGGCTGGAAGGGCCTGTCGGCGCCGGCCATCCACGGCAAGGTCGGCCTGCGCGCATCGATCACCGGCGAGATCGTGATGGACAACGTGTTCTGCCCCGAGGAGAACGCCTTCCCCGAGGTGCGCGGCCTGAAGGGCCCGTTCACCTGCCTGAACAGCGCACGCTACGGCATCGCCTGGGGTGCGCTGGGTGCGGCCGAAGATTGCTACCACCGCGCGCGCCAGTACACGCTCGACCGCCAGCAGTTCGGCCGGCCGCTGGCCGCCAACCAGCTGGTGCAGAAGAAGCTGGCCGACATGCTGACCGACATCACGCTCGGCCTGCAGGGCTGCCTGCGCCTGGGCCGCATGAAGGACGAAGGCACGGCCGCGGTGGAGATCACCAGCATCATGAAGCGCAACAGCTGCGGCAAGGCGCTGGAGATCGCCCGCATGGCGCGCGACATGATGGGCGGCAACGGCATCAGCGACGAGTTCGGCGTCGCACGCCACCTGGTCAATCTGGAAGTCGTCAACACCTACGAGGGCACGCACGACATCCACGCGCTGATCCTCGGGCGCGCGATCACCGGGATCCAGGCGTTCAGCTGAGCGCGCATGTCGACACCCGGCGTCCGATATCCCGCGCTGCGCCCACCCACACTGGAGTCTCAACCCATGACCGATTCGACCCTGCTGGACCGTTCCCTCGGCGACCTCGCGCGCAGCATCCCCGGCGCGACCGCCCTCTTCCACCGCCATCGGCTCGACTTCTGCTGCGGCGGCAGGACGAGCCTGCGCGAAGCGGCGGCCCCGCTGGGCCTGGACGCCGAAGCCGTGGCCCGCGAACTCGCTGCGCTGCATGACCCGGCCGACGCCGGCCAGCGCGACTGGCGCAAGGCCACGGTGCGCGAATTGACCGACCATCTGCTGGCGCGCTACCACGAGCGCCACCGCCAGCAGCTGCCCGAACTCGTGCGCCTGGCGCGCCGGGTGGAGACGGTCCACGCCGACCGGCCCGACTGCCCCCATGGCCTGGCCGATCACCTGCAAGCCATGCAGCGTGAACTCGAGAGCCACATGCAGAAGGAGGAACAGATCCTGTTCCCGATGCTGAACCGTGGCGTGCCCCCGGTCGGGCTGCCGCCGGCCGAGATGATGCGGCTCGAACACGATCAGCACGGGCTGGCCCTGGCGCGCATGGCCGAGCTCGCCCACGGCCTGGTGGAGCCGCCGGACGCCTGCAACACCTGGCGCGCGCTGTTCACCGGCCTGCGCACGCTGCGCGAGGATCTGATGCAGCACATCCACCTCGAGAACAACATCCTCTTCGAGGGGCTCAACGCGCGCTGAGCCGCCTGTGCGGCGACGCCGCGGCGTCTCGCGTCAAGCCATTCGGGCCGCCGTGCCCGTGTGGAACACCGCCACCGCCTGCACCAGCAGTTGCGACTGCTGCTTCAGGCTCTGCGCCGCCGCGGCACTTTCCTCGACCAGCGCGGCATTCTGCTGGGTGGACTCGTCGATCTGCGCCACCGCCTGCCCGGCCTGACCGACCCCCAGGCTCTGCTCCGCGCTGGCGTCGCTGATATTCGCGACGATCTGCGCCACCTTCCCGTTGGCATCGACGATGCGGCTCATGGTCTGGCCGGCCCGGTCGACCAGGCCGGCGCCGTGCCGGATCTGCTCCACGCTGGCGCCGACCAGGGACTTGATCTCGCGCGCCGCCTGCGCGCTGCGCTGCGCCAGGCCGCGCACCTCCCCGGCGACCACGGCGAAGCCGCGTCCATGTTCGGCCGCGCGCGCCGCCTCCACCGCCGCGTTCAGGGCCAGCATGTTGGTCTGGAACGCGATGCCCTCGATCGTGCCCACGATCTGCGCGATGCGGTCGGAGCCCTGGTCGATGGCCCGCATGGTCTCCACGGCCTGTGCCATGACCGTGTGGCCTTCTCCGGCCACGTCGGCGGCCTGTTGCGTGAGCTGCCGCGCCTGGGCCGCATGCTCGGCATTGCTGCGCACCGTCGATCCGAGCTGATCCATGGTGGCCGCCGTCTGTTGCACCGCGCTGGCCTGCCGCTCGGTGCGGTCCGACAGGTCGAGGTTGCCCTGGGCGATCTGGGCGCTGGCGCTGGCCACCTCGTCCGCGTTGGCCTTGACGCCTTCGACGATCTCGAGCAGCTTGCCTCGCAAGCGCCCCATCGCCTCCAGCAGGCGCAGGTTCTCGGCATTGCCGATCGGATTCACCTCGACCGTCAGGTCGCCCTGCGCGAGCCGGTCCGCCACGCTCACCGCCTGGGCCAGTGGTCGCGCCAGGTGTCCCGACAGCCAGAAGGCCGACGCGAGGCTCAGGGCCACGGTCAGCAGCAGGATGGCGCCGATCGTCAACTGCGAGCGTTCGATGCTCGCGGCCGCATGCGACTCGACCGCCTGACCGCTGCGCTCGATCGAGTCGCTCAGCGCCGCGATGCGCTTCTCGAGGTCGCTGAAGGCGATCTGCACGGCGGCGATCTCGCGCCGCGCCGCCTCGGCGTCCGTGCCGATCGCGCGCATCGCGCGCTGCGCCGCTTCGATATATCGCGCTACCGCGGGCTCCGCCTCGCGCAGCGCCGAGACGCTTTCGGCGCTCAGTGAAAGCTTCCCCAGCGTGGCCATCGCCCGCGAGAAGTTCTCGGCGTGCTCCTTGAGCTCGCGCTGCGCTTCCTCCACCTGGGCCGGCTTGCCCTCGAGCGTGCCGAACATGGCCCGCAGGACATCGCCACGGATGGCGTCATGCGCCATGTCGGCATCGCTGCTGGCGCGCGACGCCTGCCCGGCGCCGACGGACGCGGCGATCGAGTCCCCCAGCACGCGGCTCGCGTGGAATCCCACCCCTCCGACCAGCAGCGCCATCAGGGCGCCGAACAGGCCGTACATCAGGATCTGGCTGCGCAGCTTCATGATCGTTGTCCTTTGATCGGCGTCATGGACAGGTTTCGACTCATTGAGGCTGAACTCAAGCTCGGCGCGGCGGCTTGAGCTAGGGACAAACCCCCGGGGGTTCCAGGCCCGCGCGAAATCGTTCACGACCTGGCCGCGCCGAGCCCAGGCGCCGGATCCTTGTAGGATGCCTGCCACCATTCATGGCTCGCCGCTGAACAGCGGCCTGGGAAGACCTTGAAGCTCGCCACCTGGAACGTCAACTCGCTGTCCGTTCGCCTGCCGCAGCTGCTTGCCTGGCTGGCCGAGCATCCGGTCGATGCCATCGTGCTGCAGGAGACCAAGCTCACCGACGACAAGTTTCCGCACGCCGAGATCGAGGCCGCCGGCTACCGTGCGCAGTGGTTCGGCCAGCGCACCTACAACGGCGTGGCGCTGCTCAGCCGCGGCGAGAGCGTGGAGGTGGTGCGCAACATCCCCGGCTTCGACGACGAGCAGGCACGCGTGATCGCCGCCAGCACCGGCGGCCTGCGCGTGATCGGCGCCTATTTCCCCAACGGCCAGGCGCCCGACAGCGACAAGTTCTCCTACAAGATGCGCTGGCTCGACGCGCTGCGCGCCTGGGTGGCGCAGGAGCTGGCCGCGCATCCGCAGCTGGTGCTGATGGGCGACTTCAACATCGCGCCGGAAGACCGCGACGTCTACGACCCCGTCGCCTGGGCCGGGCAGATCCATTGCACGCCCGAGGAACGCGAGCATTTCCGCCGCCTCGTCGCGCTCGGCCTGCACGACGCCTTCCGCCTCTTCGAGCAGCCGCCCAAGAGCTGGAGCTGGTGGGACTACCGCAACCTCGCCTTCCGCAAGAACCAGGGCCTGCGCATCGACCACATCCTCGTCAGCGAGGCGCTGAAAGGCCGCGTCAGTGCCTGCAGCATCGACAAGGCGCCGCGCAAGAACGAGCGGCCCAGCGACCACGCGCCGGTGGTCGTCGAGCTGGCTGACTGATCAGTCGTCGAGCCCCAGTTCCTGGATCTTGCGCGTGATGGTGTTGCGGCCGATGCCGAGCTTGTGCGCCGCTTCGATGCGGCGGCCGCGCGTGACGTCGAGTGCGGCGTGGATCAGGCGCGCCTCGAACTTCTTGGTGAGTTCGTCCCACACCTCGGGCGCGCCGGCGAGCAGCAGCTGGCGCGCTTCCTGTTCGAGGCCGGCCAGCCAGTCGGCATCCGGTGCACCCGGCGTCGGGGCTGCCGGCACGGCGTAGCTCGGCGCAGCAGCGACGACGGCGGCGACGGCGGCCGGCGCACTCGCTGCCGGCATCGCGCTCTCGTGCACCGGCTCCGCCGGCGCCGCGGCCACCGCCTCGCCGCTCAGCTCGGGCGGCAGATCCTTGGGCTCGATCACCTGCGCCGGCGCCATCACGGTCAGCCAGTGGCAGACATTCTCGAGCTGGCGCACGTTGCCGGGGAAGTCGAAGCGCATCAGCCTGGCCAGCGCCGCGTCCGTGAAGCGCTTGGCCTCCACGCCCAGCTCCTTGGCGCTCTTGCCGAGGAAGAATTTCGCCAGTGCCGGGATGTCCTCGCGGCGCTCGCGCAGTGGCGGCAGGCGCAGGCGGATGACGTTGAGGCGGTGGAACAGATCCTCGCGGAAGACGCCCTGGCGCACGCGGTCTTCGAGGTTCTGGTGCGTGGCCGCGATCACGCGCACGTTGGCGCGCATCGGGTTGTGGCCGCCGACGCGGTAGAACTGGCCGTCGCTGAGCACCCGCAGCAGCCGCGTCTGCAGGTCGAAGGGCATGTCGCCGATCTCGTCGAGGAACAGCGTGCCGCCGTCGGCCTGCTCGAAGCGGCCGCGGCGCGTGGTCTGCGCGCCGGTGAAGGCACCGCGCTCGTGGCCGAACAGCTCGCTCTCGAGCAGATCCTTGGGGATCGCTGCGGTGTTGATGGCCACAAAGGGGCCGCTGGCTCGCGGGCTGTGCTTGTGCAGCGCGTTGGCCACCAGTTCCTTGCCCGTGCCCGACTCGCCGGTGATCAGCACCGTCACGTGGCTCTGGCTGAGCCGGCCGATGGCGCGGAAGACGTCCTGCATGGCCGGCGCCTGGCCCAGCATCTCGGGCATCTGCGCCTGCGCCGCGTCGCGCACCTCCTCGCGCAGGCTCTCGTCGACGGCGCGGCGGATCAGCTCCACCGCCTTGGGCACGTCGAAGGGCTTGGGCAGGTATTCGAAGGCGCCGCCCTGGAAGGCACTGACCGCGCTGTCCAGGTCGGAGTAGGCGGTCATGACGATGACCGGCAGGCCGGGATGGCGCTCCTTGACCTTGCCGAGCAGTTCGATGCCCGAGCCGCCGGGCATGCGGATGTCCGACACCAGCACCTGTGGTTCGTCCGTCTCCAGCGCGGCGAGCACGTCGCGCGGGTTGGTGAAGCTGCGCACGGCCAGGTCCTCGCGCGCCAGCGCCTTCTCCAGCACGAAGCGGATGGATTGGTCGTCGTCGACGATCCAGATGGGTTTCATGGAATCAAGGCAGCGGAATCAGGATCTTGAACAGCGTCCTGCCCGGTTCGCTCTCGCATTCGATCGTGCCCTGGTGTTGCTGCACGAAGGTCTGCGCGAGCGTGAGCCCGAGCCCCGAACCACCGTCGCGCCCCGAGACCAGCGGGTAGAAGATGTGCTCGCGGATGGACTCGGGCACGCCCGGGCCGTTGTCCTGGATATGCAATTCCAGTGCCAGACGATAGCGCTGCTTGCCCAGCGTCACCTGACGCGCGATGCGCGTGCGCAGCGTGATCAGCGCGTCGCCGGCGGCGATGCTCGGCTGCAGCGCCTGCGCGGCGTTGTGCGCGATGTTCAGCACCGCCTGGATGAGCTGCTCGCGGTCGCCGCGGAAGTCGGGAATCGAGACGTCGTAGTCGCGCGCGACCTTCAGGCCCTTGGGGAACTCGGCCATGATCAGCGAGCGCACCCGCTCGCAGACCTCGTGGATATTGACGTCGCTGACGACGTGCGGCTTGCGGTGCGGCGCGAGCAGGCGATCGACCAGCGCCTGCAGGCGGTCGGCCTCGTTGATGATGACCTGCGTGTACTCGGTCAGTGCGCGGCTCTCGACTTCCATCTCGAGCAGCTGCGCCGCGCCGCGGATGCCGCCCAGCGGGTTCTTGATCTCGTGGGCGAGGTTGCGGATCAGCTCCTTGTTCGCCTTGGCCTGCTCGAGCGCGCGCTCCTCGCGGTCCTGGCGCGTCTGCTGCTCGATCTCCACCAGCTCGAGCAGCACGTGCGGCGTGCCGTCCATCTGCGTGACGATGGCGTGCACCGGCAGCGCGTCGCCGCCGCCCGGCCCGGGGCGGCGCAGCAGCGTCTCCATGCGGCTGGTCGAGAACTCGTTGCGCGCCACCGCCGCGACGGTTTCCTTGAGCGTGCCGGCGTCGACAAACCAGTCGAACAGCGCGCCGCGCTGCACGCTGCGCCGCGACAGGCCGAGCACGTCCTCGAACGAGGCGTTGGCGAATATGCAGCGCCCCTCGGGCGAGACCACCGCCACCAGGGTGGCGAGGTGGTCGAAGGCGGCGTAGGCGGCGTCGGCCGCGGCCGCATCGGGCGCCGGCGGCGACGCGCTCTTCCTCACGAGGGCGGCAGCTTGCCGATCTCGCGCTTGATCGCAGCGATGTCGCTCTCCTTGCGCGCGATCGCGGCCTTCATTTCGGCCACGCGGTCCTGGTACTTCTGGTAGTTGCGCTCGTCGCCGCGGCGCTCGGGCTCGCCGTTGTTGTAGTCCTTCTGCAGCTGCGCGAGCTTGTCCTCTTCCTTCTTCAGCTCGGACTCGAGGATGCGGCGTGCGTCGCCGTCGCGGGCGCGCTGCTGCGAAGGATCGACCTTGGAGTCGGCCGGGCGCGGCGCCTCGGGCACGGCCGTGCCGCTGCGCGGCCGCGGTTGCTGCCCCTGGATCACCGTGATGGGTGCGCCTTCGATGGTCTTGCAGCCCTTGGCTTCCGCCTCCTTGGCGGAGATGTCGGCGCTGCTGGTGTAGACGTTGCCCGGGCAGCGGTAGACGGTGGCGCCCTGGGCGAGCGCGGCCGCGGGCCAGGCCAGCGTCGCGCCGAGCAGCAGTGCCAGGGTGGGATGGAAGCGGTGCATGCGGAAGGTCTCCTTGCCTGCCCAACGCGTGGTCGGCTCCGGCCGACGACAGGCTATGCGCCCATTGTCGCCCAGCGTCGGTGCATGGCGGCACGCCCGAAGTTCCAGAAAAAAGGGACGGCCGCGGCCGTCCCTTCGTCCCTGCGTGAAAAGCTCACATCACAGCGAGTAGTACATGTCGAACTCGACCGGGTGGGTCGTCATGCGGAAGCGCTGCACTTCCTGCATCTTCAGCTCGATGTAGGCGTCGAGGTAGGTGTCGGTGAATACGCCGCCCTTGGTCAGGAAGGCGCGGTCCTTGTCCAGGTACTCGAGCGCCTGGTCCAGGCTGTGGCAGACGGTCGGGATCTTCGCGTCCTCTTCCGGCGGCAGGTGGTACAGGTCCTTCGTGGCGGCTTCGCCCGGGTGGATCTTGTTCTCCACGCCGTCCAGGCCGGCCATCAGCAGCGCGCTGAAGGCCAGGTAGGGGTTGGCGGTGGGATCCGGGAAGCGCGCCTCGATGCGGCGGCCCTTCGGGTTGGCCACGTAGGGGATGCGGATCGAGGCCGAGCGGTTCTTCGCCGAGTAGGCCAGCTTGACCGGCGCCTCGAAGCCGGGCACCAGGCGCTTGTAGCTGTTGGTGCCGGGGTTGGTGATCGCGTTGAGCGCACGGGCGTGCTTGATGATGCCGCCGATATAGAACAGCGCGAATTCGGAGAGCCCGGCGTAGCCGTCGCCGGCGAACAGGTTCTTGCCGTCCTTCCACACCGACTGGTGCACGTGCATGCCGCTGCCGTTGTCGCCGACGATGGGCTTGGGCATGAAGGTGGCCGTCTTGCCGTAGGCGGCCGCGACGTTCTGGATCACGTACTTCTGCAACTGCAGCCAGTCGGCGCGCTGCACCAGCGTGCTGAACTTGGTGCCAATCTCCATCTGGCCGGCGTTGGCCACCTCGTGGTGGTGCACTTCCACCGGGATGCCCAGCGATTCGAGAATCAGGCACATCTCCGAGCGCAGATCCTGGCCGCTGTCGACCGGCGGCACCGGGAAGTAGCCGCCCTTGACGGTCGGACGGTAGCCGCTGTTGCCGTGCTCGTAGTCGCGGCCGGTATTCCAGGCGCCTTCCTCGGACTCGATCTTCACGAAGCAGCCGGACATGTCGACGTTCCAGCGCACGTTGTCGAAGATGAAGAACTCGGGCTCGGGGCCGAAGAATGCGGCGTCGCCCAGGCCGGAGGACTTCATGTAGGCCTCGGCGCGCTTGGCCAGCGAGCGCGGGTCACGCTCGTAGGGCTTGCCGTCGCTGGGCTCGAGCACGTCGCAGCTCAGGATCAGCGTCGGCTCTTCGAAGAAGGGGTCGATATTGGCGGTGTTCGGATCCGGCATCAGCAGCATGTCGGAAGCCTCGATGCCCTTCCAGCCGGCGATCGAGGAACCGTCGAAGGCGTGACCGGAGGCGAACTTGTCTTCGTCGAAATGGGAGACAGGCACGGAAACGTGGTGCTCCTTGCCGCGGGTGTCGGTGAAGCGGAAGTCGACGAACT
This sequence comes from Piscinibacter sp., assembly GCA_017983795.1. GTDB lineage: Bacteria > Pseudomonadota > Gammaproteobacteria > Burkholderiales > Burkholderiaceae_C > Piscinibacter. The sequence continues at coordinate 79,198 of JAGOAS010000014.1, forward strand.
TGACTTCGTTCTCCTTCACCATCTTCATCACGTCGGCAACGGTCTTGGCCATCAAAAATCTCCTGGCAGGCTTGGGGTAATCAGAGGTGGGTGGGGTCGAAAAATCGCACAGGAATGTAGCAGAAGGCATGCCAGCGTCCGGGCCTTGACCGCGGCCAAGCGGATCAGCGCTGCGAAGGCGATCGACCGCCCCCGAGCACCATCCTGGGGCATTCTCGATACCCAGAATGGTGCGTCGTTTCAGGCCGCTAGCGCACCAACTCGGGGCCCAGTTCGGCGCCGTGGCGCCGCAGGCCGGCGAGCAGCTCGGCGTAGGCCGCATCGAGCGCGGCCGCCTCGCCCTTCACGCCGAGCTCGATGTGCCGGCCCCACTCGGGGTGGTCGACGCTGGGCAGGCTGAATACCTTGATGCCGGCAAAGCGCGCCTCGATGTCTTCCATCAGCGGCGTCAGCGTGGCCTCCATGGAGCCGTACACAATGACCGACTTCTCGCGCACGGCGACGGCCCGATGCGCCGCGGCGCAGTGGCCATCGAGCACCCATTCGATCATCGGCCAGGCCATCACCGGGAAGCCGGGCACGAAGAAGACGCCGCCCGCGCCGTCGCCCGGGTGCAGGCTGAAGCCCGCGATCTTGTTGTAGGGGTTGGGGATGAGGCGTGCGCCCTCGGGGAACACGCCCATGTTGAGGCGGTGCACGTTGTCGGCCCGGTCGGGCTCGTAGGGCGTGCCCTGCTCGCGCGCCACGTCGCGCATGCGCTCGCGGATCAGCTCGGCCGCCTGCGGGTGCAGCGCCAGCGGCACGCCGAGCGCGCGCGCCGCGCACTGCCGGGTGTGATCGTCGGGCGTGGCGCCGATGCCGCCGCAGGAAAACACCACGTCGCCGCGGCGCGCGGCTTCGAAGGCATCGCGCAGATCGGCGGTGATGCGCTCGGGGTCGTCGCCCACGTAGCGCGCCCAGGCGAGCGAGAGCCCGCGCGCGGCCAGCAGTTCGATGGCCTTGGGCAGGTGCTTGTCGGCGCGCTTCCCGGAGAGGATCTCGTCGCCGATGATGATCAGGCCGAAGTTCATGGCGCAGGCAGCACCTCGATGGGCGGGAACGGCGGCGGCTCCAGCGGCGGCGGCGCGGGCGGCTCGCGCTCCAGGCGCAGCGCCGCCAGCGCGGCCAGCGCGAAGTGCGAGAACCACAGCGCGGCGAAGGCGAATACCAGCGTATAGATCCAGATCGCCGCCGGTACCAGCACCGGCGCCAGCGCCGCGAACATGCCGCCCGAGACCCACACCAGCCCCGGCGCCGCGCCCAGCAGGCCGGCGAGCACGCCCATGGCCAGCAGCGGCATGCGGTGGCGGCGGATCAGCTCGCGCCGCTCCTCGCGGCTGGCATGCTCGGCGAGCACGTCGTAGCTGAGCACGCGGTAGGTGAGCCAGCCCCAGATCAGCGGCGGCAGCACCAGCACCAGCGGCGGCACCAGCCACAGCGGGATCGAGGCCAGCATCGCCAGCAGGGCCACCAGCGTGGCTAGCAGCGAGCCGAATGCTCCGCGCCACCACGAGCCGCCATGGCGGCGCTCGAGATCGGGAAAGCGCCGCTGCGCGACCAGGTGCAGGATCGACGGCGTCATCAGCACCGACACTGCCAGCAGCGCCACCACCACGATCACCGGCGTGGCGAGGAAGACGATGATCAAGGGCGCCAGCGCCGACTTGAGGCCACCCAGGCCGAAGCGCTCCAGCCAGGTGAAGAAGGTGGTGACGAGCGACCAGCCCTGCAGCGTGGCGTTGACCGCGTCGACGGCACGGTCCCAGAACAGGTAGCCCAGGCCCAGCGAGAGCGCCACCATCAGCACCAGCGGCAGCACCGACAGCGCGATGACGCGCGGGTGCAGGCAATACGCCGCGGCGCGCCAGAAGGCGTCCAACATCAACTTCATGCGCCGCGCCCGCCTTCCTCAGCGCAGGTTGCCGGTGTGCCCCAGCGAGTAGCGCCCCGGCTGCGGCCACACCGTCAGGCCGTGCGGCTCGGCGCCGACCTTGACCTGCTTGACTTCGCCGCTGGCGGTGTCGAAGCGGTAGACCACGTCGTCGAAGCGCGCTGCCAGCCAGAGGTACTTGCCGTCGGCGCTGACGTTGCCCATGTCGGGGCTGCCGCCGCCGGGCACGGCCCAGCGCGCCACCACCTTCTCGGTGGCGAAGTCGATCACCGTCACGCCGCCGTCGCCCAGGCGCTGGCCGTGGATCTTGTGCGAGCCACGGTTGGCCACATAGAGCTGTTTGCCGTCGCGGCTCGGGTACAGGCCGTGCGCGCCCAGGCCGGTCTGGATGAAGCCGACCTCCTTGAAGGCTTCGCCGTCGATGACGTGCACGCCGTCGGCATGCATGTCGGCGACGTAGAAGCGCTTGCCGTCCGGCGAGATGCGGATGTCCTGCGGCATGCCCTTCTTCACGGTGCACACCTCGCTCTCGCCCGGCTCCCACACCTGGCCGGCCTGCACGCGCGGCGCGCCGGGCTTCTCCTTGATGCGCGTGGCGGGCATCTGCAGTTGCAGGTAGCCCAGCACCTTGCGCTGCTCGAGGTCGATCTTCACCACCGAGCCGGTGAACTCGCAGGTGAAGATGGCGAAGCGGCCGTCGATGGAGAAGTCGGCGTGGTTGACGCCCGGGCAGCCCGGCACGTCGATGGAGTACTGCATCGCCATCGTCTTCGGGTCGCGGAAGTCGAGCCGCTTGCGCGCCTCGGCGACGACGATGGCCGACTTGCCATCCGGCGTGGCGTACATGTTGTACGGGTCGTCGACCAGCACCGGCTTGCCCGGCTTGCCGGTCTTGGGGTCGATCGGTGTCAGGCTGCCGTCGGTGCGGCCCTCGGCATTGTTGGTGACCCACAGCGTGCGCAGATCCCACGAGGGCACGATGTGCTGCGGCCCGATGCCGACCTTGAAGCGGTCGACCACCTTCATCGCCTGCGGGTCGACCACCCAGACGTCGCCGCTGCGCAGGTTGGGCACGTAGACGCGCTCGAGGTCGCCCTGCACGGCCGGGCTGAACTTGCCGGCGGCGGTCTCGGCGTAGACGTTCTTCGCCGCGGCTGCGGCTGCGGAGGCAGCCGGCGCGGCGCTCTGTGCCTGCGCGCCGGCCACCAGACCGAGTGCGGCCAGGGTGAGGAGCACGGTATTTCGCTTCTTGTTCATGTCGCTTCGTTCGCAGGAAAGATCCGGACGGGATTGTCAACGAGCGCCGGTGCGCTCGCGGATGGCCGCCACCGTCGCCTCGACGATGTGGGCCACGCCGAGGCGGCCCAATTCGGCGCTGGCGCGCCGCGGGTCGCCGGTCACGCCCGGGCGCTCGGCCGGCGTGCTGCGGCGGCCCAGCCATTCCGGGCGCACCAGCGCGGGGTCGATGGCCAGGGCCAGTGAGGTGTCGGCCAGGCCGGCATGCTGGCCGCGCTCGGCCGACTCGTAGCCGCGCTCGCCGAGCAGCTTCGCGTAGCCGTCCTGCGACGCGCGGTAGTACTCGGGCGGCGCATGCACGCGGCAGCCGTCGCGGCGCACGCGCGCGGCCACGCGCTGCAGGCTCTTCTGGTAGCCGCCGTGGTCGCCCAGCAGCACCACATCGCGCAGGCCGTGGTGGCACAGGCTCAGCGCCGCGCCCTCCAGCATCGCCTCGAAGGCCGGCTCGGGGATCGAGAGCGTGCCGGGAAAGCGCATGTGCGACTGCGGCGGTTCGATGCTTCCCTCGGGCACGTAGGCGATCACCGGCGCCACCAGCGCGTTGCCGAGGCGCTCGGCGATCTGCTCGGCGAGCGCGCGCACGCGCACGTTGTGCTTGCCCAGCACCATGTGCGGGCCGTTCTGCTCGGTGCCGCCGATCGGCACCAGCGCGATCGTCGTGCCGGCGGCGACGCGCGCGCGCAGCTCGGTGGAGGTCAGCGCCTCCAGTTGCACCGGCGCCGCGTGCGCCGCGGTCGCGGCGAGCGATGCCAGCGCGCACAGCGCCGCGAGCCAGCGGCGCGGGCTTTCACTCATCGTCGCCGCCCAGCACGCCGCCGAGCAGGCCGCCGGCGCCGAAGCCGCCCAGCACCGAGCCTTCCTCGCGCCCGCCGCGGCCGGTCTGCGGCGCGGCCGCGAACACGCGCGAGGCCAGGCGCGAGAACGGCAGGCTCTGCAGCCACACCGTGCCGGGCCCGGTGAGCTTGGCGAAGAACAGCCCCTCGCCGCCGAACAGCGCCGTCTTGATCTTGCCGACGTACTGGATCTCGAAATTCACGTTCGGCGTCATCGCCACCAGGCAGCCGGTGTCGACCAGCAGGGTCTGGCCGGCCTGCAGTTCGCGACGCAGCACCGTGCCGCCGGCGTGCACGAAGGCGAGGCCATCGCCGTCGAGCTTCTGCATGATGAAGCCTTCGCCGCCGAAGAAGCCCACCGAGAGCTTCTGCTGGAAATAGATGCCCAGCGACACGCCGCGCGCCGCGCACAGGAAGGCGTCCTTCTGGCAGATCAGCGTGCCGCCGAGCTGGCGCAGATCCATCGGCAGGATCTTGCCGGGGTACGGGGCGGCGAATGCGATGCGCTGCTTGGCCGAACCCTGGTTGGTGTAGACGGTGGTGAACAGCGATTCGCCGGTGATCAACCGCTTGCCCGCGCCGAGCAGCTTGCCGAACAGGCCGCCCTGCTGCGCGCTGCCGTCGCCGAACACCGTGTCCATCTGGATGCCGGCGTCCATGAACATCATGCTGCCGGCCTCGCCGACGGCCGCCTCGCCGGGGTCGAGCTCGACCTCGACGAACTGCATCTCCGAACCCTTGATCTCGAAATCCACCACGTCCATGGCCATGTGCTGTTTCTCCTTGCGGCACGCATTCTTGCAGACCCCCGCGCCCCTAACCCGATCCCCCCAAAGAGGTAACGCAGGCGTCGCGCCGCACGGCCAGAATGCAGTCCGAGGCCGGCACCATGAACTTTCACCTGCCCACGTTGCTCATCGTCTGCACCGTCGCCGTGGCGGCATCGGCCGCGGTGATGACGCTCTACGCCGCCACGCAGCGCACCTACCGCGGCATGGGCTGGTGGGTGAGCGCGCAATGGCTGCTGACCCTGGGCTGCCTGTTGCAGATGTTTCGCGACGCAGCACCCGAACTGCTGCCGCTGGCCAACCTGCTGCTGCTGCAATGGCCGGTGGTGGTGCTGGGCGGCATGCGCCGCTTCACGCCGCGCCACCCGAGCCGCGTGCCGCAGGCCGTCGATGCGCTGCTGCTCGCCGCGGCCTGGCTCGCCTGGCTCGCCGTGTGGGCCGCCGAGGGCGCGCTGGCGGCGCGCGTGGCGGCCTTCGCCGCCGGCGCCTGCCTGCTGCACCTGTACGGCGCCACGCTGGTCTGGCACATGCCCGAGCGGCGCGCCAGCGTGGCCACGCGCATGCTGGTGGGCATCGAGCTCGCCGCGGCCGTGCTGCAGGCGCTGCGCGTCTCGGCGGCGCTGGCCCTGCCGCCCGCCAGCCCGTTCGCCGAGGGCCTGCTGCTGGCCAGCGGCCTGGTGATCGTGATCTCGTCGCTGGTGATGGTCTACCTCGCGCTGATGCTCACCAACGAACGCAGCGAGGCGCAGCTGCATGAGATGCACCGCCAGCTGCGCTTCCTCGCCGACATCGACGTGCTCACCCGCGTGCCCAACCGTCGGCACTTCCACGAGCTGGCGGCGCGCACGCTCGCCGAAGGCGTGGCGACGCCGTGCGCGCTGATGATGCTCGACGTCGACCACTTCAAGCGCATCAACGACGAGCAGGGCCACGCCGCCGGCGACGCCGCGCTGCGCGAGGTGGGTGGCTGCGTGCGCGAGGCGCTGCGCGCACCCGACATCGCCGGCCGCCTCGGCGGCGACGAGTTCGCGGTGCTGCTGCCCGGCACCGCGGTGGACGACGCGATCGGCGTCGCCGACCGCATCGTCGCGCGGCTCGGGCAGCGCCACGGCGCGCAGGGCGGCCCGGTGCTGGCGCTGAGCTTCGGCGTCGTGCAGCTGCAGGCCGACGAATCGCTCGACGAGGCGCTGCGCCGCGCCGACCAGGCGCTCTACGAAGCCAAGCGCCAGGGCCGCGGCCGCGCCGTGCCGGCCTTCGGCGCCGAAGACCGCCCCGTCTTCGGCGAGAGCCGCCCACTCGGCCTGCCCAGCCTCTGAATACCCAACACCGTTCGCCCTCAGCACGTCGAAGGGCGGCGCGTGGCACGCGGTGGGCTTCGACAAGCTCAGCCCGAACGGGGTTGCATCGCGGGGCGATAGACTGGGGCATGCCCGAGTCCGAGACCACGCCCGCCGCCGACACGGCCCCGCGCCCCGGCGACAGCTACGTCCAGTCCTTCGCGCGCGGCCTCGCGGTGATCCGCTCCTTCGACGCCCGCGCGCCGCAGCAGACGCTGACCGAAGTCGCCCAGCGCACCGGCCTGACACGCGCCGGCGCGCGCCGCATCCTGCTCACGCTCGAAGGCCTGGGCTACGTGCGCAGCCAGGGCCGGCAGTTCTGCCTGACGCCGCGCATCCTCGACCTCGGCTTCGCCTACCTCTCCTCGCTGCCCTTGTGGAACCTGGCCGAACCGGTGATGGAAAAGCTGGTCGAAGCGCTGAAGGAATCCTGCTCGGCCGCGGTGCTCGACGGCGCCGACATCGTCTACGTGCTGCGCGTGCCGACGCACAAGATCATGAGCATCAATCTCGGCATCGGCAGCCGCTTGCCGGCCGCCTGCACGTCCATGGGCCGCATGCTGCTGGCCGAACTCGAAACAAGCGCCGTCGACGAGTTGCTGCGCCAGCATCCGCTCGTGGCCCACACCGCGCGCACGATCACCGATGCCGCCGCGCTGCACGCCGAGCTGGCGCGCGTGCGCGCCCAAGGCTGGTGCCTGGTCGACCAGGAGCTGGAGGAAGGGCTGGTGTCGCTGGCGGTACCGATCCGCGACCGCGCCGGCCGTGCCATCGCCGCGATGAACGTCAGCGGCCAGGCGGCGCGCACGCCGGCCGCGGCGATGGTCGCGCAATTCCTGCCGCGGCTGCAGGCCGCCGCGGCGCAGATCTCGCAGATGCTGCAGGCCAAGGCCTGAAGCGCAGCCCGGAGACGACTTGATCCACCTGCTCAACCTGCTCGCCGCCATCGCCCTGCTGGTGTGGAGCACCCACCTCGTTCGCACCGGCATGCTGCGCGTGGCCGGAGAGAACCTGCGCAACATCCTCGGCAAGAGCTTCAGCAACCGCCTCACCGCCGTGGCCGCCGGCTGGGGCGTGACCAGCCTGGTGCAGTCGGCCACCGCCACCTGCCTGATCGTCGCCAGCTTCGTCGGCAAGGGCCTGGTCGCGGCCGGCCCGGCACTGGCGGTGATGCTGGGCGCCGACGTCGGCAGCGCGATGATGGCGGTGGTCTTCTCCTTCGACCTCTCCTGGCTCTCGCCGCTCTTGATCTTCGCCGGCGTGGTGATGTTCACGACGCGCCAGGACACCAGCGTCGGCCGCATCGGCCGCGTGCTGATCGGCCTGGGCCTGATCACGCTGGCGCTGCAGCTGATCGTCGAGGCGACCACGCCGCTGACGCAATCGCCCGCGGTGCGCGCCCTGCTCGCCTCGCTGCCCAACGAGGTGCTGCTCGACATCGTGGTCGGCGCGACGCTGACCGTTCTGTCCTACTCGAGCCTCGCGATCGTGCTGCTCACCGCCACGCTGGCCGCCTCGGGCATCGTGCCGGTGACCGTCGCGCTCGGCCTGGTGCTGGGCGCCAACCTGGGCAGCGGCTTCCTGGCGCTGCTGGCCACCGGCGGCGCCTCGCCGCAGGTGCGCCGCCTGCCGCTGGGCAACCTGATCTTCAAAGGCCTGGGCGCGGCGCTCGCCATCCCGCTGCTGCCGCAGGCGCACGTGTGGCTGCAGCTCAGCGGCGGCGCCGTGCACGAGCAGGTGGTGTGGTTCCACCTCGGCTTCAACCTGCTGCTGGCGCTGCTGTTCATCAGCTTCACCGGTGTGGTGGGCCGCATCGTCGAGCGCGTGCTGCCCGAGCCGCGCCTGGGCGCGAACGCCGACCGCCCGCGCCACCTCGACCCCTCGGCGCTGGCCACGCCCTCGCTGGCCATCAGCTGCGCGGCGCGCGAGGCGCTGCACCAGGCCGACGTGGTGGAGACGATGATGCGCGGCATCCTGCCGGTGATCCGCCACAACGACCTCGAACTCGCCGAGCAGCTGCGCAACATGGACGACACGGTCGACGAGCTCTACTCGGCGATCAAGTTCTACCTGACGCAGATCTCGCGCGAGGCGCTCTCCGAACGCGAGAGCCGGCGCTGGACCGACATCCTCTCCTTCACCATCAACATGGAGCAGATCGGCGACGTGATCGAGCGCGTGCTGCAGGACGTGGAGGACAAGAAGATCCGCAAGAACCGCAGCTTCTCCGAGGCTGGCCTCGCCGAGATCAGCCACCTGCACGAGCGGCTGCTGGCCAACCTGCGCCTGGGCATGAGCGTATTCCTCGACGGCCACGTGCGCGACGCCAAGAAGCTGCTCGAGGAGAAGGCGCGCTTCCGCGACCTCGAGCGCGAGTACGCCGCCAGCCACATCGCGCGGCTGCAGGACAACACCGCGCAGAGCATCGAGACGAGTTCGCTGCACCTCGACCTGATCAGCGACCTCAAGCGCATCAACTCGCACATCTGCTCGATCGCCTACCCCATCCTCGATTCGGCCGGCGTGCTCTCGCAGACGCGCATCCGCAATTCCAAGCTGGCCGAACTGCCGGAGGATTCCCGGCAGCGGCGCTGAGCGATGGCGCTCGACGGCGCGGTGCTCGCCGCGGTGCTGTTCGGCGCGCTGCTGCACGCCTCGTGGAATGCGCTCATCAAGGGCGGCAGCGACAAGGCGCTGGATACCGCGCTGATGCGCGGCCTGGGGGTGGTGATCGCGCTGCCGGTGGTGGCCGCCGTCGGCCTGCCGGCGCGCGCGGCCTGGCCCTTCCTCGTGGCCTCCAACGTCGTGCACCTGGGCTATTACGTGGCGCTGGTCGGTGCCTACAAGCATGGCGAACTCGGGCTCACCTACCCGGTGATGCGCGGCCTCGCGCCGCTGCTGGTGGCCACCGCCAGTGCGGCCCTGATCGGCGAAGCGCTGGGCGGCACGGCCTGGGCCGGCGTGCTGGCGGTGAGCGCGGGCGTGGTCGCGATCGGGCTCTCGCGCGGCGCGGTAGCTGGACATCCGGCCAAGGCGCTGCGCTATGCGCTCGCCAACGCAGCCATCATCGCGCTCTATACCGTCATCGATGGGCTGGGCGTGCGCGCCGCCGGCAATGCGCTGGCCTACGTCGCCACGCTGTTTCTCTTCGAGGGCCTGCCCTATCTCCTCCTGGTGCTGTGGCGACGCCGCGCACAGATGCAGTCCACGCTCGCCCATGCGCGCGCTCGCTGGCCGGTCGCGCTGCTGGGCACGGCGGCCTCGTTCGGCTCCTATGCGATCGCGCTGTGGGCGATGACGCGCGCGCCCGTCGCGCTGGTGGCGGCGCTGCGCGAAACCTCGGTGCTGTTCGCCGCGCTGCTGGGCGCGCTGTGGCTGAAGGAAGGCTTCGGCGCGCTGCGCATCGCCGGCACGCTGGCGGTGCTGGCCGGGGTGATGGCGCTGCGGCTGGCCTGAAAGGAAAGAGGCCCCGCAAGCGGAGCCTCTCGTCAGGTCCGGGCCGGCCGGATCAGAGCTTCTGCGACTGCATGAAGTCGTCGAAGCCCGCCTCGGTGAAGCGGAACCAGAGGTTGGAGTCGCGGCGGAACGCGGCGTAGTCCTCGTAGATCTTCTTCCAGGCCGGGTTGCTCGCGTTCAGCTCCGCATAGACCTCCATGGCGGCCTTGAACGCGCCTTCCATCATGTCCTTCGGGAAGCGGAACAGCTTGGTGCCCTGGCCGACCAGCGTCTTCAGCGCCGCCGGGTTGCGCGCGTCGTAGCGCGCCTGCATGTCGATGTGGGCGTAGGCCGCGGCGCTCTCGACGATGGCCTTGTACTCGGCCGACAGGCCCTCGTAGGCCTTGTTGTTGACGAACAGCGTCAGCTGCGGGCCGCCTTCCCACCAGCCGGGGTAGTAGTAGTTCGGCGCGACCTTGTTGAAGCCGAGCTTGAGGTCGTCGTAGGGGCCGACCCACTCGGCGGCGTCGATGGTGCCCTTCTCGAGCGCCGAGTAGATCTCGCCGCCGGGGATGTTCTGCGGCACCGCGCCGATGCGCTCGAGCACCTTGCCGCCGAAGCCGCCGATGCGCATCTTCAGGCCCTTGATGTCGGCCAGCGACTTGATCTCCTTGCGGAACCAGCCGCCCATCTGGGCACCGGTGTTGCCCATCGGGAAGTTGACGATGTTGTAGTTCTTGTAGAAGTCGCGCATCAGCTTCAGGCCGTTGCCTTCCCACATCCAGGCGGTCATCTGGCGGCTGTTCAGGCCGAAGGGAATGGCGCAGTCCAGCGCGAAGGTCGGGTCCTTGCCGAAGAAATAGTAGGGCGCGGTGTGCGCCATCTCGACCGAGGCGCCCTGCACGCCGTCGACCACGCCGAAGGCCGGCATCAGTTCGCCCGCGGCATGCACCGACACCTGGAACTTGCCGCCGCTCATGTCGCTCACCTTCTTCGCGAACACCTCGGCCGCGCCGAAGATGGTGTCGAGCGACTTCGGGAAGCTGGAGGCGAGGCGCCAGCGGATCGTGGCCTGGGCGTGGACGATGGCCGGTGCGGTGCCTGCGGCCAGCACGCCGGCGATGCCGGCACCTTGGATGAATGAGCGACGTTCCATGCGGAGTCTCCTGAGGTGGATGCGCGAGAGGGTGAGTCGAGCGCGAGGATTCTAGGAGGGGGGTGTCAGGGCCCCGCCCGGTGTTTTCCCCTCCGCAAAACTACGCGCCCGAGGGGCTCAGCTGCCCGCGAGCTTCATGCGTTCCACGAGGATCGAGCCGGTCGTCTTGGCCCCGCTCGCATAGGCATCGGCGCCGACGGCGACGATGCCCTTGAACATGTCGCGCAGATGCCCCGCGATGGTGACCTCGTGCACCGGATGGGCAATGCGCCCGCCCTCGACCCAGAAGCCGGCCGCGCCGCGCGAGTAGTCGCCCGTGACCGGGTTGACGCCCTGCCCCATCAGCTCGATGACGAACAGGCCGCGGTCGAGCTTCTTGAGCATCGCATCGAGATCGTCGCCGCTCCGGGTGAGCCGGCTGGCCAGGCGCAGGTTCTGCGAGCCGCCGGCGTGCCCGGTGGTGCGCATGCCGAGCTTGCGCGCCGAGTAGCTCGACAGGAAGTAGCCCTGCAGCACGCCGGCGCTGACCACGTCGCGCGAGCGCGTGACCACGCCTTCGTCGTCGAAGGGCGCGCTGCCCTTGCCGCGCAGCACGTGCGGGTCTTCGTGCAGGTCGAGGTGCGGGGCCAGCACTTCCTTGCCCAGGCTGTCGAGCAGGAAGGTCGACTTGCGATACAGCGCGCCGCCGCTGGTGGCCTGCACCAGCGCGCCGATCAGCCCGGCCGCGACGGTGGACTCGAACAGCACCGGCACCTCGGCGGTGGCCACCTTGCGCGCGCGCAGGCGCGACAGCGCGCGCTCGGCGGCGTAGCGGCCCACCGCCTCGGGCGCGGCCAGATCGTCGGGCGAGCGCATCGAGCTGTACCAGGCGTCGCGCTGCATGTCGTCGCCGCGCCGGCCGGGCTCGGAGGCGATCGGCGCCACCGAGAGCGAATGCCGCGAGCTCGCATAGCCGCCGCGGAAGCCGCGGCTGTTGGCCATGAAGAAGTGCGCCTGCTGCGCCGAGACGCCGGCGCCGTCGGAGTTGGTGATGCGTCTATCGGTCTCCAGCGCCGCGGCCTCGCAGCGCAGTGCGATCTCGACGGCCTGCTCGGCGACGATGGGCCAGGGGTGGTAGAGATCGAGATCACGCTCGGCAGCGGCGCCGAAGGCGAGGTCTTCCACCTCGGGCAGGCCGGCGGCCGGATCCTCGGCGGTGAAGCGCGCGATATCGTGCGCGGCGCGCACGGTCTGCTCCAGCGCGCTGCGCGAGAAGTCGGAAGTGCTGGCGTTGCCGCGCCGCTTGCCGACGTAGACCGTGATGCCGAGCGACTTGTCGCGGTTGCGCTCGACGTTCTCGACCTCACCCTTGCGCACGCTGACCGACAGCCCCACACCCTCGGAGACCTCCACGCCGGCCTCGCTGGCGCCCAGCGTCCGCGCCAGCGCCAGCGCGTCTTCGGCCAGCTGCTGGAACTGTTCGCGCGTGTGGGCGAAGCCGCGGGCGTTGGGGTCGGTCATGGAGGCGGCTGCGTGCGCAGGTGGCGGCAAGGGGCGGGCTATCATACCCAGCCGTTCGCGCCGCCTCGGCGCCCTGTCCGCCGATGTCCCGCCCCGACCTGCCCCCACCGAACGACGACGCCGGCTTCGCCGACGAGCGCCCCAGCAAGACGCAGCGCAAGAAGGCCTCGCACGAACTGCAGGACCTCGGCGAAGCGCTGGTGGCGCTGCCCGAGTCGCGCGTGCAGGGTCTGGACATCCCCGAAGGCCTGCGCGACGCGGTGCACGAATACCGGCGCACGCGCTCGCACGAAGGCAGGCGGCGCCAGATGCAGTACATCGGCAAGCTGATGCGCGGCGTGGACACCGCGCCGATCCGCCAGGCGGTGCTCGACATGCAGCTCGGCCGCGCCAAGGATTCGCTCTCGCTGCACGAGGCCGAGCGCTGGCGCGCCGAGCTGATCGCCGACGACGCGGGCATCGGCGCCTTCGTGCAGCAGTACCCCGCCACCGACACGCAGCAGCTGCGCAGCCTGGTGCGCAGCGCGCGCAAGGACGCCGCGCTCGCCCCCGAGCAGCGCAGCGGGCGCGCGTTCCGCGAGCTGTTCCAGTTCATCAAGCAAGTCCGCGACGACCATGAGTGAAGCCTTAGCCCCCATCCGCATCGGCGTGGTGTCCATCAGCGACCGCGCGTCCTCCGGCATCTACGAGGACAAGGGCATCCCGGCGCTGCAGGAGTGGCTCGAGCGCGCCGTGCGCAACCCGATCGCCTGGGAGCCGCGCCTCATCCCCGACGAGCAGGATGGCATCGCCGCGACGCTGCGCGAGCTGGTCGACAGCGCCAGGTGCGACCTGGTGCTGACCACCGGCGGCACCGGCCCGGCGCCGCGCGACGTGACGCCGGAGGCGACGCTCGCCGTGGCCGACAAGCTGATGCCCGGCTTCGGCGAGCAGATGCGCCAGATCAGCCTGAACTTCACGCCCACGGCCATCCTCTCGCGTCAGGTGGCGGTGATCCGCGGCAAGGCGCTGATCATCAACCTGCCCGGCCAGCCCAAGTCGATTGCCGAAACGCTCGAAGGTTTGAAGGACCGCGGCGTGCACGGCATCTTCTCCGCCGTGCCCTACTGCATCGACCTGATCGGCGGCCCCTACATCGAGACCGACGAAGCGGTCTGCAAGGCCTTCCGTCCCAAGAACGCGATCCGGGCGCCGCGATGACGAGCCCGCGAGCGCTGCGCCACGCCCTGGCCCTCGCCTGCTTCGCGGTCGTTGCCTCGGCCTCGGCGCAGGAGGCCATCATCGACTACCGCATCGGCGAGCGCGACACGATGATCGGCCTGTCGGAAACCGTATTCACCGGCCCGCAGGCCTGGCGCGAGATCGCCCGGCTGAACCGGCTGGCCGATGCGAACCTGATCCGCCCCGGCCAGATCCTGCGCGTGCCGGCGCGGCTGATGCGCACGAAGCCCTTGCCGGTGGCGCTGGCCAGCAGCGTCGGCGAGGTGCGCGTGGCCGGCGCGCCCGCGCAGCCGGGCATGGCGCTGGCCGAGGGCCAGCAGATCGAAACCGGCGCGAACGGCTCGGCCGTGCTCGCGCTGGCCGATGGCTCGCGCGTGCGCGTGCCGCCGTCCAGCCTGGCGGAGATCGTCGCCAGCCGCGGCCCCGGCGCCACCGAGGCGCAGGCGGCGAAGCTGGCGGCCGAGGGCTGGTTCGCCGGCAGCATGCGCATGCTGCGCGGTTCGGTGGAGGTGCTGGCCGCCAAGCTCAAGCGCAGCCAGCCGCTCGAAGTGACCACGCCGACGGCGGTGGTCGGCGTGCGCGGCACGCAGTACCGCGTCGCGCTCGACGGCGACAGCGGCGCCACGCGCAGCGAAGTGCTGGAAGGCAAGGTCAAGCTCGAATCGGCGCAGCGCAGCACCGGCACCGACATCCCGGCCGGCTTCGGCGCGGCCATCGACGCGAGCGCGAAGAAGCCCGAGCCGGTCAAGCTGCTGCCGGCGCCGGACCTCACCGCGATGCCGGGGCGCTTCGAACGTCCGCTGGTGCGCTTCGCCCTGCCGGCCGAGAAGGCGACCGTGCGCGTGCAGGTGGCGCAGGACGAAGCCTTCGAGCGCATCATCAGCGACATCCGCGTGCCCGCCGGCACCGACGTGCGCATCGCCGGGCTGGACGACGCACGCTGGCATCTGCGCGCGCGCCGCCTCGACGGCCAGGGCATCGAGGGCTACGACGCGGCACGCGCCTTCGTGCTGAAGGCGCGCCCCGAGCCGCCGGCCTCGAACGCGCCGCGTTCGGGCGGCAAGCAGTCGCTCGGGCCGGTGGAGTTCCAGTGGTCGCCCAACCTCGAAGCGAAGACGGCCCGCGTGCAGGTGGCGCGCGACGAACGCTTCACCGAGCTCGTCGCCGAACGCGAGGGTGTAGAAGGCAACAAGCTCACGCTCGATCTGGGCGGCCCCGGCACCTACTTCTGGCGCCTGGCCAGCACACGCGCCGATGGCGACAAGGGTCCGTTCGGCGACGCGCAGCGTTTCGAGCTGCGCCCGCTGCCCGAGCCGCCCAAGGGCGGCCTGGGCGAGGATGGCAAGTCACTGCTGCTGGCCTGGAGAGGGCGGCCGGAGGACATGCAGCATGTCGAGCTGGCGCGCGACGCGCAGTTCAAGGAGATCGTCGCGCAGGCCGATCTCAGCGTGCCGGAGTGGACGCTGCCGCGCCCCTCGCAGGGCGGCACCTACTACTTCCGCTACCGCAGCATCGAGCCCGACGGTTTCGTCGGGCCCTACAGCTCGCCGCTGGTCATCGAGGTGCCGCGCGACTGGCGCTTCCTCTGGCTGCTGGCACCCTTCCTGCTGGCGCTCTGAGCACGCGCGACTTCACTTCACCAAGCGGTTGAGCTGCTCCGCGTCGAACTGCTCGGTGGTGTGCGCCTCCTCGGGCACGCAATCGGGCGTGGGCAACTCGCGCGAGCGCTGCGAGAGCTTCTCGATCGCCTGCCACAGCAACGCGATCTGGTGCTCGTGCCCGGAGGCGTTGTCGATCAGGCCCTTCATGGCCTGCGCCACCGGGTCGTCGCCCTGCGTCACGCCGTAGGCCGAGAAGCCCATGCGCGCCGAGGCTTCCTCGCGCGCCGCATCGGCCTGGGCCTCGATGATGCGCGCCGGGTTGCCCACCGCCGTGGCGCCGGCCGGCACCGGCTTGGTCACCACCGCGCCCGAGCCGACGCGCGCACCCGCGCCGACCGTGAAGCCGCCGAGGATGCAGGCGTTGGCGCCGACGATCACGCCGCGCTCCAGCGTCGGATGGCGCTTGGCGCCGCGCACGAGCGAGGTGCCGCCCAGCGTCACGCCCTGGTAGATGGTGCACTCGTCGTGGATCTCGGCCATCTCGCCGATGACGATGCCCATGCCGTGGTCGATGAAGACGCGCCGGCCGATGCTGGCGCCAGGGTGGATCTCGATGCCGGTCAGGAAGCGGCCGGTGTGCGAGAGGAAGCGCCCCAGCCAGTGCCATTGCGCCTTCCAGGCCGCATGCGCCCAGCGATGGATCAGCAGCGCGTGCAGGCCCGGATAACAGGTGAGCACCTCCCAGCGCGAGCGCGCCGCGGGGTCGCGCTCGAGGATGCATTCGATGTCTTCGCGCAGGCGCTGGAACATGGCTTCAGTGTAGCCCTCAGTCCCGCGCCTTGCCGACGAAGCGGGCAATGCCGCGCAGGATGTCGACCTCCTCGCGGCTCGGCTGCACGCGGGCCAGCAGCTGGTTCAGGCGCGGCATCAGCTTCTTGGGCGCGGCCGGGTCGAGGAAGCCGATGGAAACGAGCGTGCGCTGCCAGTGCTCGAGCAGGCCTTGCACCGAGGCGGCGTCGGCCAGCGTCGCATCGGTGGTGCGCGGCTCGACGGCGAAGCCGCCCAGCGCCTCGCGCCAGTCGTAGGCGATCAGCTGCACCGCCTGGGCGAGGTTGAGCGAGCCGTAGTCGGCGCGCGTCGGGATGCTCAGGCAGGCATGGCAGCGGTAGACGTCTTCGTTGCTCATGCCGAAGCGCTCCGAGCCGAACAGGAAGGCGACGCGCTGCGGCGACGGCGCCAGCGTCTCGAACAGGCGGCGCGGCGCGAAGGTCGGCGGGCCGAAGTCGCGCGGCGTCATCGCGGTGGCGCACAGGTAGCTCACGCCTTCCAGCGCCTCGGCCAGCGTGGCCACCACGCGCGTGGCGGCGAGCACGTCGGTGGCGCCGCTGGCCATCGCGATGGCCTCGTCGCGCCGGGGCGCCTCGGCGTCGCGCGGCGCCACCAGCCACAGCTCGGAGAAGCCCATCACCTTGATCGCGCGCGCCGCCGCGCCGACGTTGCCGGGGTGGCTGGTGCCGATGAGGATGAAGCGCGTCGGGTCCGGGGCTTGCATGGGGGCGCGATAAAATCGCCATTATCCGCAGCGGCTTCGACGCCACTGCCCTGCTCTTTCCTCCCCGTCGGTCCCCACTTCAGCCAGGTTGCTCCATGTCGCAAGCGCTTCACCCCATGCTCAACATCGCCATCAAGGCGGCACGCAGCGCCGGGGCCATCATCAACCGCGCCTCGCTCGACCTGGATCTGCTGAAGATCAGCACCAAGGGACCGAACGACTTCGTCAGCGAGGTCGACCAGGCCGCCGAGCAGGCCATCATCGAGACCCTGCTGGCCGCCTACCCCGGCCACGGCATCCTGGCCGAAGAATCCGGCCGCACGCACGGCGCGCGCGACAGCGAGTTCGTCTGGATCATCGACCCGCTGGACGGCACCACCAACTTCCTGCACGGCTTCCCGGTCTATGCGGTGTCGATCGCGCTGGCGCACCGCGGCCAGGTGCAGCAGGCGGTGGTCTACGACCCGGCGCGCAACGACCTCTTCTACGCCAGCAAGGGCCGCGGCGCCTACCTGAACGACAAGCGCCTGCGCGCGTCCAAGCGCACGCGCTTGTCGGACGCGCTGATCGGCACCGGCTTCCCCTTCCGCAAGGGCGACAACTTCAAGCGCTACGTGCAGATGTTCGAGGAGGTGATGCAGCACTGCGCCGGCCTGCGCCGCCCCGGCGCCGCGGCGCTGGACCTGTGCTACGTCGCCGCCGGCTGGTACGACGGCTTCTTCGAGACCGGCCTGAACCCCTGGGACATCGCCGCCGGCTCGCTGATGATCACCGAGGCCGGTGGCCTGATCGGCAACTTCACCGGCGAGGCCGACTACCTCTACCAGCGCGAAGTCGTGGCGGGCAACCCGAAGGTCTACGCGCAGCTGGTGCAGATCCTCGCGCCCTACAGCAAGGCCATCAAGGCCGACGAGCCGACGGCTCACGCCGCTGCGCCGGAAACGACGCCCGAGCAGGCCCTGGCCGCCACGGTGGCCGCCGCGCCGGCCGCCAAGAAGAAGGGCCCGGTGCGCATCCGCAAGGCGGACGCCGCGCGCGACGAAGACAGCTCGCACTGAGCCGCCGGAGCACGCAGCGGTGGAGCAGCACGCGACGGCCGCCTTCGACGGCCACACGCCGATGATGCAGCAGTACCTGCGCATCAAGGCCGACTTCCCCGACACGCTCGTCTTCTACCGGATGGGCGATTTCTACGAGCTCTTCTTCGAGGACGCTCGGCGCGCCAACCGCCTGCTCGACATCACGCTGACCGCGCGCGGCCAGAGTGCCGGCGAGCCGGTGGTGATGGCCGGCGTGCCGGTGCATTCGGTGGAGAGCTACCTCGCGCGCTTGATCCGCATGGGCGAGGCGGTGGCGATCTGCGAGCAGGTCGGCGACGTGGCCACGGCCAAGGGGCCGGTCGAGCGCAAGGTGGTGCGCGTGGTGACGCCCGGCACGGTGACCGACACCGAGCTGCTGGCCGACAAGAGCGATTCGCTGCTGCTCGCCGTCGCCAGGCAGGGCAACAGCTTCGGCCTCGCCTGGCTCGCACTGACGCAGGGCGAGCTGGGCCTGGCCGAATGCGGCGAGCGCGAGCTGGCGAGCTGGCTGGCGCGCCTGCAGCCGAGCGAAGTGCTGGTCGAGCGCGAGCATGGCAGCGCGGCGCTCGGCGCTTCGCGCGCGCCGCTCACCGTGCGCCCCGGCTGGCAGTTCGACGCGGCGCTGGGCGCCCGCAAGCTCTGCGAGCAGCTGCGCGTGGCCAACTTGGCCGGCTTCAACGCGCAAGACCTCACCGCGGCCCAGGCCGCCGCGGCGGCGCTGCTGGCCTTCGCCGAGCACACCCAGGGCCAGTCGCTCGCGCATGTGCGCACGCTGGCGGTGCGGCGTTCGAGCGAGCTGCTCGAACTGCCGCCGACGACGCACCGCAACCTCGAGCTGACGCAGACGCTGCGCGGCGAGGAGGCGCCCACCCTGCTTTCGCTGCTGGACAGCTGCCGCACCGGCATGGGCAGCCGCGCGCTGCGCCAGTGGCTGACGCAGCCGCTGCGCGAGCGCCGCGTCGCCTCGCAGCGCCACGACGCCATCGAAGCGCTGCTGCACACCGACATCGACGCCCTGCGCGCCGCGCTGCGCGGCGTCAGCGACGTCGAGCGCAGCACCGCGCGCATCGCGCTGCGCCAGGTGCGCCCGCGCGAGCTGGCCGGCTTGCGCAGCACGCTGCAAGCCTTGCCGGCGCTGCTGGCCTGCGTGCCGCACGGCGCCGCCACGCTGCTGGACCTGCTCTGGGACGCGCTGCACCCGCCCGGCGAGATCGAGGCGCTGCTGCTGGCGGCCATCGCCGAGGAGCCGGCCGTGCTGCTGCGCGACGGCGGCGTGATCGCGCCCGGCTTCGACGCCACGCTCGACGAGCTGCGCGGCATCGGCGCCAACTGCGACGCCTACCTGCTCGACCTGGAAACGCGCGAGCGCGCGCGCACCGGCATCGCCAACCTGCGCGTGCAGTTCAACAAGGTGCACGGCTTCTACATCGAGGTCACGAGCAGCGGCCTGGATCGCGTGCCGGGCGACTACCTGCGCCGCCAGACGCTGAAGAACGCCGAGCGCTTCATCACGCCCGAGCTCAAGACCTTCGAGGACAAGGCGCTGTCGGCGCAGGAGCGCGCGCTGGCGCGCGAGAAGCTGCTCTACGAACAGGTGCTCGACCAGTTGCAGACGCACCTGGAGCCGCTCACCGCGCTGGCACGCGGCCTGGCCAGCCTGGACGCGCTGGCGGCGCTGGCCGAGCGCGCCCGCACGCTGGGCTGGTGCCGGCCGTCCTTCGTCAAGGAGCCCTGCATCGACATCGAGGGCGGCCGCCACCCGGTGGTCGAGGCACGCCTGGCCGAGACCGGCGCGGGCAACTTCATGGCCAACGACTGCCGGCTCGATGCGAACCGCCGCATGCTGGTGATCACCGGCCCGAACATGGGCGGCAAGAGCACCTTCATGCGCCAGGTGGCGCTGATCACGCTGCTCGCGGCCATGGGCTCCTACGTGCCGGCCAAGGCCTGCCGGCTCGGGCCGATCGACGCCATCCACACCCGCATCGGCGCGGCCGACGACCTGGCCAACGCGCAGTCGACCTTCATGCTCGAGATGACCGAGGCCGCCGCCATCGTGCACGGCGCGACCGAGCAGTCGCTGGTGCTGATGGACGAGATCGGCCGCGGCACCTCGACCTTCGACGGCCTGGCGCTGGCCGGGGCGATCGCCTCGCAGCTGCACGACCGCAACAAGTCCTTCACGCTGTTCGCCACGCACTATTTCGAGCTCACCGAGTTTCCGGTCAAGCACGAGCGCGCGCTCAACGTGCACGTGTCGGCGGTGGAGAGCGGCGACGACATCGTCTTCCTGCACGACATCCAGGGCGGGCCGGCGAGCCGCAGCTACGGCGTGCAGGTGGCGCGGCTGGCGGGCATGCCCGCCGGGCTGATCCGCCAGGCGCGCGCGACGCTGGAGTCGCTCGAATCGACCCAGCGCGAGCGCGACTCGCAGTTCGACCTGTTCGCGCCGCCGCCCATGCCGGCCGAGCGCCTGCCCTCCGAGGTGGAGGACGCGGTGGCCGCGCTCGAGCCCGACACCCTCAGCCCCAAGGAAGCGCTGGACGCGCTGTACCGCCTCAAGGCCCTGCTCAAGGACGCGCCATGACCTACTGCGTGGGCATCAAGCTCGATGCCGGCCTCGTATTCCTCTCCGACTCGCGCACCAACGCCGGCCTCGACCAGATCAGCACCTTCCGCAAGATGATGGTCTACGAGCAGCCGGGCGAACGCTTCATGGTGATGCTCTCGGCCGGCAACCTTTCGATCAGCCAGTCGGTGCGCGAGATCCTGCAGGTCGAGAAGATCGACAACCCGGGCGGCGAGCCGATCACGATCTGGAACGCCACCAGCATGTTCGACGCAGTGCGCGTGCTCGGCAGCGCGGTGCGCCGCGTCTACGAGCAGGACGGCCCCTCGCTCAAGCAGAGCGGCATCGACTTCAACGCCTCGATGATCTTCGGCGGGCAGATCAAGGGCGAGGCGATGCGCCTCTTCCTCGTCTACTCGGCCGGCAACTTCATCGAGGCGACGCGCGAGACCTGCTTCTTCCAGGTCGGCGAGAGCAAGTACGGCAAGCCGGTGCTCGACCGCATGCTGACGCCGGCCACGGGCCTGGACGAAGCCGCCAAGTGCGCGCTGGTGTCGATGGACTCGACGCTCAAGTCCAACCTCTCGGTCGGCCTGCCGCTGGACCTGCTGGTCTACGAGCGCGAGCAGTTCGCCAGCGACAAGATCGCCTGCATCGACGAGCACAACCCGTACTTCCACATGATCCGCAGCAGCTGGGGCCAGAAGCTGCGCCAGGTGTTCGAGTCGATCGAGGATCCGCACTGGAACGGCGGCGCGACGGCGCACCCGCTGCGTGGCGCCGACAGCCGCTTCGAGACCATGCGCAAGATCACCCACCCGGGCGAGCGGATCATCTGACGCGATGCCTGACGCGAAACTGCCCATCGTCTTCAGCCACGCCAACGGCTTTCCGGCCGGCACCTACCGCGTGCTGTTCGACATCTGGCGTGCCGCCGGCCATGCGGTGCACGCCATCGAGAAGTTCGGCCACGACGCCACCTACCCCGTCACGAGCAACTGGCCCAAGCTGCGCGACCAGCTGATCCACTTCACCGAGCGCGAGGTGAAGGCGCCGGCGGTGTTCGTCGGCCATTCGCTGGGCGGCCTGCTGAGCCTGCTGGCCGTGTGCAAGCGGCCCGATCTGGCCGCCGGCCTGGTGATGATCGATTCGCCGGTGGTCACCGGCTGGCGCGCGCACAGCCTGCAGGTGGTCAAGGCCACCGGGCTGGTGCGGCGCGTCTCGCCGGGCCGCGTCTCGCGCACGCGCCGCCACGAGTGGCCGGACCGCGACGCGGTGCGCGCGCATTTCGCCGCCAAGGCGGTATTCGCGCGCTGGGATCCGCGCGTGCTGGAAGACTACGTGCGCGCCGGCTTCGAGGAGCACGACGGCAAGACCCGGCTCGCCTTCGACCGCGCCGTCGAGACGCGCATCTACGACACGCTGCCGCACCACCTGGGCACGCTGCTGCACCGCCACGCGCCGAAGTGCCCGGTGGCGTTTCTCGCCGGCACGCAGTCGGTCGAGATGCGCCAGGGCGGCATCGCGGCGTCCAAGGCGCTGGCGCACGGCCGCTTCGCGACCATCGAAGGCGGCCACCTGTTCCCGATGGAGAAGCCCGACGAGACGGCGGCGGCGGTACTGCAATGGGTGGAAGGAATGGGCCCACGCCTATAATCGCGCTTTACCACCAGGGCATTCGTGATCGAGTGCCGCCCTCCATGACCAAGTTCGTCTTCGTCACCGGCGGTGTGGTGTCCTCGCTGGGCAAGGGCATCGCTTCTGCAAGCCTCGCCGCGATCCTGGAATCGCGCGGCCTCAAAGTCACCCTCATCAAGCTCGATCCGTATCTCAACGTGGATCCGGGCACCATGTCGCCGTTCCAGCACGGCGAGGTGTTCGTCACCGACGACGGCGCCGAAACCGATCTCGACCTGGGCCACTACGAGCGCTTCATCACCACGAAGATGCGCAAGGCCAACAACTTCACCACCGGCCAGATCTACAAGAGCGTGCTCGAGAAGGAGCGCCGCGGCGACTATCTCGGCAAGACGGTGCAGGTGATCCCGCACGTCACCAACGAGATCCAGGAGTTCATCCAGCGCGGCGCCGGCATCGGCACCGACCACGAGGTCGACGTCGCGATCGTCGAGATCGGCGGCACGGTGGGCGACATCGAATCGCTGCCCTTCGTCGAGGCGGTGCGCCAGCTGAGCCTGAAGATGGGCCCGAACCAGAGCGCGTTCGTGCACCTGACCTACGTGCCCTGGATCGCCGCGGCCGGCGAGCTCAAGACCAAGCCGACCCAGCACACCGTGCAGAAGCTGCGCGAGATCGGCGTGCAGCCCGATGCGCTGCTGTGCCGCGCCGACCGCCCGGTGCCCGAGGAGGAGCGCGACAAGATCTCGCTGTTCACCAACGTGGCGCGCTGGGGCGTGATCTCGATGTGGGACGTGGACACCATCTACAAGGTGCCGCGCATGCTGCACGAGCAGGGCCTGGACGGCCTCATCTGCGACAAGCTGCGCCTGTCCACGCCGCCGGCCAACCTGAAGCGCTGGGACGACCTCGTCGCCGAGGTCGAGCACCCCAAGGGTTCGGTGAAGATCGCGATGGTCGGCAAGTACACCGACCTGTCGGACTCCTACAAGTCGCTCAACGAGGCGCTGCGCCACGCCGGCATCCACAACCACGCCAAGGTGGTGATCGAGTACGTCGATTCGGAAACGATCACGCCCGAGAACGTGGCCCGGCTCGCCGAGTTCGACGCCATCCTGGTGCCCGGCGGCTTCGGCAAGCGCGGCATCGAGGGCAAGATCTGCGCGGCGCGCCTGGCGCGCGAGAAGAAGATCCCCTACCTCGGCATCTGCCTGGGCATGCAGGTGGCGACCATCGAGTACGCACGCCACAAGGCGAACCTCGCCAACGCCAACAGCACCGAGTTCGACCCGGCGACGCCGCACCCCGTGATCGCGCTCATCGACGAATGGCAAGACCGCGACGGCTCGATCCAGAAGCGCAGCGCCAACTCCGACCTGGGCGGCACGATGCGCCTGGGCGCGCAGAGCTCCGACGTCAAGAGCGGCACGCTGGCGCACGAGATCTACGGCAGCGTCGTCACCGAGCGGCACCGCCACCGCTACGAGGCCAACGTCAACTACCTCGATCAGCTGCAGCAGGCCGGCCTGGTGATCTCGGCGATCACGCAGCGCGAGAAGCTGACCGAGATCGTCGAGCTGCCCCGGGCCGTGCACCCCTGGTTCATGGGCGTGCAGTTCCACCCCGAGTTCAAGTCGACGCCCTGGGGCGGGCACCCGCTGTTCACGTCCTACATCAAGGCCGCGCTGCAGCACCAGAGCGAACGCGCCGTCGGCAACGTGAAGGCAGTGGCATGAAGCTGTGCGGTTTCGAGGTCGGCCTCGACAAGCCCTTCTTCCTCATCTCCGGCCCCTGTGTGGTCGAGAGCGAGCAGCTGCAGATGGACGTGGCCGGGCACCTGAAGGAGATCACCTCCGCCCTGGGCATTCCGTTCATCTTCAAGTCGAGCTACGACAAGGCGAACCGCTCCAGCGGCACCTCGTTCCGCGGCCCGGGCATGGACCGTGGCCTGGAGATCCTCGCCAAGGTGAAGCGCGAGCTGCAGCTGCCCATCCTGACCGACGTGCACAGCGAAGCCGAGATTCCGGCCGTGGCCAAGGTGGTCGACGTGCTGCAGACGCCGGCCTTCCTGTGCCGCCAGACCGATTTCATCCGCGCCGTGGCGCAGAGCGGCAAGCCCGTCAACATCAAGAAGGGCCAGTTCCTCGCGCCGCACGACATGAAGAACGTGATCGACAAGGCGCGCGCGGCGGCCAGGGAGAAGGGCCTGAGCGAAGACAGCTTCCTCGCCTGCGAGCGCGGCGCGAGCTTCGGCTACAACAACCTCGTCTCCGACATGCGCAGCCTGGCGATCATGCGCGAGACCGGCGCGCCGGTGGTGTTCGACGCCACCCATTCGGTGCAACTGCCCGGCGGGCAAGGCAGCAGCAGCGGCGGCCAGCGCGAGTTCGTGCCGGTGCTGTCGCGCGCGGCGGTGGCGGTGGGCGTCGCGGGCCTCTTCATGGAGACGCACCCCGACCCGGCCAAGGCGCTGTCCGACGGCCCCAACGCCGTGCCGCTCAAGCACATGAAGGCGCTGCTCGAGCAGCTCGTCGCGCTCGACCGCGTGATCAAGACGCAGCCGCTGCTGGAGAACGATTTCTCCTGCTGACCCAGAATTCACGACAACCGAAACTTCCAGGGAAGACAAGACCATGAGTGCGATCGTCGACATCGTCGGTAGAGAAATCCTCGACAGCCGCGGCAACCCCACCGTCGAGTGCGACGTGCTGCTGGAGTCGGGCACCATGGGCCGCGCAGCCGTGCCCTCGGGCGCGTCCACCGGCTCGCGCGAGGCCATCGAGCTGCGCGACGGCGACAAAAAGCGCTATCTCGGCAAGGGCGTGCTGAAGGCGGTCGAGCACATCAACACCGAGATCAGCGAGGCCGTGCTGGGCCTCGACGCCTCCGAGCAGGCCTTCCTCGACAAGACCCTGATCGATCTCGACGGCAGCGACAACAAGAGCCGCCTGGGCGCCAACGCGACGCTGGCCGTCTCGATGGCGGTGGCGCGCGCGGCGGCTGAAGAATCGGGCCTACCGCTCTACCGCTACTTCGGCGGCTCGGGCGGCATGCAGATGCCGGTACCGATGATGAACGTCATCAACGGCGGCGCGCACGCCAACAACAACCTCGACCTGCAGGAGCTGATGATCATCCCCGTGGGCGCGCCGTCGTTCCGGGAAGCCGTTCGCTACGGCGCCGAGGTGTTCCATGCGCTGAAGAAGATCATCGACGGCAAGGGCATGACCACCGCCGTCGGCGACGAAGGCGGCTTCGCGCCGAACGTGGCCAGCCACGAGGCCGCGATCCAGCTCATCCTCGAAGCCATCGACAAGGCCGGCTACGAAGCCGGCTCGCAGGTCGCCATCGGCCTCGATTGCGCCGCCAGCGAGTTCTACAAGGACGGCAAGTACCACCTCGAGGGCGAGGGCCTGACGCTCTCGGCGCCGGAGTGGACCGACATCCTCGCCACCTGGGTCGACAAGTACCCCATCGTCTCGATCGAGGACGGCATGCACGAGGGCGACTGGGACGGCTGGAAGCACCTCACCGAGCGCTTGGGGCAAAAGGTGCAACTGGTCGGCGACGACCTGTTCGTCACCAACACCAGGATCCTGAAGGAAGGCATCGACAAGCGCATCGCCAACTCGATCCTCATCAAGATCAACCAGATCGGCACGCTCTCGGAAACCTTCGCCGCCATCGAGATGGCCAAGCGCGCCGGCTACACCGCCGTCATCAGCCACCGCTCCGGCGAGACGGAAGACAGCACCATCGCCGACATCGCGGTGGGCACCAACGCCGGCCAGATCAAGACCGGCTCGATGAGCCGCTCCGACCGCATCGCCAAGTACAACCAGCTGCTGCGCATCGAGGAAGACCTCGGCGACGTCGCCAGCTACCCCGGCCGCGCGGCCTTCTACAACCTGCGCTGAGGCCCACGCTCCATGCGCCTGGTCACGATCGCCCTGCTGGCGCTGCTCGCGCTGGTGCATGCCGAACTGTGGTTCGGCAAGGGCGGCGTGCCGCGCGTGATGGAGCTCTCGGGCAAGCTCGCCGAGCAGAAGAAGCTCAACGAGGCGGGCAGGCAGCGCAATGCGCAGCTGCTCGCCGAAGTGAGCGACCTGAAGGAAGGCCTGGAGATGGTCGAGGAGAAGGCCCGCTTCGACCTCGGCATGGTCAAGCCCGACGAGATCTTCGTGCAGATCTCGCCGGCCAAGCGCTGAGCGCGCCGCGCCGCTCGCGATGGAGTCGCTGCTGCAGTTGCTGCGGCCGCTGTTCGCGCCCGCCTTCACGCTGTGGGGTTCGCCGGCCAGCTGGTTGGAGCTGATCGCGCTCGTGCTGTCGCTGGCGATGGTGGCGCTGAACATGCGCGTCAACCCGCTCGGCTGGCCGCTGGCGATCGTCTCCTCGCTGCTCTATTTCCTGGTGTTCTGGGACAGCCGGCTCTACGGCGAAGCCTCGCTGCAGATCTTCTTCGCCATCGTCGCGCTGTGGGGCTGGTGGCAATGGCTGCGCGGCACCATGGACGACGGCGGACGCCTGCGCGTGCGCAGCCTGCCGCGCCACGCCGCGTTCGCCTGCCTCGCCGCGCTGGCGCTGGCCTGGCCGGCGCTGGCGCTGTTCCTGCGCCACTACACCGATTCCGACGTGCCCTGGTTCGACGCCTTCCCCACCGCCGGCAGCCTGGTCGGCCAGTGGCTGCTGGGCCGCAAGTACATCGAGAACTGGGCGGCCTGGCTGGGGGTCAACCTGGTCAGCGTCGGCCTGTTCGCGTTCAAGGGCCTGTGGCTGACGGTGCTGCTCTACGCGCTGTTCGTGCTGCTCTCGGTGATCGGCTGGCGCGCCTGGCGGCGCCTGGCCGTGCAGCCGTCATGAGCGCCTTCGTGGTCGCCCTGCTGGGAGCGGAGAGCACCGGCAAGACCACGCTCGCGAACGAGCTCGGCGCGGCGCTGGCGGCGCGCGGCGAGCGCGTCGCGGTGGTGGGCGAATACCTGCGCGAGTTCTGCGACCGCGAAGGCCGCACGCCGCTCATGGCCGAACAACGCGCCATCGCCGCCGAGCAGACTCGCCGCATCGCGCAGGCTGCCGCGCAGCACGACGTGGTGATCGCCGATACCACCGCGCTGATGATCGCGGTCTACAGCGACCACGTCTTCGACGACCTGGCCCTCTACGACGAAGCGCTCGCCGCCCATGCGCGCGCCGACCTCACGCTGCTGACCGCGCTCGACCTGCCCTGGCGCGCCGACGGCCTGCAGCGCGACGGGCCGCACGTGCGCGAGCCGGTCGACGCCAAGGTGCGCGCGGCGCTGGCGCGTGCCGCGCTGGGCTGCGCCGTGGTCTTCGGCCAGGGCGAAACGCGCCTGGCCAACGCGCTGGCCGCCATAGCGCGCGCCCGCGTTCCGGACGATCTGCTGGCCGGGCGCACGGGCCGCTGGCACTGGGTGTGCGAGCGTTGCGGCGACGCCGACTGCGAGCGTCATCGCCTGCCTTCGCTCTGATATCGTTCGCCGCGTCCTCGAACACCCTGCCCATGGCCAACGTCTGCTCCAAGTGCAGTACCGACAACGCCGACGGCGCGCTGGTCTGCCGCCAGTGCGGCGCGGCGCTGGCGCGGCAGGCCGGCTGGGGCCGTTCGCTGCTTCCCGACGACGACAACTTCGATCCGCTCTCGGCGCCGACGCTGGTGATGCGCCACACGGTGCCCTCCGAGTTGCCGCCGCTGGACAGCATCCTCATCGCGCCCGAACCGACGCCGCGCCGCGCCGGCTCGCGCAAGCTGCTTGGTCTGGCCGCCGTCGTCGCGCTGATCGGCCTCGGCGCGTGGTTGCTGCGTCCCGCCGGCGAGACGGCGGCACCCGCGCCTGCGCCGATGCCGATGGCGTCGCAGCCGGTGGCAACGCCGGCTGCGGAGCCGGTGGTCACGCCTCCACTGCCGGCCCCCGCGGCCAGCGTCGTTGCGGCTGCACCCGCAGCCGCCTCGCAAGCCGCCAGCGCCCCCGATCGCCGCAAGCGCATTCCCGAGCCGGTGGGTCGCAAGCAGGCGATGGAGGCCGCGCCCGCGGCGAGCCCGCCGGCCGCGCCGGAGGTCGTGGTGGCGCCGCCGCCGCCCGCACCCGCATCGGCACCCGAGCCCGTCAAGCTGAAGTCGGTCACCGAGCTGTGTGGTGCCGGCGGCCTGATCACGCGCGGCTTCTGCGAGCACCGCGAATGCGCCAAGGCCGAGCACGCCGGCGACGCGGTGTGCACGCGCCTCAAGGAAGCCGAGGAAGCGCGCCGCTTCCGGCAGTAGCGGCAGTGATGCTCAGTTGAGCGTGCTGCTGCCCGGCGGCTGGCTGCCGGCCGGCAGGAACAGGCCGGCGGAGTCGACCGGGTCGAAGTGGTATTTGATGCCGCAGAAGTCGCAGCCGATCTCGACCCGACCCTGCTCGGCGAGGATGCTCTCGATCTCCTCGCGGCCCAGGCCGCGCAGCATGCCGGCCACGCGCTCGCGCGAGCAGGAGCAATGAAAGCGCGGCCCGCTCGCGCCGGCGAGCGGCTCGAAGCGGCGCAGATCTTCTTCCCAGAACAGGCGGCGCAGGATGGTGTCGGCATCCAGCGTCAGCAGTTCCTCGCGCGTGAGCGTCGCGGCGAGGTGGGCGATGCGGTTGAAGGCTTCGTCGAGGCCGATGCGGTCTTCGTTGCGCGCACCGCCGAGGTTGCCCGCACCTTCGACCGGCAGGCGCTGGATCAGCAGCCCGGCGGCAATGCGGTCGTCGGCCGCGAGCACGAGGCGCGTGTCGAGCTGCTCGCTCTGCAGCATGTAGTGCTCAAGCACCTGCGAGAGCTGCTGCAGCGGCTCGCGCTTGTCGCCATGCAGCGGCACCACGCCCTGGTAGGGCTGCTGGCCGGGTCGCTTGTCTTTCGGGTCGAGCGTGATCGCGCAGCGGCCCTTGCCGTGCAGGTTGACCATGGCCTCGAGCTGCGCCGACGCATCGACCGCGCCGACCACCTTGGCGGTGGCGCGGTAGGCCAGATCGGGCTGCACCTCGACCACCGCGAGCCGCACCGGCCCGTCGCCGAATACCTGCAGCACCAGCGCGCCGTTGAACTTGATGTTGGACTGCATCAGCACGCCCGCCGCGGCCATCTCGCCGAGCAGGGTGCGCACCGGCGCCGGGAAGGCGTCGTTCGCCTTCTCGCGGCGCGCCAGCAGTTCCTGCCACGAGTCGGTCAGGCGCACCAGCATGCCGCGCACCGGCAGGCCTTCGAAGAGAAACTTGTGCAGTTCCGACATCGCGCTTGTATGTTCAGACCAGGCCAGAACGGTAGAGTCTGGTCGCCGATGAGGCGGCCAGACCGGCCCGTGTAGCTTGGAACGTGCTGGGGCGATCGAGCCCGTGACTGAGTAAAGAGCGCACGGCCGC
>JAGOAS010000015.1 GCA_017983795.1 Piscinibacter sp.
GCGGTGGTGGGGGCGGCGGGGGCGGCGGCCGGTACCACTCGCGCGAGGCGAAGGCGTCCTCGCCGCCGTCGGCCGCCAGGCGGGCGCGCGGCGCGGGGGCCGACGCTGCCTCGGCGGGTGTGCCGGTCGCGGGCGGCTCGGCGCTGCGCACCGGCTCGGGCGGCGGTGCGGCACGGCGGCGTGGCTCGTTGGCCGCCACCACCGGGCCGCTGCCGGCCTGGCCGTGCATCACGATCCAGGCCGACCACAGGCCCACCACCGCGGCGCTGGCGAACAGCACGGGACGCCGCTTCATGGCGTCTCCTCGCTGTAGAAGAGCACCAGCCGCGCGGTTGCCTGCAGCTCCTTGGCCTGCGCGTTGGCGCGCTCGAGCTGCAGGCTTTCGAGCGCCGCATGCGGCAGCTCGTTGAGCACCTCGGCGACGAAGCGCCGCACGCCGGCATAACTGCCCGTCAGCGGCAGCGTCGCCTCGACGCGCGTCAGCGCGCCCGCGGTGGCGGCGCCGAGCGAATAGTCGGCGCGCTCCAGGCCCAGGCCGGCGCGCTGCGCGGCCGCGACCAGCTGCTCCAGGTCGCGCCCGCGCTGGCGCGCCGAGGGGATGTCGGCGGCGGACAGCGGCCCGCGCGCGCCGGCGTCGAAGGCGCGCGGCGCGGGCGCGCCGGCGAGCGCGGCGCGACGGGCCTCCAGCCGCAGCGCGTCGCGCTGCTGCAGCGGACGCAGCTGCCACTGCAGCAGCGCGGCGCACACGAGCAGCAGCAGTGCCACCCAGGCGGGCCGGCCGAGGTGGCGCTGCCACGTGATGGCCAGCGCGCGCGCGGCCGGCGACGCGCGCCGCAGCCACGTGCGCAGCAGGGCGAGCAGGCGCTTCACGACACCTCCTTCGGCGCCGCCGGCGCGCCGCGCCAGCCGGCCTGGATGACGAAGCGCAGCGGCTGCCCCGGCGTCTCGCGCTCGAGCTGCTGCGTGGTGAGCGCGACGCGCACCAGGCGCGCATCGGCCTCGAGTTCGTGCAGGTAGGCAAAGAGCGACTTGGCATCGCGTGCCTGGCCGGTGATGCGCACCACGCCGGCCTTGGCATCGGGCTCGAGCTTGAGCAGGCCGATGTCGCCCTGGCCGTGTTCCTCGAAGGTGGCGAGCAGGTCGCCCCAGGGGGCGCGCAATTCGCCGGCCACGCGCGCGGCCTGCGTGAGGCGCACGCGCTCCGCTTCGCTGAGCTTGCGCGGCGCCGGCGGCAGCAGCCGCGCGGCCTGCTCGTTCAGGCGGGCGAGCGCCTGGCGGTTGTCCTGCTCGATGCGCCACGAGGAGAACGCCACGCCGGCCAGCAGCACGGCGGCGAGGCCCGCCAGCGCGATGCCGCCCCAGGGCCGCGGCGCGCCGGCGAGGAAGTCGAGCTGCGGCAGCGTCTTCATGCGCCCGCCTCCGCCGCGGCCGCGGGCGCGGGCGACGCGTCGCGCATCAGCAGCGTCCAGCCGTGGGCCTGGGTCATGCGCTCCCAGTGCTCGCGCTGCTCGGTCGAGCGGCACAGCATCCACACCGCCGGCGGCTGGCTGCTGACGATCGCGCCCTGGAAGGCCACCAGGCGCTGCTCGACCAGGCGCAGCGCGCGCGGGTCGCAGCGCTCCCAGCTGAGCTCCACCGGCACGCCGCGCTCGATGCGCAGCAGCGTCGAGCCTTCCTCGCGCAGCAGCGCGACGATTGCCTCGTCGGGCACCTGCCTGGCGAGGTGGCGCAGGTCGTCGAGCAGCTGCAGCTCCACGCGGGCCAGCCGCACGCCGGCCTCGGCCAGCGCACGCTGCCAGGCCTGCAGATCCCCGGGTTCGATCGCGGCGGCCAGCCACGCGGCCGCGCCGGGCAGGGCCACCGCCTGCACGACCAGGTCCTGGCGGCCCAGCGTGGCGGCGAAGTGCGTGACGGCGGCCTGGCGCGTGCCGTGCCAGCCGTTGCCGCCCGCGAGCAGCGAGAAGTAGGCGAGCTCGTCGGGCACGCACAGCCGCGCCTGCGCGGGCAGCGGCTCGGCGCTGCGCTCGCGCAGTGCGCTCAGCGCGGCGGGCAGCGCCTGCGCCGGCGCGCCTTCGCAGCGCACCTCGTCGAGCACGCGGCGCGACCAGGGCGCGAGCCGCTGCACCGCGGTCGCGCCGCGGCCGAGCTGCACGCTCAGTTCACTCTTCCACGGCCGTGACACGGTTGGCCTCCTCGAGGGTGGTTTCGCCGCGAGCCACCAGCTCCAGCGCGGCCTCGCGCAGCGTGCGCAGGCCGCGCTCGCGCGCCGCCTCGCGCAGCGCCGCCGGGCTGGCGCGCTCGGCGATCAGGCTGCGCAGGCCGACGTCCATCGCCAGCGTCTGCGCGATCGCGCGGCGGCCCTTGTAGCCGGTGCCGCGGCAATGCGCGCAGCCGATGCCGCGGCGGAAGGTCCAGCCCAGCGGGATGTCGGGCAGCGCACTCGCTTCGATGCGCTCGGCGCCGGGTTCGTCGGGCGTGCTGCAGTGCGGGCAGACGATGCGCACGAGGCGCTGCGCCACCACGCCGTTCAGCGCCGAGACGAGGTTGTACGGGTCCACGCCCATCGTCGAGAGCCGGCCGATCACGTCGAACACGTTGTTGGCATGCACGGTGGCGAATACCTGGTGGCCGGTCAGCGCGGCCTGGATGGCGATCTGTGCCGTCTCGGGGTCGCGCATCTCGCCGACCATGATCTTGTCCGGGTCGTGGCGCAGGATGGAGCGCAGGCCGCGCGCGAAGGTCAGGCCCTTGGCCTCGTTGACCGGGATCTGCAGCACGTCGGGCAGCTGGTACTCGACCGGATCCTCGATGGTGATGATCTTCTCCTGGCCGCTGTTGACCTCCGAGATCACCGCGTACAGCGTGGTGGTCTTGCCGCTGCCGGTCGGCCCGGTGACGAGCAGCAGCCCGTAGGGCATCGCGCCGAGGCGGCGGATGAAGCGCGCGTTGGCGGCGTCGAAGCCGAGGTGCTCGATCGACAGCGTCGACTCGGCCGAGAGCTGGTAGCGGTCGAGGATGCGCAGCACCGCATCCTCGCCGTACAGGTTGGGCATGATGGACACGCGCACGTCGATGGCGCGGCCGCCGTAGCTGAGCTTGAGGCGCCCGTCCTGCGGCACGCGGCGCTCGGAGATGTCGAGGTCGGCCAGCACCTTGATGCGCGAGACCACGCGGTCGGCGAAGTCGCGGCCCTCGGGCCGCGCCACCGCCTGCAGCACGCCGTCGAGGCGGTATTTCACCGCCAGGCCGCGCGCGGCGCACTCGAGGTGGATGTCGCTCGCCTGCGCCTTCAGCGCGTCGTAGAGCAGGCCGTTGACGAAGCGCACCACCGGGCTCTCGTCGGCGCTGATGTCGGCCAGCGAGAGCTGCAGCACGTCGGCGGCTTCGTCGCCGCTGCCGGCCACCGCGCCCGGCGCGGCGCCGTCGAGCGCGCGCATCTCGCGCTCCATGCGCGCGTAGAAGGCGGCGATGTCGTTCACCCCGGCCACGTACCAGACGCTGGGCGGGTGGCCGGCGGCGCGGATGCGCGACTCCAGCCACATGCGCGTGCCGCCGTCGAAGGGGTCGGCCAGCACCACGTGGCGCAGCGCCGTGCCGTCGCGCAGCACCACGCACAGGCGCTGCTGGCCGACGCTGAAGGGCACCAGCTCGAGGTCGGCCTGCTCCGGCGTCCAGTGCGTGAGGTCGGCGAGCGTCAGGCCGCTGCCTTCGCTCAGCCAGCGCTTCATCGCGGCCTCGCGGATCTCCGGGCGCTCGTGCTGCAGCAGCCGGCGCGCGGCGGCGAAGCGCTGGCCGAGCCGGGCGGCAAGCTCCTGTGCGTGGCGCGAACCGTCGGCGACGGCGGCGACGTCGGCGCTGGCGGTGTCGGGTGCGGCGGTGTCGTTCATCGTCGCCCCTTCAGCGGATGCTGCTGGCCATCTGGAAGATCGGCACGTACATCAGCACGACGATGCCGCCGACCACGCTGCCGATGGCCAGCATCAGGATCGGCTCGATCAGCCGCCCGAGCCGCTCCAGGCCGCGCTCGAGCTGCGCGTCGTGCACGTCGGCCACGCGGTCGAGCGCGGCATGCAGCTGGCCGGTGGCCTCCGAGACGCGCAGCACGCGCCAGGTCAGCGCGTCCAGCAGCCCGGCCTCGTGCAGCGACTGCGCCAGCGGTGTGCCGGTCGCGGCCGCGGCGAGCGCGCGATCGAGCGCCTCGCGGTCGCCTGCGGCGACCAGCTCGCGGCACATGCCCAGCGCCTTCAGCGCCGGGATGCCGGAGCGGATCAGCATCGCACCGCTGCGCGCCAGCTGCGACAGGCCGAAGCTGCGCACGTAGGGGCGCATCCACGGCAGCCGCACGGTCTGCTGCAGCAGCCAGGCAGAGAGCTGGCCGGCGCGCGCCTGGCGCCACACCACCCAGGCGCCGGCGCCCAGCGCGAGCGCCAGCGCGATCCAGATCGGCCCCTGCACGCCGTGCAGCGTCTTGCCGAGCTCGATGAGCAGGCGCGACAGCGGGGCGATGTCCTGCACGGCGTTGTCGAGCACCAGCGCGAAACGCGGCACGACGTAGACGAGCAGGAACAGCACGACGAGGAAGGTCACGCCCACCAGCAGCGCCGGGTAGACGCAGGCCGACACCAGGCGGCTGCGCAGCGTGCGCAGCCGCGCGGCGTTGGCGGCGAAGCGCTGCAGGCTGTCGCCGAGATCGCCGGTGAGCTCGCTGGCCTTGGCGCAGGCGAGCAGGGGCACGCCGAAGGCGCCGGTGGCCTGCATCGCGCGCGACAGCGTCTCGCCGTGCTGCAAGGCGCCCAGCACCGTGCGCAGCGTGGCCGCGCCGTTGCCCTGCTCGCCGAGCGTGCGCAACGCCTCGACGAGGCTGAGCCCGGAGCGCAGCATCAGGCTGAGGTCGTGGGCGAACTGCTCCTCGTCGATGCGCGACACCATGGCGCGGCGCGCCGGTGCGGCGGCGCCGAGGGCGGCAGGAGCGTCGAGCTTCAGCATCGCTTCACCACGAGACCACGTCGGCGTTCTCGCCTTCGCCGCCGGGCTGGCCGTCGGCGCCCAGGCTGACCAGGTCGTAGTCGCCGTGCTGGCCGGGACGCCGGTAGAGGTAGGCGTGACCCCAGGGGTCTTCCGGGATGTCGCGCTTCAGGTAGGGGCCCTGCCAGCGCGGCACCTGCTGCGGCGCCGCGCGCAGCGCCAGCAGGCCCTGCTCGGTGCTGGGGTACTGGCCGACGTCGAGCCGGTACTGGTCGAGCGCCTGGCCGAAGGACTCGATCTGCGCGCGCGCCACCTTGGTGTTGGACTTGCCGATCTGCGCGAAATACTGCGGCGCGACGATGCCGGCGAGCAGGCCGATGATCACCATCACCACCAGCAGTTCGAGCAGCGTGAAGCCGCGCCCGCCTGCCCGTCCGACCCGCTTGCTGTGCCGATACCGCATCGCCACCCCCGTCGATTTCAAGATCGATTCTTGGGGGGCGTCTTAAACGGTTCTTAATGCGAGGCCCTATTGCGGCACTGGGGAGCCCCCGAGCCGCGGGGTCGGGTAGACCCCCATGCGCGGCTCAGCGCGAGGCCAGGCGCGCCATCACCTTGGCGACGTAGTCCTGCGTCTCCGGGTAGGCCGGCACGCGCCGGCCGGCGCGCGCCACCGCGCCTTCGCCGGCGTTGTAGGCAGCCAGCGCGAGCTGCAGGTCGTTGTCGAACTGCGTGAGCAGCCAGCGCAGGTAGGCCGCGCCGCCGTCGATGTTCTGCTGCACCGCGAATACGTCCTTCACGCCGAAGCGCCGCGCGGTCTCGGGCATCAGCTGCATCAGGCCCTTGGCGCCCTTGGGCGACACCGCCTTCGGGTTGAAGCCCGACTCGACGGCGATCACCGCCGCCAGCAGCGACTCGGGCAGGGCATGGCGCTGCGCCGCGGCGCGGATCTCGCCGGACAGCGGTGCCGCGGCCGGCTGCGGCAGCGCCGCTTCGCTGCGCGGCGCGGCCGCCGCGGGATCGGCCGGCGCCGCCAGCAGGAGCTCCGGCGCTTCGCTGCTCGCATGGTTGCTGAGCACCAGCGTGCCCTGCGCATCGCTGCCCATGTAGACCTGCGCCTGCGCGGCCGCGCCGAGCAGCAGCGCCGCCGCGCCGTGCAGCGCGCGTGCGAGGACGATGAGCCGTGGCCGGGTCATGTGCGCCATTGCAGCGCAGGCTCCGGCCCCCTCCAACGGGCACTCCTCCTCGCCACGCATGGGCAAATACCCTACTCCCCCAGGAGTGAGTGTTCCCGCCACCGCTGCCGCGCTGATGAAATCGCGCCGTCCGATAACAGAAACATCTGGAAACCATGCGGCTGCTGCTGGCCGAAGACGACGAAGCGTTGGGGCGCGCCACCTGTACGTTCATGATGCGCGACGGCCATGCCGTCGACTGGGTCACGAATGGCAATCAGCTGCTCGAGCTGAGCGGGCGCTTCGAGTACGACTGCGTGCTGCTCGATCTCGGCCTGCCCGAGCTCGAGGGGCGCGACTGCCTGGTCAACCTGCGCGCGCGCGCCAACCTCACGCCGGTGGTGGTGACCACGGCGCAGGGCTTCCGCGAGCAGCGCATCCAGCTGCTCGACCTGGGCGCCGACGACTACCTGATCAAGCCCTACGACCTGGCCGAGCTGGCCGCGCGCGTGAAGGCGGTGATCCGGCGCAGCCGCCACGTCGAGCGCGGCGAGGACGAGGGCGCCAGCCACGGCCCGCTGAAGCTGCAGCCGGCCAGCAACTCGGTGCTGTGGCACGGCGCGAACGTGGTACTGACGGCGCGCGAGTACCGCGTGCTCGATACGCTGGTGCGGCGCCGCGGCAGCACGGTGACGCGCCAGCAGCTCGAAGCCGCCGTCTACGGCTGGAACGAGAGCATCGGCAGCAACGCCATCGAGGTGCACATCCACAGCCTGCGGCGCAAGCTCGCGCCGGGGCTGATCGTCACGCTGCGCGGCATCGGCTACCAGCTCGGCACGCTCTGAGCGGCACCGCACTTCACGCCGACTTCACACAAGCGCCTGGCGCTTCGAACCCTCTTCGCAGGCCGCTTCCATCCTGAGCCCCGTGCCGCCGCCCCGTGCGGCACGCCATCAGGAGAAGCCGCATGCGCCGCGTTCGAGGTCCCGTCTTTCCGCTCTTGCGCCACCCCGTGCCGCCGCTGTCGGCGAGCGGCCGGGTGCTGGTCGCCGTGTTGTTCGCGATCTGGGCCTTCGCCCTCAGC
Organism: Piscinibacter sp.; assembly: GCA_017983795.1. Taxonomy (GTDB): domain Bacteria; phylum Pseudomonadota; class Gammaproteobacteria; order Burkholderiales; family Burkholderiaceae_C; genus Piscinibacter. Next base: position 7,225 of record JAGOAS010000015.1, read on the forward strand.
GTGGCCTGGTCGCCGGCCCTCGCCGACGACGGCGAGGCCTTGAAGGCCGAAGGGCCGTACTTCGCCGTCGCCGGTGATCCGTCGCTCGACGCGCTGCCGCTGAAGTCGACCAAGGTCGACGTGCGCCTGGCCGGCGTGATCGCCGACGTCACCGTCACGCAGCGCTACACCAACGAAGGCCAGCGCCCCATCGAGGCGCGCTACGTCTTCCCGGGTTCGACGCACGCCGCGGTGCATGCGATGCAGGTGCGCCTGGGCGGCCGCGTGCTGCACGCGCAGATCGAGGAGAAGCAGCGCGCGCGCATCCGCCACGAGACCGCCAGGCGCGAGGGCAAGACCAGCGCGCTGCTCGAGCAGGAGCGCCCCAACGTCTTCCAGATGAACGTGGCCAACATCCTGCCCGGCGACGACGTGCAGGTGGAGCTGCACTACACCGAACTGGTCGTGCCCACCGAGGGCCGCTACGAGTTCGTCTTCCCCACCGTGGTCGGCCCGCGCTACCACCGCAGCGCGAGCGCCGGCGGCACGAGCAGATTCCCGGCCACCGCGCATCTGAAGGAAGGCGAGGCCTCGCGCTCGGCTTTCGACCTGCACGTGCACTTCGCCTCGCCGCTGCCGGTGAGCGAGCTGCGCTCGGCCACACATGGCATCGAGGTCAGCGGCGAAGGCACGGGCGCGGCCGAGGTGGAACTCGTCGATGCTGGCGCGCGCAACGACCGCGACTTCATCCTCACGTACCGCCTCGCCGGCGAGCGCACCGCCACCGGGCTGACGCTGTTCCGGGGTGACGGTTCGGCCGGCGCGGAGAACTTCTTCCTCGCGGTGGTCGAGCCGCCCAAGGCCATCGCGCCCGCGCAGATCAACCCGCGCGAATACGTCTTCGTGGTCGACATCTCCGGCTCCATGCACGGCCAGCCGCTGGCCACCGCCAAGGCGTTGCTGCGCAACCTGATCGGCAACCTGCGCCAGAGCGACAGCTTCAACGTGCTGCTCTTCTCCGGCAGCAGCCAGATGCTCAGCGCCGCGCCGGTGCCGGCCACGCGCGTCAACATCGAACGCGCCATCGCGGTGATCGACCAGGCGCGCGGCGGCGGCTCCACCGAGATCGTGCCGGCGCTCAAGCGCATCGCCGCGCTGCCCAAGGCGGCCGACGTGGCGCGCAGCGTGATCGTCGTCACCGACGGCTACGTGACGGTGGAGAACGAGGTCTTCGCGCTGGTGCGCCGCAACCTCGGCAACAGCAACGTATTCGCCTTCGGCATCGGCAGCTCGGTGAACCGCCACCTCATCGAAGGCATCGCGCGCGCCGGCCAGGGCGAGCCCTTCATCGTGACCAAGCCCGAGCTCGCCGCCGCGCAGGCCGAGCGCCTGCGCAAGATGATCGATTCGCCGGTGCTGACCCACCTGCAGGCGCGCTTCGACGGCCTGGAGGTCTACGACCTCGAGCCCGCTTCGCTGACGGCGCTGCCCGACGTGCTCGGCGGCCGTCCCGTGGTGATCCAGGGCAAGTGGCGCGGCGAGCCGCGCGGCCAGCTGGTGCTCGAAGGCCGTGCGGCGCAGGGCTCGCATGTCGACGTGGTGCCGGTGGCCGCGCCCGACGTGCAGGCCGGCGCGCTGCGCCAGCTGTGGGCGCGCAGCCGCATCCAGCAGCTCTCCGACCAGGAGGCGCTGGAAGGCGGCAGCGGCCAGCGCGAGGCCATCACCGCGCTGGGCCTGCGCTACAGCCTGCTCACGCAATACACCAGCTTCATCGCCGTCGACGAAATCGTGCGCACCAGCGAGGCCGCCGTGCCGGTGAACCAGCCGCTGCCGCTGCCGCAGGGCGTGAGCAATCTCGCCGTGGGTGGTGACGGTGGCGAGGTGGGTGCGGCGGTGCCCAGCACGCCCGAGCCGGGCGCGTGGCTGTCGCTGCTGGTGGTGCTCGCGCTGGTGGGCGCGGCGCTGGCCAAGCGGAGCAACTGGTGAGCAGCGCCGTCGTCTCGACCATCGCCTGCCGGCCCACCCATCTGGCGCCGGCCGGCTGGCTGGCCCTGCAGGCGGCTGCGCTGTGGCCGCACGGCGCGTGGATGGCGGCGCGCGTGCAGGACGGCTCCGACGCACCGCTCGGCCTGGCCGCACTGGCCGCGCTGCTGATGCTGCTGGGCTTGCGCCGCCACACGCTGCGCATCGCACCGCACACCGGCTGGCTGGCCGCGGGCGTGGCGCTCACGCTGCTGTCCAACGCCGCGCTGCTGGTCGCGCCGCCGCTGGCCTGCGCGCTGCTCGCCGCGCTGGCGCTCGGAGCGGCACTGATGGCCTGGCTGCCCACCGACGCGCCGCGCGCCGCGCTGGCCGGCCTGGTGCTGCTCGCGCTGCCCTGGATCGCTTCGCTGCAGTACTACGGCGGCTACCCGCTGCGCGTGGTCACCGCGCAGGCCAGTGCGTGGCTGCTGCAGCTCGCCGGCCTCGCTGCCGAGCGCAGCGGCACCGCCATGCTGGTGCAGGGGCAGCTGGTGATCGTCGACGCGCCCTGCTCGGGCGTGCAGATGGCCTGGATGGCCTGGTTCTGCGCCTGCGCGGTGGCAGGGCTGCTCGCGCTGCGCGACGGCGTGTTCCTGCGCCGCCTGCCGTGGATCGGCGCGATCGTGCTCGCCGGCAACGTGCTGCGCAACAGCCTGCTGGTGGCGCTCGAAGCGCGCCCGCAGGGGCTCGCCGCTTCGATGCACGAAGGCATCGGCCTGATCGCGCTGGCGCTGGTGTGCGCCGCGGTGGTCGCGGTGATGACACGAGGAGTGCGGCATGAAGCGCGCTGCTGAACTCTGGCGGCGCCACTGGCCGGCGTTTGCCGTGCTGCTGCTGGCGCTGGCCGCGGCGCTGCCGCTGCTCTCGGCGCCGCGCGCCGCGCCAGTGGCGCGCCACGTCGAGTGGCCGCGCGAGTGGGAGGGCCGCGCGCTGCGGCCGCTCGCGCTCAGCGAAGTCGAGCAGCGTTTTGCGGCGCGCTTTCCCGGCGCGATCGCGCGCTTCTCCGATGGCGAGCGCGTGCTGGTGCTGCGCCGCGTCAGCGAGCCGACGCGCATGCTGCACCCGGCCGCCGATTGTTTTCGCGGCCTGGGCTGGCGCATCCAGCGCACGCAGCTCGAACGCGACGCGCAGCAACGCCTGTGGCGCTGCTTCGAGGCCGAGGGGCGCGATGGCCAGCGCCTGCGCGTGTGCGAACGCATCGCGGCCGATGACGACGGCAGCTCCTTCGTCGATGCGTCCTCGTGGTTCTGGGCCGCGGCGCTGGGCCGGTCGAAAGGGCCGTGGCAGGCCGTCACCGTGGTGGAGGCGATGTGATCAAGAAGCTGCTCGGATTCCTGGTCGGCGTGCTGCTCGCGCTCGCGCTGGCCGCGACGCTGCTGGCGACGCTCGCCTGGCACGCGCTCGCGCCGCAGCCGGGCGAGTGGGCCACCGCGCTGCACATCGGCCCCTTCGAGCGCCAGGCCAGCGTGCCCACGCTGCTGCGCTGGGCCACGCACCCGCTCGCGCTGCCGGCACTCGACGGTCGCCGCATCGCCGGCTGGCGGCTGAGGGCCGAGGGCGCGCATCGCCTCGTCGCGCGTTGCGCACCCTGCCGCGTGCAGCTGGCCGCGCTGGGCCCGCAGCCCTTGCTGATCGACGAAGCGCGCCTGAGCGTCGAAGTGCGCGGCGCCGACCGCTACGACGGCACGCTGCGCCTGGGCGCCGGCGAGCGCCCGGCCAGCATCGCCTGGCACGCCGAGCTCGAGCGCGAAGGCCTGGCCGTGCAGGCCGAGTTGCCACCCACGCCGCTGGCGCGCGTGCTGTCGGCCTTCGCGGCTTCGCTGCCCGAGCTGCAGCGCGCGCAGATCGAGGGCAGCGTGGCCTTGAAGCTCGATGCGACGCTTGGCGCCGCGGGCTGGCGGGTCACGAAGCTGAAGCCGACGCTGGCGGACGTGAGCGTCGCCGGCCTGGGCACCGAGGCGCTGCGCGATGTCGACGTGGCGCAGCGCTGCCGCCCGCAGCCCGCGGGCGGGCGCATCGAGGGCTGGATCCAGAACGCGGTGATCGCCGCCGAAGACCAGCGCTTCTTCGAGCACCCGGGCTACGAGCTCGAGGCCTGGGTCACGGTGTTCAAGGCCAACCAGCGCGAGGGCGAGCCGCTGCAGGGCGCCAGCACCATCACCCAGCAGCTCGCCAAGCTGCTCTACACCGGCGACGAGCGCGACGCCGCGCGCAAGCTGCGCGAGTGGTTGTATGCGGCGGAGATGGAGCGCACGCTCGGCAAGGGCCGCATCCTGCAGCTCTACCTCGCGCTGCTGCCCTGGGGCGACGGCATCTGCGGCGCCGAAGCCGCGGCGCGCCACCACCTCGGCAAGAGCGCCAGCCAGCTCAAGCCGCGCGAAGCCGCCTGGCTGGCCAGCCTGCTGATCAACCCCGACCAGCAGCTGCGCCGCTGGAGCAGCGACGAGGCCGCCGCGCGCGAGCGCGCCGCCTGGGTGCTCAAGGGCATACGCCGGCTGCCGCGCGAGCGCCGCGAGGCCGAGCTCGACGCGCTGGTGAGCTGGCGCCCGCCGGTGGGGCGCGCCGCGCACTGAGGGAGTGACGATCGGCCGCGCGTCCGCATAATGCCGCGTGCTAACACCACAAGTCAGCGGAGGACGATGGCGATGAAGGTCGGGAAGCAGTCACTGCGTCGTGGAGTCTGGGTGGCCTGCCTGGCCTTGTCGGCCTGCGGCGGGGGAGGCGGCGGCGGAGGAGGAGGGGGTGGTGGTGGCGGCGGCGGCGGCCAGGGCACCGGCACCGCGGCCTTGGCGCAGCAATGCTCGGCCTTCAACCCCTACCGCGCCGACGCGCGCAGCGCCACCACGGCCGGCACGCTGGGTACGGAGAAGAGCTGGGTGCGCGCCTACTTCGACGAAGCCTATCTCTGGTACAGCGAAGTGCCCGTGGTCGACGCGTCTGCTGCGGCCTACAGCAACGACACCGCGACGGGCTTCTACACCTCCATCGACGGCTATTTCGAGGCCTTGAAGGTCACGGCCAAGGATCGCTTCAGCTTCACCTACCCCACGAAGGCCTGGGACACGCTGTTCCAGTCCGGGCAGATGGTGGGCGACGGCATCCAGTGGCACTACGACTCGCCCACGCCGCCGCGCAACATGCGCGTGGTATTCGTGGAGCCCGGCTCGCCCGCGGCCAGCGCCGGCGTGCAGCGCGGCGACACCCTGGTGTCGGTGAACGGCATCTCGGCCGACGACAGCTCGCCGGCCGGCGTGGCGGTGCTCAACGAGGCCTTGTTCGGTTCGACCACCAGCGCCTACAGCTACGTGTTCAGCCGTGCCGGCGTGACGCAGAGTGCCAAGTCCATCGCCAAGCTCGCCAACCTCGTCACCGACCCGGTGCCGCAGACCAGCGTGCTGACCGATTCGAACGGCGCCAAGATCGGCTACCTGCTCTTCAACGACCACATCGCCACGGCCGAGGGCCGCTTGAGCACGGCGATCGACGCCCTCAAGGCGCAGAACGTCACCGACCTGGTGCTCGACCTGCGCTACAACGGCGGCGGCTATCTCTACATCGCCAGCGAACTCGCCTACATGATCGCCGGCCCGGCGCGCACCGCCGGCAAGAGCTTCGAGACGCTGCGCTACAACGCCAAGCGCAGCGCGCAGAACGAGAGCACGCCGTTCTACGACACCTCCACGCAGAACCAGGCGCTGCCCACGCTCAACCTGGGCCGCGTCTACGTGCTGACCGGCGCGGGCACCTGCTCGGCGAGCGAGTCCATCATCAACAGCCTGGAGGGCGTGGACGTCACGGTGCAGCGCATCGGCGCCACCACCTGCGGCAAGCCCTACGGCTTCCAGGCGCGCGACAACTGCGGCATCTCCTATTTCCCCATCGAGTTCCAGGGCGTCAACGCCAAGGGCTGGGGCGACTACGCGAGCGGCTTCACGCCCACCTGCACGGTGGCCGACGATCTGGAGCACCCGCTCGGCAATCCGGCCGAGGCGCGCCTCGCGGCCGCGCTCACGCTGCGCGCCAGCGGCGCCTGCCCGGCAGGCTCGGAGGCCCGGGCGCAGCCGAGCCGCGTGACGGCGGCACTGGACAGCGCCGGCGCGCTGGTCAAGCACCCGGTGCGCGAGAGCGCCTACCGCGGCGGGCGCGAGTGAGGTACCGGCCCGCGCGCTGCTGAGCGCCCCGGGGCCGGGGCTTCACATGCGCTGGCGCGGCAGCGCGGCCAGCGGCAGCGGCCGGCCTTGCAGCCAATCGGCCACCAGCGCGTGCGGGTCGGCGCCCTGCGTCGCCTGCCACACCCACTCCGGCGCCATCACGCGCGTGCCGCTCGCGCTCGCCGGCAGAGCGCGTGCGATCGCGGCGACCAGCGCCGCCACCTTGGCGGCGCGCACCGGCTGTTCGCGCTGCGGCACCATCACGCGCAGCTGCGCGAGCACCGCATCGGCCAGGCGCTGCAGGCCGCGGCTGGAAGCCTCGTCGGGCCGCTGCGCGGTGCGCACGATGGCCACGTGATCGAAGCCGAGCGCGGCCACGGCCTGCTCGTCCAGCGAAGCGAGCCCGGCCTTGAGCGCCTCGGGCAGCGTGGCGCTCACGTGCGGCATCACGACGAGCAGGTGGCGCACGCCGATGTCGTGCAAGCGCCGCGCGAGCGGCAGCAGCTCGGCCGGCGGCGGTTGCCAGAACGCCGCCTCGCGGCCGTTGACCTGGCGCGCCGCGTCGAACACCACCACCGCCAGCGGCAGGCGCACCGCGGCCTGCGGCAGCGTGGCCAGCAACTGCGCATGCAGGCCCGGCGCGGTGGCGTGGAAGTCTTGCGTCACCAGCACGTGCAGCGGCGCGGCCACGCGCGTGCCCAGCAGCGCCTCGAGCACCGCCGAGCCGAGCGCGCCGCCGCCGCCCGCCAACCAACATCCGTGTTGATGCATGGGAGGATTCTGAGGCTCCGGCGCCCCTAGACTCGGCGCTTTGCCCAGCCGAACCCAGGAGACCCGCATGACCCGCGACAGCAGCCAATGGCGTTTCGAGACCAAGTCCGTGCACGCCGGCTACACGCCCGAGCCCACCACGCATGCCGTGGCGGTGCCGCTGTACCAGACCGTGGCCTATTCCTTCGACAGCGCGCAGCACGGCGCCGACCTGTTCGACCTGAAGGTGGCGGGCAACATCTACACGCGCATCATGAACCCGACGCAGGCGGTGCTGGAGGAGCGCATCGCCGCGCTCGAAGGCGGCATCGCGGCGCTGGCGCTGGCCTCGGGCCAGGCGGCCATCACCTACGCGATCCAGACCATCACCGAGGCGGGCGACAACATCGTCGCCAGCAGCGCGCTCTATGGCGGCACCTACAACCTGTTCGCGCACACGCTGCCGCAGTACGGCATCCAGGCGCGCTTCGCCGACTACCGCGACCCGAAGAGCTTCGAGCCGCTGATCGACGCGCGCACCAAGGCGGTGTTCGTCGAATCGCTCGGCAACCCGCAGGGCAACATCACCGACATCGCCGCCATCGCGGCCATCGCGCACCAGCATGGCGTGCCGCTGATCGTCGACAACACCGTGCCCAGCCCGTACCTGTGCCGGCCCTTCGAGCACGGCGCCGACATCGTCGTGCACTCGCTCACCAAATACCTCGGCGGCCATGGCACCAGCATCGGCGGCGCGATCGTCGACAGCGGCAAGTTCCCTTGGGGCGAGCACAAGGCGCGCTTCAAGCGCCTCAACGAACCCGACGTCAGCTACCACGGCGTGGTCTATACCGAGGCGCTCGGCGCGGCGGCCTACATCGGCCGCGCGCGCGTGGTGCCGCTGCGCAACATGGGCGCGGCCATCTCGCCCTTCAACGCCTGGCAGATCCTGCAGGGCGTGGAGACGCTGGCGCTGCGCATGGACCGCATCTGCGAGAACACGCTGGCCGTGGCGCGGCACCTGAAGGCGCATCCCAAGGTGGCCTGGGTCAACTACGCCGGCCTGGAAGACCACCCCGACCACGCCCTCGTGAAGAAGCTGATGGGCGGACGCGCCTCCGGGCTGCTGACCTTCGGCGTGAAGAGCGGGCGCGCCGGCGGCGAGCGCTTCCTCGACGCGCTGCAGCTGTTCACGCGGCTCGTGAACATCGGCGATACCAAGTCGCTCGCCACGCACCCGGCCTCGACCACGCACCGCCAGCTCTCGCCCGAGGAATTGAAGAAGGCCGGCGTCAGCGAGGAGACGGTGCGCCTGTGCGTGGGCATCGAGCACATCGACGACCTGCGCGCCGATCTGGATGCGGCGCTGGCGCAGGCCTGACGAACGCCGGGCGAATGCCTGATTGAAATCCGCGGCGGCGCTCCCACATCGTGGGGCGCGGGGTACCATCGCCGCGCTTCACTGGGGAGAACCAAGCATGACCTTCTCGATCTCGCGCCGCCTGCTGGGCGCCATCGCCGCATTCGCCACCGCGCTGGCGCTCAGCGGCTGCGGCTACAACGACTTCCAGCGCCTCGACGAGCAGACCAAGTCGGCCTGGTCGGAAGTGCTGAACCAGTATCAGCGGCGCGCCGACCTGATTCCCAACATCGTCGCCACGGTGAAGGGCGAGGCCAATTTCGAGCAAGAGACGCTCACCAAGGTGGTCGAGGCGCGCGCCAAGGCAACCTCCATCCAGGCCACGCCCGAGCTCGTCAACGACCCGGCGGCGTTCCAGAAATTCCAGGCCGCGCAGGGCGAGCTGTCGAGCGCGCTGTCACGCCTGCTGGTCGTCAGCGAGAACTATCCGAACCTGAAGGCCAACCAGGGCTTCCAGGATCTGCGCGTGCAGCTCGAAGGCACCGAGAACCGCATCACCGTGGCGCGCGGCCGCTACGTCAAGGCGGTGCAGGACTACAACGTGCTCGCGCGCAGCTTCCCGACCAACCTCACCGCGATGCTGTTCAGCTACAAGGTGAAGGAGAACTTCGCCGTGCAGAACGAGGCGCAGATCTCGCAGCCGCCGGCGGTGAGCTTCGACAAGCCGGCCTCGAAGTAGGAAGGCCCGCGCCGTGCTGCGCCTGCGGCGCTTTCTCGCTGCGCTGGTGCTCGGCACGCTGGCGACCGCCGCGCTCGCGCAAGGCCTGCTGCCGGTGCCGCCGCTGGCCGGCCGCGTGATCGACCAGACCGACACGCTCTCGGCCGCGCAGCAGCAGGCGCTGAGTGACAAGCTCACGGCCATCGAGGCCAAGCGCGGCTCGCAGATCGTCGTGCTGATGGTGGCGAGCACCCAGCCCGAAGACATCGCCGCCTACGGCCAGCGCGTGGCCGACCAGTGGAAGATCGGCCGCCTCGCGGTGGGCGACGGCATCCTGATCGTCGTCGCCAAGAACGACCGGCGCGTGCGCATCGAGGTGGCCAAGGCGCTCGAAGGCGCGGTGCCCGATCTGGCTGCCAAGCAGATCATCAGCGAGGTCATCAGCCCGGCCTTCCGCAAGGGCGACTATGCCGGCGGCCTGAATGCCGCGGTCGACCGGCTCGATGCGCGCATCGGCCACGAAGGGCTGCCCGAGCCGAATCCCGCGCCGGGCGCCACGCACGGCGCGCTGCCGCCTTCGGGCCAGGGCTTCAACCTGCAGGATCTGGCGATCTTCCTGTTCGTCGCCGTGCCCGTGATCGGCGCGGTGCTCACCGGCATCCTCGGCCGCAAGCTCGGCTCGCTGGCCACCGCGGGCGCGGCCGGCGGCATGGGCTGGTGGCTGAGCGCGAGCCTCGCGGTCGCCGCCGGCGCGGGTTTCATCGCGCTCATCGTCGTGCTGGTGCTGGGCATCGGCGCGGCGCGGCGCGGCGTCTCGCGCGGCACGCGCGGCGGCGGCCCGCCGATCATCTTCGGCGGCGGCTCCGGTGGGGGCGGCTGGGGCGGCGGTGATGGCGGCGGTGGCGGCTTCAGCTCCGGCGGCGGCGGTGATTTCGGCGGCGGCGGCGCCTCGGGAGACTGGTGATGAACCGCTTCGGGCGCATCCTCAAGCACCGCTGGCTCGACGAGCGCGATCTCGCGCGCACGCTCGACGACGCGCTGCTCACGCGCATCGAAGCGCGCGTCGCGGCGAGCGAGAAGCGCCACAGCGGCGAGATCCGCGTCTGCGCCGAGGCCGGCCTGCCGCTGTCCTACCTGTGGCGCGGCGCCTCGGCGCGCGAGCGCGCGCTGGCGATGTTCGGCAAGCTGCGCGTGTGGGACACCGAGCACAACAACGGCGTGCTGATCTACCTGCTGCTGGCCGAACACCGCATCGAGATCGTCGCCGACCGCGGGCTCGACCGGCAGGTGAGCGCGGCGCAATGGCGCGACGTGATGGAGCGCATGCGTGCCGCGTTCCGCCAGGGCGAGTTCGAGGCCGGCCTGAATGCGGCCATCGACGCGGTCGATGCGCTGCTGGTGCAGCACTTTCCGCTCGCGCCGGGCGAGCACAATCCCAACGAGCTGCCCGACAAACCGCATCTGCGATGAACCCGACCATGAACACCCTCCGCCGCCGCCCGCTCGTGCTGACCCTCGCCGCGCTCGCGCTGGCCCCGCTCGCCGCCTGCTCGAAGAAGGAAGACGAGGCCGCCGCACCGCGCGCGGCGCGCAAGCCCAGCGGCATCGAGGCCTACGCCATCGCGCAGCGCGGCCACGGCTTCACGGTCGGCGCGGTGATGGCGGCCAACACCGTCTACGTGTTCTTCGACACCACCTGCCCGCATTGCGCCGAGCTGTGGACGGCCTCGCAGCCGCTGCTCAACCGGCTCAAGATGGTGTGGATGCCGATCGGCCTGCTGCGCCCGCAATCCGGCCCGCAGGGCGCCACCATCCTCGCCGCGGCCGACCCCGCCAAGGCGATGACCGAGAACGAGACCAGCGTGATGGCGCGCGGCGGCGGCATCAGCGTGCCCGCGAACCTGCCCGACGACATCGTGCAGAAGGTCAAGGACAACACCGCCTTGTTCCAGCAGCTGCAGGCCGAGAGCGTGCCGCTGATCGTCTACCGCCATGCGGTGAGCGGCGAGCACGGCCTATACGCCGGCGCGCTCGACAGCGCCGGCCTGGCGACGCTGGTGGGGCTGTGAGGCGAGAATCGCGCCCATGAGTGAAACGACGAACAAGCCGCCGCTGCCCGACCACCTCTCGATCGACCCGCGCAGCCCGCACTACGCGGCCGCGGTGTTCGAGCACGAGGTCGGCATCCGCTTCAACGGCGTCGAGCGCAGCGACGTCGAGGAATACTGCATCAGCGAGGGCTGGGTGCGCGTGCCGCACGGCCGCACGGTCGACCGCAAGGGCAACCCGGTGATGCTCAAGCTGAAGGGGCGCGTCGAGGCCTTCTATCGCTAGCGCGGCATAGCGACGGCGCGGCGGAATCCGGCCAGCCAGCCCTTGAGGCGGCGCTCGTTGTCCAGCCCGACGCGCACCATGATCTTCTGCCCGGCCGAGAGCGATTCGAGCTTCTCGTCGGCGTACTCGTAGCGCACCCAGGGCCGCGTCGAGGGCACCTCGCCCTTCACCTCGACCAGATGCACCGCCGGCGGCTGCGCCGGCTCGGGCGCGGCCATCAGGTGGTCGATCACCTCGACGAGCCGGTCGTTGAAGTGGCCCTTGGGGTAGCCCAGCTCGGCATAGGCCTGCTGGAACAGCGGGTAGAAGCGCCGGTACAGCGCCGCCGCGCGCGCCGGCTCGACCGAGGCCACGAAGGCGACGAAGGGCGCGTAGCGCCTGGCGTTGTCGGGCGCGATCAGCTCGGCATCGCCGGCGACGATGCGCTGCAGCTTGCCCGGCGTGGGCTGCACCGGCCACAGCCGCGGCACCGCGCTCGGCCGCGCCAGGTTGTCGATGGTGACGACGCAGCGCTGCACGAAGCCCTCGCCGACCAGGAAGGTCATCACGCTGGAGCGGCCGAGCAGTTGCGCGAGCGCGTCGCCCACCACGCCGTCGGAATCCGCCAGGGCCGGCAGCGGCGCCGGCGCGGAAGCGCCGGGCTCGGGTGTTATCGGGTGCCTGGGCCCGGCCTCGGCGACGGGTGCGGAGGCCGGCGCTTCAGCCGGTGCGGCCGGTGCCATCACCACCGCCACCGGCGGCGCCGCCGGCTTGCCGCGCCACCACCAGGCGGCGCCACCCGCGGCGGCGAGGGCGAGCAGGGCCGCGACGATCAGGGCGATGGAGCGGGTCGGCATCGAAGGCTCTCCTCGGGGCGTGGCATCCCGGTGCGACTCCGAAGGCTACGCCGCGGTTCGAACGTTTGTGTATCAATGTCCCCGTCGGGCACGCTGTCAGTTCGGATGCGCCTCGGCGGCTTCGGGGCCGGTGCCCGAGCGCAGCGCCCACAGCACGCCGGCCACCAGCAGCACGATGCCGGCCAGCGTGGGCGTGGCCGGCCAGTGGCCGCGCAGCACGAAGGCATAGGCCAGCGCCGAGAGCGTCTCGAATACGATCAGCTGGCCGGCGATGGTGGGCGGCAGGCGCTGGCTGGCCTCGTTCCAGCACAGCGTGCCGAGCCAGGAGGCGAGCAGGCCGATGGCCGCCATCAGGGTGACGAAGAACCACGGCCGCGGGCCGAAGGGCATGGCGAAGTCCACGCCGCTGGCCGCGAACCAGGCCCAGGTGAGCGCATAGCCGAGCAGCGCCAGCGGCAGCGTGGCCAGGCCCTGCGCCGTGGCCCAGCCGCGCGGGCTGCGATCCGGGTGGGCGCGCAGCCACTCGGCGTTGCGGATCGGGTACCAGGTCCAGCAGGCCACCGCGCCCACCGCGAGCAGCGCGCCGAGCGCGTAGCGGCCGAGATCGGCGCCCGGGTCGGCGCGCAGCCGCTCCAGCTCGACCTGGTTGACCAGCGCGATGCCCAGCGCGATCAGCATCAGCGAGGGCGCCATCTGGCGCCAGCGCAGCGGCGCCTCGCGGCGCGTGCCGGCGCGGTGGCCGCGCGCCTTGGCGGTGATGGCGATCACCACCGGCAGCGTGCCGATGATCATGGTCGGCAGCGGCCCGCCGGCGCGCTGGATGGCGCTGGCGAGGAACAGGTAGTAGACGACGTTGCCCACCAGCGCCAGGCGCAGCGCCTCGCGCCAGTCGGCGCGCGTGAGCTGGCGCAGCGTGGCGCGGTCGAACCAGGCCAGCGGCAGCGCGATCAGGCCGAAGGCGAGGTAGCGGCCGAAGCTCTGCAGTGCGGCCGGGTACTCGGGCAGCAGCAGCGGGCCGACGAAGACCAGGCCCCACATCAGGCCGGCGGCGAGGGCGAACAGGGTTCCGGAGAAGACAGGGGCGGCGAACATGGCCACGAGTGTGGTCTACGGATCGCGGCGCGGTCTTGTACCGAGTTGCTGCTGGTAGCGCGCCGGCGTCACGCCGTAGCGCTGCGCGAAGGCGCGCGTCAGGTGCGCCTGGTCGGCCAGGCCCACGGCCGCCGCCACGTCGGCCGGCGCGCTGCCGGCGGCGAGGCGCCGCTTGGCCGCGAACAGGCGCAGCGCCATCAGCATCTGCTGCGGCGTGGCGTGGTGGGCGCGCTTGAACTGGCGCTGGAAGTGGAAGGGCGAGAGCCCCGCCACGCCGGCCAGCTCCTCCAGCGTGATGCGCTCGGCCAGCCGCGCGCGCATCTGCTCGATCACCGGCGCGAAGCGCGGCAGCGCGCCGTCGCGCGCGGGAGTGGCGCGCCGCGCCGCCGGGCGCAGCTCGTCGACCAGATCCTGCAGCAGCGCATCGAAGGCGAGCGGTTCGCTGGCATGCCAGAGCTGGCGCAACACACGCGTCGTGCGCCGCGCGCTGGCGGCGTCGCGGCCCACGGCCTCGGCGAACCACCAGCCGCGTTCGCCGCTGAGTTCCTCCAGCAGCGGCGCGTCGAGGTAGGCCATGCGGTAGCGCCAGCCGGCGGCGGTCTCGGCGCGGCCGGTGTGCAGCTCGTCGGGGTTCATCAGCACCAGCGTGTCGGCCGGCGCCAGGTGCTCCTCGCCGCGGTAGCGGAAGCGCTCCACGCCGGCCTCGATCGCGCCCAGGCCGTAGGCCTCGTGGGTGTGCGGCTCGAAGGCATGGCGCACGATGTGGGCGCGGTACAGCTCCACGCCGGCGCGGTGCGCGGGGCGCTTGAACTCGGCGGCGTCGAGCGGATGCTCGAAGGTGTCGGGGACGGCGTGCATGGCGGCTTCGCTGAAGCCGCATTGTCGGCGCAGCGGCGCTCAGGCCACGCGCGCCGCCACCTGGCGGTGGATGCGGGCGGACAGCTCGTGCACAGAGTGCACGTCCAGGCGCGCGTAGATCTTCTTCACGTGGTCGGCTACGGTCGCCGGCGAGATCGACAGCGAGGCCGCGATGTCGGTCGTGCTGCGGCCGACGTGCAGCAGCGCGCAGACCTCGCGCTGCGCAGGCGACAGCGGCAGCGCGTCGATGGCGCGCCGCAGGCCCAGGCCATAGGGCTCCTGCTGGCGGATGCCCACGTGCAGCATCGGCGCAGCGCCTTCGCCCAGCGGCGCCATCGGCGTGCTCTCGTAGACGAAGCGGCCCCAGGCATTCTCGACCGTGATCACCAGTCCGTCGTGGCCCGGCGCGCCGGGACGACGGTGGTGCTGCCACAGCAGCGAGAGCGTCGGGAAGTCCTCGCGCCGGTGCGTGCGCCCGACGTTGTCCGGCGTCACGTCGCCATGCGACAGCAGCAGCATCTTCAGCGCATCGGGCGAGAGGTGGCACAGGCGCCCATCGGCATCGAGGCTGAGCACGGCGCGGCGGTCGCGCCGCTCGACGAACTCGCCGGCCACCAGCCCGGCGCTGGGCACCTCGAGCCCGCGGGCCACGTAGCGCGACGCCTGCTCCAGCAGCACCTCGTCCTCGCGGCTGAAGCTGCGCTCGCCCGGCCCGCGGTACAGGACCAGCGAGCCCAGCGGTCGACCGCCGGCGTTGCGCACCACGGCCTCCAGCCGGGTGTGCAGGCCCTGCGGCCGCCAGATCTCGTTGTACAGCGCCGACCCGAAGAAGGCGTCGTTCTCGAGTTCCTGCGCACTGCGGATCACCGAGCGCCCCGTGACCGCCTGGCGGAAGGTCGGCATCACGTCGCCTTCGCGCCGGTTGTGGAACTCCTCGAAATAGTGGGCGGCGATGCGCGGATCGATCGGGCCCTCGAAGTAGTAGCGGATCAGGTCGCCCTGTGCGTCGGTCCAGTCGAACAGGTTGCGCAGCGACGGGATGATGCCGTGCATCATTTCCAGCGCAGCCGGGATGAAGAGTTCCGCAGGCAGACCCAGGGCGCTGAGCGCGCGCAGGCTGGCCATCTGGGCGGAGCACTTCATGCGCGCACCTTAGGACGAAGCGGGCCCGCTGTCACCCCGTCCGAAGGGGATGCCGGCGTACCGGCCCGGCGGTAGCGTGCAGCCAGGAACCACTCGGCCGCGCCTGCCGTGAATCGAGCGATCGTCTGCGTCGCAGCTTGTGCACTCGCCTGCGGATCGGCCGCACGGGCGAGCGGCCTGGAACTGCGCCAGGCCGAGCGCAGCGGCGTGGCCGGCGAGCCGGCGCGGGCGGTGGTGCTGCCCGATGAACTGTCGGCCGGCGACGCGCCGGCGCAGCCGCTGACGGCGCAGTACCGCCTGCGTGCCGAACTCGGACCGCGCGCGGGGGCCACCGCCCTGTACTTGCCCGGCCTCATCGCGCATGCCCGCATCCGTGTCAACGGCCACGTGCTGTTCGACACGCTGGACCGGCGCGCGCAACCGCTGCCGCGTAGCGCCGAGCGCATCCAGCTGCTGCGGCTGCCCGACGAGTTCGTGCACGACGGCGTCAACGAGATCACCATCGAGGCCGCCGCGACGCGCTACCTCAGCCTGTCGCCGGTGTGGATCGGCGGCGTCGCCGAGCTGGAGCGGCTGTACGACGAGCGGCTGCTGGGCGCGGTGATCGGGCCGGCGATCGTGGCCACGGTGATGGGCTGTCTCGCGCTGTGCGTGCTGCTGCTGTGGGCGCGCCGGCCGGCGCAGTCGTCGTACGGCTACTTCGGCGCCGGCGCGCTGTGCTGGGCGCTGCACAGCGCGTGGACCGTGCTGCCCGCCCCCTTGCTGCACGGCGTGCATCTGGGCGTCTGGTGGACATCGATGTACTCGGCCTTCGTCGTGCTGCTGGTGATCTTCTGCGTGCGCTTCGCCGGCTGGCACTGGCCGCGTTTCGACCGCACGCTGTGGATCATGGCGCTGGCGGCGCCCGCCGTGCTGTACGCGGCCGCGGCGCTCGGCCACCTGGCCGAGGCGGCCGAGGCCTGGCGCCTGGCCTGCATCGGCATCGTGCTGATCGGCGTCGTCGCCGTGGGGCTGCACGCCTGGCGGCGGCGCGACGTGGCCAGCGTGCTGCTGCTGGCCAGCGGTGCGGTGTCGCTGGTCTTCGGGCTGCGCGACTGGGAGATCGCCCACCGCGGCGCCGACAACAACCCGGTGTACCTCACGCCCTACGCGGGCCTGCTCTTCATTGCCCTGGTCGCGTGGATGCTGATCGACGGCTTTGTGCACGCCACGCAGGCGCTGGAGCGGGTCAACGCCGGCCTGGAGGATCGCGTCGCACGCAAGAGTGAGGCGCTGCGCGTCGCGCTGGAGGACATGCGCGCCGCGCGCGATGCCGCCCAGGCGGCCGACCGCGCCAAGTCGCGCTTCCTGGCCGCCGCCAGCCACGACCTGCGCCAGCCGGTGCACGCCATCGGGCTCTACCTCGCGGCGATACCGCCGGCAGCGGTGCCGGAGGCCATCCGCGACACGCTGGCGCGCATGGGCACCTCGCTGCGCGCGCTGGGGGCGATGTTCGACGCGCTGCTGGACGTGTCGCGCATGGATGCCGGCGCCGTCGTGCCACGGCCCGAGCCCTTCGATCTCGACGCGCTGATGCACCGCCTGGGCGACGAGTTCGCGCCGCTGGCCGAAGGCAAGGGGCTGCGCCTGCTGCTGCACGGCGACGCGCGCGCCGCCGGGCGGCGTGCGCTGGCCGATCCCTTCCTGGTCGAGCGCATCGTGCGCAACCTGCTCGCCAACGCCGTGAAGTACACACCTGCCGGCGGCGTGCTGCTGGCGTGGCGGCTGCGCGCAGGCGGCGCGCCGGGCTGGCGCATCGAGGTGCGCGACACCGGCGTCGGCATCGAGCCCTCGCTGCAGTCGCGCGTCTTCGACGAGTTCGTGCAGGGCAGCCCGCGCGCCGAGAGTGGCGGCGACGGGCTCGGCCTCGGGCTCGCGATCGTGCGCCGCCTGACGCGCCTGATGGGGCTGGCGCTCGACATGCGCTCCGTGCCCGGGCGGGGTACGCGCTTCCGGCTCGGCCTGCCCGCCACCGAGGCGCCGGCCGCGCCGGTGAAGACGCTGCCCGAGACCGCGCTCGCGCCGGGCGCCTGGATCTGCCTGCTCGAGGACGATGCCGCCGTGCTCGGCGCGATGCGCCGCCTCGTCGAACACTGGGGCTGCCGTGTCGTCGAGGGGGCCGACGCGGCGCAGGCGCTGGACGACTGGCACCGCAGCGGCTGCCCGCGCCCGAGCGCCATCGTCGCCGACCTGCAACTCGGCGCGGCGGACGGGTTGGACGCCGTGCGCCGCCTGAGGGAAGGCTTTGGCACGCCGGGCCTGCCGGCGCTCGTGGTGACTGGCGATGCGTCGCCCGATCGCATTGCCCGCCTCAACGATTCCGGCACGCCCTGGCTCGCCAAGCCGGTTCCCGCGGCGCGCCTGCGCTGCTGGCTGACCCAGGCCGCTGCCGCGCACCCGGGAGGGCCGTCATGCGGGTGTTGATCGCCGACGATCATCCGCTGGTGCGCGATGCGCTGGCGCGCGCGCTGGCCGCGGTCGACCCGGCGCTGGACGCCGTCGAGGCGGGCGACGGCCACGAGCTGCTGGCACGCCTGGACGAACAGGCCTTCGATCTGGCGCTGGTCGACCTGCTGATGCCCGGCATGGACGGCGTGAACGGCGTGCGTGCGTTGCGCCGGCGCTGCCCCACGCTGCCCGTTATCGTCGTCTCCGGACAGGTCGAGCCGGGCACGGTGCGGGCCGTGCTCGAGGCCGGTGCCGCGGGCTTCGTGCCCAAGACCGGCGCGGCCGAGACGCTGCTGCTGGCCTGCGGTGTCGTCGCCAGCGGCGGCGTCTACGTGCCGCCCCACGCGCTGCTGGCCTTGCACGACGGCGGCGCGCCGGCCGCGCCCACGGTTGCGCTGACGCCGCGCCAGCGCGACGTGCTCGCGCTGTTGATGGACGGCGAGCCCAACAAGCGCATCGCGCAGCGTCTCGGCCTCACCGAGGGGACCGTGAAGCTGCACATCGCCGCGCTGCTGCGTGCCCTGCAGGCGCGCAACCGCACCGAGGCCGTGGTGCGGGCGCGTCAGCTATCTCCAAGGGCATAGCCCAGGCTCCCCTGCGCCGTGGGCGCGCCGCAGCGCCGCTCCTCCTAGAGTGGACCGCGCGCAATCACCGCGCTTCGATCTCACTTCCAGGAGAGCCGACATGGAAACTGCCAACCGCGGCTTCGGCCGCTACGAAAGCGCTGCCCTGTGGATCGCCGCGATCCTCATGCTGGTGGCGATCGCCCTCTACGGCTGGCTGGCCGGCGGCGTGCCCGCCAGCGCACCGCCCCTGGTGGTGGCCGGCGCCGTGCACGCCGAGCCCGCCGCCACCGCGGTGCCCGAGGTGATGCCGAGCATCCCGCCCACCGCGCTCGACGACGCGCTGCCGGAAGAGCCCGTGCCGACCTTCTGAGGCCGCGCGAGGGAGGATCTCATGGCCGACCGCGACTTGCTGCAGCTGCTCTACGTGACGTCGGGCGTCGTGCTCGTGCTGGGCTACGGCCCGCAGCTGCGCCGCCTCGTCCTGCATCCCGAAGCCGGCGCCATCGCCTGCCCGATGAGCAGCTGGCTGCTGTGGACCGCCTGCCGCGTCGTCGCGCTCGCCTACAGCGCCTGCGCTGTGCGCGACGCAGCGCTGACGCTCATCGTCAGCCTCGACGTTGCGGGCCGCGCTGCGGTGCTGGCGCTGCTCGTGCGCGTGCACTGGATCCGGCGCCGGCGGCGCCGGCCGCGCGCGGCCCCCTGGCCGGCCGCTTGGGGCGCGTTGGCGCTGCTGGCGTCGACGCCACTGCTGCTGGGATGCCGTCAGCCTCAGACCGGCCCGCCGGCCCGCACGGCCACGAACCCGCAACAGGCGTCACAGGTGTCACAGGCGAGGCTCGCGTGGCTGCGACGACACGTGCTGAACCTCGTGCTGCTGCCCTTACTCGACGACGGCGAACCGCAGCGCTGGATCGAGCCTCGCCAGGCGTTCGACTGCCTGGGGCCGCTCGCCGTGCGCGTCGACGGCCGGCCCCTCGAGGACGGCGCTGCCGTCCCGTCCACGCCGTTCGTGCTGGAGTGGCGCGGCGAACAGTGCGCGCTGGCCTGGGGCGGCGTGCTGCCGCTGTCGGGCCGCATCACTCTGCAGGTGCGTAGATCCGCCACGGCCATCGCTGCGTTCGTCGAACCCGACGACATCGTGCTGCCGGTCGACGGCATTCCGCTGCGGCTGCACGATGCCTTCGCCACGGCCGTGGACGTGGGACCGATGGATGGGCCATGAACCCGCGGCCGACGGTCAGGGCGACGCCGCTTCGGCCACGCGCTGCGCCGGCAGCTTCCAGCTGCCGCTGCGGATCTCGGCGTGCGTGAGGCGGCGCACCTCCACCTTGGCGATGCCGCTGATGCCGAGCTTGCGCGCCGCGGCGTGGCTGAGGTCGATCACGCGGCCGTCCTTGAACGGCCCGCGGTCGTTGACGCGCACCACCACCTCGCGGCGGTTCTTCGGGTTGCGCACCACGGCGTAGCTGGGCAGCGGCATGGTCTTGTGCGCCGCCGTCATCGCGTGCATGTCGTAGACCTCGCCGGTGGCGGTGCGGCGGCCGTGAAAGGGCCGGCCGTACCAGGAGGCGATGCCGGTCTCGGTGATCGGCACATCCTCCGCGAGCGGCTCGTAGAGCTCGCCCTTGATCTCGTAGGGCAGGTTGGGCGCGCCCTGCGGAATGGCCGAAACGCGCGGCACCGCATCGGGCGGGTGCGGGCGCGGCGCGGCCGGCGGCGTTGCCGCGGCGCGCGCCGGTGCCGGCGGCGGGGCCTCGGCCGCGGGCGCTGCTGCGGGCGGCGGCGCGGGCCAGGGCAGCGGCAGGCTGGGCAGGCGCAGGCTGCTGCAGCCGGCCAGCAGGCCGGCGGCGAGCAGCCAGGCGGCGCGGCGGGCAAGGATGCCGGGCAGGGCGGTGTCCATGGCGGCAGTGAACGGCGCGCCGCGGCCGCGCTGCAGCGGCGGATACGTTTCATGGCCGGGCGTCGTGACAAGCGGCCGGAACGCGCCGGCGCGAGGGGGGAAGGTGCAAGTAACGGCAACTGGCGGCTGCGGCGCCGGCGCAACGGGTGGACTGACATTCCACAAGCGCGTGCGCGGCTGCACTGTCCAGAATGGATCGCGACATCCACGCTTCGAGGACGACCATGACCCTGCGCACCGCCTTGCCGCTCACGCTCGCCGCCGCTTTCATCACGGGCTGCGCGCTCGAAGTGCAGAACCGCCAGCCGGCGCAGGAGCTGGCGCAGGCGGCCAGGCCGCCGGGCTCGGTCTATACCGGCTGGCGCGTGTTCCAGGAGCGCTGCGCCGGCTGCCACGGCGAGGCGGCCACCGGCACCGCCAAGGCGCCCAACCTGCTGGAACGCGTGCAGACGCTCGGCCCGCGCAGCTTCGTCAGCCGCGTGCTCTACCGCTACGACTGGGGCATCCCGGCGGCGCAGGCGGGCAGCGAGAGCGCGGCGCGCGAGGCGCTGGTCGAGGAGATCCTGCAGCGCCGCCAGGGCGCGATCCAGATGCCCGCCTGGCAGGGCGAGCCGCGCGTGCAGGCGCACATCGCCGACCTCTATGCCTGGCTGTCGGCGCGCGCGCAGGGCACGCAGGGGCCGGGACGCCCGACGCCGTAGCGGCCGCGGCGGTTGCAGCCGGACACGCTCTCGCGCGCGGCCGGCCTTCAGCTTCGCGCGGCGGCGCCGATAGGGCGGTGGACAGCCCCAGGGAGCGTCCCATGTCCACCTCGAACCGCAGCGCCTCGGCCTTCGCCAGCGCCAACCCGCACGCGCTGGCAGCCATCCTCGAAGCCAGCGAGACGCGCCGCATCATCGCGGCCACCGACATCTTCGATCTCGCCGGCACCAAGCTGTGGGCGCGCAACCAGCCGGTGTCGGCCGAGCTGCAGCGCAAGCTGCTCGACCGCAAGCTGCGCGAGCCGCTGGAGGCCTGCCTGGTTGCCGAAGACGGCGTCACGCCGGCCTCGCTGGCGGCGGCGCTGGCGCAGCGCATCGACTCCGACGGCGGCCTCGCGCCGCTGCTGCGCCCGCAGGCGTCCATGCTGCTGCGCGAGGTGACGCACCTGCACCTGCACCCGGTGGCACAGCTGCTGCTGTCGGCCGCGCAGGCGGCGCGGCCCGAGAGCTTCGATCATGCGGTGGCGGCGATGGCGCTCACCGGCGCGCTGATGGCACGCCACGGCGGCCAGGCGCCGGAGATCCGTGTGGCGATGATCGCCGGCCTGCTGCACGACCTCGGCGAGATGTACATCGCGCCCGAGTTCGGCGAGGCCGAGGCCGACCGCGAGCTCGACGCGCTCGCCTACCGCCAGCTGGTGGTGCATCCGCACGTCGGCCTGCTGCTGGTGGCGCAGCTCACCAACTACCCCGGCGCGGTGGCGCGCGCCGTGGCCGAGCACCACGAGCGGCTCGACGGCTCGGGCTATCCGCACCGCCTCACGGGCGACCGCATCTCGGTGCTCGGCCGCCTCGTCGCCGTCGCCGATGCAGCGCTGGCCGCGCTGCGCGGCCCGGACGCGGCGCTGCAGCGCGCCAGCGTCGCGCTGCGTGCGGTGCCGGGCGAATTCGACCTCGCCTGGGTCGGCCACCTCACGCGCGCCGCGGGCGACGAGCCGGCGCTGACGCCGGTGATGGAGCCGGCCGACATCCGCGCGCGCCGCGCGGCGCTCGGCGAGGTGCTGCAGGCGGCCGAAGACAACGTCGCGCTGCTCGGCGTCGGCGAGCGTTCGCCGGCGCTGCGTGCGGCACTCGAGCTGGCTTCCTTCCTGGTCGCGCGGCTGCGCGTCGGCTGGAACGAGAGCGGGCTGTGGCACCCGCAGGCCGCCAGCGGCGCGGACGCCGCCGAGGTCGAGGCGGTCGAAGACGAGCTCTACTTCCGCCTGCGCGGCATCCAGCGCGCCGTGCTGATGCGCGCCGGCGAGCTGCCGGCCGAGGAGGCCGCCACGCTCGCCGCGCTGTGCGATTCGCTGCCGATGGGGCGGATGGGCTAGATCCGCCCCGCCGGGCTCAGCGCACCTTGCCGTTCTTCCAGGCGTTGAGCAGCGTGTCGTAGGCGATCGTCTCGCCCTTGGGCTTCTCGTTGGCCAGCTTCTTCCACGGCGCGCCCTTGTCGGACAGCCACTTTTCCGGGCTCTCCTTCTTGTTGAGCTTGGGCGCGCAGCGCGCCATGCCGGCGCGCTCGAGGCGGGCCATCACCTGGTCCATCTCCTCGGCGAGGTTGTCCATCGCCTGCTGCGGCGTCTTCTCGCCGGTCACGGCCACGGCCACGTTCTTCCACCACAGCTGCGCGAGCTTCGGGTAGTCGGGCACGTTGGTGCCGGTCGGCGTCCAGGCCACGCGCGCCGGGCTGCGGTAGAACTCGATCAGGCCGCCGTACTTGGCCGCGTTCTGCGTGAAGTACTCGTGGCGGATGTCGCTGTCGCGGATGAAGGTCAGGCCGACGACCGACTTCTTCGCCGACACCGTCTTGCTGGTCACGAACTGCGCGTACAGCCAGGCCGCGGCCGTCTTGTTGGCGTCATGGTCCTTGAAGAAGGTCCAGGAGCCGACGTCCTGGTAGCCGTTCTGCATGCCCTGCTTCCAGTACGGGCCGTTGGGGCCGGGCGCCATGCGCCACTTCGGCGTGCCGTCGGCGTTCACGACCGGCAGGCCGGCCTTGATCATGTCGGCGGTGAAGGCCGTGTACCAGAAGATCTGCTGCGCGATCTGGCCTTGCGCCGGCACCGGGCCGGCTTCGCCGAAGGTCATGCCGGTGGCTTCCTTGGGCGCGTACTTCTTCATCCAGTCGACGTACTTGGTCAGCGCGTAGACGGCCGCCGGCGAGTTGGTCGCGCCGCCGCGCGAGACGCTCGCGCCCAGCGGCGTGCAGCCGTCGGCGCTGGCGCGGATGCCCCACTCGTCGACCGGCATGCCGTTCGGGATGCCGATGTCGGCGGTGCCGGCCATCGACAGCCAGGCGTCGGTGAAGCGCCAGCCGAGCGACGGATCTTTCTTGCCGTAGTCCATGTGGCCGTAGATCGGCTTGCCGTCGATGGTCTTCACGTCGTTGGTGAAGAAGTCGGCGATGTCCTCGTAGGCGCTCCAGTTCAGCGGCACGCCGAGCTCGTAGCCGTACTTGGCCTTGAACTTGTCCTTCAGGTCCTGCTTGGCGAACAGGTCGGCGCGGAACCAGTAGAGGTTGGCGAACTGCTGGTCGGGCAGCTGGTAGAGCTTCTTGTCGGGCGCGGTGGTGAAGCTGGTGCCGATGAAGTCCTTCAGGTCCAGGCCGGGGTTGGTGTACTCCTTGCCCGCGCCGGCCATGTAGTCGGTCAGCGACATGATCTTGCCGTAGCGGTAGTGCGTGCCGATCAGGTCGGAGTCGCTGATCCAGCCGTCGTAGATCGACTTGCCGGATTGCATCGAGGTCTGCAGCTTCTCGACGACGTCACCCTCCTGGATGATGTCGTGCTTGACCTTGATGCCGGTGATCTCCTCGAAGGCCTTGGCCAGCGTCTTCGACTCGTACTCGTGCGTGGTGATGGTCTCGGAGACCACCGCGATCTCCTTGACGCCCTTGGCCTGCAGCTTCTTGGCGGCGTCGATGAACCACTTCATCTCGGCCAGCTGCTTGTCCTTGCTCAGCGTCGACGGCTGGAACTCGCTGTCGATCCACTTCTTGGCTTCGGCCTCGCCGGCCCATGCGCCCTGGCCGAGGCTCAGGGCAATGGCCGCGAAGGCCACGGCATTCAAGCGCAACTTCATTCGGGTCTCCTCAGATGTGCTCCCCTTTGTTGTCGGTCGCCGGCCGGGCAGCGGGAGCCGGCGACCCTTGCAAACGGTGCGTCAGCCCTTGCGCATGATCAGCGCGAGCAGCGCCATCGAGAGCGCGAAGCTGATCCAGATCGAGGGCTCTTCCTCGAGCGACATCGCCTCCATCAGCTTCTCGCTGACCGCGACGAACAGCAGGTTGACGTAGGCCGCGCTCAAGAGCCCGATGAACAGGCGATCGCCGCGCGTCGTGGCGATCGGCAGGAAGCCGCGCCGCTCGACGGTGGGCGAGCGGATCTCCCAGATCGTCATGCCGATCAGCATCGCCACGATGCAGGCGAAGAACACCGCCACGGGCGTGGTCCAGGCCATCCAGTCGAACATCTCGAACTCCTCAGACGCGGCCCATCGCGAAACCCTTCGCGATGTAGTTGCGCACGAACCAGATCACGATCGCACCCGGCACGATGGTCAGCACGCCGGCGGCGGCGAGCACGCCCCAGTCCATGCCGGAGGCGCTGACGGTGCGCGTCATCGTCGCGACGATGGGCTTGGCGTTGACGCTGGTCAGCGTGCGCGCCATCAGCAGCTCGACCCAGCTGAACATGAAGCAGAAGAAGGCGGCCACGCCGACGCCGGCCTTGATCAGCGGGATGAAGATGGTCAGGAAGAAGCGCGGGAAGGAATAGCCGTCGATGTAGGCCGTCTCGTCGATCTCGCGCGGCACGCCGCTCATGAAACCCTCCAGGATCCACACCGCCAGCGGCACGTTGAACACCAGGTGCGCCAGCGCCACCGCGATGTGCGTGTCCATCAGCCCGAGCGTGGTGTAGAGCTGGAAGAAGGGCAGCAGGAATACCGCCGGCGGCGTCATGCGGTTGGTCAGCAGCCAGAAGAAGACGTGCTTGTCGCCGAGGAACGAGTAGCGCGAGAAGGCATAGGCCGCCGGCAGCGCCACCAGCAGCGACACCGCCGTATTGATCGCCACGTAGATCAGCGAGTTGATGTAGCCCGAGTACCAGGACGCGTCGGTGAAGATCACCTTGTAGTTGTCCCAGGTGAAGGCCTGCGGCCACAGCGAGAAGACGCCGAGGATCTCCTCGTTGGTCTTGAAGCTCATGTTGACCATCCAGTACACCGGCAGGATGGCGAATACGAGGTAGAGGATCAGGAACAGCACCCTCTTGTGGAAGCGGTTCTCATGCATGGGCCTGCTCCTTGTCGGCCGTGCCCACGCGCTGCATCCAGTTGTAGAGGATGAAGCACAGCAGCAGGATGATGAGGAAATAGATCAGCGAGAAGGCCGCCGCGGGGCCGAGGTCGAACTGGCCGACCGCCTTCTGCGTCAGGTACTGGCTCAGGAAGGTCGTCGCGTTGCCGGGCCCGCCGCCGGTGAGCACGAAGGGTTCGGTGTAGATCATGAAGCTGTCCATGAAGCGCAGCAGCACGGCGATCATCAGCACGCCGCGCAGCTTGGGCAGCTGGATGAAGCGGAATACCGCGAGCTTGGAAGCGCCGTCGATGCGCGCGGCCTGGTAGTAGGCGTCGGGGATGGCGCGCAGGCCGGCGTAGCACAGCAGCGCCACCAGCGGCGTCCAGTGCCACACGTCCATCACCAGCACGGTCAGCCAGGCGTCGCGCGCGCTGCCGGTGTAGCTGTACTCGATGCCGAGGCGGGCCAGCGCCGCGCCGAGCAGGCCGATGTCGGTGCGGCCGTAGATCTGCCAGATCGTGCCGACCACGTTCCAGGGGATGAGCAGCGAGATCGCCACGATCACCAGCACCGCCGAGGCCTTCCAGCCTTTCGCCGGCATGGACAGCGCGAGCAGGATGCCGAGCGGAATCTCGACCGCCAGCACCGCCAGCGAGAAGCCGATCTGGCGCAGCAGCGCGCCCTGCAGGTCGTCGTCGCGCATCACCGCCTTGAACCACTCGGTGCCGACGAAGACGCGCCGTTCGGGGTCGATGATGTCCTGCACCGAGTAGTTCACCACCGTCATCAGCGGCAGGATGGCCGAGAAGGCCACGCAGATGACGACCGGCAGGATCAGCAGCCAGGCTTTCTGGTTGACCGGTTTGATGTTCATGCCACCAGTTCCTCGTTGGCGCCGTACCAGCAGGTGTGGCTGCCGGCGAGCGTGAGCCAGGCGGTCTCGCCGAGCTGCGGGATGGCTTGCTCGCCGCCCAGCCGCGCACGCACCACGCTGCCGTCGGCGAGCGCGGCGCCGAGCAGCCACCAGGTGCCGATGTCCTGCCGCTGCGTCACCGTGGCCTTCACCGCGCCGGCCGCCTGCGGCGCGGCGAGCGTCACGTACTCCGGCCGCACACCGAGCGTCGCGGCGCCGGCGGGCGCGCCGGGCAGCACGTCGGCAGGAAGGAAGTTCATGCCCGGCGAGCCGATGAAGTGGCCGACGAAGGTGTGGCGCGGGCGCTCGAAGAGTTCGCTGGCCGTGCCCACCTGCACCGCGCGGCCGCGTGTCATCACCACCACCTGGTCGGCGAAGGTGAGCGCCTCGACCTGGTCGTGCGTCACGTACACCAGCGTGAGCTTCAACTCATGGTGGATCTGCTTGAGCTTGCGGCGCAGCTGCCACTTGAGGTGCGGGTCGATCACCGTCAGCGGCTCGTCGAACAGCACCGCCGAGACGTCCTCGCGCACCAGGCCGCGGCCGAGCGAGATCTTCTGCTTGGCATCGGCCGCGAGGCCGGCGGCGCGGCGATCGAGCTGGCCGGAGAGCTCCAGCATCTCGGCGATGCGGCCGACACGCTGCCTGATGCGCTCGGGCGCCACGCCGCGGTTGCGCAAGGGGAAGGCGAGGTTCTCGGCGACCGTCATCGTGTCGTAGATGACCGGGAACTGGAACACCTGGGCGATGTTGCGCTCCTGCGGCGAGGCGCGCGTGACATCGCGCTCGCCGAACTTCACGCTGCCCTGCGAGGGCACGACCAGGCCCGAGATGATGTTGAGCATGGTCGTCTTGCCGCAGCCCGAGGGCCCCAGCAGCGCATAGGCGCCGCCGTCGGCGAAGCTCATCTTCAGGGGCAGCAGCGCGTAGTCCTCGTCCTTCCGAGGATTGGGGCGATAGCTGTGCGCAAGATCGAGGTCGATGCGGGCCATGTCACACAGCTCCGAAGTCAGGGGCCACGAGCAGCTCGCCGTTCGCATCGAACACGTAGACCTGCGCCGGATCGAGGTAGAGCGTCACCGGCGCGCCGAGCTCGAACTGGTGCACGCCGGTCAGCTGCGCCACCAGCTCGCCCACCGGCGTGGCGGCGTGCACGAAGGTGTCGGAGCCGGAGATCTCGGCCAGCTCCACGGTGCCGGCCAGGGCCACGTCGCCGGGGCGCTGCTGCACGCGCAGCGCGCTGGCGCGCACGCCGATGGTCAGCGTGCCGGCGGCGCCGTCGGCACGGGTGGGCAGCGGCACCGAGAGGCTGAGGCCGGCCGCGAGCGTCACGCCGATCGAGGCGGCGCTGGCCGGCAGCAGGTTCATCGGCGGGTCGCTGAAGGCGCGCGCCACGCGGATCGACTTCGGCCGGCGGAACACCTCGGCTGTCGGGCCGTACTGCAGCAGCTCGCCGGCGTCCATCACCGCGGTGTAGCCGCCCAGCAGCAGCGCCTCGGTGGGCTCGGTGGTGGCGTAGACCACGGTCGATTCGCCGGCGGCGAAGAGCTGCGTCAGCTCCTCGCGCAGCTCCTCGCGCAGCTTGTAGTCGAGATTCACCAGCGGCTCGTCGAGCAGCATCAGCGGCGCCTTCTTCGCCAGCGCGCGCGCCAGCGCCACGCGCTGCTGCTGGCCGCCGGAAAGCTCGGCCGGCAGGCGCTTGAGGAAGGGCTCGATGTGCAGCTTGGCGGCGAGCTCCTGCACGCGCTGGGCGATGTTGCCCTCGCCGCGCAGCTTGAGCGGCGAGGCGATGTTGTCGGCCACGCTCATCGACGGGTAGTTGATGAACTGCTGGTAGACCATCGCGACATTGCGCTCGCGCACGGGCACGCCGGTGACGTCCTGGCCATCGGCGATCACGCGGCCGGCGTGCGGCGCGTCCAGCCCGGCCATCACGCGCATCAGCGTGGTCTTGCCGGCCTGCGTGGCGCCCAGCAGCACCGTCACGGCGCGCGGCGCGAGCTTCAGGTCGAGCGGGTAGAGGTGGGTTGCGGCGCCCACCTTCTGCTCGATGCGCTCCAGCGTCAGTTCCATGTCGTCTCCGTCGCGCGGGCGGTCTCGCCCGAGCTGCCCCAGTGCGCGCGGCACCAGGCGTCCACCGCGGCGCGGTGGTGTTCGTCGTAATGCAGGCCCAGCTTGCTGCGCCGCCACAGCACGTCGTCGGCGCAGCGGGCCCACTCCTCGTCGTGCAGGAACTGCAGCTCGGCCTCGAACAACCCCGGCGCCACTTCGGCGCCGCGCGGGCGCTGCAGCAGCTCGGTGGCGCGCGAGCCGTAGGCGCGCGCCAGGCGGCGCACCAGCGGCGTGGGCAGTTCGGGGTGCGCGAGCGCGAGCGCCTGCACGAAGCGGCTGAAGTCGGTGTCGGGCCGCTGCGGCGCGCCGATGCTGGCGCTGAGGTCGCCGCCGGGCAGGAAGCTGCCTTCGGTCCAGGCGCCGCGCCCGGCCTTCAGCGGTGCGGCCAGCAGGTCGGCGGCCTCCTCCGCGAGCTTGCGGAACGTAGTGATCTTGCCGCCCCACACACTGAGCAGCGGCGCCTGCGCGGTGTCGAGTTCGAGCGCGTAGTCGCGCGTCACGGCCGAGGGGTCGCCCGATTCGTCGTCGAGCAGCGAGCGCACGCCCGAGTAGCTCCACACCACGTCGGCCGGCCGCACGGCCTTGGCGAAATAGCGGCTCGCCTGCTCGCACAGGTAGGCGATCTCGTCGGCGTCGATCTTCGCCGCGCCGATCGCGCCGTGGTGCTCCACGTCGGTGGTGCCGATCAGCGTGAACTCGCCCTCGTAGGGGATGGCGAAGATGATGCGCTTGTCGGGGTTCTGGAAGATGTAGGCGTGCTCGTGCTCGAACATCTTCGGCACGACGATGTGGCTGCCCTTCACCAGGCGCAGCGATTTCGGCCGCGGCGCATGCGCATGCTCGGCGAGAAACTGCGCCGCCCAGGGCCCGGCGGCGTTGACCAGCGCGCGTGCCTTCACCGTGCGCTCGCGGCCGTCGTCCGCGCGCAGCGTGGCCTGCCATTGCGTCGCCTCGCGGCGTGCGTCGACGCAGGCGGTGCGCGTCAGCACCGTGGCGCCGCGCGCCTTGGCATCGAGCGCGTTGAGCACCACCAGGCGCGCGTCGTCGACCCAGCCGTCGGAATAGACGAAGCCCTTGCGGAAGTCGCGCTTGAGCGGCGCGCCGGCCGGGTGCGAGCGCAGGTCCACCGTGGTCGAGCCGGGCAGCACCTCGCGGCGCGCGAGGTGGTCGTAGAGGAACAGCCCGGCGCGGATCATCCACACCGGCCGCATGCCGGGATCGTGCGGCATCACGAAGCGCAGCGGCCACATGATGTGCGGCGCGCTCCTGAGCAGCACCTCGCGCTCGGCCAGCGCCTTGCGCACCAGCGCGAACTCGTAGTACTCGAGGTAGCGCAGCCCGCCGTGGATCAGCTTGGTCGACGAGGAGGAGGTGTGCGAGGCGAGGTCGTCCTTCTCGGCCAGCACGACGCGCAGGCCCCGGCCGGCGCAGTCGCGCGCGATGCCGGCACCGTTGATGCCGCCGCCGACGATCAACACGTCGCAGTCCAGGGATTCGCTCAAGCTGTCTCCGCCTCAGGGTTTCGGCGCCAGTTCGTTTGTGTTCGTTTTGGCGCGTCTTTTTTCTTTTTAGCCGACAAACGCGCTTTGGGCAAGCTGGGTAAGCCCTGTGGTTTTCCCGGAAAGGCTCGCTCTACGCTCGCCGCCATGACGCCCAATCCCCGCCAGTCGGACCTGCTGGAAGAAGTGCGCGCGCGCGGTTCGGTGTCGGTCGAGGCGCTCGCCGAGCGTTTCGGCGTGACGCTGCAGACCGTGCGCCGCGACGTCAAGCTGCTCTCCGACGAAGGCCTGCTCGCGCGCTTCCACGGCGGCGTGCGCGTGCCGGCCTCGACCACCGAGAACATCGCCTACCGCCAGCGCCAGAAGCTCAACGAGAGCGCCAAGCAGCGCATCGCGCGCGCGGTGGCCCGCGCGGTGCCGGAGAACTGCTCGCTGATCATCAACATCGGCACCACCACCGAGGCGATCGCGCGCGAACTGCTGCGCCACAAGGGCCTGCGCGTCATCACCAACAACCTCAACGTGGCGGCGATCCTGTCGGACAACCCCGACTGCGAGGTGATCGTCGCCGGCGGCGTGGTGCGCGGCCGCGACCGCGGCATCGTCGGCGAGGCGACGGTGGATTTCATCGCGCAGTTCAAGGTCGACATCGCGCTGATCGGCATCTCGGCGATCGAGTCCGACGGCACGCTGCGCGACTTCGACTACCGCGAGGTGAAGGTGGCCAAGGCCATCATCGGCCACTCGCGCGAGGTCTGGCTGGCGGCCGACCACAGCAAGTTCAACCGCCCGGCGATGGTGGAGCTGGCGCGGCTCGACCAGATCGACGCGCTCTATACCGATGCCGAACCGCCCGCACCCTTCGCATCGCTGCTGGCCGAGGCCGGCGTCACGCTGCATCTCTCATGACCGCCCCCCAGTCGCTGCGCTCCTGCCCCCGAGGGGCGCCGTCCGGCTTGGGGCGGCCCAGCGCCGGACACACACCATGAGCAAGTACCTGCTCGCCCTCGACCAGGGCACCTCCAGCTCGCGCAGCATCGTGTTCGACGCGCAAGGCCGCATCGTCGCGATGGCGCAGCGCGAATTCCGCCAGATCTATCCGCAGCCCGGCTGGGTGGAGCACGACCCGAAGGAGATCTGGGCCACGCAGCTCGCCACCGCGCAGGAGGCGCTGGCCAAGGCCAGGCTGAAAGCCGGCGACATCGCCTCCATCGGCATCACCAACCAGCGCGAGACCACGGTGGTGTGGAATCGGCGCACGGGCGAGCCGGTCTACAACGCCATCGTCTGGCAGGACCGGCGCGCCGAGCCCACCTGCGCGGCCCTGCGCGCTCGAGGCCTGGAAGACACCTTCAAGCGCAAGACCGGCCTGATCGTCGACGCCTACTTCTCGGGCACCAAGCTGAAGTGGATCCTCGACAACGTGGCCGGCGCACGCGCCGCGGCCGAGGCTGGCGAGCTCGCCTTCGGCACCGTCGACAGCTGGCTGATGTGGCAGCTCACCGCAGGTGCCGTGCACGCGACGGACGTCAGCAACGCCTCGCGCACGCTGATGCTCAACGTGCACACCAACACCTGGGACGAGGAACTGCTGAAGCTCCTCGACGTGCCGGTGGCGGTGCTGCCGGCGGTGTTCCCGTCGTCGCATGTCTACGGCCACACGAAGGCCGATCTGCTCGGCGCCTCGCTGCCGATCGGCGGCGTCGCCGGCGACCAGCAGAGCGCGCTGTTCGGCCAGGCCTGCTTCCGCTCGGGCCTGGCGAAGAATACCTACGGCACCGGCTGCTTCATGCTGATGCACACCGGTGGCCAGTTCCAGACCTCGGCCAATGGCCTCATCACCACCAGCGCGGCGCAACCGACGGGCATGCCGGAGTTCGCCTTCGAAGGCAGCGTCTTCATCGGCGGCGCGGTGGTGCAATGGCTGCGCGACGGCCTGCACGCCATCCGGGCCAGCGGCGAGGTGCAGCAGCTCGCGCAGAGCGTGCCCGATTCGGGCGGCGTGATGTTCGTGCCCGCCTTCACCGGCCTGGGCGCGCCCTACTGGAAGCCCGAGGCGCGCGGCGCCATCGTCGGCCTGACGCGCGGCAGCACGGTGGCGCACATCGCGCGCGCGGCGCTGGAGAGCATCGCCTTCCAGAGCGCCGCGCTGCTGCAGGCCATGAGCCGCGACGCGGTGGCCAGCGGCGGTGCGCCGGTGGCCGAGTTGCGCGTCGACGGCGGCGCCTGCGTCAACGACCTGCTGATGCAGTTCCAGGCCGATCTGCTCGGCATCCCGGTGGTGCGGCCGCAGGTGATCGAGACCACCGCGCTCGGCGCGGCCTATCTTGCCGGGCTGTCCTGCGGCGTCTACAAGAGCCTCGACGAACTCGCGGCGCAGTGGCAGGTGGAGCGCCGCTTCCTGCCGACGCTCTCGCGCGAGCGTGCGCAGGAGCTGATGCAGCGCTGGGAGCATGCGGTGGCGCAGGCCACGCTCTGATCCCTGTTCGGGCTGATGGATCCCGTTCGGGCTGAGCCTGTCGAAGCCCGGCCGAGGTGCAGCGCGGGGCCCAACGACCAAGCTCAGGGCGAACGGAGGCTACTTACTTCGCCGCGCGCGCCACGCCGTTGTCGATCGCGCGCAGCCCCGCGGCGCGGATCTGCTCGAGCTGCGCCGGCGTGGCCACGCGCACCATGCCGTCGTCGCTGCCGACCAGGCCCAGGCGCAGCGCCTCGCGCGCCTCGGCCTGCACCTGGGCGCGGCTCAGCGTCGACACGGCCTGCGGCGCCGGCGAGGCTTCGTTGGCGGTGGCTTCGGCGGCCGGCGCGGCCTTCAGCGTGGCGATCACTTCGCTGCGGGTCAGCTTGGCGGGCGCCTGGTACTTGGGCGCGGGGAAGTCCTGCGTGCCTTCCTGCGCGAACGCAGCGCCGGCACCGGCGAAGGAGAGGACGAGGGCGGTGGCGATCAGGGTCTTGGCATTCATGGCTGTGTCCTTTGCATTTCGGGTTGAAGCGGCGCCGGAATCGTCGTCGGCGTGGGGTGAACTCTAGGAAGCGACTCTCGTGCTTTCCCGGACAGGCAGATGACAAATTCGTAATCCGGCGCGCGGCGCGGAAGTGCGAACATGCGCGCCATGCGATTGCTCGTGATCGAAGACGAACCCAAGCTCGCCGACTACCTGCACAAGGGTCTGTCGGAGAACGGCCACGTCGTCGACGTGGCGCGCGACGGCATCCAGGGCCGCCTGCTCGCCTGCGAGGGCGAGTACGACCTGGTGCTGCTCGACCTGATGCTGCCCGGCGTCGACGGCTTCGGCGTGTTGAAGGCGATGCGCGAGCGCGGTGGCCAGACGCCGGTGCTGATGCTGACGGCGCGCGACAAGGTCGAAGACCGTGTGCGCGGCCTGCAGGAAGGTGCGGACGACTACCTCGTCAAGCCCTTCGCCTTCTCCGAACTGCTGGCGCGCGTGGGCGCGCTGCTGCGCCGCGGCGGCGGCAACAGCGCGGCCAACGCCACGCAGCTGCGCCTGGCCGATCTCGACCTCGACCTCGCCAGCCGCAAGGCGCACCGCGCCGGCGCGCGGCTGGACCTCACCGCCAAGGAGTTCACGCTGCTGACCCTGCTGCTGCGCCGGCGCGGCCAGGTGCTCTCGCGCACCACGCTGGCCGAGCAGGTGTGGGACATGAATTTCGACTCCGACACCAACGTCGTCGAAGTGGCGGTGCGCCGCCTGCGCGCCAAGCTCGACGATCCCTTCGCCAACAAGCTGCTGCACACCGTGCGCGGCATGGGCTACGTGCTCGAAGACCGCTCGGCGCCATGAGCGACACCCTCTGCAGCCACTCGATCAGCCGGCTTCTCGCGCGCAAGCTGGCCGTCGTCACCATGGTGGTGCTGGCGCTGCTATTCGCCGGCGCCTGGGCTTCGGTGCGCATGCTCATCAAGGAGAAGAACCAGGAAGAGGCGCTCTACCGCAGCAACGTGATCGCGCAGATCCTCGCCCGCGAAGCGGGCAACGGCGGCGAAGCGGCCTGCCTGGCGCGCGTGCGCGCCGACGCGCCGATGCGCGCCAACACGCGGCTCGAGCTGTGGCGCGCCGACGGCAGCCTGCTCTACGCGGACGCCCGCAGCGGCGTGCACGCGATGTCGGCCCACACCCATGCCATCGACTTCGACGTCCCCGCGCCGCAGTTGTCCGGCGGCGTGCTGAAGGCGCGCTACACGATGGATTTCGCCGGCGACGCCAAGTTCGGCAACCAGTGGGTGCTCGTCTTCGTGGTCGTCACGCTGCTGGCCG
Source organism: Piscinibacter sp. (assembly GCA_017983795.1). GTDB lineage: Bacteria > Pseudomonadota > Gammaproteobacteria > Burkholderiales > Burkholderiaceae_C > Piscinibacter. Next base: position 41,265 of record JAGOAS010000015.1, read on the forward strand.
GCGTGCTGGTGGCCGCCGGCAGCCGCTGGCACGTGCGGCGCGCGCTGCAGCCGCTGCATGCGCTGGCCGCGCAGACGCGCGCCATCTCGCCGAGCCGGCTCGACCAGCGCCTGCACCTGGCCGACCCGGCCGAGGAACTGCTGCCCTGGGTCGAGCAGTTCAACGCGCTGATGGACCGGCTCGAGCGGGCGGTGTCGCAGCTGGAGGCTTTCAACGCCGACGTGGCGCACGAGCTGCGCACGCCGCTGGCCGCGCTGATCGGCCACACCGAGGTGGCGCTGTCGCGCGAGCGGTCGGCCGAGGAGCTGCACGAGACCCTGCTGAGCAGCCTCGAGGAGGCGCAGCGCCTGTCGGCGATGGTCAACGACATGCTGTTCCTCTCGCAGGCCGACCGCGGCGCGACCGCGCGGCGCGGCGCGCCCACGAGCCTGGCGGCGCTGGCGGCGCAGGTGGTGGAGTTCCACGAGGGCGTCGCCGAGGAGGCCGGGCTGGCCATGCGCATCGAGGGCGATGCGCAGGCCGCGGTCGACGAGCCGCTGGTCAAGCGCGCGCTCTCCAACCTGCTGTCCAACGCGATTCGCTACGCGCCGCGCGGCTCCACGCTGGTGCTGCGCATCGCGCCGGAGGAGGGGCAGCAGCTGCGCGTCGAGGTCGAGAACGCCGGCGAGACGATCGCGCCGCAGCACCTGCCGCGCCTGTTCGACCGCTTCTTCCGCGCCGACGCGGCGCGCTGCTGCGACGGCCGCGACGGCCAGGCCCACCACGGCCTGGGGCTGGCCATCGTCGCGGCCATCGCGCGCATGCACGGCGGCCGGCCGCTGGCCGAATCCTGCCAAGGGCGCACGCGCGTCGGCTTCACGCTGCTGGCGCAGGGCTGAGGTGCGCGCGGGAGTTCTGGCGCCTCTGCCCTTGCATCGCGGATGCAGAAATCTGTATCGTCGCTTGATGAAAACCACCCTGGATCTCGATGATCAGCTTCTCGCCGACGCCAAGGCGTTTGCGGCCCAGCAGCGCACGAGTCTGACGCGCGTGATCGAAGAAAGGCTGCAACTGCGACTTCACGCGAAGGCCGCTGCCGCGGAGCGGCAGCGGGTCCGCCTGATGTCAGCGTGCTCGTCGCTGCGTCGCGCGCCGATCACCCGCACCATGCCGTGGCGCGCGCCTGGCTCGAGGAGGCCCTGACCGCGTCCGGGGCGGGTGCAGCCTTCGCGCTGATGCCGGTGGTGCTGGCCGGCTTCCTGCGGCTGGTGACCAGCCCGAAGATCTTTCATCTGGCGACGCCGGTCGAAGATGCCGTGGCCTTCGTCGATGCGCTGCTGGCATCGCCCGGCGTGCGACTGGCGGCCCTGGGTCCGGAGTGGCCAAGACTGCGGCAGCTGTCGCCCACTCGGGCGAGCACCTCGTCAGCTTCGATCGGGACGTCAGGAAGCTGCTCGCGCGCAGCCAGTTCACGCTGCTGCAGAATCGCGCCGCATGATGCAACTGCACTACTTTCCCGGCAACGCCAGCATGACGCCGCACATGCTGCTCGAGGAGCTGGGCGTGCCGCACCAGCTTGTGCTGGTCGACCGCGCGAACAACGGCCAGCGTTCGCCCGCCTACCTGGCGCTCAACCCGAACGGCAAGATCCCGGTGCTGGTCGACGGCGCGCTGGTGCTCTACGAGACCGCGGCGATCGTGCTGCACCTGGTCGACACGCACCCGCAGGCACGGCTCGCGCCGGCCGTCGGCACAGCCGAGCGCGCCGTGTTCTACAAGTGGCTGATGTGGCTGTCGAACACGCTGCAGGCCGAGATGCCGCTGTACTACTACAGCGAGCGCTGGGCCGACGGCGCGGAGGGCGCGGCGCAGGTGAAGCGGCATGCCGAGTTGCACATCGCCGCGCTGATCGACCAGCTCGAGGCCGAGCTGGCGCGCCATGGCGGGCCGTGGTTCGGGGGCGAGCGCTTCAGCGCGCTCGACCCCTACGTGCTGATGCTGTGCCGCTGGACGCGCGGTATGGCGCGCCCGGCGCGCACGCTGCCGCGCCTGGGCGAGTATCTGCAGCGCATGCTGGCGCGGCCCGCGGTGCAGCGTGTATTCGCCAGCGAAGGGCTGACGCAGCCCTACGTCTGAGCCGGCGCCGCCGGCAGGCCCACCGTCTGCGCCAGCAGCAACTGCTGGTCGGCGCCCAGGCCCATCGCGGCGGCGAGCGCGCGGTGGTCGAACCAGGCGCGGATCACCGCGGCCAGGCCCTGCGCGGCGCAGGCGAGGTAGACGTTCTGCGCCATCGCGCCGGCGGCGGTGAACGCGAAGGCCTCGCGCTGCGCGGCCGGCACCATCTTCATGCGCGCGTGGTCGGCCACGTAAACGAGGTCCAGCGGCGCGCTGTCGACGAAATCCTGGTAGCCGGTGACGCGCCGCACGTCGCTCGCGGCGACGTGCAGCAGCGCATGCGCGGCCGGGTCGTAGCGGTACAGGCCGTCGGCCATGGCGGCGTAGACGTCGACCTCCTGCGCGTTCAGCGCGCTCGGCGCGGTGCGGCCGCCGAGCTCGGGCCGGTTGATGCCGGCGGCGGCCCAGAGCAGATCGGCAAGCTGCTGCGGCGTGAGCGGCCCGGGCGCGAACTCGCGCTGCGACTGGCGCTGCATCAGCGCCTCGACGAGCGGCTTGCCGCCATGCCGGCGCGCGGCGGGCAGCGTGATGGTGCGTGCGGCATCGGCCGGCGCGCCGTGCGGCTTCAACTGGCCCAGCATGCCGAGGGCGAGCTTGGTGAGGGTATTCATCGCGCCAGCGTAGGCCGGCGCGCGCCGGCGGCATTGCGTGGCGTCAACCGCGCGCGGCGAGGCCGAGCCGTTCGCGCCAGTGCGCCAGCTGCGGCGTGTGGCCGCGCGCCAGCGCCCGCTCGTTGAGCAGCGCGCGGCCCAGCGGCCGGCTGCCGCCGGGCAGGGCGCAGGCGGCCAGCAGCGTGAGCTCGATGAGATCGCGCTGCGCATGGCTGCCGCCGAAGCGGTGCGCCGTCTCGCGCAGCGGCGCGAGCAGCGCGATGCTGCCGGCCGCATCGCCGGCGTCGAAGGCGAGCAGGCCGCGCATCAGCGGCAGGCCGACTTCGCGCGCCATCGCCGCGTTGGCGTCGCTGCCGCGTTCGGCGCGGCGCTGCACGGCGCCGAGCAGCGCCTGCGTGGCGGCGCCCTCACCCGTGCCGATCAGCGTCATCAGCGCGTGCGCGTCGTTGAAGGCCGAATGGCCGGCGTCGCGCGGCGTGAGATCCCAGCCCTGGGCCAGATCGTTCCAGCGCGCGCCGACGTCCGCGCCGAGCAGCTTCAGGCGCCACAACAAGGCCGCACCGTCGAGGCGCTGCAGCGTCAGCACGGCATGTGCGCTGCCCTGGTGGGCGTCGTGCAGCGCGAGTGCGCCGTCGAGGTCCATCGCCTCCAGGTGGAACAGCGCGAGGTGCCACCACAAGTGCCCGGCGAAGCCGTTGCCCTCGGCCCAGCCGGGCTGCTGCGCGCGCAGCCAGGCCTGGCCTTCGGCGTGGCGACCCTGCATCTCCATCACGTGGGCGACGGCGTGCGTGGCCCAGGGCACTTTCGCAGCGCCGGCCAGCGCCTCGCGCCCCACGCCTTCCGCCTGCGCGTACAGGCCGCATTCCTCCAGGCCGAAGGCGTGCATGCCCAGCAGGTAGGGGCGCAGCGCATCGTCGGCCGGCCACTCGGGCAGCACGCGCGCGACGCGGCCGCGCAGGTTGCGCGCATCGCCGCGGTAGAAGTCGAACAGGTGCGCCCATTGCAGCGCGTACAGGTCGCGCGGGTGTTCGAGCAGGATCTGCTCCCAGGCCGCGCAGGCGCCATGCCAGTCGCCCGCCGCGCAGCGGCTCGCCGCGGCCCACAGCGCGCGCTCGCGCTCGGGCGCGTCGGCGGCGAGCAGGTCGGCCTGTTCGAGCGCGGCGCGCACGTCGGGCAGCAGCGAGGGTTCGGTGAGCGAGAGCAGGAAGCTCGCGCGCATCACGTGCGGCAGCATCCAGCCGGGGTCGGCGGCGATGGCGGCATCGATGTCGGCGATCGGCGCATCGAAGAAGGAGCACATGCGCCACAGCGCGGTCTCGGCGTGTTCCAGCGCTTGCTGCGAGGCCGTGCCGACGGGGTTGCCGCGACGGTCGTTCATGGCAGATGCGTCACCGAGCGCGGCGCGGGCGCGGCCTGCCGGTCTGCGCGCCGCCCGATATCGGTGCTCGACCGGCAGGCCACGCCCGGCCGATGCCGCTCTCCGAAGCCACGAGACGAGCACCCATCACAAAGGCGGCCGAGGCCAGGGCCGCTGCGCGGGCCGCAGCCGCTCCCACAGGCGCGCCACCTGCAGCACGCCGAGGTCGTCATGGCGCTGCCCGCTGATCTGCAGGCCGATGGGCAGGCCGGCGCTCGTGTAGCCGCAGTTGATGCTGGCCGAAGGCTGCTCGCTCATGTTGAAGGGCAGCGTGAAGCCGATGTGCTCGAGCGGGTGCGCCGGGTCGTTGGTGGGCGAGGCCCACTCGGCAGCGTAAGCCACCACCGGCGAGGTCGGGCTGATCAGCACGTCGAAGGGCGCGCAGGCGGCCACCGCGGCTTCGCGCATCGCGCCCATCTGGCTGTAGCCGCGGAACACCTGCTCGCCGCTGAGATTCGCGCCGCCGCGCGCCCATTCGAGGATGAAGGGCAGCACGCGCGCGCGGCGCTCTTCCGGCAGCGCCGAGATGTCCAGCCAGCTGCGGCAGCGCCAGAAGGCGTCCATGCCGTCGATCATCGCGCGCGTCATGAAGGGCGCGATCGGCTCGACGATCGCGCCGGCGTCGGCAAAGCGCTGCGCCGCGGCCTCGACCGCCGCGCGCGTCTCGGGCTCGACGGGCAGGCCCCAGCCGGCGTCGAGCTGCAAGCCGATGCGCAGGCCCTTGGCATCGCGGTCGAGTCGATGCCAGGCGATGTCCTGCCAGGGCAGGCTCATGGTGTCGCGCGCATCGGGGCGGGAGAGCACGCCCATCATCAATGCTGCATCGACCACCGTGCGCGTCATCGGCCCGGCCACGCGGCCGGCATAGGGCGGGAAGATCGGGATGCGCCCCAGGCTGGGCTTGAGCGCGAAGATGCCGCACCAGGCCGCCGGCAGGCGCACCGAGCCGCCGATGTCGGTGCCGACGTGCAGCGGCCCGTAGCCGGCCGCCGCAGCCGCACCGGCGCCGGCGCTGCTGCCGCCGGGGTTCTTCGTCAGATCCCAGGGGTTGCGCGTCAGCGCATGGAAGCTCGACAGCCCCGAGGACAGCATGCCGTAGTCGGGCATGGTGGTCTTGCCGAGAATCACCGCACCGGCCTCGCGCAGCCGCGCGGCCGGCGGTGCGTCCTGCGCGGCCGGCACGAGCTCGGTGGCGGCGGTGCCCAGCGGCACGGGAACGCCGCGCGTGGCGATGTTCTCCTTGATGGTCGCCGGCACGCCGTCGAGCGCGCCGAGCGGCTCGCCCTTCAGCCAGCGCGCTTGCGACGCCTCGGCCTGCGCCAGCGCGGCCGCCGCATCGAGCGCATAGGTGGCGTGCAGGTGCGGCTCCCAGCGCTCGATGTGCGCGAGCACGGCGCGCAGCACCTCCACCGGGCCGAGCCGGCGCGTGCGGTAGGCGTCGCTCAGTTCGGCGGCGCTCAGGTCATGCAGCTCATGCAGTTCGGCCATGCGGCGATCCTCACAGTTTCATCTCGAGCCGCAGCGTCGCATTCAGGTCTGTGCGGCCGACCGTATTGACCGTCTGCAACTGCGAGCCCTGCAGCACGCTCACGGTGCCGACGCTGTCGATCGGCACGAGGTTGGCGAGCGAGAGACGCAGCCGCGTGCCAGCGTCGATCTGCCACAGCACATAGGCATCGAGCACGCGGCGCAGGCCCAGCTCCTGGCTCTGGAACTCGGTGAGCTGGGTGCGGTAGCCGGGCGTGAGGCCCAGCGAGCCGCCCACCGTCCAGGGCGTGCCGCGGAAGCGGTAGTCGGCGCCGAGGTTGCCCACCGCGTGCGGCTGCTGGTCGATGCGGTTGTCGGGGCCGGGCACCGACTCGACGCGCGAGCGGTACAGGCTCAGGTTCATGCGCAGGTCCAGCGGCAGCCAGTCGGGTTGCAGCTCGGTGAGGCGGAACTTGGCGTCGAACTCGACGCCCTCCACCGTCGCGCGGCCGAGGTTGCGCGGCCGCGAGACCCAGCGCGGCTCGCCGGCCCAGGGCACGTCTTCCAGCGCGGTGACGTTGCGGATCAGGTCGCGGATGCGGCGGTGGAACAGGTTCACCGAGACGATGCCGCCGTTGGCGAGGTAGCGCTCCAGCGCGAGGTCGATGCCGTGCGACTGCTCGGGCTTGAGCTCGGGGTTGCCGGCGCGGTCGGGCGAGGAGGCGACGTTGCCGCCGGGCACCGGGTAGAGCGTGTTGAGTGCCGGCAGCGCGATCAGGTTGCGCAGCGTCGGCGCGCGGTAGCTCTGCGTCAGCGACAGGCGCAGCTGGTCGCGCCTGGGCGCATCGAAGCGCCACACCAGATGCGCCAGCGGCGAGATCACGCTGCTGCGGTTGTCCACCGGCGTGTCGCCGCTGTCACTGGTCGAGCGGATCGTCTCGACGCGCAGCCCCGCATAGGCCGACCAGTCGCGCGCCGGATCCCATTCGTCCTGCAGGTAGAGCGCGCGGCGCCGCGTGCGTGCCGACATGTCGATGCCGGTGGCGCCTTCCTGCAGCGCTCCGTCGAGCCAGGTGGCGTCGTCTTCGCGGCGCTGCGCGCCTTCCATCTCCCAGCCGCCGACCAGGTTGTGGCCGCTCCCGAGGCTGTGCAGCAGCTTGCCCGCGAGCGACCAGGAGCGGTCGCGGATGCTGGTTTCGTTGCGCACGTCCAGCACCGGCGAAGCGTCGGCCGCGAACTGGTTCAGCGTCGAGCCCGCGTCGGCGCTGAAGTGCCCGGCGCCGCCGCGCAGCTCGATGCGCGTGTCGGGCCCGATGCGGCGCGTCAGCTGCAGGTTCAGGCGTGCGATGTCGTACGAGGACGAGCTCGCGCCGGCGCGCGTGGCATAGGGCGCGGCCGGCGCAGCACCAATCGCCGCCAGCGTGCCTTCGCTCTCGCCGCGCGACTGCCCGTGCATCAGGAAGGGCTGCAGCGTGAACTGCTCGCCGGGGCCGAGCCGCCACTGGAAGCGCGAGGAGGCGTTGATGCGCCGGCGCACCGAGCTGGCGAGGTCTTCGTCGAGCTGGTCGAGCGTCACCGCGCCGCTGCCGGTGTCGACGAAGGTGGTGCGCGTGGCGGTGTCGGTGCGATCGTGGTTCTCGCTCGCGTTGACGCTGACGTTGAAGCTGCCGTCCTCGCCGAACAGACCGTCGCGCGAGAGCGAGAGCTGCGGTGAGAGCCGGCCGCGCTCCAGGCTCAGCGCGGGGCGCAGCTCGGTATTGCGCCGGCGCAGCGGCTCGCGCAGGATGATGTTGATGGTGCCGGCGATGGCGCGCGTGCCGGTCTCGGCGGTGGGTGCGCGCAGCAGCTCGATGCGCTCGACCATGTCGGGCGAGATCTGATCGATCGAGAAGCCCGGCGGCGGGCGTTCGCCGTCGATGAGGATCTGCGTGTAGCCGCTGCCCATGCCGCGCATGCGCAGATCGCCGCCGCGGCCGGGCCGGCCGCCCTGCGTGACGCCGGGCAGGCGGCGGATCACGTCGCCCAGCGTGCTGTCGCCGTACTGCTCGATCTCCTGGCGGCCGATCACGATCTTGGCCGCGCTGGCGTTGCGGCGCATCTCGGTGGGGTCGTCGCGCCGACCCTGCACTTCCACTCTCTCCAGCGAGGTCGACGCCGGCGCCGAGGCGGCCGCCGCCGGTGCCGCCGGCTGCGCGTGTGCGGCCGGCGCAAGGGCCAGCGCGGCCAGGGCGAGAAGCGCCGGCCTCACCAGCTCAGCGCCGCCAGGTCGTTGGCGAAGATCGGCGAGCTGCTCCACAGGCCCTTGAGCGGCTTGCGCGCCACCGCGAACTGCGGCAGCTGGAACAGCCAAGCGTTGACCTGGTCGTCGGCCAGGCGGCGCTGGATGTCGCCGACGATCTTCAGCCGCGCCTTGGCGTCGGTGCTCGCGTTGTAGGAGGCCAGCAAGTCGCGGAAGGGCTTGCTGTCGTAGCCCCAGTAGTAGTTCGGGTCGGCGTAGCGATCGAAGTCCAGCGGCTCGACGTGGCTGATGATGGTGAGGTCGTAGTTGCCCTTGAAGGCACCCGACAGCCACTGCGCCCACTCGACGTTCTCGATCTTCGCGACGATGCCCGCCTTGGCGAGTTGCGCGGCGACGATCTCGCCGCCCTTGCGCGCGTACTGCGGCGGCGGCAGCGTGAGCGTCACGTTCAGCGGCGTGGCCACGCCGGCTTCCTTGAGCAGGCGCCTGGCCTTGTCGATGTCGTGCGGGCTCGCTCCGGTGAGGTCGACGTAGCCGGCGTCGCTGGGCACGAGGTGGCTGCCGATGGGCGCGCCGTAGCCTTCCAGCGCGCCATCGACGATCGCCTTGCGGTCGACCGCGGCCGCGATGGCACGGCGCACGCGCACGTCGTCGAAGGGCTTGCGCTTGTTGTTGATGGCGACGATGGTCTTGCCCTCGGTGCCGCCGATGGCCACCGTGAAGCGCTTGTCGGCCTGGAACTGCGGCAGGTTCTGCGGCGCGCCGAAGCGCGGCATGCCGTCGATGTCGCCGGCCAGCAGCGCCGACACCTGAGCGGCCGGGTCGCTGATGAAGCGCCAGGTCACCTTCTTCATCTTCACCGCGGCGGCGTTGCGGTAGTCGGGGTTCTTCGCCAGCGTGATGGAGGCGCCCTTCTTCCAGTCCTCGAAGCGGAACGGGCCGGTGCCGATCGGCTTGGTCGCCGTGCCGGCCGCGCTCTTGGGGTCGAGAATGGCGGCGGTGGCCTCGCCCATGCGGAAGAGGAAGTTGCCGTCGGCCCGCTCGAGCACCAGGATCACCGTGTAGGGGTCGGGCGTCTCGATGCGGCTGATGTTGTCGAATACCGACTTCTTGGCCTTGTTGGTCGAACCCTCCGCCTTCGCGCGCTCGAAGCTGAACTTCACGTCGCTGGCATCGAAGGCTTCGCCGTCGTGGAACTTCACGCCGCGGCGCAGCTTGAAGCTGTAGACCTTGCCGTCCGGGTCGACGCTCCAGCTCTCGGCCAGCAGCGGGCTCACCGTGCCGTCCATGCCGATCTTCGTCAGCCCTTCCAGCACGCTCAGGTGCACCACTTCGCCGATCGCGGCGGCCGAGGCCATGGTCGGGTCCAGCCCCGGCGCGGGTTCGAGCACCATGCCGAGCACGACGCTGTCCTTGCGGCTCTGGGCGGGGCTGGTGGCGGCGAGCGCGGCGAGCAGGGTGGCGGCGAGCAGGCGGGCGGTCGGGGTCATCGAGGCTCCTCGGGTTCGTCGGATGGCGCCGTCACTGTAGCGGAGGCCGGCGCCGGCTCGCCCTCGTGCGCGGCGATCAGGGCGCGCGTGGTCGGATGCTGCGGGTTGCGGAAGATCGCCGCCGTCTCGCCGCGTTCGACGATGCGGCCATGCTGCATCACCACCACCTCGTCGCAGACGTGGTCGACCACCGCGAGGTCGTGGCTGATCAGCAGGTAGGTCACGCCGTAGCGCTGCTGCAGCTCGATCAGCAGATTGAGCACCTGCGCCTGCACGGACACGTCGAGCGCGCTGACCGGCTCGTCGGCGACGATCAGCCGCGGCCGCGTGATCAGCGCACGCGCGATCGCGATGCGCTGGCGCTGGCCGCCGGAGAATTCGTGCGGGTACTTGGCCGCGTCGCTCGCGCGCAGGCCGACCGCTTCGAGCACCTCGGACACCGCGCGCTCTCGTTGGCCGGCGCTGTCCTGCTGCAGCGGCTCGGCGACGATGCGGCCGACCTTCATGCGCGGATCCAGCGAGCCGTAGGGATCCTGGAACACCATCTGGAAGTCGCGCCGCGCCGCGCGCAGCTCGCGCTCCGGCAGCGCATTCAGGTCGCGGCCCATGAACTCGACGCGGCCCGTGCTGGGCGGCTCCAGCGCCATCGCGATGCGCGCCAGCGTCGACTTGCCCGAGCCCGATTCGCCCACCACGCCGAGGCTGCGGCCGGCGTGCAATAACAGGCTCACGCCCTGCAACGCGTCGACATGCGCTGCCGGTGCAAGCAGGTGTTCGCGCGGCGCGCGGTAGCGGCGCGTCACCTCGTGCAGCGCCAGCAGCGGTGGTTCGGAGCGGTTCACGGCAAGGGATGATGCCCGAGGCCGGGAACGCGCTCGTCTGCATGTGCGTTGCGGCCCGTCACCAATCTGTGGCCCACATGTTCGTAAGGGCTGGTCGCGTGGCTGCGCCAAGCTGTGACGGACGTAAAGGTGGCGGATACATGTGGGAAAACGTCCCACGACGCCCTTATGGTTCGCACCCGCCGGGATGCAAGCCCCGGCTCACACCATCACAGACCAGAAGGGTACGAGCATGAAATCCAAGACATCGACGTCGTTGAAACTGAGCGCCGTGGCGTTCGCCACCGCGCTGCTGTTCGGCTGCGGCGGCGGCAACGGCACCGACGGCGCGGACACCGCAGCCGCATCGAGCGTGCAGGTCAGCGAGACCGCCAACGCGCTGCGCGTGAGCGTCGCCAGCGACGACAGCAGTTCGGCCGGCAGCACCGTGCTCGCCCAGGCGCAGTACACGTTCAGCGCCACCGTGAGTGCAGGGCCGGATGCCGGTCAGACCATCAGCGGCACGCTGATGCTCAAGACCGAGCAGGAAGACGACGGCACCGAGGTCGAGGGCCTGCTGGTGCCGACCACCGCGGCGGCGACGACCACCACCACGAGCGCGGCGACCGACGCCCAGGTGGCCGCGCTGCGCGCGCAGCTCAAGACCAAGCTGGCCGACCTGCGCAGCGCCTACCGCGCCGATGTGCAGGTGCTGCTCGATACCCTCAAGGCCGCCATGAAGGCCGGCGCACCCACCGACGGCAGCCACAAGCTGAGCGCGGCGCAGAAGGAAGCGCTGGCCGCCTTCAAGACGGCCTTCGCCGAGCGCACCACGCGCTATGAGACCGACGTGGCCACGGTGACGCAGGACATCCGCAGCCAGCTGCAGGCGCTGGGCGTGACGCTGGCCGACAAGGGCTCGCGCGACAGCGACGACGACCGCCGCGAGAGCGCCAAGGGCTACAAGGTGAAGGGCGAGATCGCGGCCGACGGCTCGATCAAGCTGAAGATCAGCTACGGCGCGAAGACCATCGTGGCGACCGCCGGCCCCGCGGGTAGCGACGGCAGCCTGAGCGGCAACATCACCGGCCCGGCCAGCGGCGACACGGGCACGTGGACGGCCACGGTGGCTGGTGGCACGCCTGCGCCGGCACCTGCTCCGGCACCGGCCCCGGCACCCGCGCCGGCTCCGGCTCCCGCACCTGCCCCGGCACCTGCACCTGCACCTGCACCTGCGCCTGCGCCTGCGCCTGCGCCTGCGCCTGCGCCTGCACCTGCGCCTGCGCCTGCACCTGCACCTGCGCCTGCGCCTGCACCTGCACCTGCACCTGCACCTGCACCTGCACCTGCGCCCGCACCGGCACCTGCACCTGCACCTGCACCTGCGCCCGCACCGGCACCTGCACCGACGGGTGACGTTGCCGCGGGTCTCGCGCTCTACACCGCCAACTGCACTGGCTGCCACGGCACGGGCAAGGCGAGCGCGTCGCAAGCCAACACGGCGACCAAGCTGCAATCGGTCATGAACAGTGTGGGCAGCCACGTCAACATGGGGCTGAACACCAAGTTCAGCAGCCAGCAGCAGCTTGACCTGTCGGCCTACATCGCCAGCCCGAAGTAAGCCGTCAACCGGCCTTCCAGGCCAGGGCGGGCGTCCTCACGGGCGCCCGCCCTTCTTTCGTTGCGCTGTCGGGCAGCGTGCTACCCGGCGCTAACCCGCCACCCGAGTGAACTTCGCGAGCGACACGATCAGCTTGCGCGTCGCGCCGCCGAATTCCTCGAAACCGTGGTGGCGGTAGAAGGCAGCCGCGGCATCGTCCTTCGCATCGACGACGAGCGCGAACACGGCAAGCTCGGACCGCGCCGCTCGCAGGGCTGCATCGGCGAGCAGGGCGGCGCCCAGACTCCTGCCATGGAACGCCTGGTCTACGGCCAGCCTGCCGATGCGGGCGACGGGAACCGAAGGGTAGCGAGGCAGGCGCTTGGTCAGCGTCGGCGGCAGTTCGTTCAAGGGCACACCGCCGGCGGCGAGCGTGTAGTAGCCGGCGATCCTGCCGGTGCCGACTTCAACGGCGACATAGCAGGCGCTGACGCTGCGCCGGACATCCTGGCTCACCTGGCGGAGCAGGTATTGATTCAATGCCTCCACGCCACAGGAGAAAGCAGCCCGGTCGTGCTCCGGTGCAAGGGTCTCGATCCGGAACGGCGCCGTCACTTCGCGCCGTCGATCAGGCGTTGGCGAGCCTTGAGTGCGCGCTTCATGGCCGGCGCAAGCGGCGGCGGCTCGAGCAGCAGATCGACGAAGCGCTGCTGGTCTTCAACCGACAGGCGGACGAGCTGGGCGTCCTCGATCGTGCGCTGCGCATCCTTCAACGCAGCGGCCACCAGGAAGTCGCTGAGGCTGCGGCCCTGCAGCTCCGCGGCACGGCGGACGACGGCGAGGGCGTCGGGCGCGATGCGAGCCTCGACGCGAGCGGTGCGGGTGGATTCGGTGGTGGCCATGACGATCCTCGATGGGCAGCAGGTAGTGTACGTCGATTCGCCGTACACAACCAACGGCGCGCAGATTTCGCGTTTCAACCGGGCCAGCCCTGCGCCCCGGTGAGCGGCACGAAGCGCACGCCCATCAGTTCCTCGCGGCGCGTCTCGTGCTCGTTCACGCGCGTCAACCGCAGCAGCCACTGCGCGCCCTCGCGCTCGCCCACCGGCATCACCAGCCGGCCGCCGACGGCGAGCTGCGCCAAGAGCGCCACAGGCACTTCGGGCCCGGCCGCGGTGACGACGATGGCGTCGTAGGGCGCCGCCGCCGGCCAGCCCAGCGTGCCGTCGGCGGTGTGCACCTGCACGTTGTCCACGCCGAGTGCGGCGAGCGCCGCTGCCGCGCCCTCGGCCAGCACGGCGTGGCGTTCCACCGTGTGCACCTCTTTCGCCAGCCGCCCCAGCACCGCGGCCGCGTAGCCGGAGCCGGTGCCGATCTCGAGCACGCGCTCGCCGCCGCGCAGCTGCAGCGCCTCGCTCATGAAGGCGACGATGTAGGGCTGCGAGATGGTCTGGCCGGCGGCGATGGGCAGCGGGTTGTCGTCGTAGGCCTCGGCCTCCCAGCCGGGGCGCACGAAGCGTTCGCGCGGCAGCTCGCGCATCGCCTGCAGCACGCGCGCATCGTGCACGCCGCGTGCCTCGATCTGCTCGCGCACCATCGCGTCGCGGCGGCGCGCGAACTCCTCGGCGTGGCGGTTCATGGCCGGCCCTCCTCGATGCGGATGCAGCGCGCCGCGTGGCTCGCGCCCACCTCGACCGCCGGTGGCGGCGCGCGCCGGCAGTCGTCGATGGCGCGATCGCAGCGCGGCGCGAAGGCGCAGCCCTCGCCCAGATCGGCCAGCTCGGGCACGCGGCCGGGGATGGTGGGCAGCAGCGTGCCGCGCGTCGCACCCAAGCGCGGCCGCGCCGCGTAGAGGCCGCGCGTATAGGGATGGGCGCGCTGCTCGAACACCGCCGCGGTCGGGCCGGCCTCGACCACCGTGCCGCCGTACATCACCATCACGCGCTGCACATGGCGCGCCATCACCGAGAGATCGTGGCTGATCAGCAGCAGGCCCATGCCGCTGCCGCGCACCAGTTCGTCGATCAGCATCAGCACCTCGTGCTGCAGCGTCACGTCCAGCGCCGTGGTCGGCTCGTCGGCGATCAGCAGATCGGGCCCGCAGGCCAGCGCCATGGCAATCATCACGCGCTGGCGCTGCCCGCCGCTCAGCTGGTGCGGGTAGGCGTCGAGGCGCCGCGCCGCGTCCGGCAGCCGCACGCGATCGAGCAGGCGCAGCGCCTCGGCGCGCGCCGCCGCACGATCCAGGCCGCGGTGCAGGCGCAGCGGCTCGGCCACCTGCGCGCCGACCGTGTGCAGCGGGTTGAGCGCCGTCATCGGCTCCTGGAAGATCATCGCCACGCGGTCGCCGCGCAGGCGCGCCATCGCGTCGTCGGCGAGGCCCACCAGCTCCGCGCCGTTCAGGCGGATGCTGCCCTCGATGCGTGCGCCCTCGGGCAGCAGGCCCATGATGGCCAGCGCGCTGAGCGACTTGCCGCAGCCGCTCTCGCCGATCAGGCCGAGCTTCTCGCCGCGCGCCATCGTGAAGGACACGCCGCGCAGCGCCGCTGCCGGGCCGCGCGCGGTGGGCAGCACGACGCGCAGGTCACGCAGTTCGAGCAGCGGCGCGCTCATCGTGTTCTTGCCAGGCGCGGGTCGAGCAGATCGCGCAGCCCGTCGCCCAGCAGGTTCAGGCCCAGCACCGAGAACACGATGGCCAGGCCCGGCCACACGGCCAGCAGCGGCGCCTGGTACATCATGCTCTGGCCTTCGTTGAGCATGCGGCCCCAGCTCGGCAGCGGCGGCTGCGCACCGAGGCCGAGGTAGCTCAGGCCGGCCTCGGCGAGGATGGCGATGGCGAAGCGCACCGTCGCCTGCACGATCAGCACCGAGGCCACGTTGGGCAGCACGTGTTCGAGCGTGATGCGCGTCGCGCCCTTGCCGCAGGCGCGCGCGGCCAGCACGAACTCGCGCGACCACACCGCATTCGCCGAGGCGCGCGTGATGCGCGCGAACTCGGGGATGTTGAACAGGCCGATGGCGACGATGGCGGTGGCCAGGCCCGGCCCGTAGACCGCGCCGAGCATGATGGCGGTGAGCAGCGCCGGGAAGGCGAGGCCGAAGTCCGCCAGGCGCATCACCGCCTCCTCCACCCAGCCGCGCCGCGCCGCGGCCAGCAGGCCCAGCGCCACGCCGCCCGCGATGCCGATGCCCACCGCGATCAGGCCGACCGCGATCGAGGCGCGCGCGCCGACGATCAGCTGCGAGACGATGTCGCGCCCCAGGCTGTCGGTGCCCAGCCAGTGCGTGGCCGAGGGCGGCTGCAGCTTGTTCGGCACGTCGATCTCGGTGGCGGGAAAGGGCGTCCACACGAAGGACAGCAGCGCGAGCGCGACGAGCAGCATCACCAGCACGCCGCCGGCGACGAAGCTCTTGTGGCGCAACGCGCGCTGCCAGAAGTTCATCGGCCCACCATCTTCAAGCGCGGGTCGATCACCGCATAGAGCACGTCGACCACGAAGTTGATCGTGATCACCGTCGCCGCGATCAGCATCACCAGCGCCTGCACCAGCGGCAGGTCGCGGTTGCCGATGGCCTGGAAGATCAGCCGGCCGAGGCCGGGCAGCGAGAACACGTTCTCGATCACCACCGTGCCGGTGACGAGGTTGGCGAACTGCAGGCCCATCACCGTGAGCACCGGCACCATGGCGTTGCGCAGCACATGGCCCCACAGCACCGCGCGCCGCGACAGGCCCTTGGCGCGCGCGGTGCGCACGAAGTCCTCGCGCAGCACGTCGAGCACCGCCGAGCGCGTGAAGCGCGCCAGGATGGCGGCCTGCACCACGGCCAGTGCGACGGCCGGCAGCGCCAGCGCGCGCAAGCCCTCCCACAGGCCGCCGCCTTCGTCCTCGCTCCAGCCGGGAAAGCCGCCGGAAGGGAACCAGGGCAGCTTCACCGCGAACAGCATGACGAGCAGGATGCCGAACCAGAAGCTCGGCACGGCGATGCCCAGCTGGCTCAGCGCCATCACGCCGAGATCGCCGGCGCGGTTGTGGCGCGACGCGGCGTAGAGGCCGGCGGCGAGCGCCAGCACCACCGTCAGCGCCATCGCCAGCAGCGCCAGCGGCAGGGTCACCGCGAGGCGCTCGGCCACCAGCTCGACGATGGGGCTGTCGTAGGCGTGGCTGATGCCGAAGTCCAACGTGACCAGGCCGCGCAGCCAATCGAGGTAGCGCGCGGGCGCGGGGCGATCCAGGCCGAGCCTGGCTTCGAGCGCGGCCACCGCCTCGGGCGTGGCGCTCTCGCCCAGCATCACCTGTGCGACGTTGCCGGGCAGCAGGGCCAGCACCGCGAACACCACCACCGAGGCCACGGCCAGCGTGATCAGCAGGCTCGCGAAACGCTTGAGCAGGAAGAGGGCGATGGCGGTTCCCCGCGGGAAGTCGACTGCCTATGATGGCCGAAACGCGTCGGGCCTCATCCGGGACGCCTTTTGTGTGGGAGAGCCGAACATGCAACGCCAGATCGAGTTCTTCTATTTCATCGGAAGCACCTACTCCTACTTGTCGGTGACCCGAGCCGAAGCACGCGCCGCTCAGGACGGGGTAGCGCTGATCTGGCGCCCATTCAGCGTGCGCACGCTGATGCGCGAGCAGAACAACATTCCCTTCGCGACCAAGCCCGTGAAGATGAAGTACATGTGGCGCGACCTGGAGCGCCGAGCGGCGCGGTTCGGCGTCCCCTTCAGCGGGATCCCACCCTACCCGATCGATCCCGACGAGACGGCGAATCACGTGGCAACGCTGGCCGCCCGTGAGGGCTGGTGCAGAGAGTTCACGCAGGCCGCCTATCGCACCTGGTTCCTTCAGAAGCAGGATCCGGGCACGCCGGAGAGCCTGCGCAACATCCTGGCGTCACTCGGCCGGGATGCCGATGATTGCCTCGCGCGTGCGGCCGAGGACAGGACGAAGCAGGACTACCTGGCGTCGACCGAGAGCGCGCGCCAACTGGGGCTCTTCGGTTCGCCCAGCTTCGTCGTGGGCCAGGAGATCTTCTGGGGCGACGACCGGCTCGACGACGCGCTCGACTGGTGCAAGGCGCAGTGAGGCCTGACATCCGTGCTCAGGAATTCCTAAGTTCCGGCGTCCAAAGTGGAAGCACAGTCAGTGTCGACTGGACACCGTCGGAAGGAAGGATCATGAATCTCAACAGCATCGGCATCGCGCTGTGCCTCGCAGCCGCCGCGGCCAGCTTCTCCTCGTACGCGGGCGATCATCGCAAGGCGTCGCGTGACACGCGTCACGCCGAGTCGGCCATGCAACTCGTCGCCGTCGACGCACGCGCCGGCGAGCCCGGCCACGGGTGGCAATACTTCAGCGATGTGCGCAGGCACAGAGCCGTCGTGATCAGCCCCGATGGCGACTACTACTACAGCCGCGGCAAGGGCCTCGAGCTGGTGTTCAAGGCAAGCGGCAGCGCCTGACCCTTCGCCGGAGCAGACGGCCACCGGCAAGCATCCACCCCCTTGGCCGTCACCAATTCTGACTGCGCATGCCGTAGCCTGCAAGCTACAATCGCGGCATGCGCGTTGAGAAGACCGACGAGTACCGCGACTGGATCGACAAGCTCAAAGATCCAGCCGGCCGGGCCCGCATCTTGATGCGCGTTGATCGGCTCATCCACGGCAATCCAGGTTCGCACCGCAACTTGACGCATGGCGTATCCGAGCTGAAGGTCGATGTTGGTCCCGGCTATCGCGTGTACTACGCGCAGCGCGGCGATCGCTTGCTCCTTCTGCTCGTTGGCGGCGACAAGTCCACGCAGCCCAAGGACATCGCCAGAGCCATTCGCCTCGCACAGGCATACGGAGAGTGACCATGGCCTCGACTGCCCGCAAGAAGCCCGCAAAGGTGAAGACCTCCTCCTACGACGTGGCGGAACATCTGCGCACGCCCGAAGAGATGGCCGCCTATCTCGACGCGTGGCTTGATGAAGCGCCGGATGATGTGTCCGGCATTGCCAGAGCGCTCGGTGACATCGCCAGAGCCAAAGGAATGAGCCAGGTCGCCAAAGAAGCCGGGCTCAGTCGGGAGAGCCTTTATCGGGCCCTCAGCGAAGGTGGCAATCCAAGCTTTTCTACCGTGCTCAAGGTTGCGCGGGCGCTCGGCGTGCGCCTGCACGCCCAACCGGCTTGAGTTCGGAGACCGGCCATGCGCGAAACGCTTCCCTTCCCCACCCACGAACTCCTCATCGCCGGCCGCTGGCGTGAAGCGGGTTCGGGCCAGCGCCTGCCGCTGATGAACCCGTCGGACGGCAGCACGCTCGCCGAGATCGCGCGCGGCAATGCCGAAGACGTGGACGCCGCCGTGCAGGCCGCGCAGGCGGCCCGCGCGGGCGAGTGGGGCCGGCTGACCGCCGCCGAGCGCGGCCGGCTGCTGATGGCGATGGGCCGCGCGGTGCTGGAGCGTGTCGACGAACTCGCGCGCCTCGAAGCGCTGGACGTCGGCAAGCCGCTGCGGCAGGGCCGCGCCGATGCCGTCGCGCTGGCGCGCTACCTCGAGTTCTACGGCGGCGCGGCCGACAAGGTGAGCGGCGAGACGATTCCCTACCTGAACGGCTACACCGCGCTCACCTGGCGCGAGCCGCATGGCGTGACCGGCCACGTGGTGCCCTGGAACTACCCGATGCAGATCATCGGCCGCAGCGTCGGTGCGGCGCTGGCGATGGGCAACGCCTGCGTGCTCAAGCCCGCCGAGGAAGCCTGCCTCACGGCGCTGGCCATCGGCCGCATCGCGCAGCAATGCGGCCTGCCTGCCGGCGCGCTCAACATCGTGCCGGGCCTGGGCGAAGAAGCCGGCGCGGCGCTCACGGCGCATGCCGGCGTGCAGCACCTCTCCTTCACCGGCTCGGTGGCCACCGGGCGGCTGGTGCAGGCGGCGGCGGCGAAGCACACGGTGCCCGTGACGCTGGAACTCGGCGGCAAGAGCCCGCAGATCGTCTTCGCCGATGCCGAGCTGGACGCGGCGCTGCCCTTCCTCGTCAACGCCGGCATCCAGAACGCCGGGCAGACCTGCTCGGCCGGCTCGCGCATCCTGGTCGAACGCAGCCGCTTCGACGAGGTGGTGGAGCGCCTCGCGCAGCGCGTGCGCGTGCTGAAGGTGGGCCCGGCGCTGGCCGATCTCGACCTCGGCCCGCTGATCTCGAAGCGCCAGCACGAGATCGTCTCGCACTATCTCGGCCTGGCGCGCGACACTGGCCTGAGCGTCGCCGCGCAAGGCGAGATCGTGGACAGCGCGCCGGCCGGCGGCTTCTACGTGCGGCCGACGCTGGTGGCAGCCGTGCCCGCGGCGCACGCGCTGGCGCAGGAGGAGATCTTCGGCCCGGTGCAGGTGGTGATCGCCTTCGACGACGAGGCCGATGCGCTGCGCATCGCCAACGGCACGCCCTACGGCCTGGTGGCCGGCGTGTGGACGCGCGACGGCTCGCGCGCGCTGCGCATGGCGCGCGCGCTGCGCTGCGGCCAGGTGTTCATCAACAACTATGGCGCGGGCGGCGGCGTCGAGCTGCCCTTCGGCGGCGTCGGCGCTTCAGGGCACGGGCGCGAGAAGGGCTTCGAGGCGCTGTATGGTTTCTCCGCGCTGAAGACGGTGGCGATCCTGCACGGCTGAGATGTCGGGCGCCGGGCCGCCCCAAGCCCGACGGCGCCCCACGGGGGCAGGAGCGAAGCGACTGGGGGGCTCTGTGCCCCGGCGGCTGGCCATAATCGTCGACAACAAGTTCCAGGAGGCCAACATGCGCCTGCAAGGCAAGGCCGCCATCGTCACCGGCGGCGGCTCGGGTTTCGGCGAAGGCATCGTGCGCAAGTTCGTTGCCGAGGGCGCGAAGGTGATCGTGGCCGACCGCGACGCGGCCAACGCGCAGCGCGTCGCCGAGGCCACCGGCGCGGTGGCGCTGACGGTCGACGTGGCGCGCGCCGAAGATGCGAAGCGCATGGTCGACGCGGCGTATGAACGCTTCGGCGCGCTCGACATCCTCGTCAACAACGCCGGCATCGGTCACCTGCCGCAGCCGCTCGAAGGCCTGGCGGAAGACGAGTTCGACCGCATCGTGGCGGTCAACATGAAGGCCATCTACCTGGCCGCGCGCGAAGCCGTGCCGCGCATGAAGGCGGCGGGCCGCGGCGTGATCCTCAACATGGCGAGCACGGCCGGCGTGAGCCCGCGGCCGAAGCTCGCCTGGTACAACGCCAGCAAGGGCTGGGTGATCACCGCCACGCGCGCGATGGCGGTGGAGCTGGCGCCCTTCGGCATCCGCGTCGTGGCGCTCAACCCGGTGGCCGGCGAGACGCCGCTCTTGGCCACCTTCATGGGCGGCGACACGCCCGAGACGCGCGCGAAATTCCTCGCCACCATCCCGCTCGGGCGCTTCTCGCGGCCGGAGGATCTCGGCAACGCCGCCTGCTTCCTGTGCAGCGACGAGGCGGCGATGATCACCGGCGTGGCGATGGAAGTGGACGGCGGACGCTGCATCTGAATATGAAAACCTACGACATCGAGATCCAGCGCCTCAAGTCGGCGCGACACGACAAGGGCGTGATCGAACTCGGCACCGACGCATTCGTGCAGGCCAAGACAGCGCGCGACGACGGCGCCATGAGCAGCACCCTCCGCCTGCCGGTGGAGCATGCACGCACGCTGGTGATCCTGCTCAAGCAGCAGCTCGCCGAACTCGACAAGCTGCAGCCGCGCAGCCGTCGCTCGGGGCGCTGCTGATGGGTACCGTGAAGACGCTCAAGATCGACTTCGTCTCCGACGTGGTCTGCCCCTGGTGTGCCATCGGCCTCGCGTCGCTGGAGATCGCGCTGAAGCGGCTGCAGGGCGAAGTCGCGGCCGAGCTGCACTTCCAGCCCTTCGAGCTGCATCCGGACATGGGGCCGGAGGGCGTGGAGGTCGTGCCCTACCTGGCGAAGAAATACGGCATGAGCGCCGAGCAGGTCGAGCGCAACCAGCAATCCATCGCCGAGCGCGGCAAGGCGGTCGGTTTCGAGTTCCGCATGGAGCGGCGCAACCGCACCTGGAACACCTTCGATGCGCACCGCCTGCTGCACTGGGCCGGCGAGGTGGGTGCCGCGCAACAGCGCGCGCTCAAGCATGCGCTGCTCTCGGCTCACTTCACCGAGGGCGAGAACCCGGGCGCGCGCGCGGTGCTGCTGCGCTGCGCCGCCCAGGCCGGGCTGGATGCGACGCGCGCCGCCGCGGTGGTCGATGGCGACGAATACGCCGACGCGGTGCGCGAGCGCGAGCAGCTCTACCGGCAGGCTGGCATCAGCTCGGTGCCCTCGGTGATCGTCAACGAGCGCTACCTCATCCAGGGTGGCCAGCCGCCCGAGCTGTTCGAGAAGTCGCTGCGCGAGATCGCGGCCGAGATATGAGACCCCCAAGCTCACTGCGTTCGCGGCCCCCCGAGGGGGCGCTCAGTGGCTTCGGAACGGCCGTGCGCCACTGACCGATGCGTGTGCTTGTCGTCGAGGACGATCCCCAACTCGGCGACGCGCTCGCCACCGGGCTGCGCCAGCTGCAGCACGTGGTCGACTGGTTCCGCGACGGCGCGCGCGCCGATGCGGCGCTGCAGGGCGTGCCCTACGACGCCGTGGTGCTCGACCTCGGCCTGCCGGGCGGCGACGGCATGCGCTGGCTGCGCCAGTGGCGCGGCGCCGGGCGCGACATGCCGGTGCTCATCCTCACCGCGCGCGACGGCGTGGCCGACCGCGTGGCCGGGCTGGATGCCGGCGCCGACGACTACCTCGTCAAGCCCATCACCATCGACGAACTCGCCGCGCGACTGCGCGCGCTGAGCCGGCGCAGCACCGGCCGCGCGCAGAGCGTGTGGCGCCACGGCGCGCTCAGCTACGACCCGGCCGGCCGCAGCGTGCGCTGGAACGATCAGCCGGTGGAGCTGACGGCGCGCGAGCTGATGCTGCTCGAGGCGCTGATGGCGCACCCCGGGCGCATCCTCTCCAAGGCGCAGCTGCAGGAGAAGCTCTACGACTGGGGCGAATCGTTGGAGAGCAACACGCTCGAGGTGCACGTGCACCACCTGCGCCGCAAGCTCGGCCGCGAGCTGATCCGCACCGTGCGCGGCGTGGGCTATGCGCTCGGCGCGGCGCAGGGCGAGGAGCCGGAGCCCGCATGAGCATTCAAAGGCGGCTGCTGCTCTACCTGCTGGTGGGCGCGCCGCTGGTGTGGCTGCTGGCCGGGTTGGTGTCGATCCGCTTCGCGCGCCACGAGGTCGACGAGCTGTTCGACACCGAGCTGATCCGCCTGGCGCGGCAAGTGCAGGTGACGCTCGCGCTGCCCGCCGCCGAGCGCGGCGCGCCGCTGCCGATGCCGCCGGCCAGCGCCGCCAGCGGCGAGGCCGACGTGCGCGATCTGGCGATCGCCGTCTGGGCGCGCGACGGCCGCCTGCTGCTGGCCGACCGCGAAGGCGTGAGCCTGCCCTACCGGCCCGAGACGGCCGGCTTCGTCGACCTCGCCATCGCCGGCGAGCTGTGGCGCATCTACTACCTGCAGTCCTTCGACGGCGACTGGCTGGTGGCCGCCGGCCAGAAGGCCCACGAGCGCGAGGAGCTGGCGCTGGACGTCACGCTCGGCCAGGCGCTGCCCTGGCTGGCGACGCTGCCGCTGCTGCTGCTGGTGATGGCCTTCGCCGTGCGCCGCGCCGTCGCGCCGCTGCACGGGCTGAGCGACGAGCTGCGTGCGCGCAGCGCCGATGCGCTGCAGCCGCTGGCGCTGACCCATGCGCCCAGCGAGCTGCGTCCGCTGGTCGGGGCGATGAACGGCCTGTTCTCGCGCATCGAGGCCATGCTGGCGCGCGAGCGCCGCTTCACCGACGATGCCGCGCACGAGCTGCGCACGCCGCTGGCGGTGCTGCGCGCGCAATGGGACGTGCTGCGCCGCGCGCGCCCCGGCACCGAGCGCGACGAGGCCGAGGCCAAGATGACGCGCGGGCTCGCGCGGCTCGACCGCCTGGTGGCCCAGCTGCTGGCGCTGTCGCGCGTCGAATCCGGCGGCAGCGTGCTGGCCAAGCAGCCGGTGGACTGGGCCGCGCTGGTCGAGCAGGTGATGAACGACTGCCTGCCGCTGGCCGAGCGCCGCCGCATCGAGCTGGAATGCGACTGGGCGCAGCCCGCCGGCCGCGAGCCGCTGCCGCTGCACGGCGACGCGGCGCTGCTCGCCGTGCTGCTGCGCAACCTGCTCGACAACGCGCTGCGCTACGCGCCGCAGGGCAGCACCGTGACGCTGCGCTTCGACGAGCGCTCGCTCGAGGTCGAGAACGATGCCGAACCGCTTGCCGACGAACAGCTCGCGCGGCTCGGCGAGCGCTTCTACCGCCCCGAGGGGCAGGAGGAGATCGGCAGCGGCCTCGGCCTGTCGATCGTGCGCCGCATCGCCGCGCTGCACGGGCTCGGCCTGCACTTCGAGCGCCGCGACGGCGGGCGTGGCTTGCGCGTGCGCGTCGGCGCCTGATCAACGCGCAGCGCGCGCCTTCTCCAGCAGCGCGCGCGCTTCCTCGCGGCGGCCGATGTCGGCCACGTAGTGGCCGTGGCGCGGCGCGGCGGCCATGGCGCGCTCGAGGTAGTCCACCGCCTGCGCGGCGCGGCCGCTGTCGAGCAGGAACTCGCCGTAGAAGTAGTTCGGCTCGAGCCCCGCCGGGTCGAGCGCGAGCGCCTTGTCGAGCAGCTCTCGGGCGCGCTCGCGGTCGGCGAAGCCGAGCGGCCAGGGCAGGGTGCGGTAGTAGAGCGCGCCGAGGCCGTCGTAGGCGGCGCCGTCCACGCCGCGCTCGTCCAGGCGCAGCGCGTCCTCGTACAGCGCCTTGGCGCGCCGCACGAGCACGAGGGCGCGCAGGCCGCCCTGCGCATCCGCCCAGGAGCTCACGATGCGGCCTTCCCAGCTCAGCAGCTCGGCGCGGCCGGGGTGCGCCTCGGCGAGCTGGCGGGCACGTTCGGCGAGCAGCTCGAAGCGGCGCGCGCGGCCGGCGGCCGGCGTCTGGTAGCGCACCACTTCCCAATCACGCTGCAGCTGCACGAGCTCGTCCTCGATGCTGCCGGCGCGGGCCGGCGGCAGCAGGGTGAGCGTGGCGAGCAGCGCCAGGGAAAACTTGGTCATCGCGCGACGGGCCGGCACGGCCCGGAAGGCCATGCTCGCGCGAGCCGGTTAGCGGCGCCTTAAGCGCCGTGTGGGCGGCGAGATGTCGACGTCAACCGGCGGGGAACCTCGGGCACCCCGGCACGAGTGGAAGACGGACTGCATTCGTCAAGTAGCTCACTGTGCGGTAGAACCCCGCGAGCATCAGGAGTTCGATCAGGGCCTCTTCCGTGAATGTGCGACGGAGGTCTGCCCACAGCGCATCATCGATATCGCATTGACGATGAAGAGAGTCGCAGAGCCTGAGGAGACAACGTTCTTCATCAGTCCAGCAAGGGGCGTCCGCACCACCGTGCACCGTGGCCCGGACCTGCTCCTCCGTGAGCCCCGCGTTTGCTCCGAAGCCCGCGACGTGAACACCCCACTCATACTCGGAACGACACAGCGCGGTTGTGCGGTCGATGACGATTTCTCGCTGGCGGATGGTCAAGTGGCCCTTGTCCAGAAGACCGCCAGCGAAGAACTTCCTTGCAAGCCTACTGTCCCGCGCGAGCGTCGTGAACAGTTGAAGAGGCGGCCGGCCTTTCATCGTGCGCTCGATGATCTGAGCGATGTCCGATTCGAAGGGCTCACTTGCTGGCGCAATACGAGCGGCCATCTCTTCTCCCTTGGTAGTTGAAGGCTGACAGGCTAGCTCCCGATCGAAGGAATCGCTGTCTGGGACGCGACAGGTCGCCTCAGGCGAGCGCCTCGTCCAGCACCTCGACCCAGTGCCGCACCGGCGTCGCCGTGCCGGTGGCGAGGTGCTGGATGCAGCCGATGTTGGCCGAGACGATCACCTCGGAGCGCAGCGGCTCGAGGTGCGAGAGCTTGCGGTCGCGTAAGCGCTTGGAGAGCTCGGGCTGCAGCACCGAGTAGGTGCCGGCCGAGCCGCAGCACAGGTGCGACTCGCACTGCGCCAGCTGCACCTCGAAGCCGAGCGCGGCGAGATTCGTCTCCACGCCGCCGCGCAGCTGCTGGCCGTGCTGCAGCGTGCAAGGTGGGTGGAAGGCGAGCTTCTTCGGGCCGCGGCTGCGCAGCCGCGGCTTGAGGCGCGGCACCAGGTCGGGCAGCAGCTCGCTCAGGTCCTTGGTCAGCTCGCTGATGCGCTGCGCGCGCTCGGCGTAGGCCGGGTCGTGGGCCAGCGCGTGGCCGTAGTCCTTCACCTGAGCACCGCAGCCGGAGGCGTTCATCACGATCGCCTCGACCTTGCCGGCGCTGACCAACGGCCACCAGGCGTCGATGTTGCGGCGCATGTCCGCCAGGCCGCCCTCGATGTCGTTCAGGTGCGTGCGGATCGCGCCGCAGCAGCCGGCCTCGTCGGCCACCAGGGTCTGGATGCCGGCGGCGTCGAGCACGCGCGCGGTGGCGCTGTTGATGTTGGGCATCATCGCCGGCTGCACGCAGCCCATCAGCATCAGCACCTTGCGCTCGTGCTCGCGCGTCGGCCAGCGGTGCGCCTGCGGCGGTGCGGCGGCAGGCACCTTGTCGCGCAGCGTCGCGGGCAGCAGCGGGCGCAGCAGCCGGCCGAGCTTCATCGCCGGGCCGAACAGCGGCGAGGTCAGGCCCTCCTTGAGCAGCCAGCGCACCGCGCGCTCGCCGGCCGGGCGCTCGACGCGCTCTTCCACCACCTTGCGGCCGATCTCGACCAGATGCCCGTACTGCACGCCCGAGGGGCAGGTGCTCTCGCAGTTGCGGCAGGTCAGGCAGCGGTCGAGGTGCTGCTGCGTGGCGCTCGTCACCGGCCGCCCTTCCATCACCTGCTTGATCAGGTAGATGCGGCCGCGCGGGCCGTCGAGTTCGTCGCCGAGCAGCTGGTAGGTCGGGCAGGTGGCGGTGCAGAAGCCGCAGTGCACGCACTTGCGCAGGATGGCCTCGGCCTCGGCGCCTTCGCGGGTGCCCTGGAACTCGGGAGCGAGCGTGGTCTGCATGGAGCGGTCTCGGGGTCTCGTGGGGTCAGATGAGCCGCGCCAGCAGCGGCATCAGCAGCGCGGCGAGCACCACCTGCACGCCCAGCGCCAGCCCGGCATAGGCGCCGGCGTCGGGATGCACCTGCAGCGCGCGCGCCGCGCCGATGCCGTGCGCCGCCGTGCCCAGCGCGAAGCCGCGCACCTCGGGCTCGGCGATGCGCAGCGCGTCGAACAGGTATTTGGCGCTGATGGCGCCGGTCAGGCCGGTGATGACGGCGAAGGCCGCGGCCAGCGCGGGAATGCCGCCGAGCTGCTCGGCGATGCCCATGGCCACCGGCGCCGTCACCGACTTGGGCGCGAGCGAGCGCAGCACCGCATCGGGCAGGCCGAGCAGCCAGCCCAGGCCCACCGCCGCGGCCGCTGCCGCCAGCCCGCCCGCCGCGGCGGCGAGCAGCACGGCACGCGCACGCGCGCGCAGTTCGGCGCGGCGCTGCCACAGCGGCCAGGCCAGTGCCACCACCGCCGGGCCGAGCAGGAAGTGGATGAACTGCGCGCCGGAGAAGTAGGTCGGGTAGGGCGTGCCGCTGGCGGCCAGCAGCAGCGCCAGCGTGAGCACCGTCCACAGCACCGGATTGGCCCAGGGCGCGAAGCCGACGCGCGCGTACAGCGCCTGCGCCAGCACGTAGGTGACGAGCGTGGCGGTCAGGCCGAACAGCGGCGTGGCCGAGAGGTAGACCCAGAGTTCGACGAAGCTCTGCATGGTGCTTCAGGCGCGCGTGCGCAGCAGGGCGCGCAGCACCAGCGCCGTCACCGCCATGCCGACCCAGGTGGAGATCACGATCACCAGCAGCATGCGCGCGCCGTACTGGGTGAGCAGGCCGGCGTGCGTCATCACGCCCACGCCCACCGGCACGAACAGCAGCGAGAGGTGGGCGAGCAGCACGTCGGCGGCCGCGCCCACGCTGCGCCGCACCGCCTCCCAGCGCAGCGCCACCAGCATCAGCAGCAGGCCCAGCACCGGCCCCGGCAGCGGCGCGCCGGCCAGCCGCACCAGCGCCTCGCCGGCGGACTGGGCGAGCAGCAGCCAGGCGAGGCCCCGGAGTGCTTGCATGGCCTAGAAGCCCGGATACATCCGGCCGGGGTTGAACACGCCGCTCGGGTCGAAGGCCTTCTTCAGCTCGCGGTGGATGCGGTCCAGCGGCGGGCGCAGCGGCGCGAAGGCGCCGGCGCTCTTGTCGCCGCGGAACAGCGTGGCGTGGCCGCCGGCGCGCGCCGCGGCATCGCGCACCAACGAAGCCGGCGCGGCCGAGCAGACCCAGCGCTGCGCGCCGCCCCACTCGATCAGCTGCTCGCCGGGCAGGGCCAGTGGCGGTGTGGTCGGCGGCACCGAGAGGCGCCACAGCCGCGCGCCGCCCTCGACGGCCGCGAGCGCCTTGGTGAAGAACTCGTCCTCGTGGTGGCGCAGCCCGTGCCAGAACGAGGTGGCATGGGCCGGCTCGATCAGCTCGCCGCCCAGCCGGGTGATGGCCGCGTTCACGGCCGCCAGCGCGCCGCGCAGGCGCAGCACCAGGGTGCCGTCCCACCAGGCGCTGGCGTTGATGGGCAGCGGCTGGCCGCCCCACTCGTTGAGCCGGCGCAGCGCCTGCGCCTCGTCCATGGCGAAGCGCAGCGTCGCGGTGGCCGGCGCCACCGGCAGCACCTTGAGCGAGACCTCGAGGATCACGCCCAGCGTGCCCATCGAGCCGGCGAGCAGGCGCGAGACGTCGTAGCCGGCCACGTTCTTCATCACCTGGCCGCCGAAGCTGAGCACTTCGCCGCGGCCGGTCAGCAGCGTGGCGCCGAGCACGTAGTCGCGCACCGCGCCGACCGCCGCGCGCGAAGGGCCCGAGAGCCCGGCGGCGACCATGCCGCCCACCGTGCTGCCGGGCGCGAACTGCGGCGGCTCGAAGGGCAGGCACTGGCCCTGCTCGGCGAGCGTGGCCTCGAGCTTGGCGAGTTCGGTGCCGCAGCGCGCGGTGACCACCAGCTCGGTGGGCTCGTAGCTGGAGATGCCCGCCAGCGCGCGCGTGTCGAGCCGCTCGCCGGCCGGCGCCTCGCCGTAGAAGCGTTTCGTGCCGCCGCCCTCGATGGCGAGCGGCGTGCCGCTGGCGCGCGCGGCGTTCACGCGCGCGACCAGGGCTTGCAGGGCCGGTTCGTTCGTCATCAGAAACGTTCGATGTCGGGGAAGGGCAGCAGGCCGCGCGCGACGTGCATCTTTCCGTACTCGGCGCAGCGGTGCTTGGTGGGGATCACCTTGCCGGGGTTGAGCAGTTCCTTCGCATCGAAGGCGCGCTTGAGCGCCGCCATCTGCTCGTTTTCCTCGGGCGAGAACTGCACGCACATCGAGTTGAGCTTCTCGATGCCGACGCCGTGCTCGCCGGTGATCGTGCCGCCCATGCGCACGCTGGTCTCGAGGATCTCGGCGCCGAACAGCTCGCAGCGGTGCAGCTGGTCGGGGTCGGCGGCGTCGAACAGGATCAGCGGGTGCAGGTTGCCGTCGCCGGCGTGGAAGACGTTGGCGCAGCGCAGGCCGTACTTCTTCTCCATCTCCTGGATGGCCAGCAGGATGTCGGCCAGGCGCTTGCGCGGGATGGTCGAGTCCATGCACATGTAGTC
Source organism: Piscinibacter sp. (assembly GCA_017983795.1). Lineage (GTDB taxonomy): Bacteria > Pseudomonadota > Gammaproteobacteria > Burkholderiales > Burkholderiaceae_C > Piscinibacter. The sequence continues at coordinate 69,790 of JAGOAS010000015.1, forward strand.
GGGGCTGATGCGGCCCGAGGCGGGGAAGGCGTTCTTGCGCCCGCTCCAGAAGCGCAGGCGCTGCGCCTCGTCCTGGCTCACGGCGATGGCGGTGGCGCCGCAGCGCTGCAGCACCTCGGCCATGCGGGCGATCTCTTCCTCGACCTCCTCCGGCGTGCCGTCGCTCTCGCACAGCAGGATGGCCTCGGCGCTCAGGTCGTAGCCGGCGTGCACGAAGTCCTCCACCGCGGCCGTCATCGGCTTGTCCATCATCTCCAGCCCGGCGGGGATGATGCCGGCGGCGATCACGCCGGCCACCGCGTCGCCGGCCTTGCGCATGTCGTCGAAGCTGGCCATGATGCAGCGCGCCAGCTGTGGCTTGGGCACCAGCTTGACGGTGGCCTCGGTGATGACGGCCAGCATGCCCTCGCTGCCCACCAGCACGCCCATCAGGTCGAGGCCCGCGGCGTCGAGCGCCTCGGAGCCGAACTCGACCGCCTCGCCTTCCACCGTGTAGCCGCGCACGCGCAGCACGTTGTGCACGGTCAGGCCGTATTTCAGGCAGTGCACGCCGCCGGAGTTCTCGGCGACGTTGCCGCCGATGGTGCAGGCGATCTGGCTGGACGGATCGGGCGCGTAGTACAGGCCGTGCGGCGCCGCCGCCTCGCTGATGGCGAGGTTGCGCACGCCGCTCTGCACGCGCGCCGTGCGCGAGAGCGCATCGACCGACAGGATCTTGTTGAACTTCGCCAGGCTCAGGGTGACGCCCAGCTTGTGCGGCAGCGCGCCGCCCGAGAGCCCGGTGCCGGCGCCGCGCGCCACCACCGGCACGCCCAGGCGGTGGCAGGTGCGCAGCACCGCGGCCACCTGCTCCTCGGTCTCGGGCAGCGCCACCGCGAGCGGCTTCTCGCGGTAGGCGGTCAGGCCGTCGCACTCGTAGGGCACGGTCTCCTCGCTGTGCCACAGCAGCGCATGCGCGGGCAGCACGGGGGAGAGCGCGGCCACCACTTCGGCGCGGCGCGCCGCGCGGTCCTCGCGCGGCGCCGTTTCCAGCATCGCAGCAGCTGCGTTCACGTCTTGTCTCCTGCGCGGGTCAGCATCCGCGCACTGTAGCGCTCAGCGCACCACCATCGCCGTGAACGGCCAGACGTAGGCCTGCAGCGTCACGTACAGGCCCACCAGGCAGGCCAGCGCGATCGAGTGGAAGAACACGTAGCGCAGGATGTCGCCTTCGTGATCGAACCAGCGCGTGGCGGTGGAGGCCACGACGATCGATTGCGCGTCGATCATCTTGCCCATCACGCCGCCCGAGCTGTTGGCCGCGCCCATCAGGTTGGGGCTGAGGCCGAGCTGCTCCGCCGCCACCTTCTGCATGCCGCCGAACAGCACGTTCGAGGCGGTGTCCGAGCCGGTCAGCGCCACGCCCAGCCAGCCCATCAGCGTGCCGAAGAAGGGATAGAACACGCCGGTGTTGGCGAAGGCCAGGCCGAGCGTGGTGTCGGTGCCGGAGAAGCGCGTCAGCGTGCCCAGCGCCAGCATCAGCACGATGGTCAGCAGCGAATAGCGCACCAGCCACAGCGTGCGGAAGAACTGCGTGACGAGCTGCAGCGGGTTGTACTTCATCACCAGCCCGCCGACGATGGCCGACAGCAGGATGCCCGTGCCGGTGGCCGACAGCAGGTTCAGCGTGTAGACCGCGGCTTCCTTGTGCGGCGCCTTGACCACCGGCGGCATCTTCTCGATCAGGTTGTGCAGCCCGGAGATCGGGAAGGACGGCGCGAAGATGCCGTTGAACCAGGCCTTCACCGGCGGCAGGCCCCAGATGAAGACGAACACCGTCAGGATGGCCCAGGGCGTCCAGGCGCGGATCACGTCGGCGCGCGGGTGCACCACCGGCGGCGGTGCGACGTGGCCTTCGCCGCCGTCCTTCTCGTGGCCCTTGAGCGACACGGAGGTCCAGATGTTCTTCGGCTGCCAGATCTTCAGGAAGGACACCAGCGAGATCATCGAGACCACCGCGGCGATCACGTCCACCAGCTCCGGCCCGATGTAGTTGGAGACGAAGAACTGCGAGGCCGCGAAGCTCGCGCCCGTCACCAGGATGGCGGGCCAGATCTCCCACATCGCCTTGCGGCCGGCGAAGGCCCAGATCAGCCAGAACGGCACCAGCAGCGAGAAGAACGGCAGCTGGCGGCCGATCATGGCCGACACCGCCATCAGGTCGTAGCCGTGCACCTTGGCCAGCGTGATCACCGGCGTGCCCAGCGCGCCGTAGGCCACCGGCGCGGTGTTGGCGATGAGCGAGAGGCCCGAAGCGGCCAGCGGCGAGAAGCCCAGGCCGATCAGGATCGCCGCGGTCACCGCCACCGGCGTGCCGAAGCCGGCCGCGCCCTCGAAGAAGGCGCCGAAGGCGAAGGCGATCAGCAGCAGCTGCAGGCGGCGGTCCTGCGTGATGCCGGCGATCGAATCCTGCAGGATCTTGAAGCTGCCGTTCTGCTCGGTCAGCTGGTGCAGGAAGATGATGTTCAGCACGATCCAGCCGATCGGCAGCAGGCCGGTCAGGCCGCCCAGCAGCGCCGCGTTGCCGGCCATGCCGGCGGGCATGCCGTAGGCGAAGATCGCGATGGCCAGCGCGGCCACGAGGCCGAGCGCCGCCGCGATGTGCGCCTTGATGTGGAAGAACCCGAGCGCGGCCAGCATGACCACCACCGGCACGGCGCCGAGCGCCGTGGAGATGAACATGTTGCCGAAGGGGTCGTAGACCTGCTGCCAGACCATGGCTTGTCTCCTTGATTTGAAGTCGTGCACGGACGAGCCAGCCGAGCCCACCCGAATCTGGGGCGCGACTGTAGAGACGGGGCGCAGTGTGCGCGTGAAGAATCTTCAGCGCCAGCGTGAGCGTTTTTCAGCCCGTCAGAAGCCTGTCAGGCCAGCGCGAGGCGCAGCCAGTCGACGAAGGCGGCGCATTCCCAGCGCTCCAGCACGCCCGGCTTCCAGCACAGGAAGTGGTGGTTGGGCGAGGCCACCTGGCGCGGCGAGAGGCGCACGAGCCGGCCGTTGTCGAGCCAGGCGCGTCCCAGCTTCAGGCGCATCAGCGCGACGCCGAAGCCGGCCGCGGCGCCGTCCAGCATCAGCCCGACGTCGTTGAACTGCGCGCCGGCGCGCGGCTCGGGCAGCGCGATGCCGCAGGCGCGGAACCAGGTATTCCACGATTCCAGCGGGCTGCGGATCAGGCGCGCGCGCGACACCTGCTCGAGCGTGTCGAAGCCGTCGAAGGGGCCGGCCTCGTTCAGATAGTCGGGGCTGCACACCGGCACCACCTCGTCGCTGAGGATGCGCAGCTGCTCGACGCCGGCATAAGGCCCGGTGCCGTAGCGGATCTCCAGATCGGCTTCCTCCGCCTTCACGTCGAGCAGCGGGATGGCCACCTGCAGGATCAGCTCGACGTCGGGGTAGGCGTGGCGGAACAGCGCCAGGCGCGGCAGCAGGATCTGGCGCGAGAAGGTCGGCGTGACCGCCAGGCGCAGCTTGGCGCTGCGCGGCGCGGGTGCGCTGCCGGGCAGCTGCTGCAGCGCCTGCAAGCCCTGGCGCACCTGCGCGAGGTAGGTGGCGCCGTCGGCCGAGAGCGTGAAGTCGTTGCGCGCGAACAGGCGCACGCCGAGCTGCGATTCGAGCTGGCGCATGCGGTGGCTCACCGCGCTGGGCGTGACGTTGAGCTCGTCGGCCGCCAGCGTGACCGAGCGCAGCCGCGCCAGCGCCTCGAAGCTGAGCAGGCAGTGGATGGGCGGGATGCGTGGCGGAGGCATCAGGCCCGAAACACCGTCAGCACGCCGGTGTAGCCGTAGACATGGTGGCGCGCGATCTCGCCGCCGGCGAAGAAGCCGGCCAGCGGCACGTCGCCGAGCGCGCGGCGCACGATCTGCAGCTCGGCCGAGGGCGCGCCGAAGTGCGGCCCGCCGCGGCCCGAGCAGCTCACGTAGACCGCGCCGGCGATGCCCGATTCCGGCGCCTCGGCGACGCCGCCTGCGGGCAGCGTGGCCGACAGCGGCAGCTCCTCGGGCGCGAGCTCCTCGCGGATCTCGGCGCAGATGCGCACCAGGTCGCGCCGCGCGGCCTCGGCATGGCGCTGGCAGAAGGCCAGCTCCAGGCCCTCGGGCGCGAGGTCGCTGACGACCACGCCGCGCCGCGCCGGATCCAGCCCGACGAGGTGGCGCACGCGCGTGTCCGGGCCGAAGGCGCCGCGCTGCGCGCTGCGGCTGCCGTCGCTGCGCTCGGCCGGGTCGGTCAGGCCGACCAGCGTCTGGCGCAGCTGCGGCAGCACCTCGCGCGGCTCGCGCCCGGCCGCGCCGAGATCGGCGAGCAGGCAGTCGAGCGCCGGTTCGCCGTCGAGCGCCGTCACCACGTTGTCGGTCGAGGCGCTGATGCGGCGCGTGCGGCCGACCGGCTGGCAGCCCTGCGTGACGCGCGACACCAGCGCCACCTCGCTCGAAAAGGCGACGCCCGACAGGCCGCCCTGCAGCACGCCGTCGGCGATGTGCAGCGTGCGCGTGCGCGCCGCGGCCAGGCCGCCGAACAGGTAGCCGGTGGCGGTGCGCCCGGCCATGTCGGCCACCAGCTCGGCGAGGTCGGGCGTGGCCGGGTCGGCGTGCACCTGCGCGGTGTGCGCCGCAAAGCGGCCGAGCGGCCTGGCGCCGGAGAAGACGCGGAAGTCGGCCGCCGGCAGCTCGGCCAGCATCACCGACAGCGCCGGTTCGTCGAAATACTCCACGCCGCTGGCCGCGACGCCCACGCCCACCGCGCCCACCCAGGCCACGCCCGGCCAGTGGCGCTGCAGCTCGGCGAGCAGGGCCTCGGCCTCGCTCGCGTAGTGGTCGGTCAGGTAGAGCCAGCCCAGCGTGGGCTCGCAGGCGGGCCGCCCGCCCGCGCCGAGGCGTTGCGCCTCGAGCTGCGGCTGCACCATCGCCAGCGCGAAGCGCCAGTCGGGGTGCGTGGCATGCGCCTGCAGAAAACGCTTCAAGGCGCGCCCTTCTTCTTCGAGATCGACTTGCGCGTGGCGCTGCGCGTGGCATTGCGCGCTACGGCGCCGGCGCCGCGCGCCACCGCGCCCGGCACCGAGGCGGCCTTCTTGAGCGTCTGGCCGGCGGCGTCGAAGCTCTGCTTGACCATCGTGCCGGCGAGGTTCTTCGCCGCATCGGTGGCGCTGTCCTTCATCGCGCCGGCGGCCAGCTCGGTGAACTGCTTGGTGAGCGCGCCCCACCACTGCATCGGGTCGACCGCCTGCGCCGCGGCGGCCTTCGCGGCGGGGGCCTTGGCCGCCGGCTTCTTCTTTGCCGGCGCGGCCTTCTTGGCTGCCGCTTCGGTGGCGCCCGCCGCCTTGGCCGCCGGCTCGGGCATCCGCAGCGTCATGGCCTCGCGCAGATCGTCCATCTGCACGTTCATGGTCTTGAGCGTCGAGAGCGTCATGCGCTGCACCTCCAGCGCCTGGATGGTGGCGCCCAGCATGCGCGCGTTCTGCTCGAGCCAGAACTGCACGGTGCGCAACTCCTCGATGCGCTTCTCCAGCTCCTCCGGATTCAGCGTCGGCGCGACCCACTGGCCGATGTTGGGCAGCGCGGAGCCGGCGTTCTTCACCAGGCCCTGCAGGAAATCGAAACCGGGTACGAGCTTGGCGAAAGCGGTGGCGTCGGCCATGGGGTCTCCTCGTTGTGGGTTCTGGGTGGGGTCGATGGTAAGCCGCGCGCCGGCTGCGCGGCTCAGCGCGACAGCGTCAGCAGCCGCGCCAGCCGGGCCGCGTCGGGGCGCTCGACGGTATCGAGGCGCGACAGCTGCGCATGCGCGCGGGCGAAGTGGGGCCGCGCCTCCTCGGCCCGGCCGAGCGCGAGCAGGTTTTCGGCGATCTCCTCGGGCACGAAGCCGTCGCTCTCGCCGGCGCTCGCCAGCTCGGCCTCGAGCGGGCGCAGCAGCGCCAGCGCCTCGTCGTGGCGGCCCAGCGCGCGCAGCTCGCGCGCCACCGACCAGCGCGCCTCGTGCAGGCGCGCCGGCTTGGCGCCGTCGCGCTCGCGCGCTGCCAGCGCGGCGCGGAAGCTCTGCAAGGCTTCCGCGTGGCGGCCGGCGTCGTGCAGGTGCCAGCCGATGTTGTGGTTCAGCGAGGCCTCCCAGCGGTGCGCCTGCGGGTCGGCGGCGGCGCGCGCGGCGGCCAGGGCCCGGCGCGTCCAGTCGAGCTGCAGCTCCGGATCGGTCTGCACCAGCGCCACCATGTGCAGCGCGTCGACGTGCAGGAACTCCAGCTTCGCAGTGCGCGCCAGCTGCTCGGCCTGCAGGAAGAGCGGCCGCGCCCGCGCCGGCTCGCCGGCCGAGCGCCAGCTGCGGCCGCGTTCCAGCAGCGTGCGCACGCGCGGCTCCGCGCCCGCGCCGGCGAGCTCGGCATCGACCGCGTCGAGCTCGCGCTGCGCCTCGTCGAAGCGGCGCCGCAGGCTGAAGCTGCGCGCGATCTGCGTGCGCAGCGACAGCGCGACGTCGTGCGTGGCCTCGTTCGTCGTGTCGGCCAGCGCGGCGCGGAAGCGCGCTTCGCTGGCGGCCGGGTCGTCGTAATCCCACAAGGCGTTGATGTCGGGCGCGGGCGCCTCCAGCGCGATGCGCTCGACGCGGTAGCCGCGCTGCGCCATCAGCGCCGGCAGGCCGCGCGGGCCGATCATGTGCAGGCTGCCGACGGCGGCGAATACCGGCTGTCCGCCGCGGTGCAGCGCGTCCAGCCGCGCCGCCATCGCCGGGTGGCGCGCTTCGAGCAGGCGCCGCATCGCCGCCGCGTCGGCACTGCTGTGCTGGCATTCGCACCACTGCGCGTAGCGCTCGAGCAGGGCGTGGTCGCCGCTCGCCCACATGCGCGCCATGCGCGCCAGCAGGGCCTGGGCGCGGCCGCTGTCGAGCTCGTCGAGCGCGCCCTTCACCAGCTGGGCGAGCTCGGCGCGCGAGCCCACGCTCATGGCGCGCAACTGGTCCTCGGCCGTCTCCAGTGCCACCACCGGCCGGCCCTCGCGGCGCGCCAGCGCGGCGAGCGTGGCGTCGATGCCGTAGTCGGGTTCGAGCCCGAGGCGCCGGCCGGCCAGCATGGACAGCGCAGCCACCTGGAACTCGGGCTTGAGCGGCGCCAGCACCCCGGCCGCGGCGCATTCGAGGCGCGCGCGGCGTTCGATGCGCGCGCGCAGTTCGGGCGCCAGCGCCGCGCCCGCCTCGCCCGGCCTGGCGGTGCTGCCGGCGGCGAGGCGGCGCTGCGTCTCGGCGTCGAGCAGGTCGAGCTCCAGCGCCAGCGTGCGGCTGGCCGCCAGCGCCTCGCGCACGCGCGGGCCGGGGAAGGCCCATTCCAGTCGCGCGAGATGCAGCGTGCCGTACAGCCAGGAGCTGCGGCCGTCCTTCTCCAGTCGCCACAGGAAGCCGCGATCGCGCGCCGCGCCCTGTGCCTGCGCCAGGGCCTCGGCGGTGGGCGGTGCCGGCGGCGGCGGGCAGTCGTCCTGCGCGGCGGCGAGCAGCGGCCAGGCGGTCAGGGCAGCGGCGAGCAGGCGGCGCGCGTGTCGGAGCGGGTGCATGGGCAGCAGCTTAGCGGGGGCGTCCGGCCTCGATGCGCAGCACGCCGTCGACCTGCTGCCAGCGCAGCCGGCCGAGCACGTCCATGCCGAGCAGCGGACGGTCGGACAGGCCATCCAGCGCGAGCACCCGCAACCGCTCGGCGCGCACGCCACCGCGCAGCTCGATGTCGGCACACATCACCTGTCCGGTGACCACGCCGCCGGCCGTGTCCGTTTGCACGCTGTCGATCGGCTGCAGCCGCAACTCGCGCGCCAGCCGCGCCGGGACGGCCGTGCCGGTGGCGCCGGTGTCGACCAGGAAGTCGACCGCGCGGCCTTCGATGACGCCCGGCCAGTGGTAGTGGCCGTCGGGCCCGCGGCGGATCTCGACCACCTCTGTGCCGGCGCTGAAGCGCATCTGCTGCGCTCGGTGCTGCCACCGCTTCACGCCGAGGAAGAGCGCCAGGCCGATGAGCAGCCAGACGGTGACGAGTTTGAAGCTGCGCGGCAGATCGGAATCCATGCCGCAACGATGCCACGACCACGCAGCGCTCTTGCACCGCGCAGCCGTCAGCAGGCGGCGAGCGCGGCGAAGGGAGTGCATAAGTCGCAGCTTAGGGCTTGGTCGGTCGCTGTGGCCGCGCCGGCATCAAGAACGCGGCGCGGGCGCCGATAAGGCGAGGGAGGGCCGTGTCACGGCCCCGTTCTACCCGGAAGTACAGCTATGAACTCCACCTCTCGCTCCACCGTGCGCGGCCGCCTCGTCGGCATGCTCGCCCTCTGTGCCGTCGCCTGTGCCCTGCCCGCCGCAATGATGGCCTGGAGCCGCATCGAGGATGCGCGCATGGCCCGGCGCGAGACCGCCGGCCTGGTGCCGGCGCGCCAGCTGCTGCAGGTGATCCGCCTGACGCAGCAGCACCGCGGCGCATCGGCGGTCTGGCTGGGCGGCAACGAGGCCGCCGCCGCGCAGCGCGAGGCCACCCGCAGCCAGCTGGAAGCCGCCATCGCCGCCTTCGACGCCACGCTGCGCGCCGACGGCGCCGAGGCCTCGCGGCTGGGCCGCGCCTGGCAGCACGACCGCGAGGCCTGGCAGGCGCTGGACAAGGCCGTGAGTGGCCGCCAGATCGACGGCGGCGAGAGTTCGACGCGCCACGGCGCCGCCGTCGCCGGCATGCTCGGAACGCTGGGCGAAGTGAGCGACCATTGGGAGTTGACCTTCGACCCGCATGCGGCCGCCTACTTCCTCGGCGCGGCCTCGCTGCACGACGCGCCGGCCATGATCGAGCTGATGGGGCAGACCCGCGCGCGCGGCGCCGGCCTGCTGGCGGCCAAGGCCGCGCTCGACGGCGCCGACAAGGCGCGCTTCGAAGCCCTGCAGGTGCGCATGAAGGCGACCTTCGAGTCGCTGCAGGCGACGCTGGACAAGGCCGTGAGCGCCGAGGCCGAGGTGCGCGCCGCGCTCGATCCGTCGGTCAAACGCCTGGGCGAACTCGGCCAGACCGGCATCAAGCTGGCGCAGGAGCATGTGCTGACGCCGGCCGTGCCCAGCTTCCCTTCGGCCGACTACTACACGCAGACCACGGCGGTGATCGACGGCATGTACGAATCGCTGGCCGAGTCGCTGGCGGTGCTGGAGCGGCGCCTGCAGGCCCAGGCCCGCGCCGAGACGACGCAGGCCGCGGCGGCGCTGGCCGCGGTGCTGGCGCTGTTTGCGCTGGCGGTGTGGCATGGCCTGCGCACCGCCTCGGCGATCCGCCGCGAGCTCGGTGCCGAGCCGGCCGCGCTGCGCGCGCTGGCCCAGCGCGTCAGCCAGGGCGACCTCGGCTCGCGCCTGCCGCTGGCCAGCGGCGACAGCAGCAGCCTGGCGGCCGCACTGCAGGGCATGCAGCAGCAGCTGGCGCAGACCGTGCAGCAGGTGCGGCTGAACGCCGAGAGCGTGGCCACCGCCAGCACGCAGATCGCGCAGGGCAACCAGGAGCTCTCGAATCGCACCGAGCAGCAGGCCAGCGCGCTGCAGCAGACCGCCGCGACGATGGAGGAGCTCGGCGGCGCCGTGCAGCACAACGCCGCCAACTCGCAGCAGGCCGATCGTCTGGCGCGCGAGGCCTCGGGCGTGGCGCAGCAGGGCGGCGAAGTGGTCGCGCAGGTGGTGCAGACCATGCAGGGCATCAACGACAGCAGCCGCCGCATCGCCGAGATCACCGGCACCATCGACGGCATCGCCTTCCAGACCAACATCCTGGCGCTCAACGCCGCGGTCGAAGCCGCGCGCGCCGGCGAGCAGGGGCGCGGCTTCGCCGTGGTGGCCGGCGAGGTGCGCACGCTGGCGCAGCGTTCGGCCGAGGCGGCGCGGGAGATCAAGGGCCTGATCGGCGCCAGCGTCGAGCGCATCGAGGCCGGCTCGCGCCAGGCCGAAGCGGCCGGCCAGACCATGCAGCAGGTGGTGCAGGCAGTGCAGCAGGTGTCGGCCATCATCGGCGAGATCAGCACGGCCAACCAGCAGCAGAGCGGCGGCGTGCAGCAGGTCGGCCAGGCGGTGGGCGAGCTCGACCAGGGCACGCAGCAGAACGCCGCGCTGGTGGAAGAGACCGCCGCCGCGGCGCAGAGCCTGCAGCAGCAGGCCGGCGAACTGGTGCGCGCGGTGGCGGTGTTCCGCGTCGAGGCGAGCGCGAGCGCGGCCTGAGCGGCGGCGCTACGATGCGACGACCATGAAAGCGCTGTTCCACCTCGCCTACCACGTCACCGATCTGGACGCCGCGCGCCGCTTCTACGGCGGCGTGCTGGGCTGCCGCGAAGGCCGCAGCACCGCCACCTGGGTCGACTTCGATTTCTTCGGCCACCAGCTCTCGCTGCATCGGGGCGAGCCGTTCAAGACCACCAACACCGGCCACGTCGGCGAGCACCTCGTGCCCATGCCGCACCTCGGCCTGGTGCTGCAGCGCGCCGACTGGGAAGCGCTGGCGCAGCGCCTGCGCGCGGCCGGCGTCGAATTCGTGCTCGAGCCGCAGCTGCGCTTCGCCGGCCAGCCCGGCGAGCAGTGGACGATGTTCTTCCGCGACCCCTGCGGCAACCCGATCGAGGTGAAGGGCTTCGAGTCGCTGGACAGCCTCTACGCTGCCTGAAGCGGCACCACCTTCTGCTCGATCGCGCCGAACAGGCTCTGCCCGTCGGCGCCCTTCATCTCGATGCGGATGCTGTCGCCCCAGCGCATGAACTCGGTCCTGGGCGCGCCGCCCTCGATGGTCTCGATGGCGCGCTTCTCGGCGATGCAGCTGTAGCCGCGCGACCAGTCCTTGTTGCTCACCGTGCCGCTGCCGACGATGCTGCCGGCGCGCACGTTGCGCGTCTTGCAGATGTGGGCGATCAGCTGGCCGAAGTGGAAGGTCATCTCCTCGCCGGCGGCGCACAGGCCGACGCGCTTGCCGTTCCACACCGATTCGAGATTGAGGTGCACGCGCCCGCCCTGCCAGGCCGCGCCCAGCTCGTCGGGCGTGCAGGCCACCGGGCTGAAGGCGGTGGCCGGCTTGCTCTGGAAGAAGCCGAAGCCCTTGGCCAGCTCGGCCGGGATGAGGTTGCGCAGGGAAACGTCGTTGGCCAGCATCAGCAGCCGGATGCCCTCCAGCGCCGCCTCGGGCGTGCTGCCCATGGGCACGTCGGCGGTGACCACCGCCACCTCGGCCTCGAAGTCGATGCCGAAATCCTCGCTGGGCGCGACGATGTCGTCGGTGGGGCCGAGGAAGTCGTCGCTGCCGCCCTGGTACATCAGCGGGTCGCTGTAGAAACTCTCGGGCACCTCGGCGCCGCGCGCCTTGCGCACCAATTCGACGTGGTTGATGTAGGCCGAGCCGTCGGCCCACTGGAAGGCGCGCGGCAGCGGCGCCATGCACTTCTGCGGCTCGAAGGCGAAAGCGTGGCGCGCCTTGCCGTGGTTCAGCGTCTGGTAGAGGTCTTCGAGCTGCGGGCTGAGGAAGTTCCAGTCGTCCAGCACCTGCTGCAGGCGCGTGGCGATGCCGCTGGCATAGTGGGCGGTGGAGAGGTCACGCGAGACGACGACGAGCTGGCCGTCGCGCGAGCCGTCCTTGTAGGTGGCGAGTTTCATGCGTGGGGCAGGAACACGGTGGGCGAAGAGGTGATTGTCGATGCTGGCGGCTAGGTTCGAGGCCCGGCATCGCCGCGGTCTGCTGACGCTGGTGGCGCTGACGCTGGCGGCGCACCTGGTGTTGCTGGGCGGCATCGACATTTCGCTGCCCCAGCGCGACGCTTCACGCGCGGCGGCGCTGCAGGTGCGCACGCTGACGCTGCCGGCGGCAGTGCCAACCGTCGAAGCGCCACCACCGGCCCCTGCGCCGGCAACACCCGAACCCGCGCGCAAGCCCCGGCCGCGGCAGGAGCCTGCGCGCGTAGCGCCGCCCGCGCCCGCCCCAGCGGTGGCGGCCGTGGCCGTCGCAGAGGACGAAGCGCCGGTGCAGCACGGCCGCCGCGAGCCGGATCCCGAACCCGTGCTGCAGACGCAGGTCGAGCCGGCAGCATCGGCGGCGTCGCCACCCGCCGGCGATCCCGAAGCCATACCGCCGCCGCTCTACGCCACCCGCCTGCCGCCGCCGCTGATGCTGCACTACGAACTGCGCCGCGGCCGCCTCAGCGGCAGCGGCGAACTGCTGTGGCGGCCCGCGGGCGGGCGCTACAGCCTGCGCCTCGAAGGCTCGGTGATCGGCCTGAATGTGCTCACGCAGGAGAGCACGGGCACGCTGGAGCCGCACGGCCTCGCGCCGGAGCGCTTCACCGACCAGCGCGCGCGCCGGCCCATGGTGGCGGCCAACTTCGAGCGCGAGGCCGGGCGCATCCGCTTCTCCGGGCCGTCCACCGAACTGCCCTGGCAAGCCGGCGTGCAGGATCGGCTGAGCTGGATGATGCAGCTCGCCGGCGTCGCCGAGGCCGAGCCGCAGCATCTGGCCAGCGGCGAGCGCATCGTCATGCAGGTGGTGGGCGCGCGCGGCGATGCCTCGATCTGGGCCTTCCGCAGCCTCGGGCCGGAGCCTCTGGCGATATTCGGCGACAGCCTCGCCACCGTGCACCTGCTGCGCGAGCCGCGCCACCCTTACGACACCCGCGTCGAGGTCTGGCTGGACCCGGCGCGCCACCATCTGCCGGTGCGCGCGACGATGGGCAGCGGCGACGAGGACCGGCTGGAACTGCGCCTGCGCGAGGCGATTCCCTGACGCCGGCAGGGCGGTCGGTCGGCGCGGGGCTTGAATTGGGCGTTACAGGACTCAACTGCCGGTGCAGGAGAGTCCCTACATGCAGATGCTCTACAACTCGGACAGCTTCGCCGTCGTCTCCTTCGACGTCCCCGCGGACGAAGGCGAGGGCGCGCTGACGCGCGGCGGTTACGAGATCGTCGACAAGTTCGCGCGCAAGGAGATCTTCATCCAGGGCGCGCTGGCCGAGAGCTTCAAGCAGGGCGTGCAGGCGCTGGTCGAGACCGGCCCCTCGGAAGAGGAGATGGACGCCTTCATCGAGCGCTTCGCCGTGCTCTCGCAGCAGCCGCTGGTGCTGCACTGATTCCCTCCTCCACCCGCGCCTGTGTGGCGCGGGCGTGCGCTTCACCACGTTACGGGTGACGGCGGTCGACACGGCGGCGCCTTCTGCGTTATGGTCCCCTTGCGCCGAGGTGGCGCCACCCAGGAGGTGAGCGATGGTGAAGACGAGCCGCAGCACGGGTGAAGGCCGCGCGGTCCTCTCGCCCGGCCTGAACGAGGCGCCGGTGCTGGACCGCATGTGCTCGCACTTCGTGCTCGCGCTGACGCTGGCCCAGGCCGGCCGCTTCAACCCGCGCCGCGACTGGAACAGCCTGCTCTCGCTGACCGGCCGCCACCTCGTCTGGCCAGCCGCCGTGCTGCGCCGCGTGCGCGACTTCCTCGACAACCGCTGCCGCGCCAACGAGCAGTGGCGCGGCCACGAGGCGCTGTCGGATGCGGCCTTCGTCGAGCGCCACGGCGCCTGGCGCGGCCCCTACGAGGAAGGCACGCTGTTCTTCTACCTCGACGAATACGTCAAGGACGCGCCCAAGGATCTGCTGCTCGTGCTCGGCGCCACCGCCGAGTGGCTGGAGCGCAGCCTGAAGAAGCAATCGACCCTGGTCGAGAAGAATATCGACGCGCTCGCCGGCCTGCTGCAGCTCAACGCCGCCGAGCGCGCGCTGCTGCTGTACGGCACGCTGGCGCGCTACCAGCGTGATCTGCGCGGCCTGCTGGTCGAGTTCAAGGTCAGCAACGCGCGCGAGGCCTATGCGGCGATCGCGCGCGTGGCCGGCGTCGACGAGGGCGACGTGGCCGAGGCGCTGCGCGCCGGCTCGCGCCTGGAGCGCATCGGCATGGTCGAGAACCTGATCTCGGAGCACAACATCACCGACCTCGCCGACCTGATGAAGGTCAGCGAGCAGCTGCCGCCGGTGCTGATGCGCGAGTACAAGGGCCCGGCCGACCTGATGGCGGTGTTCACGCGCCCGGCGGTGCGCAGCGAGCTGACGCCGGCCGACTTCCACTACGTGGCCGACGACTGCCGCATGATGAGCGCGCTGCTGCGAAGCGCGGTGGCGTGCAAGGAGCCGGGCGTCAACATCCTGCTCTACGGCCCGCCCGGCACCGGCAAGACCGAGCTCGCCAAGGTGGCCGCGCAGGCCGCCGGGCTGGAGCTCTACGAGGTCGAGTACGCCGACCGCGACGGCAATTCGCTCTCGGGCCGCGACCGTTATCGCTCGCTGCAGATCAGCCAGGTCTTCCTCAAGGGCAGCGAGCGCGTCGCGCTGCTGTTCGACGAGGTGGAAGACGTCTTCCCGCCCATCTCCACCGACGCCGCGCAGCTGATGGCGCGGCTGGACAGCGGCGACGGCGGCGCGCCCACCGGCAGCGTGAGCGGCAAGGCCTGGGTCAACCAGATCCTCGAGAGCAACCCGGTGCCGGTGATCTGGGTCACCAACCGCATCGAGCAGATCGACCTCGCGTTCCGGCGCCGCTTCCAGTACCACCTCGAGCTGAAGAGCCCGCCGCCCGGCGCGCGCGAGGCGCTGGTGCTGAAGGCGCTGCAAGGCGTGGCGGTGGCCGAGGGCTTCGCCGCGCGGCTGGCCGAGCGCAAGGGCCTCACGCCGGCGCAGGTGCGCACGGCGGTGAAGTTCGCGCGCCTGGCTGGGGCGGACGCCGGCGAGGGCGGCGTCGACGGCGCCGAGGCGCTGATCGAGCGCCAGCTGCTCAACGCCGACAAGGCGCTCGGCCAGGGCAGCGGCGAGCGCGGCGCACGCCGCGTGGTGACGCACTACGACCTCTCGCTGGTCAACACCGAATCGCGCTTCGAGATTCCGAAGATCGTCGAGGCGCTGCGCCGCAAGGGCTTCGGCACGCTGTGCTTCTACGGCCCGCCGGGCACCGGCAAGACGGCGCTGGCCGAGCACATCGCCGCCGAGCTGCGCCGGCCGCTGATGATCCGCCAGGCCAGCGACCTGGTCAGCAAGTTCGTCGGCGAGACCGAGCAGAACATGGCCAAGATGTTCGAGGAGGCCGAGGCCGAGCAGGCCGTGCTGCTGCTCGACGAGGCCGACAGCTTCCTGCGCAGCCGCCGCATGGCCGAGCGCAACTACGAGGTCAGCGAGGTCAACGAGATGCTGCAGGGCATGGAGCGCTACGCCGGCGTCTTCATCTGCACCACCAATTTGTTCCAGGAACTCGACGAGGCTGCGCTGCGCCGCTTCACCTTCAAGATCCAGTTCAAGCCGCTCACGCCCGCGCAGCGCGAGCGCATGTTCGTGGCCGAGGCGCTGGGCGGCGACGAGGGCGCCCTGAACGACGAGCAACGCAAGCGCCTGCGCGCGCTGGAGCTGCTGGCGCCGGGCGACTTCGCGGCGGTCAAGCGCCAGATCGACGTGCTCGGTGAAGCCTTCGAGCCCGACGAGTTCCTCGCCCAGCTCGAGGCGGAGCACCGCGTCAAGCCGGAGGTGCGGCAGCGGCGCGGCATCGGGTTCGTGCAGTAAGCCCATCCGTGCCGAGCGTGACGCTCCGCACGCCGCGCGCAGCCGGCGCTCTCCAGCGCGCTCCCGGCCGGCCGATAAGGTCGGACTGGATCACCCTGGACTCGCCTTGGATCACGACACCTTCCTCGCCTGGCATTTCGCGCCGGTGCTGTCGGTGGCGGCGGCGGCGCTCGCCGCGCTGGCCTGCTACGTCGCGCTCGACCTGAGCCGCCGCCTGGCCGGCGCCCGCCTGCGCGCCGCCATCCCGTGGCTGCTCGGCGCCGCGCTGGCGCTCGGCAGCGGCCAGTGGAGCGTGCACTTCCTTTCGCTGGCCAATCGGCCGCTGCATCTGGCGGCCGGCTATGGCGGCGCGATCACGCTGGCCGTCTGGGCGGGCGGCGTGCTCGCCGGCGCGCTTGCCCTGCGCTGGGCCTTCGCCGGCCGCGCACGGCGCGCGGCGAACCTGGCCGCCGCGCTGCTGCTCACCGCCACGGCGGTCGGCGGCCCGATGCTCTACCTCGTCGACATGCGTCTCGCCCCGGCGCCGCACTGGCAGGCGTTGCCGCTGGCGCTGGCCGCGCTGGCGATGCTGGCCGTGTGGACCGCCTGCGGCGCGCTGACCGCGGGGCCGCGCGGCGCCGACTGGCGCTGGCGCGCGGCCGCGGCCGTACTGGCCGGCACGGGCCTCGTCGGCGTGCATCACGCGGTGCTGGGCGCGGCGCAGGTGAGCGAGGGCGCCGTCTCGCTGCACGAGATGGGCTGGCTGGCCGATACCACGCTCGCGCTGCTCGCCGGCGTGGCGACTCTGGCGCTGTCCGTCACCCTGCTGGCGCTGTCCATCATGGAGGCGCGCATGCGCCGCGCGCTGCGTGCGGCCATCGCGCGCGTCGAGGAAGCTTCGCGCACCGACGCGCTGACGCGCCTGCCCAACCGGCGCTCCTTCGAGGCGCGGCTGGACGCCGTCGCCCATCATGCGGTGGCGGCGCCGCTGGCCACCGCGGTGCTGTTCATCGGGCTGGACCAGTTCAAGCAGGTCAACGATTCTTTCGGCCGGCGCATCGGCGACTTGATGCTGCAGGCGGTGGCCGAGCGGCTGCGCGGCGTGATCGGCCGCGGCGGCCTGCTGGCGCGCGCCGGTGGCGACGAGTTCGTGCTGCTGCTCGGCCCGGGCAGCGGCCGCCCCGAGGCCGCCGCAATGGCGCAGCAGCTGCTCGACGCGCTGGCCGAGCCGGTCGAGATCGAGCAGCGCTCGCTGGGCCTGGGCGCTTCGATCGGCGTCGTGCTCTACCCGCGCGACGGTTCGCTGTCGGCCGCGATGGCCAATGCCGAGGCGGCCTCGCACTACGCCAAGCGCAACGGCGGCTCGACCTTCGCCTTCTTCGAGCCGCGCATGCTGGGCGACGCACGCGAGCAGGTCGAGCTGCTGCGCGATCTGCGCCACGCGGTGGCGAAGAACCAGCTCGAGCTCGTCTACCAGCCCAAGGTGCACGCGCCCAGCGGCGAGATCATGGGCGCCGAGGGCCTGCTGCGCTGGCACCATCCGGAGCGCGGCATGGTCAGCCCGGCCAGCTTCATCCCGCTGGCCGAGCGCCACGGCCTGATCGTCACGCTCGGCCAATGGGTGATCGAGGAGGCCTGCCGGCAGGCGCGCGCCTGGCGCGACCAGGGCCTGCGCATGCGCGTGGCGATCAACCTCTCGGTGCACCAGCTGCGCCAGCCCGACCTGGCCGAGCGCATCGCCGCGGCGCTGAAGCGGCACCAGATCAACCCCAACCTGCTGACCTGCGAGATCACCGAGTCCGCCGCGATGGAGGATGCCGAGGGCACGCAGGCCATCCTCGAGCGGCTCGCCGCGGTGGGCGTGCACCTGTCGATCGACGACTTCGGCACCGGCTTCTGCAATTTCGCGATGCTGCGCAAGATGCCGGCCGAGGAGCTGAAGATCGACCGCAGCTTCGTGCTCGACCTCGAGACCAGCGCCGACGCGCGCGCGGTGGTCGACGCGGTGGTCAAGCTCGGCCAGGCGCTCGGCCGCAAGGTGGTGGCCGAGGGCGTCGAGACCGAGGGCCAGGCCCAGGTGCTGCGCGCGCTCGGCTGCGATGTGCTGCAGGGCTACCTGTACGCCAAGCCGATGTCGGCGCGCGCGCTGGCGCTGTGGGCGATGAACGACGTCGGCCCGCGCGCCATCGAGTTCAGCGCCTCGCTGTTCCAGGAAACGCAGCCCGTCTCGGTGCACTGACCAGGGTTTCGGGCCGCTTCGTAGAATCCGGGCATGAAGTCGCCCGCCTACACCCGCGCCGCCGCGCTGCCCGAGATCCTCTCGCGGCGCATCGCCATCCTCGACGGTGCGATGGGCACGATGATCCAGCGCTACAAGCTCGCCGAGGCCGACTACCGCGGCGAGCGCTTCCGCGATCATCCCAAGGATCTGAAGGGCAACAACGAGCTGCTGCAGTTCACGCGGCCCGACGTGATCGCCGAGATCCACGAGAAGTACCTCGCCGCCGGCGCCGACATCATCGAGACCAACACCTTCGGCGCCACCCGCGTCGCGCAGGACGACTACGGCCTGGCGCCGTTGGCGCGCGAGATGAACGTCGCCGCGGCGAAGCTCGCGCGCGCCGCCTGCGACAAGTTCAGCACGCCCGACAAGCCGCGCTTCGTGGCCGGCGCGCTCGGCCCCACGCCGCGCACCGCCAGCATCAGCCCCGACGTGAACGACCCGGCGGCGCGCAACGTCACGTTCGACGAGTTGCGCGCGGCCTACCGCGAGCAGGCCGAGGGCCTGCTCGAAGGCGGGGCCGACCTGTTCCTGGTCGAGACCATCTTCGACACGCTCAACGCCAAGGCGGCGATCTTCGCGCTCGACGAGCTGATGGAGGAGACGGGCGAGCGGCTGCCGGTGATCGTCTCGGGCACGGTGACCGATGCCTCCGGGCGCATCCTCTCCGGCCAGACGGTCACGGCCTTCTGGCACAGCGTGCGCCATGCCAAGCCGATCGCCGTCGGCCTCAACTGCGCGCTCGGCGCGACGCTGATGCGGCCCTACATCGAGGAGCTGGCGCGTGTCGCCGGCGACACCTTCATCAGCTGCTACCCGAATGCCGGCCTGCCCAACCCGATGAGCGAGACCGGCTTCGACGAGACGCCCGAGATCACCGGCGCGCTGCTGGAGGAGTTCGCCAAGTCGGGCTTCCTCAACATCGCCGGCGGCTGCTGCGGCACCACGCCCGAGCACATCGCCGCGATCGCGCAGCGCGTCGGGCGCTACCAGCCGCGCTGTTGCGGGGCCAGCCTGTTCGGTGGCCTGAAGGCGGCCTGATCGCGATCCCGTTCGGGCTGAGGTTCTATGGTCGCTGTCAAGCGCGGCCGTTGGTGCGCAGACGCGCAGGGTCGAAGTCGCTGCGGTTTTTGAACAGGCTGAAGGCGACGCGCACGAGCTTGCGCGCGAGCACGATCAGGGCCGCTGTGCTGGGCAAGCCCTTGGCGCGTTCGCGCTCGTACAGCGCGCACCAGCTCGAGGTGCGCGCGGCCGACATGGCGGCATTGAACAGCAGCCGGCGCAGCTCGGCGGGCCCGCGCTTGGACAGGCAACGCCGGCCACGGCGGTTGCCCGAGTCCATCGGGCGCGGGTCGAGCCCGGTGAAGGCCACCACCGTGTCCGCCCCGGCCGAAGGCAGCCGAGTGAACAACGCCAGCAGCGCGGCTGCGCTGAGCAACCCCAGCCCGGGCACGGAGGTGATGTGCTGCAACGCCTGAGCGCCATCGGGGACGGCGGCGGCCGCCTGGGCGATCTGCTTGTCCAGCCCCGCCACGGCCGTCTTCAGCGGCTGCAGCACGGCTTGCAGCAGCGCCGGCTGGTCCTGCAGGCCCTGGCGCAGTGCTGTCGTGTGGCGTACCAGCGTGGCGCGCCGACGCAGCAGCTCTTGCAGCCGCTGCAGCTGCGCCGTGCTGGGCTGCCAGGCGTGCAGCTGGCCATGCTCGTGGGCGATGTAGCGCGCCAGCACGAGCGCATCGAGCCGGTCGGTCTTGCCGCGCTGGCCCACCGCGCGCGCATAGTGCTTGACGTCGCGCGGGTTGAGCACGTACACGCGCAGCCCGCGCTCGTGCGCCAGCTCGGCCAGCCGCAGGTGATACCGCCCGGTGGCCTCCATCGCCAAGACCGCCGTGCGCGGCAGGCCGGCCAGCCAGCGCCGGATCGAGCTGTCGTCGTTGGCGATGCGCCGCACCCCAGGCTGAGCGTGCCAGGCCACGTCCAGCTGCGTGCTGGCCACGTCCACGCCGATGAAGCTCATCGACTCGACAGGCGAATTCGCTTTCATGGTGCAATCGCGATCGCCGGGCGTGGGGCTTGCCGCAGCGGCGTGAGCTTGCAACGAATCGGCGCTGGCCTCGCTGCCGCGCCAGGTTCCTTATCGACGCTCGATGCGGCGGGTGGGATGCGTCTCAGCGGGTCGGTCGGACGCCTTCTACGTTCGCCGATGCTTGTCGATGTCCCTCCTCGCCCGGCATCTCGCTTCTCCTTCTCGTGGTTGAGGAGGGGAAACCATACAAGCTTGTCGAAGCCCACCGCGTGCCACACAGGGCCCTTCGACAAGCTCAGGGCGAACGGAGTGGTGGGTCAGGTCATCTGCAGCAGCCGCTGCAGGTTGAGCCGCACCTTCACCTCGTGCGGCGCCACGCCGCCGGTCACCGCATGGGTGGGCATGTGGGTCTGGCGCAGCGCCGGCGAGGCCAGCACGGCGCCGGCCGGGTTGACGATGCAGGCCACCGTCGGTGCATTGGCGCGCCGGCCGCGGCGCAGCACGACGGCGGTCTCGCCATCGGCCAGCTTGACCAGCGAGCCGGGCGGGTACAGGCCCACCGCCTTGATGATCGCCGAGCCGGCTTCGTCGGGCTTGCCCTGTTCGTCGAGGTAGGCCGCCTTGGCGGCGGCCGTGGCCGAGAGTGCCTGGCGGCCGCGGCGCGGGCTCATGCGCGCGGCGAAGACGTCGGCGCGGCGGATCAGGCGCGCGAGGCGCTGCGCCGGCTCCATGGCGGCCAGCGGCCCGCCCGGGGCATCGTGGTGGTGCAGCACGGCGTCGAGCCAGAGCGCATCGTCCACGCCCGCGGCACGCAGCGCCGCGACGGCACGCGCCGGGTGCGCATCGACCTCCGCGCGTTGCTGCGGCGTGAGGGGGCTGCTCTGCTGGGCGAGCTGGTTCTGCAGCGCGGTCATCGCGACGTTCATGCTCAGCGCCGCGCAGCGCAGTGATTGCCGCTGCGCCGGTGTGATGCCCGGCACGTGGCGCGAGGCCAGCTCGGCGACCACGGCCACCAGCAGCGCATGGTTGGCGCTGTAGTCGCGGTACTCCTGCGTGGCCGCGTGCACCAGCAGCAGCAGCGCGTCGTCGGCGTCGCTGTTGACCTGCTCGAACATCGTCTTCTGCAGCTGCATCAGGCGGCCGGCGAAATCCGGCTGCGCGGCGTCGCGCAGCAGCGCGGCCAGGCGCACCTGCAGGTTGGACCAGTCGGTGGGCGCGTCGTCGAGGCGGCGGCGTCCGGCCGCCGAGGGCGCGGCCAGCTCCAGCGATTCGGGGCGCGCCTTGGCGATGCGGCCGAGCAGCTCGTCGTTGCGCACCAGCTCGTGCACCTTGCCGGCGATGGCGCGGCGCAGCGCTTCGCCGTCCTGGTCGTCGACGTAGAGGTCGCGCGCGGCGAGCTGCTCGAGCTGGTCCGCGTCCATCATGGTGCCCTTGGGCACGAGCAGGCAGCCGCTCTTGTCGCGCAGCGCGAACAGCGTCGGGAAGCCGGCGCGCAGCACGTCCGGGGGAAGCGGTTGGTAGGCCATGACGTTCGGGAACTCGGCGGTTTTTCGGCACTGCAGCAAGCCGACTTGAGGCCGCGCGGCGCGCGCATATTCTCAGGGCGTGGCGCGTTCCCCGACGAGGATGTGCAAGCGGCCATCGACGGCCGGCGCGCGGCCGCGCGGGTCCGCTCCCGAGACGGCCATGCGGCGTGGCGCGACGCCGCGCACCACCATCCAGTCGCGTGCGCTGGCGGCGCGGTCGACCGCCAGGGCCTGGCCGCCCGCGCCGCGCGCATCGGTGGGGCCGACGATCTGCAGCTCGGCACGCGGCAGGCCGCGCAGTGCGGCGGCGATCTTGTCCAGCCACGCGCCGGCGGCCGGCGTCACGGCGCTGCGCCCGGCCGGGAAGACGGCCTCGCCCGGCAGCGCGATCCACAGGCGCTGGTCGGGCGTCTGCGACACCTCGGCGCCGGAGCCCGCCAGCGCGCTGCGCAGCCGCGCGCCGGCCGATTCGAGCGGCGTCGACCAGGCCCAGCCGCTGCCCGGCGCGGCCGGCAGCGGTGCCGCAGCGACGGGCGGCGGCAGCGGCGGCGGAGCGGATTGCGGCAGCGCGCAGCCGCCCAGGGCGAGCGCGAGGACGACGACAGCGCGTGAGCAAGCGACCATGCGCCGATTGCAGCCCATGGCCGCGCTGCGGGCAAGAGCTGCGACGCGCGCACGCCTCCCCTACAATCCGCGCCTGCCCGAGGAGCGTTGCGACGACCGCTGCGGTCGCCAGGCTCGGGCAGGGCGGTGCGCCAGCGAATCCTTCGCGCGCCGCAGCCAACGGCGCTCACCCGACACACAGGTCGCGGTGAGCCGCGGCCCCCGCTGGAAGCGCCGCGATGACCACCACCTCCGTCCCTCCCATGAAGCTCTCCGGTCTCGAACCGGTGGAGATCGGCGCCGGCTCGCTCTTCGTCAATATCGGCGAGCGCACCAACGTCACCGGCTCCAAGGCCTTCGCGCGCATGATCCTCGCCGGCCAGTTCGAGGAGGCGCTGTCGGTGGCGCGCCAGCAGGTCGAGAACGGCGCGCAGGTCATCGACATCAACATGGACGAGGCCATGCTCGACAGCAAGGCCGCGATGGTGCGCTTCCTCAACCTGATCGCCGGCGAGCCCGAGATCGCGCGCGTGCCCATCATGGTCGACAGCTCCAAGTGGGAGGTGATCGAGGCCGGGCTGCAGTGCATCCAAGGCAAGGGCATCGTCAACTCGATCTCGCTGAAGGAAGGCGTGGAGGTCTTCAAGCGCCAGGCGACCCTGGTGCGCCGCTACGGCGCCGCGGCGGTGGTGATGGCCTTCGACGAGCAGGGCCAGGCCGACACCTATGCGCGCAAGACCGAGATCTGCGCGCGTGCCTACCGCATCCTCGTCGACGAGGTCGGCTTCCCGCCCGAGGACATCATCTTCGACCCCAACATCTTCGCGATCGCCACCGGCATCGAGGAGCACGACAACTACGCCGTCGACTTCATCGAGGCGACGCGCTGGATCAAGCAGCACCTGCCGGGCGCCAAGGTGTCGGGCGGCGTCAGCAACGTGAGCTTCAGCTTCCGCGGCAACGACCCGGTGCGCGAAGCCATCCACACGGTATTCCTCTACCACGCCATCCAGGCCGGCATGGACATGGGCATCGTCAACGCCGGGATGATCGGCGTCTACGACGACCTCGACGCCGAGCTGCGCGAGCGCGTGGAAGACGTGGTGCTCAATCGCCGCAAGGACGCCGGCGAGCGCCTGGTCGAGATCGCCGAGCGCGCCAAGGGCGCGGCCAAGGACGATTCGGCGCGCCTGGCCTGGCGCGCCGGCACGGTGGACGAGCGCCTGAGCCACGCGCTGGTGCACGGCATCACCGAGTTCATCGTCGCCGACACCGAGGAGGCGTGGCAGCACATCAAGGCCACCGGCGGGCGGCCGCTGCACGTCATCGAGGGCCCGCTGATGGCCGGCATGAACGTGGTCGGCGACCTGTTCGGCGCCGGCAAGATGTTCCTGCCGCAGGTCGTGAAGAGCGCGCGCGTGATGAAGCAGGCGGTGGCCCACCTGCTGCCCTACATCGAGGCCGAGAAGCAGGCCCTGATCGACGCCGGCGGCGACGTGCGCGCCAAGGGCAAGATCGTCATCGCCACCGTGAAGGGCGACGTGCACGACATCGGCAAGAACATCGTCACCGTCGTGCTCCAGTGCAACAACTTCGAGGTGGTGAACATGGGCGTGATGGTGCCGTGCCAGGACATCCTGGCGCGCGCCAAGGTCGAGGGTGCCGACATCATCGGCCTCTCGGGCCTCATCACGCCCAGCCTGGAGGAGATGCAGCATGTCGCCGCCGAGATGCAGCGCGACGAGTTCTTCCGCGTGAAGAAGATTCCGCTCCTGATCGGCGGCGCGACCACCAGCCGCGTGCACACCGCGGTGAAGATCTCGCCGCACTACGACGGTCCGGTGGTCTACGTGCCCGACGCGAGCCGCTCGGTGGGCGTGTGCTCCGACCTGCTCTCCGACGAGAAGGCGCGCAGCTTCATCGAGGAGCTGAAGTCCGACTACGAGCGCGTGCGCGCGCAGCATGCCAACAAGAAGGCCACGCCGCTGGTGACGCTGGCCGCGGCGCGCGCCAACAAGACGCCCATCGCTTGGGCGAACTACGAGCCGCCCAAGCCCAGGTTCATCGGCCGGCGCATCTTCCGCAACCAGGATCTGGCCGAAATCGCGCAGGCCATCGACTGGGGCCCGTTCTTCCAGACCTGGGATCTGGCCGGGCCCTACCCCGCGATCCTCACCGACGAGGTGGTCGGCGAGTCGGCGCGCCGCGTGCTCTCCGACGGCCAGCGCATGCTGCGCCGCCTCATCGAAGGGCGCTGGCTGACGGCCAGCGGCGTGATCGGCCTGTTCCCGGCCAACACCGTCAACGACGACGACATCGAGATCTATGCCGACGAATCGCGCGAGCAGGTGCTGATGACCTGGCGCGGCCTGCGCATGCAGAGCGAACGCCCGGTGGTCGACGGCGTGAAGCGCCCGAACCGCTGCCTGGCCGATTTCGTCGCGCCCAAGGGCAGCGGCAAGGCCGACTACGTGGGCCTGTTCGCCGTCACCGCGGGCCTGGGCGTCGAGAAGAAGGAAAAGCAGTTTCTCGACGATCTCGACGACTACAGCGCCATCATGCTCAAGGCGCTGGCCGACCGGCTCGCCGAAGCCTTTGCCGAACGCCTGCACCAGCGCGTGCGCACCGAGTTCTGGGGCTACGCGAGCGACGAGCGGCTCGACAACGCCGAGCTGATCGCCGAACGCTACCGCGGCATCCGCCCGGCGCCGGGTTATCCGGCCTGCCCCGACCACAGCGTCAAGCGCGAGCTGTTCCGCGTGCTGCAGTGCGAGGAGATCGGCATGGGCCTGACCGAGAGCCTGGCGATGACGCCGGCGGCCAGCGTCAGCGGCTTCTACCTGGCGCACCCGCAGGCGAGCTACTTCAACGTCGGCAAGGTCGGCGAAGACCAGCTGGCCGACTGGGCGGCACGCAGCGCGCTCGACGTCGATGTAGTGAAGCGTTCACTCGCTTCACTGCTCTGAGCAACGCGCAGACGCAACGCCGGCGCGACAACGCGCGGCGAGAGTGCATCCGCGTGTAAAGAGCTGCTGCATCCGCGGCGATCCGGCGACATGCGTCGCCGCCCCCACGCGAAGAATTCGCCCTTGCTCAGGGAGAACGACATGACGATGGGGAAACCAACCCGCGCATTGATCACCGCGGCCGCATTGCTCGCGCTGGCCGCCTGCGGCGGCTCGAAGGACGAAGGGCCACCGGCCGACCTGCCGGCCTCGCGCGCCGAGGCGGCGCGCTTTCTCACGCAGGCCAGCTTCGGGCCGACCGCGGCGGAAGTCGACCGCGTGATGGCGCTGGGCTACCGCGGCTGGATCGACGACCAGCTGGCGCGCCCGGCGAGCTCCAACCGCGCCTTCTGGGAGACGCAGGACGCCGCGGTGAAGGCCGCGGACCCGACCAATACCAGCGCCACCATCGGCCAGGACGGCGTCTACAACGCCTTCTGGCGCCATGCAGTGAGCGGCGACGACCAGCTGCGCCAGCGCATGGCCTATGCGCTCTCGCAGATCTTCGTGATCTCGCTGCAGGACAGCAACGTCGGCAACGAGCCGCGCGCGGTGGCGCACTACCTCGACATGCTGGGCGACAAGGGGCTGGCCAACTACCGCGAGCTGATCGAAGCGGTGTCGCTGCACCCGATGATGGGCACCTACCTGACCAGCATCCGCAACCGCAAGGCCGATCCGCGCACCGGCCGCGTGCCCGATGAGAACTACGCCCGCGAGGTGATGCAGCTGTTCTCGATCGGCCTCGTCGAACTCAACGACGACGGCTCGGTGAAGCAGGCGGGCGGCGTGCCGAAGGAAACCTACGGCCCGGCCGACATCGCCGGCCTGGCCAAGGTCTTCACGGGCTGGAGCTGGGCCTGCGCGGATCTGTCCAACACCTGCTTCGGCAGCGGTGCGCTGGGCGGCGTCAGCGACCCCGAGCGCAGCACCAAGCCCATGGTCGGCTACCCGCAGTACCACGCGATGGAGGAGAAGAGCTTCCTCGGCACCACCATCGCCGCGCAGGGCACGGCCGATCCGAATGCCAGCCTGAAGACGGCACTCGACACGCTCTACAACCATGCCAACGTCGGGCCCTTCATCGGCCGGCAGCTGATCCAGCGCTTCGTCACCAGCAACCCCAGCCCGGCCTACGTGGCCGCGGTGGCCGGCGCGTTCAACAACAACGGCGCCGGCGTGCGCGGCGACATGAAGGCGGTGCTCAAGGCCGTGCTGCTCAACCCGGAAGCGCGTGCCACGTCGGACCGCAGCGGCAAGATCCGCGAGCCGGTGCTGCGCCTGTCGGCCTTGCTGCGCGGCTTCGGCTACGCCTCCGATTCGGGCCGCTACCGCGTCGGCAACACCGACAACGCCGGCAGCTCGCTGGGCCAGACCGCGATGCGCTCGCCCTCGGTGTTCAACTTCTACCGCCCCGGCTACGTGGCGCCGGGCACGCAGGCGGCCGCGGCCGGGCTGGTGGCGCCCGAGATGGCGCTGGCGCAGGAGACCACCGCGGCCGGCTACGTCAACTACGTGCGCGACGGCATCTCCTCCGGCTTCGGCGCGAGCGCCACGGTGACGGTCAACGGCGTGCAGGTCACGCGCCGCGATCTGCAGCCCAGCTTCAGCGCCGAACTCGCGCTGGCCGACAAGCCGGCCGACCTGGTGCAGCAGGTGGGCGACAAGCTGATGCAAGGCGGCATGCCCGATGCGCTGAAGACCGAGATCGTCACGGCGGTGGGCGCCATCACGATTCCCGCGCTCAACAGCACGGGCAGCAACCAGGCGCAGATCGATACCGCCAAGCGAACCCGCGTGAACGCCGCCGTGTTCCTCACGATGGTGTCGCCCGAATTCCAGGTCCAGAAATGAGCGGGGAGAAGATTGTCATGAGCACGATGAACGCATCGCGCCGCCTGTTCCTGCGCCACGCCGGCATGATGTCGGCGATCGGCGCGGCCGGCGGCCCGCTGGCCCTCAACCTGTCGGCGATCGGCACGGCCTCGGCGCAGACCGCCGCCGACTACAAGGCCATCGTCTGCCTGTTCCTGTTCGGCGGCAACGACAGCATCAACATGGTGCTGCCGACCGACGCCGCCTCGTTCGCCAACTACACGACGCTGCGCAGCCAGGCGCCCGACCCGATCGCGCTGCTCGCCGCCGGCACGGCCGCCAACGCCGGCGCCGCCAACGGCTCGCCGGCGCGGCTGGGCGGCGTGCTGCCCATCGCGCCGGCCAATGCGCAGGGCCGCAGCTTCGCGCTGCACCCGGCGATGGGCACGCTGCAAACCATGTTCGACACCGACAAGCGGCTGGCGATCCTGCCCAACGTCGGCACGCTGATCCTGCCGACCAGCAAGACGCAGTACGGGCAGGCCTCGCATCCCAAGCCGGTGAGCCTGTTCTCGCACAACGACCAGCAGAACACCTGGCAGTCGTTCCAGCCCGAGGGCGCGACGGTGGGCTGGGGCGGGCGCATGGGCGACCTGCTGGCGTCGATGAATTCGCGTGCGGTGTTCACCTCGATCACCGCCGGCGGCAATGCGGTCTGGCTGTCGGGCAACGAAGTGCGCCAGTACCAGGTGACGAGCAACGGCGCGATCCGCCTCGGCACCAACGCTTCCGGCCAGGTCTACGGCTCGGCGGCGGTGGGCCAGGCGATGGAGCGCATCGTGCAGACCACACGCGGCGGCCACCTGCTGGAGATGGATCTCTCCGCGGTGGCGGCACGCTCGATGCAGGCCGAATCGCTGCTGCGCAATGCGCTCAAGCCGGCCAGCGACCCGCTGTTCGGCACGGCGCCGGCCAGCGGCAGCTACAACGCGACGAACGATCCCAAGCTGCGCTACACCGATCCGAACAACCCCGGCACGACGATCGCCAACCCGCTGGCGCAGCAGATGCAGGTGGTGGCGCGCATCATCGAGGCCAGCGGCAACGCCGACGTCGGCGCGAAGCGGCAGGTCTTCTTCGTCAGCCTGGGCGGCTTCGACACCCACGATGCGCAGAACAACAACCATGCGCAGCTGATGGCGCGCCTGGCGCATGCGCTGCGCTACTTCGACGACACGCTCGGCGCCCTGGGCCTGCGCAACCAGGTCACCACCTTCACGGCGAGCGACTTCGGCCGCACCTTCACCAGCAACGGCGACGGCACCGATCACGGCTGGGGTGCGCATCACTTCGTGATGGGCGGCGCGGTGCGCGGCGGCGACCTCTACGGCAGCTTCCCGGTGTACGGCGCGAAGAACGCGAACAACAACAACTTCGACAGCAGCCCCGACCAGCTCGGCAACGGCGCCCTGCTGCCCACCACCTCGGTCGACCAGCTCGGCGCGACGCTCGGCAGGTGGTTCGGGCTCAGTGACACTCAGTTGCTCGATGTCTTCCCGAACCTTGCAAACTTCTCCACTCGCAATCTCGGATTTCTGACATGAGCCTCGACTCCAACTCCCCGGGCGCGGTTGCGCCCGGCGCCGCCCCCTCGCGCACCGTGTGGCTGATTGCCGGCGTTCTCGGCGCGGCCTCGCTGGCCGCGGGCGCCGGCATGCTGGTGCGCAACGGCCTGCCCGCGCCGGCCGGCCAGGCCGTGCCCGCCAAGGAAGCCGCCGCGCCCGCGGGCAAGGCGGTCGAAGCCGCCAACCACAAGCTCGCCGCTGCGCCGCAGGCGGCCGCCGTGTGCCGCGAATGCGGCGTGATCGAATCGGTGCAGGCCGTCACGCGCAAGGGCGAAGCCAGCGGCGTCGGCGCCGTGGCCGGTGGTGTGCTCGGCGCGGTGGTCGGCAACCAGGTCGGCAAGGGCAACGGCCGCAAGGCGATGACGGTGCTGGGCGCCGTCGGCGGCGGCGTGGCAGGCAACGAGATCGAGAAGCGCAGCAAGAGCACCACCGTGCACGTGGTCAAGGTGCGCATGGACGACGGCTCGCTGCGCAGCATCGAGCAGGCCGCTTCGGCCCACGTCGGCGAGCGTGTCGTCGTCGAAGGCAACAAGCTGCGCGCGCTGCCGGCGCAGCAGGGCTGATGCAAATCCCGTTCGGGCTGAGCTTGTCGAAGCCCACCGAGTGCCACGCACGGCCCTTCGACAGGCTCAGGGCGAGCGGATGTCTACGAGCGCTCAGCGCGCTACCAGCACGCGCCGGTACTGGATCGCCTCGGCGAGCTGCGGCAGCGTGATGGCCGCGCTGCCGGCCAGATCGGCGATGCTGCGCGCGACGCGCAGCGTGCGGTGGTAGCCACGCGCCGACCAGCCCAGGCGCTGCGCCGCACTTTCCAGGAAGGATGAACCGCTCGCGTCGAGCGCGGCGTGGCGTTGCAGCGCCTCGCCCGCCAGCGCGTGGTTGAGCATGCCCTGGCGCTGCAATGCGCGCTCGCGCGCCATCGCCACGCGCGCGGCGATCTGCGCGCTCGGTTCGCCATCGGGCGCGCTGGCCAGCGCCGCCAGCGGCACGGCCGGCACCTCCACCTGCAGGTCGATGCGATCGAGCAGCGGGCCGCTCAGGCGGCTCTGGTAGCGCGCCGCTTCGTCGGGGCTGCAGCGGCAGGCGCGTTGCAGGCTGCCCAGGTGTCCGCAAGGGCAGGGGTTCATGGCAGCGATGAGCTGGAAGCGCGCAGGGTAGTCGGATTGCCGCGCGGCACGCGAGATCGTCACGCGACCGGTCTCCAAGGGTTCGCGCAAAGCCTCCAGGGCATGCCTTGGAAATTCCGGCAGTTCATCCAGGAACAAGACCCCGTGATGCGCCAGCGAGATCTCGCCCGGCCGCGGCGGTGAACCGCCACCGACGAGCGCCGCCGCCGAGGCGCTGTGGTGCGGCGCGCGCCAGGGCCGCTCGCCCCAGCGCGGCAGCGCGCCCTGCGCCGTGAGGCTGAGCAGCGCGGCGGACTCCATCGCCTCGTCGTGCGTCAGCGGCGGCAGCAGCGAGGGCAAGCGCTGCGCCAGCATGGACTTGCCGCTGCCCGGCGGGCCGACCATCAGCACGCCATGGCCGCCGGCCGCAGCGATCTCCAGCGCGCGTTTGGCGCCGGCCTGGCCTTTCACCTCGCGCAGCTCGGGCCAGATCATCGGTGCTGCATCGGGCTCGGCCTGCGCCAGCGGCAGGGGCTCGACCTCATCACCCGCTTGCAGTGCGCGCACGACTTCGAGCAGATGGGCTGCTGCATGCACGCGCACGCCGGCCACGCGCGCGGCCAACGCGGCGCTCTCGGCGGGCAGCACCATCGCGCGCTGCGCGCCGCCGCTCTCGTGCGCCGCAGCCAGCGCCATCGCCAGTGCGCCGCGCACCGGGCGCAGCTCGCCGGCCAGCGAGAGTTCGCCGGCGAACTCGAAGGCCTCGAGCTTCGCCGCGTCGACCTGCCCGCTGGCGGCGAGGATGCCGATGGCGATGGGCAGGTCGAAGCGGCCCGATTCCTTGGGCAAGTCGGCGGGCGCCAGGTTGACGGTGATGCGCTTGTTCGCCGGCCACTCCAGTGCGCTGGTCTGCAGCGCGGCGCGCACGCGCTCGCGCGCCTCCTTGACCTCCGTGTCGGCGAGGCCGACCAGGGTCACGCCGGGCAGGCCGTTGGCGAGGTGCACTTCCACCGTGACGGCGGGCGAGCGCAGCGCATCGAGCGCGCGGCTGTGGACGATGGCGAGCGACATGCGGCGATTCTTCGCAGCGGCCGCGCCGGCGTCTTTCCCCCGCGCGGCGGCACGCCGGGTGCCCCCGGAAGGGGGTGCGCTACAGTCGCCGCGAAGGCCACGCCATCGAATGAACCTCACCCAGCTGCGCTACTTCGTCCGCGTTGCCGAGATGGGCAGCTTCAGCAAGGCCGCCATCGAGCTGGACGTGGCACAGCCGGCGCTGAGCCGCCAGGTGCGCCTGCTCGAGACCGACCTGCGCGTGACCCTGCTGCAGCGCACCGGCCGCGGCGTGCTGCTCACCGAGGCGGGCAAGCGGCTGTACGACCACGCGGTGAGCATCCTGCAACTGGTCGCGCATGCGCGCGAGGACATCAGCGCCAACCGCGGCGAGGCCACCGGCCGCATCGTCATCGGCCTGCCGCCCAGCATGGGCCGCATGCTCACGCTGCCGCTGGTCGACGCCTTCAAGCAGCACCTGCCGCGTGCGCGCCTGGCCATCGTCGAGGGCCTGTCGGCACACATCGTCGAGTGGATCTCGACCGGCCGCGTCGACCTCGGCCTGATCCACAACCCCGACGCCAACCCGGCGATCGAGACCATCCACGTGCTCGACGAGCCGCTGTGTCTGGTCAGCGCTTCGAAGGGGGCGGCGCGCAAGGCGGCGCCGCTGCCCTTCACCGAACTGGTGAAGCTGCCGCTGGTGCTGCCCGAGCCCAGCCACGCGATCCGCAAGCTGCTGGAGACGCAGGCGGCGCTGGCCGGCTTGAAGCTGAACATCGCCTACGAGGTGTCCAGCGTCAGCGCCATCCTCGAGCTGGTGCGCAGCGGCCACGGCCACGCGGTGCTGGCGCCCAGCGCGATCGCCGCCTCGGGCCAGGCCACGGCCTTTCGGATGCGGCCGCTGGCCGAGAGCGTGCTGCGCAGCACGCTGTGCATGGCGGTATCGGCGCACAAGCCGGCCACGCCGCTGCTCAAGCAGGCGACACGGCTGCTGCGCGAGCTGGTGGTGTCCGGCGTCGGCGCGGCGGGCGCGCGTCCATAACAGGATGCGATAACTGCTAGCGGGGTGATCGCTTGGGCCTTGCCCGGGGCGCGCCGCAGAATCGGCCTCCCTTCCTCCAGCTCGTCCGCGAGCGCGTGTGTACGCCATGGCTTCCCGCATCACCGGCATCTCCTCGATGGCCACGCGCGCCCTGCTGGCCGAACTCGCACGCGCCTACGAGGCGCGCAGCGGCTGGGCGGTGGCGATCGAATCGGTCGGCGGCGTCGATGCCGCGAAGCGCGTGCAGGACGGAGAGGCTTTCGACGTGGTCGTGCTGGCCTCCGATGCGCTTGCCAAGCTGGTCGACACCGGCCGCGTGATGGCCGGCAGCGTGGTCGACCTCGTGCATTCCGGCGTCGCCGTGGCGGTGAAGGCCGGCGCGCCGCGGCCGGATCTTTCCAGCGAGGCTTCGGTGAAGGCGGCGGTGCTGGCCGCGAAGAGCATCGGCTATTCCACCGGCCCGAGCGGCACGGCGCTGCTCAAGCTGTTCGAGCGCTGGGGCATCGCCGCCCAGCTGCAAGGGCGCCTCGTGCAGGCGCGCGCCGGCGTGCCCGTGGGCGCGCTGGTGGCCAGCGGCGTGGTCGAACTCGGCTTCCAGCAGCGCTCGGAGCTGATCCACCTGCAAGGCATCACGCTCGTGGGCGATCTGCCCGAGGCGATCCGCATCGACACCATCTTCTCCGCCGGCATCTGCACGGCGGCCACGCAGAGCGCGGCGGCGCGTGCGCTGCTGGCCTTCATGGCCTCGCCCGAGACGGCCGAGGCCAAACGGGCGCAGGGCATGGCGCCGGCCTGAGGAAATTCCTGGGAGCACCACGATGATCATCGACATCCACGGCCACTACACCACCGCGCCCAAGGCGCTGGAAGAGTGGCGCAACCGCCA
This sequence comes from Piscinibacter sp., assembly GCA_017983795.1. Lineage (GTDB taxonomy): Bacteria > Pseudomonadota > Gammaproteobacteria > Burkholderiales > Burkholderiaceae_C > Piscinibacter. Next base: position 102,298 of record JAGOAS010000015.1, read on the forward strand.
GATCGCCGGCATCAAGGATCCGGCGGCCAGGCCCAAGGCGAGCGAGCTGAGGATCTCCGACGACGAGATCCGCGAGACCATCGTCAGCAACCAGCTGGCGAAGATGAAGGAGCGCGGCTCCGACCTCACGGTGTTCAGCCCGCGCGCCAGCTTCATGGCGCACCACATCGGCGACTTCGAGGTGTCTTCCACCTGGGCGGCGATCTGCAACGAGCTCTGCTTCCGCGTCGCGCAGCTCTTTCCGGATCACTTCATCCCCGCGGCCATGCTGCCGCAGAGCCCGGGCGTGGATCCGAAGAGCTGCATCCCCGAGCTGGTGAAGTGTGTCGAGCAATACGGCAACGTGGCGCTCAACCTCAACCCCGATCCGTCGGGCGGCCACTGGAAGGAGCCGCCGCTGACCGACCGCCACTGGTACCCCATCTACGAGAAGATGGTCGAGTACGACATCCCGGCGATGATCCACGTCAGCACCTCGTGCAACGCCTGCTTCCACACCACGGGCGCGCACTACATCAACGCCGACACCACGGCGGTGATGCAGCTGATCCAGGGCGACCTGTTCAAGGATTTCCCGACGCTGAAGTTCATCGTGCCGCACGGCGGCGGCGCCGCGCCCTACCACTGGGGCCGCTACCGCGGGCTGGCGCAGGAGCTGAAGAAGCCGCTGCTGAAAGATCACCTGCTGAAGAACATCTTCTTCGACACCTGCGTCTACCACCAGCCGGGCATCGACCTGCTCACCAAGGTGATTCCGGTCGACAACATCCTGTTCGCCAGCGAGATGATCGGCGCGGTGCGCGGCATCGACCCGGAGACCGGCTTCAACTACGACGACACCAAGCGCTACATCGAGGCGAGCACGCAGCTGACGGCGGCGCAGAAACAGCAGATCTACGAAGGCAATGCGCGGCGCGTCTATCCGCGCCTCGATGCGGCCTTGAAGAAGAAGGGGAAGTGAGATGTACGAACTCGGAGTGGTGTATCGCAACATCCAGCGCACCGATGCGGCCACCGCCGACGCGCTGGCCAAGTTCGGCTCGGCCACCGTGCACGAGGCCATGGGCCGCGTCGGCCTGCTCAAGCCCTACATGCGGCCGATCTACGCCGGCGCGCAGGTCTCCGGCACGGCCGTGACGGTGCTGCTGCACCCCGGCGACAACTGGATGATGCACGTGGTGGCCGAGCAGATCCGCCCGGGCGACATCGTCGTGGCTGCGGTGACGGCCGAATGCAGCGATGGCTACTTCGGCGACCTGCTGGCGACCTCGTTCATGGCGCGCGGCGCGCGCGCGCTGGTGATCGACGCCGGCGTGCGCGACGTGAAGACGCTGCAGGAGATGGGCTTCCCGGTGTGGAGCAAGGCCATCAGCAGCAAGGGCACGATCAAGGCCACGCTGGGCTCGGTGAACATCCCGCTGGTGTGCGCGGGCATGCTGGTGACGCCGGGCGACGTGATCGTCGCCGACGACGACGGCGTGGTCTGCGTGCCGCGTGCCATGGCCGCCAAGACGCTGGAAGCCGCCGCGGCGCGCGAAGCCAACGAGGGCGAGAAACGAGCCCGGCTGGCCTCGGGTGTGCTGGGGCTGGACATGTACAAGATGCGCGAGCCGCTCGAGAAGGCGGGCCTGCGCTATATCGATTGAACGCGATGAAGAAGATCGCGCTGATCGGCTACGGCGAAGTCGGGCGCATCCTCGGCGAGGACCTGCGCGCGCGCGGCGAGAGCGTGGCGGCGTTCGACCTCAAGCTCGCCGACGCGCGCGGCCATGCGCTGCGCGAGCATGCGCTGTCGCACGGCATCACGCTGGCCGGCTCGCATGCCGATGCGGTGCGTGGCGCGGAGCTGATCGTCTCCGCCGTCACCGCCAGCCAGGCCGTGCCGGTGGCGCAGGCCTGCGCGAGCGGCATCGAACGCGGCGCGTTCTTCCTCGATTTCAACTCGGCCTCGCCGGGCGCGAAGTGCCGCGCCGCGGAAGCGATCAACGCCGCCGGCGGGCGCTACGTCGAGGGCGCGGTGATGACCTCGGTGCCGCCCTATCGCATCAAGGTGCCGCTGCTGCTCGGCGGGCCGGATGCGGCGGCGCTGGAGCCGCTGCTCGCGAGCCTCGGCTTCGCGCCCAAGGTGGCCAGCGAGAAGCTCGGCGTGGCCAGCGCCACCAAGATGTGCCGCAGCGTGATGATCAAGGGCCTGGAGGCCATGGTGATCGAGAGCTTCACCGCGGCGCGCCACTACGGCGTGGAAGACGCGGTGATCGCCTCGCTGCGCGAGACCTTCCCCGGCATCGAGTGGGAGAAGCAGGCGGCCTACTTCTTCCAGCGCGTCATCGAGCATGGCCGGCGCCGCAGCGAGGAAGTGCGCGAGGTGGCCGAGACGGTGCGCGAAGCCGGGCTCGAGCCCTGGAGCGCCAGCGGCACCGCCGAGCGCCAGGCCTGGGTGGCCGACCTGGCCGATGCCGGGCTGTTCGGCGAACGCGGCAGCAAGGAATTCGCACGCAGCGCCGACTGGCGCATGGAAGCCGACCGCATCCTCAACCGAGACGAGAAATGAGCTTCGAAAAGACCTCCGGCTGGCTGGACTGGTACGCCGGCCCATCCAAGCCCGCATTCAAGCTGCCGCCCGGCAGCGTCGACGCGCACTGCCATGTATTCGGCCCCGGCGCGGAGTTCCCGTTCGCGCCGGAGCGCAAGTACACGCCCTGCGATGC
>JAGOAS010000016.1 GCA_017983795.1 Piscinibacter sp.
GAACCGTTGAACAGCCGCCCCGTGGACATGTGGACAGGCCCAAATGCGGCCTGCCCACATGCCCACCGGGCTCGACTACGACCAGCTATTGTCGGTGTTGGATTCCACACGAAACGACGAGGGGCCCTCTTGGTCGGCCCAAGAAAACAAGACCTCGTTGTACTTCCGAAATCCGTTGTAGTTGTGGCGAACCGTGTAGGGCGGGTCGCAGAAGGCAAAGTCGCCGCGTTTGGCCCGGTCCAAAAGCGCCTCAAAGTCGCCTGCCACTAGCTCGGCACTGGCAAGAACTTTGGACATCGACTCGAAATCGTCCGTTTCGATGACAACCTTGTCCTTGCTGCCCCGCGGGACGTTGAACTCGCCCTGCCGGTTGACCCGGTAGATGCCGTTGAAGCAGGTCCGATTGAGATAGATGAGCCTGGAAGCCCGCTGCACCAGCTCGCTGGGATTTTTGTCGCGGAGCCAGTAGTAGTAGGCGTCAGGGTCCCGGTAGTGCCGCCGCTGGCGGTAGCGCAGACTGGACTCGAGTGCCTGCCAGTCATCCCTGATGGCGCGGTAGGTCTCCACGAGTTCGGCGTTGACGTCGCCGAGCAGCGCATGCGCGGGCTTGAGGTGGAAGTAGACGGCGCCGGCGCCGAGGAAGGGCTCCACGTAAGTGCAGTATTCGGACGGAAGTAGGTCGGCGTGATTGCAGACGAACCAACGCTTGCCACCGGGCCACTTGAGGAAGGGCACGAGCTCTGGCGTGGCGATGTCTGAGCTCTCGTCAAGCACCGATGTAGCGGGCCCAGGCGGCCTAGCCCCGTGCGCAACGTCAATCGACCAGGCCGCCTTGCGGTCAGTCATGCCAGGACCGGCAGCCGTGCCGCTCGCACTCGAAACGGTCCTGCTTCGCCGGCCTTTTGCCGCCTTTGCCCTTGTCTAACTCGTACGACTTGCAGCCTCCTGTCTTAGTTCGCTTAGCTGCTGGTGCCACGCCCTTCTTCACTCGCCACCCTCCAACTGATCGAACAGCTTAGCGAACATCTGATCTGCGCCCCAGGCTTGAGCCGCAGTGAAGGCCATTTCCCGCGCCTGCAGCTCCGACAGCGGCGCGGACGGCTTGTAGCCCAAGTCGTGCTCCGCTTCGCTCCACGCGTGCTGAAACAATGTCTTGATCTGCAGCTCGAAGAAATCGGGAGCATCCGAATGCTCGTCATCCTCGAAGAGCTCCTCCGGGATTGCGAGGATCAGGTGTCGCCCTTCGTAGCCGAAGGCCTTGGGCTCCTCCTTCACAGTGATTTCTTCGATGCCGCCGAAGTACCTCTTGATAACAGTCTCGACGGCTTCAACGTCGCGCAGGTAGAAGACGATCACGCGAGCAGCGACCTGGTCTTGAATCTCGCTGAACGGGTCGCCATACTTGCGCCTCCCGTCCTTCTCCTTAATCGCCTTTGCCAGAAAGCGGTCCGTGCCCTTCGCTCTCGCGCTGATCCGGTCGATGCGCTTCACGCCTGCCAATCGTTCCGCGAGGTGTTTACCCAGGCCCTCCGCCAATGGCACGAGCACCGCCGCGCGCCTGCGCGTGTACTCAGCCAGCAGTTCTTGGTCGGTCATCGGTTAGGACCTCAACTTCTCGTCCACGATCCTGCCGCGTGTGGCGAATGCGTGCTGTTCACCTTCCTGACGGTGTTCGAGTAGCTCATCGAATCTCTCCGTCGGAGCCATGAGTGTGACCTCGTTGTCCAACTCGACCTGCTTGTAGGGGACGTGCTTGACGAATTCGTCGGCGTCGAATCGAAACGATTCGTCGATCAGTCGACTCGGCTTTACCGCGGATTTCACCGCGGCGGCGGCTGCCGGCGACAGGGCGAACTGACCGCAAAACTGATCGATCGTCATCGCGTTCGGGGGCAGGTTGCGCGCGAGCTTGGCGGCAGCCACGATTTCCATGCGGACGTCCAGATCGCCGGTGCGACTTGCGTTCTTCATCGCGACGGCCAAGCGCCGAGTGCCCTCTGCGCCGGTGGTCGTCAGTTCAGAGCGCAAGAACTCGACTATCCAATAGTCTGCGATGGACTTGGCCCCGTGATTGAGCTGGCGGTCGGTGGCCGTGCCCTTCCACGCGTCGTTCTTGCCGTCCTCGTGAGAATACGTGGCCGCCTTATAGCTGTGGGCGTTCTTGAGGAACACCTGCTCGACGAACTCCACGCTCAGAGCGCCTCGCTTCTTGCTGGCGACTACTGCCTCCTCAGCCGCGAAGCGCGAGAGAACCACGCGCTTGCCCGCCTTGCCCTCGTCGGAGCCGAGGCAGACGAAGAACAGGCCCATCCCGGCCGTTCCAGGCGTGGAGGCCTGCAGGGACCTTGCGAGGGCGAGCGCCGACGCGAGTTTGGGTTTGTCGAAGAACCCGAGCAGATCGTCGCGTGTGGCGTTCTTCTTGTCCTTAGAGACGAACCGGATCGGGACGTCGCGCTTGGACCTGGGCCCGTCGAACACTTCAGCGAGCATGCCGGAGAGCTTCCCGCCGTCCGGCTTGATGTGGATGCCCTCGATATCCTCCGCTGCCTTCTCGTGATTCCTCGGATACGTGAGAAAGCTGTAGATGGTTTCGATCGGCATTCAGCGCTCCTCCCGCAGCGCGGAGCTCGCTTCAAGGAGCAGCGACTCCACTGATCAATTTCTTTCGAGGCAATGTAACATTCCTTCGATTCGCCTCGAAGCAGGACATGCAAGTAGCGAGGCAGGGCCGCGGTCCGAATGGATGGCCATTTCGAATCCCGCGCTTGGCAATCTTTCCGCATCCTCGCGACAGCCCGACGGACACTAAGCCCACGCCTCCCCCAGCGCCTTCGCCTGCTGCAGCACCAGTTCCACCGCAGCCTCCTGCTGGTCCGGCGGGTACTTGTACTTCCGCAGGATGCGCTTGACCATCAGCCGTAGCTTGGCCTGCACGCTTTCGCGCGCCGACCAGTCGACGGTCAGGTTCTTGCGCAAGCTCTCGGCCAGTTCGTGGGCGATCTTCTTCAGCGTCTCGTCGGTCAGTTCGCGCACCGCCGATTCGTTGTTGGCCAGCGCGTCGTAGAAGCGCACCTCGTCCTCGTTCAGGCCCAGTTGCTCACCGCGCGACGCGGCCTCACGGAACTTCTTGGCCATCTCCACCAGCTCTTCCATCACCTGCGCGGCTTCGATGGATCGGTTCTGGTAGCGCTGAACCACGTGGGCCAGCATGTCGGAGAACTTCTTGCTCTGCACCACGTTGCTGGCGAAGCGTGACTTGATCTCGCCTTCGAGCAGGCGCTCCAGCAGTTCGACGGCCAGGTTGCGCTCGGGCAGGTTGCGAACCTCGGCCAGGAAGGCGTCGTCAAGGATGCCGATGTTGGGCTTGTCCAGGCCCACGGCGTCGAAGATGTCGACCACCTCTTCTGAGACCACCGCCGAGCTGATGATCTGCCGGATCGCCAGTTCGCGCTCCTCGTCTGTCTTCTTCTGCGCTGTGATCTCGCGCTTGGTCAGGATCACCTTCACGGCCTGGAAGAAGGCCACCTCCTCACGCACCGCTTTGGCTTCGTCGAGCGTGCAGCACAGGGTAAAGGCCTTGCTCATCGCCAGCGCCAAATCGGCGAAGCGCTTCTTGCCGTCCTTCAGGCCCAAGACGTAGTTCGCCGCGCCGGCCAGCGTCTTGTGGCCGCCGGTGAGGAAGTCGCTGTAGTCGAAGCCATGGCCGTTCGTGCCGGCCAGCATCCCGCGCAGCGCATCCAGCTTCTCGGCCAGCACGCTGTAGGCCTCGTGCGCGTCCACCGTCGGCCGGCCGCGGCCCTGTGCTGCGGTGTACTCCTTCAGCGCCGACTTCAGCTCGTTGGCAATGCCGATGTAGTCCACCACCAGGCCGCCCTGCTTGTCCTTGAACACGCGGTTCACGCGCGCGATGGCCTGCATGAGGTTGTGGCCCTTCATCGGCTTATCGACGTAGAGCGTGTGCACGCAGGGCGCGTCGAAGCCGGTGAGCCACATGTCGCGCACGATCACCAGTCGCAGCGGATCGGCGGGGTTCTTGAAGCGCTTCTCCAAGCGCTTCTTCACCTGGGCGCTGTAGATATGAGGCCGCAGCAAGGGCTTGTCGCTGGCCGAGCCCGTCATCACGATCTTGACCGCGCCTTGCTCGGGGTCGGGGCTGTGCCAGTCGGGCCGCAGCTTGACGATCTCGTCGTAGAGATGCACGCAGATCTCGCGGCTCATGGCCACCACCATGGCCTTGCCGGTCTGCGCCTTGTTGCGCTCCTCGAAGTGCGCCACCAGATCCGCCGCCACCTGGGCGACGCGCGGCGCGGCGCCCACCACCTTCTCCAGCGCCGCCCAGCGGCTCTTGAGCTTGGCCTGCTGGCTCTCTTCCTCGTCTTCAGCCAGCTCGTCGACCTCGTCGTCGATGGTGGCCATCTCGTCGGCCTTGAGGCCCAGCTTGGCGAGCCGGCTCTCGTAGTAGATGGCCACGGTGGCGCCATCCTCCTTGGCCTGCTGCATGTCGTAGACGCTGATGTAGTCGCCGAACACCGCCCGCGTGTCGCGGTCTTCGCCCGACACCGGCGTGCCGGTGAAGGCCACGAAGGTGGCGTTGGGCAGCGCGTCGCGCAGGTGCTGCGCATAGCCCACTTGGTACTTCGCGGTCGGCGCGAATTCGGCCCGGTGCTCGGGTGGCTGGCCATCGCCGGTGGTCAGCGCGCTCGATGCCCTCGGCGCCGACTTCGGCGTCTTCAGTTTCGCCTCGAAGCCGTACTGCGTGCGGTGCGCCTCGTCGGCCATCACGACGATGTTGTGGCGGTCGGAGAGCAGCGGGAACGTGTCTTCGTCTTCGCCCGGCATGAACTTCTGGATGGTGGCGAACACGATGCCGCCGCTCGGGCGGTTGCCGAGCAGCGCGCGCAGTTCCTGCCGCGTGTTCGCCTGCACCGGCTGCTCGCGCAACAGGTCCTGCGCCAGGCTGAACACGCCGAATAGCTGGCCGTCCAGGTCGTTGCGGTCGGTGATGACGACGATGGTCGGGTTCTCCATCGCCTGCTCTTGCATCACGTGCGCTGCGAAGCAGGTCATCGTGATGCTCTTGCCGCTGCCCTGGGTGTGCCATACCACGCCGCCCTTGCCGCGCAAGCGTGCATCGCTGTTCGGGCGCGATGCCGTCACCACCTGCGAGATTGCTGCGCGCACCGCGTGGAACTGGTGGTAGCCGGCGATCTTCTTGACGAGTTGGCCGTCGTCCTCGAAGAGCACGAAGTAGCGCAGGTAGTCGAGCAGGTAGGCCGGCGCCAGCGCGCCACGCACCAGCGTCTGCAGTTCATGGAACTTGCCCAGCGGGTCGAGCGTGTTGCCGTCGATCGTGCGCCAGGCCATGAAGCGCTCGCTGTCGGCCGAGAGCGAGCCGAGCAGCGCCTCGCTGCCGTCTGACACCACCAGCACCTCGTTGGTCTGGAAGATGTCCGGGATCTGCGCCTTGTAGGTCTGGATCTGGTGGAAGGCCTTCCACACGTCGGCGTTCAGGTCGGCCGGGTTCTTCAGTTCGATCAGCACCAGCGGCAGGCCGTTGACGAACAACACGATGTCGGGCCGGCGCGTGTGGTGCGGCCCAGTGACGGAGAACTGATTGACAGCCAGCCACTCGTTGCGCGACGGGTCAGCCCAGTCCACCAAACGCACAAAGTCGCCGCGCGTTTCGCCGTCCTGCTGGTATTCCACCGGCACGCCGCCCACCAGCAGACGGTGGAAGTGGCGGTTGGCGGCCAGCAGCACCGGCGTGCCCAGGTCCAGCAGCTGTCGGATGGCATCTTCACGCGCCGCTGCGGGCACGGTCGGGTTCAGCGCGGCCACTGCGGAGCGCAAGCGCCCGAGCAGCAGCACCTGGCGGTAGTTGTCGCGCTCGGGGGCGTCGCCATCGGGCGCGATGTCCGGCCCATAGCGGTGTTGCCAGCCCACATCGGCCAGCCACGCCAGGCACTCTTGTTCGAGCTGGTCCTCCGTCATGGGCTCCCTGCCAGCAGTTCGACGTAAGCAGCGTAGCTGAACAGGCGGTTCTTCTTCTGGCCGGTCAGCTCGCTCAATATCCCCAGGTCCTGCAGCAGTTTCACCGCCGCAGTGGCCGTGGGGAAGGTCGTGTCCAGTTTCTGCCGCACCTGCTCGATGGTGAAGCGCGGCATCAGCGGCAGCAGCTCGAACAGGCGCAGGGCCACAGCGCCCACGCGGGGCGCTGCCAGCAGGCGCTTGCGGTCAGCGTTGATCAGGCTCGCCATCGCCACGATGCCGCGCTCGGCGTCTGTGGCCGCGGTCTCCACGCCATCGAGGAAGAAGCCGACCCAGCCTTCCCAGTCGCCCCCTTCGTTGTCGGTACTGCGCACGGCCGACAGCCGCCGGTAGTACTCGGCCTGGTGCTGCTTGAGGTAGCCGCTCAGGTAGACCAGCGGCTCGGGCAGCAGGCCCCATTGCTCCAGCAGCGCCGCGATGAGCAAGCGGCCGATGCGCCCGTTGCCGTCGAGGAACGGATGGATGGTCTCGAACTGCACATGCACCAGGGCCACACGCACGAGCGGCGGCAGCGCCGGCTCCGGGTCATGGATGAAGCGCTCCAGGTCGGCCAGCAGTCGTGGCACCTGGTCGGGTGGCGGAGGCACGAAGGTGGCCCGGCCTGGCCGCGCACCGCCGATCCAGTTCTGCGAGCGCCGCAGTTCGCCCGGCTGCTTGCCGGCGCCACGTGCGCCATCAAGCAGCAGGCGATGGGCGTCGCACAGCAACCGAACCGAGATCGGCAGGCCGGCCTCGTTGCGCAGGTTGTCGCGCACGAGCCGGAAGGCGCGCAGGTAGTTGGTGACCTCCTCGACATCGGCCGTGTTGGCCAGCACCTGGCCGGCCTCGTTGTCGAACAGGTCGGTCAGCGTGGCCTGGGTGCCCTCGATCTGCGAGGTGAGCAGCGCCTCCTTGCGGATGGCGCTGTAGAGCAGCCAGTCGACCGAGGGCACCAGGCCGGCCACGCCGCCCAACCGAGCCAAGGCCATCTCGGCGCGGTGATTGACGGTGGCATAGCTGTCCGCCGCCAGCGGTGGGTCGGCCGGTGGCAGCGCATGGGGGACGAACGCCTGCACCGCCTCGCCCAGCGTGGTGGTGGTGACGTAGGTGCCGGTGGTGCGCATCGTATGAAAGCCGGCTTGAGCAGTCGACCTTCATAGTAAAGCGTTCTTTAATTTATGGGAAGCCTGTGAAAGCAGGCTTGGCCTCAGCCGCCGCCGGGCCGCCCCAAGGCGGCTGAGTGCCCCCTCGGAGGGCAGCGAACGCAGTGAGCCAGAGGGGGCCTATTCGCCGTCTTCGCCCATGGTCAGTTGGCCTTGCGGGTCCACCGGCGGCCAGTGGCCGTCGGCCGTGCGTTGCTCGAACCAGCGGTGCATGGCCGCATCGTCCACGGCGTACTCGCCGCGGGCGGACTTCCAGACCAGCGCAGGGTGGCGATTGCGCAGTGACTCCAGCGCGTTCTGCGCCTGCTGCACCGTCACCTTGGCCTGCGCCTTCTCACGGTAGAAGCGCAGCGCCTCGGCGTCGTAAGGCCTGAAGCGCTGCCCCATCTCCAGCAGGCGCCACAACACGGCCTGCTCCAGGGGCTTGAGCGCAAGGTATTCCGATTCCATCTGCGCCTCGTCGTCCTGCTGCCGCGCCTGCGCGGCCTGCAGCACCGCCTGCTCGAAGCGCACGCCCTGCAGCCCCGACAGCGGGCTCAGCGCCTGGCCCAGCGCCTCCATGAAGAACTGCGGCCGATGGCCGAAACGCTCGAAGGCCTGCAGCAGCGCGGCGCCATCCACTGGCGCCAGCTCGGGCCGCTGCGCCGTGATCAGCCTCGACACATGGTCAATGAAATCCTGCCCCAGCGGCGGCATGCGCGAGATCTGCGACCCATAGAACGGGGCGCCGTTGGTGTTGACCAGGCGCAGCAGTTTGTCGCGGTCGGAGCCCGACATCACCAGCATCAGGTTCACCTCGCCCGGTCGGTTGAGCTGGTCGCGGGCGGACTTCAGCGCCGACATCGTGGCTTCGCCGGCCTCGCTGGTCAGCGCATGCTGCGCCTCGTCCACGATCAGGGCCACCGGCGCCTTGGCGGCCTCGTGCAGCGCACGCAGGGCGTCGGGCAGCGTCACGCCGTCGATCTTGCCGATCTTGCTGACGTCGATCTTCAGCGCGCCGGCGATGGTCACGCTGTCCAGGCCGGCCGCCTTGGCAGTGCGGGCCACGACGCCCAGGCGCGGTGCCAGGGCGCGGGCGATGGCATCGGCAATCAATGAGCCGGGATCGCGCCGCGGGTCGGCCCACAGGTCCACATAGGCCACCACAGCGCCGGCCGCTTCCAGCGCCGGCTTGAGGTCTGCCTGAAGGAAGGTGGACTTGCCCGTGCGGCGTGGCGCAGCCAGGAACAGGCCGTTGTGCGCGTCGCCGAACACCGCCTGGCCCCGCAGCGCCGCCACCAGTTCCTGGGCCAGGGCCTCACGGGGAAAGTGGATCACTTTATCTCCAAGTATCGGAGAAGCGATAATTTATCGAAACAAGGATAAAAGTCAATAGTGCTGACCGGGCTGCAGGTCATGCCGTTGCCGCCTCAGCGGCAGCTTCGGGCAGGCGGAGTTGGCCGGAGATCAGGCGCGGCAGCAGCGCGTCCCGAATCTGCGTGAGCGACTGCGCTTGCGCCTGGTTCGCGTGAATACGCGCCCAGATCGGCGCCACCGTCGCATCGAACGCCGCCTTCACTGCGGGCGGCGGATCCATGACCGGGTAGCTTGGGAAGTGCTTGAGTGCGATGCGATTGACCGTCGCGCCCTGGATCGTGTGCCGCTCCAACAAGCGCTGGAACGGCGCGGCGATGAACTGGTGAAAGAAGAAGTGGCCGTCGGCCGCGTTCGGCCGCGGCCGGATCAACGCCAGACGGCGGCCCAGGCAGCAACGCAGGCCCGGTGGCACGAGGGCGAAGAACCCGAGCGTGGCTTCGTAGCTGAACACGATGTCGCCGGCCGCCGGCAGCACGCGGCGCGTCCATTGCCCGAAGTCGCTCTCCGCGATGTGCCGTACCTCGCCGAAGTCCAGCCCGGTCCCGGTGAGGTTCTTGATGCCCAGGAAGACAGGCCCTTCCTCTGATTCCGGCGGGGTTGCGTGGGGTCCGTCGTAGATGCCGTCCACCACGTCACCGACGGGCGCGAACCGCCAGCCCTTCGGCAACAGACCTTGCGCCGACTCCTCGAACCCTTCCGGAAACAAGGCCGCCGTGGCTTCGTCCATACCGGCCGGGGCGAGGCCTTGGCTCTTGGCGCGAACGGGATCGAAGTCGATGAACCACGACTTGAACAGCGCCTGCGCGATGGCTTCGAGGGTGGCGTTGGTGTCGTGCAGGAGGGCGATGCGGTCGTCCAATGGCTGCAGCACATCTACGATGCGATGCTGCTCGGCAATCGCAGGCATACAAACGTGAAACGCCTTGGCCTCGGGGAAGTAGATGGTTTGGTGCGTTGTGCCGCTGGCGTAGCGAAGGAGAGCCTCTCTCTCGCTGAGCAACACGTACTTGAGGAAGCGATAGTCCAGTTGCGGAGAGCAAACCCAATTCACGAAGTCTTGGCTCGTCGCCATGTGCCGACCCATGACAACAACGTATCCGACAGACGCTGTCCGCGATAGGCATACCGTGTTAGGAGGCAGTACGCGGGCGGACGAGTTCTCAATACCCAGCGCGTTGGTGTACTGCTGCGTCTCAAAGATCTTCGTCCCATGATTGCCAGTAGCGTCACGTATGCCAATCCAAGGAATCGGCCCACCCCAGTACTCCGGATGCTTTCGGCTGGGGGTATGCCCAGTCTCCAACCGCGCCACGTCGGAAAGCAACGTCCACCGCCAGCCTGGCGGTGGGGTGGAGGCCGGCTTGCCAACAGAGAGGGCGTAGTCCCCAGGAATCACACCCTTCGACGCGGGACGGCCGCCGGTCTTGGTCACGCTTCCGCCGGAGACAAGCAAATCAAAAGTCATACCCAAGTCCACCCAGCCGCCGCCGAATCACCGCATCCAGCTCGGCCCCCTTTGCCATCTGCTCCCCCAGCTTCTCGGTCAGCGCCTGCATCTTGGCCTCGAAGCCCTCTCCATCGTCCTCGACAGCTTCCGCGCCCACGTAGCGCCCAGGCGTCAGCACATGCCCGTGCTCGGCAATCTCGGCGAGCTTCACGCTGCGGCAGTATCCCGGCGTGTCAGCGTACTCCCCCGCGCCCGCATCACCGCGCCATGCCGCCACCGTGCCGGCGATGCGCTCGATCACCTCGTCCTTCAGCTCGCACTGCACCCGGCTGATCATGGTCGCCAGCTTGCGCGCGTCGATGAACAGCACCTCGCCCCGGCGTTGCGGCCTGTCCTTCACCAGGAACCACAGGCAAGCCGGGATCTGCGTGTTGAAGAAGAGCTGTCCCGGCAGCGCGATCATCACTTCCACCACGTCGGCATCGACCATCGCCGCGCGGATCTGGACTTCGTTGTTCTGGCTGCTGCTCATGCTGCCGTTGGCCAGCACGATACCGGCGCGGCCACCGGGCTTCAGGTGCCACAGCATGTGCTGCAGCCAGGCGTAGTTGGCGTTGCCCTGCGGCGGGTCGCCGTACTCCCAGCGCGCATCGCCCGACAGGCTGGCGTGCCACCAGTCGCTGATGTTGAACGGCGGGTTGGCCAGGATGAAGTCGGCGCGCAGGTCGGGGAACTGGTTCTTGGTGAAGGTGTCGGCCGGCTCGCGGCCGAGGTTGAAGTCGATGCCGCGGATGGCCAGGTTCATCGCGGCCAGCCGCCAGGTGGTGGGGTTGGCCTCCTGGCCGAATATGGCCACGTCACCCAACTTGCCACCATGGCTGAGGATGAACTCCTCGCTCTGCACGAACATGCCGCCGCTGCCGCAGCACGGGTCGTACACCTTGCCGTGGTGCGGCGCCAGCACGGCCACCAGCGTCTTGACGATGCTGCGTGGCGTGTAGAACTGGCCGCCGCGCTTGCCCTCGGCGCTGGCGAACATGCCGAGGAAGTATTCGTAAACCTGGCCCAACACGTCGCGTGCGGTAGCGGCACTCTCGCCGAAGCCGATGGTGGAGATCAGGTCCACCAGTTCGCCCAGCTTGCCGTCGGGCAACTGCGCGCGGGCGAAGCGCTTGTCGAGGATGCCCTTGAGCTTGGGGTTCTCGGCCTCGATGAGGCTCAGCGCGTCGTCGATGCGCTTGCCGATGTCCGTCTGCTTGGCTGCGGCGCGGATGGCCTCCCAGCGCGCCGCCTCGGGCACCCAGAAGACATTGGCTTCGCGGTAGTAGTCGCGGTCTTCCAGCTCGGCGGCGATGTCGGCCGGCGTGGCGTTGTCGAGGTGGTACTCGTCGGCCGGGTCAGCGAAGCGCGCCGTCAGTTCGGTGCGGCGGGCCTGGAAGGTGTCGGAGATGTACTTCAGGAAGATCAGGCCCAGCACCAGGTGCTTGTACTCGGCCGCGTCCATGTTGGCGCGCAGCTTGTCGGCGGTGGCCCAGAGGGTCTTCTTGATGTCGTCGATCATTCGGGCTTGTCTTCTTGTGCTGCCGGTGCGGGTGAACGGCGAGGCAGTCTAGCAACGCCGGGAGCCGGCCCGAGGGGCTTGGCGGCCCATTTCCGAGGCTTGGCCCGGTCGAAATGTCCGGCTGCCATGGGACTTGCCTTCGGCCAGCGAGCACCTCGCCCGGGCCCTGCTACCGCACACGTCGGAGCACGACGCCGCCCCATTCTGCGAGCCTCGTCCGCGCCCAACTAGTGTAGTGCGCGCAAAGTCATAGAACGTATTCGCGTCGGCATACTCCAATGGCCCAGGAGGTGGGCGATGCGGGTTGCCAAGACGATCGAGTTGGATGCGCAGACGGAGCGGGAGCTTCGGGTGCTGTCGCATCGCAAGCGCATCGAAGTGCGGCTGCAGCAGCGTGCGCGCATCGTGCTGCTGGCGGCCAAGGGGATGCAGAACAAGGACATCGCCGCGGACGTTGGCCTGGACCGGCGGCAGGTGGCCCTCTGGCGAGGCCGCTTTCTCGAAGGTGGGATCAAGGCGTTGAGCAAGGACGCTCCGCGTTCTGGGCGCCCGGCCAGCGTGATGGCCGAGATGGAGTCGCGCATCGTGCAGGCCACGCTGCACGAGAAGCCGGCCAACGCCACGCACTGGAGCACGCGTACGCTGGCCGAGCACCTGGGTGTCGGTGCGACGACCGTGCGTACCGCCTGGCGCAACAACGGCTTGAAGCCGCACCTGAGCCGTACCTTCAAGGTCTCGCGCGACCCCCGCTTCGAGGACAAGCTGCTCGACGTGGTGGGCCTGTACCTGAACCCGCCCGAGCATGCCCTGGTGCTCAGCTGCGACGAGAAGAGCCAGATCCAGGCGCTCAACCGCACGCAGCCCGGTCTGCCCATAAAGGCTGGGCGCGCGGGCACCGTCACCCACGACTACAAGCGCCATGGCACGACCACGCTGTTCGCGGCGCTGAACACGCTGGACGGCCGCGTGATCTCGATGTGCCAGCCGCGGCACCGGCACGAGGAGTGGCTGAAGTTCCTTCGCCTGATCGACCGCAAGACGCCCAAGGGTCTGACGCTGCACCTGGTCGTGGACAACTACGCCACGCACAGCCACCCCGAGGTTCAGGCCTGGCTGGCCAAGCACCCGCGCTTCGTCATGCACTTCACCCCGACCGGCGCGTCGTGGTTGAACATGGTCGAGCGCTTCTTCCGCGACATCACCGAAAAGCGCATCCGCCGCGACAGCTTCACCAGCGTGCCCGAGCTCGAACTGGCCATCGACCTGTATGTCGCGCAGCACAACATCGAGCCCAAGCCCTTCATCTGGACCGCCAGTGCCTCGGACATCTTGGCCAAGGTCACTCGTGCAAAGGCAGCCCTGGCGGCAAGCTCAAGATAAGTACAGAACAGCGCGGCGCACCACACTAGAGGCATGGCAGAAGAAGGTCAAGCCCGAGGGGAAGACGGCATCGTCAGTGCTGCACGGCGTCTTGTCGCACCTAATTGCATCTCTGCCCGGATCAAGTGGTCGGTTCCTGCCCGATGAACATGCGCCGCGTTTTCGGCGCTGTTGACATCACACACGCGCTTGCGTTCAACTCTCAATCAGCCCTGCGGTGCCTGCAGCAGGACGTCAAGTCAACAGCAGGCCGGACGCTGCCACCGAGCGCTCAGACGCTGAAGCAGCCGTTAGCGGTCGTGACCCGCACTTCCATCGCGTAGCCTGCTTAGACGAGTTACGCGGCCGTGCAAGACGCGGCCCCCATCCCTCTGATTGATCCGCATCCCCGAGATGCGATGCGCTGCCAGGCTCGCCCGCGAGCACCTGCGGCCACACCCCGCAATGCGTTCGCGTTGCGATCCCTGAATTCCCTCGTCACGGCCACTGCCCTTGCGGGCGTTCGGCCGGCACGCGCTGCAATTGCGCAGCATGCCGGCCGAAGACCACCATGACCCTGCACGCCCTCGGTGGAAGGGGGCGCGTCCAGCAGGAGCCGAGGGATCAACTCTGCTTGCCCACTGCATGACCAGTTGAACCTGGTCGCCACCGCAGCCCCGACTTCGAAGTCAGGCGGCTGCGCGGTCTGCGCCATGAGCGCATCGATGACCTCGCGCGGAAACGCGCGCGTGTCGTCCGGGCAGCTTCCGATTTTTTAAGACCTCCAGCGGCCGGCTCGGCCGCACTTTTGGACGAACCCTTCCGGCATCGAGGCCCGCTGGATGTGGACACCGCTCTTCGCCTCCGCGCCGCTTCGAGACGGAACACCTTGAGGTGGCGCGCCCCAACGCCGTGTTCCAGGTAGGCCATCGACCCCGGCTGGCTCCCTGGGTCAACCACTTGGAGATCGATATGGGTTCGAAGACAAGACAACGCGGCAGGCACGAGCTGCGCAAGCAAGCAGGTGAAGGACGTGACCCCGCTGCGGTGCTGGCGTCGCTGCCGATCGGCACGAGCGACTGGAAGCGTGTGCTGGACGCCATCGTCAAGCAGCACAACAGCCAGCACGCCAAGCTGTACAAGGTGGTGTCCTTCAAGACCATGAGGGACCGCGAGTACTTCTACTTCAGCTTCTTCAACGAACTGCGCACTCACACGACGTTCCGGGAGGCCGACCCGCGCGTCCTCAAGCAGCGCCATGTGCAGGCGGTGGTAGCGCGCTGGCTGCAGCGCGACATGGCCACCGCCAGCATCCACAACTACCTGTCCTTCCTGCGCACCTTCGCGGGCTGGATCGGGCGGCCCGGCCTGGTGCGCGAGGTGGCCTTCTACGTCGGACCCGATTCGCCGCACGTGCACCGCAAACAGGTGGCGGTGGAAGACCGCAGCTGGACGGCCCATGGTGTCGACATCGAAGCCAAGATCGCCGAGGTGGCCGCCTTCGACCCGTGGGTCGGCCTGCAGTTGGAGATCTGCTACCGGTTCGGTGCCCGGCCCAAGGAGGCACGGCACTTCCGGCCACACGGCGCGCTGATCCCTCGGGAGCTGGCCTTCGAGCGCGACGCCGCGGCCTACCCGGAGTGCGAGGAGTTCGTGCGCTTCGCCCAAGGCACGAAGGGTGGACGCCCGCGCGACGAGCCGCTGCAAACCGAAGAGCAGCGCGAGTTGCTCACGCGGCTGCAGTCCGTCGTCGCCAAGGGCTGGTACGTGGGTGAGCCGGGTCGCACGGCAGCACAGAACCAGGACCGCTTCTATAACGTGCTTCGGCGGTTCGGCATCACTCGCAACGCGCTGGGCGTGACGGCGCACGGCCTGCGGCACCAGTCGGCGAACGATGGCTACGAGGCTGACACCGGTGCACCCTCCCCGGTGCGCGGCCAGCATGAGCGCCCGGAGAACGATGCCGATGCGCGCTACCGGACGGCCATTCGCCTGGGTCACTCGCGTCTGCGTTCCAGCACGTTCTATGTCGGCACGATGGGCAAGGCGGGCCAGGCCGATGCGCCCGCGTGCGCGCCCGAGGGCGCACCTGTGGAGCAGTCGTCATGAGCCGCGGCCTACCCCTGTCCGAAGCCATGGCGCACGTCGGCCTGAAGCGCCGAACCTTCGACAGCCTGATCCGCCCACGCGTCACGCCAATCCGCGTCGGCACCAGCCTCATCTTCGACGTGCACGACCTCGATCGCGCCTTCGACGAGTTGAAGTCGGCCTCGCAGGCGCCGGACACCTCTGCCAGCGTCGCCGAGCCGGCGCAGAATGTGCGCAGGAACGGACGGCCCATTCCACAGAAAGGAGTTGAATCATGGGCCGATCAACACGGGGGATCCACCCCGACGAAGGCGGTACCTGGCAGGTCGACAAGATCTGGCGCGGCACTCGATTTCGCCAGCGCGGTTTCACAAGTGCTGGCGAAGCGCAGGCCTGGCTGATCAAGCAGCTCGAAGAGCTGCGCACCGTGACGCTTCACGGTGCGCGGCCCAAGCGCACGTTTGATCAGGCTGCGGCGCACTACGTGACGATCTTCCAGGACAAGGTATCCATCGAAACCGAGACCTCTTGGCTCAAGAGCGTGATGCCACACATCGGCCCTCTCCAGTTGAACCAGGTGCACGACGGCACCCTGGCGCCCTACGTTGCAAAACGTCTGGCCCAGGGCCGTTCGCACAAGACCGTGAACAGCGGGCTGGGCATCGTCCGCCGGATCCTGAATCTGGCGGCGAAGTCCTGGCGCGACGAGAACGGCATGACCTGGCTGGAGCATGCGCCGGCAATCACGATGCTGCCGCTGGTGGGCCACCAGCGCGAACCGCAGCCCCTGAGCTGGGGCCAGCAGCGCAAACTGCTGCCCTTGTTGCCGGACCACCTGGCGCACATGGCGTTGTTCGACCTGAACACCGGCGTGCGCGACGACGTGGTCTGCAACCTGCGCTGGGACTGGGAGATCCAGGTGCCGGAACTCGGCATCTCGGTCTTCGAGGTGCCGCGGGAGCACGTGAAGGGCCGGCGCCGGCCGCGTGTGGTGGTGTGCAACAGCGTGGCGCAGTCGATCATCGAATCGCAGCGCGGCAAGCACGAGGAATTCGTCTTCGTGTGGCGCCGCGAGCGCGTGAAGAACGTCGACGACGCACCGTTGATGCCCTACCGGCCGATCCAGACGATGCACAACACCGCGTGGCAGCGGGCACGACGTGAGGCCGGCATGCCCGACCTGCACGTGCACGACCTGCGCCACACCGTGGGCATGCGCCTTCGGGAAGCGGGTGTGCCGGAGAGCACGGTGGCCGACATCCTCTGGCACAGCAATGCGTCGATGACGCGCCACTACAGCGTGGCGCAGATCGTCGAGCTGCACGCGGCGCTGGAGAAGATCAAGGAAGACTCAGGCCGCTGGAACAAGAGCCTGGCGACCTTGCGGCGCGAGCATGAAGAGGCGAAGCGGGTGGCACTGGGGGGCGAAAGTCACCCAAAGTCACCCAAAAGTCACCCAGCAAAGAAAAACGGGTTAGCCCTTGCGGAGCTAACCCGTTGATCTAGAACGATGTTCTGGCGCGGCTGGCAGGATTCGAACCCACGACCCCTTGGTTCGTAGCCAAGTACTCTATCCAACTGAGCTACAGCCGCGCGAGCCGCACAGTATAGCAGGCTTTGCGCGGCGTCCCGCTCAGGCCAGGATGGCGGCGGATTCGTAGGCGCGCGCGGCGCGTTCGCTGTCGCCTTCCTCGGCCGCGATGCGCGCCAGCGTGAGCCAGGCCTTGCGGCGCGCCGAGGCGCGCAGCGTGGTGTCGGCGGCGGCGTCCTCGAGCAGGCGGCGCGCCTTGCCCCACAGCTGGCGCTCGGCCAGCGCCATGCCGACGGCGAAGCCCATCGCCGGCTCGCGTGCATAGGCCTGCGCCGCCGCTTCGAGGCGCGGCAGCCATTCGACGCCCAGCCCCGGCGTGGCATCGGCCAGCGCCAGCGCCAGCACGGCGCGTTCGTCGGCGCCCAGTTCGGCGAGCCGGTCCCAGAAGGGGCGCAGCCAGCCGCGCGCTTCCTCGCCGGCGCCGAAACCCGCCGCGCGGCTCGAGGCGCGCGCGGCCACGAAGGCATCGCGGCGGTCGAGCGCATCGAGCTGCGTCCAGACGCGGCGCAGCTGCTCCACGTCGCGCGCGGTGTCGAGCGATTCGAAGGCCAGCGAGCGCAGCAGGCCCTGCGCCGCTCCCTTGGAGAAGCCCTGGTGCTTGGCCAGCAGCCGCGCGGTCTTGAGCGCCTCCTGCGGCTGCTGCCCCAGGCGCGTGGCCTGCAGGCGCAGCCGCAGCGCGTGGGTGCGGCGCGCCACGCCGGTGGGCAGCGCGCTCAGCAGTTCGAGGGCGCGGCCGGCATCCCTATCGTCCAGCGCCCACTCGGCGGCGAGCAGGCGCGCGCCCTCCTCGGCGGCGCGCGCCGAGGAGCTCTCGCGCGCCAGCTCGAGCGCGCGCTCGATGGCACGGTCGCGGCCGGCGCGATCCTGCAGGCGGTGCGCGCTGCCGGCGGCGAGCAGGTGGCCGAGCACGCTGAACTCGTGGTCCTGCACGAGCTCGGGGGTGTCGGCCTGGATCGTCAGGGCGCGCTGCGCGGCCTTCTGCGCGCGGCTGTAGCGGCCGCCGAAATACTGCGAGAGCGCCTCGCGCAGCGAGGCCTGGGCGGCGCGGTCGCGCCGCGAGACGCGCCACTCGCGTGCGCGCTGCGGCAGCCCGACCAGCGCATTGATCGCGTTGAAGGCCGTCACCAGCAGCGCGCACAGCACGGCCAGCAGGATCAGGAAGAAGTTGAGCGAGACGTCGAGCCGCTGGCCGGCCCAGTAGATGCTCACCAGGCCGTCGTTGCCGCCCAGCGTGGTCGCGGCGACCACGGCGACGACGAACAGCAGCACGAACCAGATGACCGCACGCATCGCCGGCTCGCCTTCTTCGCTTCCGATCAGCGGCCCGCCGCCGCGGTGGCCAGCGCGGCGAGCGTGTCGTCGGGGCGCGGCAGCGTGGTCTGGCGCGCCTGCAGGCTCACCTGCCGCAGCAGCTCGAGCGCGGCCGTGGTGCGCCGCGAGCCGCGGTCGAAGTAGCGCTCGAGCGCCTGCTGCGCCGATTGCAGATCGGCCTGCGCGGTCGGGAACTGGCGGCTCAGCAGCGCGAGGCGCGCGTTGAGCAGCCGCAGCTTGAGGTTCTCGCGCACGAAGTAGGCCTGCTCGGGCGCGAGCAGCGCCGCATCGGGATGTTCGATGCGGGTGACGCGCACCAGCGAGCGCACCTCGTTCCACACCGAGGCGGTGAGGCGGTTCCAGGTGTCGCTCCAGGCGGCCGGCCACAGGCCGTCGGCCGCGGCCGACGGCGCGGATGCTGCCGATGCCGCCGAGGCTGCACGCACGGCCGCGGGCGCCGCACGCGCCGGCTCGCGGCGCGGCTCGGCGGTGGCCAGCAGCGGGAGTTCGTCGACCATGCGCATGGTCTCGTCGAGCTTGATGGTCAGCGAGGCGATGTCGAGCGCGCCGGCCGACTTGACGCGATCGAGGTCGCGCGCGATCGCTCGGCGCACGCCTTCGAGGCGCGGCTGGCTGTAGCGCGCGAGGCGCTCGTCGCTCTGGCGCAGCACCAGCACCAGTGGCTCGGTGCTGCCGGTGATGGCGCCCTGCTGGATCGCCATGCGCAGCGCGGCCTCGATGTCGACCAGCAGGTTCTCGTCGCGCGAGCGCGAGAGCGACTGGATCAGGTCTTCCAACTGCGTGCGCTGCAGCGCCACCTCGGCAACGCGCGCCTCGAGCAGCGCCACCTTGGCGGCAGCGGCGCCCATGCCCTCGTTGGCCTGCTTGGCGAGCATCTGCGCCTCGACCGCCTGCTTGGCACTGTCCTGCTGGCGGCGCACCAGCTCCTGCTCGAGCGAGCCGACGCGCTGGTCGGCGCGCCAGGCCAGCGCAAGTGCCACCACGCTGGCCACCAGCAGCACGCCGGCCACCACGGCCATGCCGCGCGGCGGCGCAGCCGGCGCGGCCGGGGAGGCCGGCGGCGCCTGGTTCGTCTCGGGCGGGGGCAGGAGGTTCTCGCTCACGCGATCGATTGTAGGCAGGCCACCACCGCATCCAGCGAGGGGCGGCATTCGAGCACGCGGCCGAAGCCGGCCTCGCGCGCGCGCTGCGCGATGCGCGGGTGGGTGGCGAGCGCGGTCGCGGCGTGCCAGTCCGCGCCGGGCACGAGCACCTCGAGCTGGGCGATCGACTCGGAGCTGCTGAACATCCACACCTGCGCCTGCGGCGAGGCCTGCGCCGCGCGCAGCAGCTCGGCCTCTTGCGCATCGAGGCGCGGCGCGCCGCGCTCGTAGGCCGTCACGAAACTCACCGACGCGCCCTGCGCGCGCAAGGTGTCTGCCAGCCAGTCGCGCCCGCTCTCGCCGCGCACGATCAGCACCGAGGCAGCGCGCCAGTCGCGCGACTGCAGCTGCTGCCAGAGCGACTCGGAATCGAACTGCGCCGCGTCGGCGGCCGGCTCGGCGATGCAGACCGCGGGCACGCCGAGCGCACGCAGCGTGCGGCTGGTGCCGGGGCCGGGCGAGCCGGCGAGCGTCGCCTCGGGCCAGGCCAGGCCCGGCGGCCGCAGCGCGAAGAACTGCTCGGCCGCGTTCGGGCTGACGAACATCACCAGGCGGTGCGCGGCCAAGCTCGCCCAGGCCTCGCGCACCGGCGCCGCGTCGCGTGGCGCGAAGATGCCGATCAAGGGCAGCGCGTCGGCCTCGACGCCGCGCTCGCGCAAGGCCGCCACCCACTCGACCGCCTGCGCAGCGGGACGGGTGACGAGCAGCTTCATCGAGCGCCGGATCAGGCTTCGGCGAGGTAGGCGGCCGAGCCCTGCGCCTGCAACGCCTGCGCGGCGCGTTCGCCGAGCGCGCGGGCTTGGGCGTCGTCGGCCACGGCTGCCTCGACCTCGGCGCGCAGCAGCGTCGCGAGCGGCCTGGCCGGGTGGCCGAGCGCGGCGCGCAGCCAGAGCGTGTCGCCGCGCCACTGCGCATGCACCGCCAGCGGCATGCTGCAGCTGCCGCCCATGGCGCGCGACACGGCGCGCTCGGCCTGCACCGCGAGCCAGGTGGGCCTGTGCGTCAGCGTGACCAGCTGCTGCAGCAATGCAGCGTTGTCGGAACGCACCTCGATGCCCAGAGCACCCTGGCCGGCGCAGGGCAGCATCTCGCCGGTCTCGAAGACGGAGCGGATGCGCGCGGCGAGGCCCAGGCGCTTGAGGCCGGCGGCGGCGAGCACGATGGCGTCGTACTGGCCCTCGTCGAGCTTGCGCAGCCGCGTGTCGAGGTTGCCGCGCAGCGGCTCGACCACCAGATCGGGGCGCAGCGCACCGAGCTGCACCCAGCGGCGCAAGCTGGAGGTGCCGACCTTGGCGCCCTGCGGCAGATCGGCCAGGCGCTGGTAGCGCGGCGAGACGAAGGCATCGCGCGGATCCTCGCGCTCGAGCACGCAGGCGAGCGCGAAGCCCTCGGGCAGATCCATGGGCACGTCTTTGAGCGAGTGCACCGCGAGATGCGCGCGGCCCTCTTCCAGCGCCGTCTCGAGTTCCTTGACGAACAGGCCCTTGCCGCCGACCTTGGAGAGCGTGCGGTCGAGAATCTGGTCGCCGCGCGTGGTCATGCCCAGCAGCTCGACCTGGGCGCCGAAACGCTGCGCGAGCAGGTCGCGCACATGCTCGGCCTGCCACAGGGCGAGCCGGCTCTCGCGGGTGGCGATGACGATGGATGCAGCCATGCCGTCATGCTAGCAGGCGCGCGTCTTGCGTCGGCCTGATCACAGGGTCGGGACTGGTAGCATGCCGGTCGAAGTAACCGGGTTACAGGTCTGGAGAAGGTCGATGAACAAAGCCCCGCGCCGCCGCGCCAACGACGACGCCGGCGACGCCGCCGAGAAGAACCGCCCGCTGGTGGAGGACATCCGGCTGCTCGGCCGCATCCTCGGCGACACCATCCGCGAGCAGGAAGGCAAGGAGGCGTTCGAGCTGGTCGAGCGCGTGCGCAAGCTCTCGGTGGCCTACCGGCTGAAAAGCGACGCCCAGGCCGGCCGCGCGCTGGATCGCCTGCTGAAGAATCTCTCGGGTGACCAGACCGTCAGCGTGATCCGCGCCTTCAGCTACTTCTCGCACCTGGCCAACATCGCCGAGGATCGCCACCACGTGCGCCGGCGCGAGCACCACGAGCGCCAGGGCCATCTGCAGGAAGGCTCGCTGGCGATGAGCTTCGAGCGCCTGGCCGCTGCCGACATCCGCGCCAGCGAGATCGCGAAGACGCTGCGCCACGCCTACATCAGCCCGGTGCTGACCGCCCACCCGACCGAGGTGCAGCGCCAGAGCATCCTCGGCGCCGAGCGCGCCATCGCCGAGCTGATCGGCGCGCGCGACGAGCTGCGCACCGAGCGCGAGCGCGCCGAGAACGAGGCGCTGATCCGCGCGCGCGTCACGCAGCTGTGGCAGACGCGCATGCTGCGCACCGCCAAGCTCAGCGTGTCCGACGAGATCGAGAACGCGCTCAGCTACTACCACGCCACCTTCCTGCGCCAGATTCCGCGCCTGTACCGCGAGGTCGAGCGCGCGCTGCCCGGCCACGAGATCGCGCCCTTCTTCCGCATGGGCCAGTGGATCGGCGGCGACCGCGACGGCAACCCCTTCGTCACCGAGGCCACGCTGCAGATGGCGCTGCGCCGCCAGAGCGAGACGGTGCTGCGCTTCTACCTGACCGAGGTGCACCTGCTGGGCAGCGAGCTCTCGATCTCGGCCATGCTCGCGCCGGTGACGCCCGCGATGCGCGCGCTGGCCGAGCGTTCGCCCGACCACAACGAGCACCGCGTCGACGAGCCCTACCGCCGCGCGCTGATCGGCATGTATGCGCGCCTGGCCGCGACGCTGCACGAGCTGACCGGCACCGAAGCGCTGCGCCACGCCGTGGCGCCCGAGAGCCCCTACCTGAACGCCGCCGAGTTTCTCGCCGACCTGCAGGTGATCGCGGCCTCGCTGCGCTCGCACCATGCGCAGGCGCTGATCGGCCCGCGCCTGGCGCCGCTGATGCGCGCCGCGCAGGTATTCGGCTTCCACCTCGCCACCGTCGACCTGCGCCAGAGCTCGGACAAGCACGAGGCGGTGGTGGCCGAGTTGCTGAAGACGGCGCGCATCGAGCCCGACTACCCGGCGCTGGCCGAAGACGCCAGGCGCGATCTGCTGCTGCGCCTGCTCAACGACGCGCGGCCGCTGCGCGTGCGCGCCGCGCGCTACAGCGAGCATGCAAGCAGCGAGCTGGCGATCTTCGAGACGGCGGCGCGCATGCTGCAGCGCTTCGGCCGCGAGGCGATCCGCCACTACATCATCTCGCACACCGAGGACGTGAGCGACCTGCTCGAGGTGCTGCTGCTGCTGAAAGAAACCGGGCTGATGCGCGGCGAGCTGCACGACGCCGCGGTGACGGATCTGATCGTCGTGCCGCTGTTCGAGACCATCGGCGACCTGCGCAATGCCGAGCCCATCATGCGCGCCTTCTACGCGCTGCCCGGCATCGCCGCGATGATGAAGGCCTCGGGCGCCGAGCAGGACATCATGCTCGGCTACAGCGACAGCAACAAGGACGGCGGCAGCTTCACCAGCAACTGGGAGCTCTACCGCGCCGAGATCGCGCTGGTGGCGCTGTTCGAGCAGCTGGCCCGCGCGCACGGCATCACGCTGCGCCTGTTCCACGGCCGCGGCGGCACGGTGGGCCGCGGCGGCGGCCCGAGCTACCAGGCCATCCTGGCGCAGCCGCCGGGCACGGTGAACGGCCAGATCCGCCTCACCGAGCAGGGCGAGGTGATCGCCTCCAAGTACGCGCACCCGGAGATCGGCCTGCGCAACCTCGAGACCCTGGTGGCCGCCACGCTGGAGGCCACGCTGCTGCACCCGACCAAGAGCGCGCCCAAGGCCTTCCTCGACGCCGCCGACGCGATCAGCGCGGCGAGCTACGCGGCCTACCGCAAGCTGGTCTACGAGACCCCCGGCTTCACCGACTACTTCTTCAGCGCCACGCCGATCCGCGAGATCGCCGAGCTCAACATCGGCTCGCGCCCGGCTTCGCGCAAGGCCACGCGCGCGATCGAGGATCTGCGCGCCATCCCCTGGGGCTTCAGCTGGGGCCAGTGCCGCGTGGCGCTGCCGGGCTGGTGCGGGTTCGGCTCGGCCATCGAAGCCTGGCTCGGCAAGGACGCCAAGGCGCGCAAGGACAAGCTCGCGCTCTTGCAGAAGATGCACAAGCAGTGGCCTTTCTTCCGCACGCTGCTGTCGAATCTCGACATGGTGCTGGCCAAGAGCGACCTCGGCATCGCGGCACGCTACGTCGAGCTGGTGGAAGACAAGCGCCTGGGCAGGCGCATCTTCGGCCTCATCCAGGCCGAGTGGCAGCGCACGCAGGACGCGCTGGCGCTGATCACCGGCGAGAAGCAGCGCCTGGCGTCCAACCCCGCGCTGGCGCGCTCGATCGAGCACCGCTTCCCCTACCTCGACCCGCTCAACCACCTGCAGGTCGAGCTGATGCGGCGCTACCGCGCCGGGCGCGACGACGACCCGGGCATGGACCGCGTCAAGCGCGGCATCCACATCTCGATCAACGGCGTGGCGGCGGGGCTGCGCAACACCGGCTGAGCGGGGTCAGCGGGCGGCCTGCTGGCGGCGGCGCAGGGCGCCGCGCTCGCCGTACTTGGAGACGTCGGCGAAGTAGGCTTCGGCGCGGGCGAGGCCGTCGCAGCCGGCGAAATCCGCGTCTTTCGGGGTCATCTCCGACAGGGCCTGCCGCTGCTTGTCGAGCCGCGCGAGCCGGTCTGCGGACCAACCGAGACGCCTGCCGATCGCATTTCCGAATTCCGCTTCCATCAGCGATTCGGACTTGTCCGTCATGAACGTCGCCAGAAGTTCGCATTGCTGTCGCCGCGCGCCCTGGCGCAGTTCACTGTCCTTGCAATGTTCCAGAACGCCTGAGCGAACCAGCGACACGTACGAATCGATCGAGAGCGACTCCCGGAAGCGCACGCTTCGATCGAGCGGCGCCTCGTCGCGCGGTGCAGCCTTGGCGAGAATCGAGTACGAGGTACCCCAGGAACTGCGGATCGTCTCCGACGCCAGCGCACGTTCCGCATAGAGGCTGCGGCGCTGCGCATCGACTCCCTCTCCTCCCATGCCGAACAGCCAGGGGAACGCGTTCCCGGGGTCGCGCTGCGCCCACTCCTCGACGCTCAGGCCGCGACAGGCGGCCGGCGTCGTCCGGACGCGGTAGATCTCGCAGGACTGGACGGCCAGCGCATAGATCAGCGGATCGCGCGAGCGTTGCGCTACCCGGGCAAGCTCCTCGAGCGCATCGGTCGATTCGGGCGACTGCGCCCACTCGGTGCGCCCGAGCCACACGTCACGCGCCTCCAAGAGCCACCCTGCGGCCTGCACCTGCTCGTCGGTGGAGGACTTCATCTCCTCGATCCACCCCGGCAGCACGCGCTTGCGATGGGCCAGCAGCTTCTTGTTCGCCTCGTCGGTCAAGGCTTCGAGCTGCTTCTCGTCGCCAGGATCGAAGCTCACCGCGCCCAGCCCGCAGACCAGTTCCACCGACGACGCCGCCTTCGCCGGCGGCGCTGCCGCCACCATCGCCGCGGCCTCCGGCACTGCGTTGCGCTCGCCACGCGGCGACACGCCACTGGCTGCGGCCCCGGCCGCCACGACGACCCGGTTCTGCGGCTCGTCGAACAGGCCGCGCCGCTGCGCCACCCACAGGCCCACCAGCGCCGAGGCGATCAGCACGGTGGCGACCACACGCCCCCAGCGCACATGCGGCGGGTCGAACCAGATGCGGCGTGGATCCATGTCCTTCATCGGCCTGCAGCGACCAGCGCCTCGCGCACCGCGGCCAGCTGGCGGCGCGACACGGCGAGCCATTCGTCCACCGGCGCCACGCGCACCGCCCAGCCTTCGCCGCCCTCGTCGTCGCCGACGCCTTCCAGCGTGCGGCGTTCGAGCGCGCGCACCGCGGCGCGCGCCACCAGCGCATTGCGGTGCACGCGCAGGAAGCGTTCGCCGAGGCGCGATTCCAGCTCGGCGAGCGAGTCGTCGAGCACGTAGCTGTGGTTCGCGGTGCGCAGCGTCACGTATTTCAGCTCGGCCTTCAGGTACAGCACCTCGGCCACCGGCACGCGCATCACGCGGCCGCGGTCGCTGACCACGAGTACCTCGCCGCCGGCCGCGCCCTCGGCACGCTCGCCATTGCGCTGCAGGCGCTGCGCCACGCGCTGCAGGGCAGCCTGCAGGCGCTCGCGCTTGACCGGCTTGGTGAGGTAGTCGACCGCCTCGAGCTCGAAGGCCTGCAGCGCGTGCTCGGCATGCGCGGTGACGAATACGATCGCCGGAGCCGATCCTTGGGTTCCGGCCTGCTCGCGCAGCCGCGCGGCGAACTGCATGCCGTCCAGCCCGGGCATGTGCACGTCGAGCAGCACCAGGTCGACGGGATGCGCGGCGAGGAAGTCGGCCGCCTGCACCGCGTTGGCGGCCTCGCCGACCACCTGGGCTGGCGGCTCGGCGCAATCGCCCACCAGCGTGCGCAGGCGCAGGCGCGCCAGTTCTTCATCGTCGACGATGAGGATGCGCAGTGCCTCGCTCATAGAGGCACCACCAGCTGCACGCGGAACGCGCCGTCGACGCGCCGCGCCTCGAACTGCGCCGCCATGTCGTGCATCAGGTGCAGGCGCTCGCGCACGTTCTTCAGCGCCATGCCGCTGCCGGGCCGCGAAGGCGTGGCGGGCACGGTGTTGGCGATCACCACCTGCGCGCGGCCGAGCTTGACGCGCGTGCGGATGCGCACCGTGCCGCCCTCGGCGGCGGGCTCGACGCCGTGGCGCACGGCGTTCTCCACCAGCGGCTGCAGCAGCAGCGGCGGCACGCGCGCCTCGCCGGCCGCCGCGTCGAGCTCCCAGACGATGTTCAGCCGCGTGCCGAAGCGCACCTGCTCGATGGCGAGGTAGCGGCGCGCCAGCTCCACCTCCTCGGCCAGCGACACCGATTCGCCGATGTCGGTGAGCGCGACGCGGAACAGCTCGGCCAGATCCTCCAGCACGCCTTCGGCGCGCGCCGGGTCGACGCGCACCAGCGCCAGCGCGGTATTCAGCGTGTTGAAGAGGAAGTGCGGGCGGATGCGCGATTGCAGCTCGGCCAGCCGCGCCGTGGTGTCGGCCGGCAGCAGCGCGCGCGCGCGCAGCTGCAGCCAGCCGTAGACGGCGGCGGCGCCGGCCACGCCGGCCGCCACCGGGCCGAGCAGCGGGTGCGCTCCGAGCATGTCCAGCCCGAGCGACTGCACCAGCAGCGCCGGCAGCGCCGCCGCCAGCGCGCCCATCGCCATGGCCACGGCCCAGCGCAGGCCCGGCACCAGCACGCCCAGCGGTCGCTTCGCCAGGCAGGCCGCGCTCAGCCACAGCAGCACGGCCGGCACGGCCACCGCCGAGGTGGAGGCGAAGCGCAGCGACCAGGCCTCGAAATCGGCGGCGACGAACAGCGTACCGAGGCCCACTGCCGCCTCGACGGCCAGCAGCGTGCGCAGCACCACGCCGGCATGGCAGACGTCGAACACCGAGGCCGGGCCGCGCCGCGCGGCGCCGGCCTCGCCGGGCATCAGCGTGTCGAGCAGCGTGGTGCCGAAGCCGGTGCTGCGTGCATCGGCGGCGGGGTGGGCGCTCAGGGCGCTGGGCTCGGTGTGCATCGGCTGAAAGGGAGGCGCCGAATAGAATCGCGGCGCAGCGTGCATTGTCGCCACACCCGCCATGTCTTCCAACCAACTCGACAAGAAATCCCAGGCCTGGTCGGCCCTGTTCTCCGAGCCGATGAGCGAGCTGGTGCAGCGCTACACCGCCAGCGTGGAGTTCGACCGCCGCCTGTGGAAGGCCGACATCGCCGGCAGCCTGGCGCACGCCGAGATGCTCGCCGCGCAGGGGGTGATCGGCGCGGCCGATCTGGCCGACATCCGACGCGGCATGGCGCAGATCACGGCCGAGATCGAAGCCGGCAGCTTCGAGTGGAAGCTGGCGCTGGAAGACGTGCACCTGAATATCGAGGCGCGCCTGACGCAACTGGTGGGCAACGCCGGCAAGCGGCTGCACACCGGCCGCTCGCGCAACGACCAGGTGGCCACCGACGTGCGCCTGTGGCTGCGCGACGAGATCGATGGGCTGTCCACACTGCTCGTCGAACTGCAGCGCGCGCTGGTCGAGATGGCCGACAAGAACGCCGAGGTCATCCTGCCCGGCTTCACGCACCTGCAGGTGGCGCAGCCGGTGAGCTTCGGGCACCACCTGCTCGCCTACGTCGAGATGTTCGCGCGCGACGCCGAACGCTTCGCCGACGTGCGCCGCCGCACCAACCGCCTGCCGCTGGGCAGCGCCGCGCTGGCCGGCACCAGCTACCCGCTGGACCGCGAGCGCGTCGCCAAGACGCTGGGCATGGAAGGCGTGTGCCAGAACAGCCTGGACGCGGTGAGCGACCGCGACTTCGCCATCGAGTTCACGGCCGCCGCCTCGCTGGCCATGATCCACGTGAGCCGCTTCAGCGAGGAGCTGGTGCTGTGGATGAGCCAGAACTTCGGCTTCATCGACCTGGCCGATCGCTTCTGCACCGGCTCGTCGATCATGCCGCAGAAGAAGAACCCCGACGTGCCGGAGCTGGCGCGCGGCAAGACCGGGCGCGTGGTCGGCCACCTGATGGGGCTGCTGACGCTGATGAAGGGCCAGCCGCTGGCCTACAACAAGGACAACCAGGAAGACAAGGAGCCGCTCTTCGACACCGTGGACACGCTGCGCGACACGCTGCGCATCTTCTGCGAGCTGGTCGGCGGCATCGTCGTCAAGCCCGAGGCGATGGAGCGCGCCGCGCGGCGCGGCTACGCCACCGCCACCGACCTGGCCGACTACCTGGTGAAGAAGGGCCTGCCCTTCCGCGATGCGCACGAGGCGGTGGCGCATGCGGTGAAGGTGGCGATCCAGCAGGGTGTCGATCTCTCCGAGCTGCCGCTGGCCACGCTGCAGGGCTTCAACGCCTCGATCGGCGAGGACGTGTTCGAGGTGCTGACGCTGCGCGGCTCGCTGGACGCGCGCAAGCTGCTCGGCGGCACCGCGCCGGCGCAGGTGCGCGCCCAGGTGGCGCGCCACCGCACGCGGCTCAGTTGAAGCTCAGTTGAAGGCGATGCGCCGCGCGCTCAGCAGCGTGTCGTGGCCGTGCGAGACGGCCTTGACCGTGACGGCGCGGCCGTTGGCGAGATCGGCCTCGCTGCCACCTTCGAACTGCACGCCGCTGGCGCCGTAGGAAACGGTCGAGCCACGCAGCGCGAAGGTCTTGGCGACGCTGTCGAGCGCGCCGATCGTGCCCTGCAGCGTGATGCCGCCCTGCGCGCCGCCGTGGTCGTCGAGGCGCATGCGGGTCGCGACGACCACGCCCTTGTTCCATACGCCATCCACCTCCACCGCCTTGCCGAGCGCGAGATCGCCCGGGTGGCCGTCGAAGGCGGCGCCGCGCGCGTCGACGCGCTGGCCGTTGAGGTCGAAGTCGGCATCCGAAGCGTAGCGCGTGATCGGGCCGCGCAGCTTGACGCGCGCCAGCGCCTGCGGCGGCCGCATGCCGGCGCCGGCGTCGCGCAGCTTCCAGCGGCCGGCCGCCGGCACGGTTTCGGCGCGCACGCGCAGCCAGGCGCCCTCGGCCAGCAACGGCTGCGCACCCTCGTAGCTGAAGCGCGCCGCGCCGATGCGGAAGCTGCGTGCGGCGGCGTCGAGCTCCTGCACCGGGCCGCGCACGCGGTACTCGGCCAGCGTGCCGGCGCGCAGCGCGATGCGCGTCGCGAGGAAGCTCGTGCTCGCCACGTCGTAGCTGCCGAACACTTCCAGCGCGGCGCCTTCGGCCACGCTGGCCAGGCCCTCGGGCAGGCCGGCGTCGAAGAGCGTGTAGGCGTCGACGCGCACCGTCTGATCGAATACCTTCAGCGTGCCGGCGGCCGCGTTCACCGCGCTCGCCAGGCCGACCAGCTCGGTGGAGGTGCGGATGCGATGCGCCTGCGCCCTCGGCGCGGCCTCGCTGCCGCCGATCTCGCCGCCCTCCACTTCCACCACCATGCCCAGGCGCAGGCTGTCGCGCGCGATGGCGGCGCCGTCTTCGTCGAACACGGCGGCCTGGCTGTCGTCGTACTCGATGCCGCCGACGTAGATCGAGCCGAAGCCTTCGATCGGTGCATACGAATACGAGCCGGTGCCGCCGACACCCACGCTGCCGCCGCAGCCGCTCACCGCGGCGGCCAGGCCCAGGGCCAGCGCAGCCAGGGCGCGCCTCATGGCGCATCCTCCGCATCGGGGCGCGCCGGCGGCGCAGGCGGCTGCGCCGCCGTCTGGTAGCTGAACAGGCCGACGCGCGTGCGCTTGCCGGGGCCGGCCGTGCTGCCGATGCCCGCGGCATCGTCGTCGGCGATCATCTGCTCGATGCGCGGCACCAGATCCTGGGTGATGGCCTGCCAGTGCTGCGTGACCAGCCGGCGCAGCTGAGCCAGCGATGCATCGGAGAGGCCGTCGGCATAGAGCGCCTGCTCGAAGTGTTCGGCGCCCACCGCCAGCACGTTGTCGACGGCGGCATTGAAATGGTCGCCCAGGTTGGCGCCCATGAAGCCGACCATGCGCGCCTCGTCGCCCTTGGGCACGAAGGCCGCGCGCTGCAGCGCGACGGTGTCGCTAGCCGCGTCGTGCTCGGCCAGGCCGAGGCGCCGCAGCTCCTCCAGCAGGCTGCGCGGGTGCATGTCGCGCGTCACCGAATGCGCCAGCGCCTCGAAGCTGGGCGCCGCGCCCAGGCGCGGCAGGGCGCGCGGCTGGCCGTCCTTGTCGAGGTATTCGGAGTGCGTCGTCCAGCGCGCGAAGGCCTCGCTCGGGTACGAGCGCGCCGGCGCGGCCTCGCGCTCGCGCGCTTCCACCAGGCGCGTCACCTCGCGGCGGTTGATGCCGGTGGCGGCGCTGATGCGGCTGACGCGTCGGTGTTCGAGCAGCTGCGGGTAGGCCGCGAAGGCCTCCTCCACGAAGGCGGCGCGCAGCATCTCGTCGACGGTGGCGTGGGTGAGGCCGCGCGCCACCGCCAGGCGGGCGAGCGGCCGCAGCAGCTGGCGCACGGCGTCGAGCAGTGCGGGGTGTTCGCCCGGCGGCAGGCCGGCGGCGGTTTCGGAAGGGTTTTGGGCCACGATAGCCCGCGATGGTAGCCGGCCGCTTCAGAGCGGCGCGCGGTAGAGCCACACCGGCTTGGCGCCGGCGCGGCGAAGCACGGCGGTTGCGCGCAGCCCCGGCGCCTCGAATTCGAGGCTGGCCAGCCAGGCGCCCGGGCGCAGCTCGCGGCGCGCCTTGTCCAGCGCGCGCGGCATGCTCTCGGGGCGCTGGAAGAGGTAGACCAGATCCTGCTGCGACCAGTCCGAGGCCCACAGGTCGCCGCGCGTGATGCGCGCGAAGCGGCAGCGCCAGGCGCAGGCGAGCCGCAGCGGCCAGCTCCACTCCACGCCGGAAAGCTGCGCCTGCGGGTATTCGCGATGCAGTTCGCGCAAGCCGTCGCCCAGGCCGCAGCCGGCGTCGAGCACGCGCGTCTCGGGCGGCAGCGGCACGAGGTGCGCCAGCCCTTGCAGCGCGCCGGCAGGCGTCGGAAACATGGGCGCATCGCGCCAGGTGTTGAGCGGGTAGATCAGCGCCAGCGCGCCCAGCGCCAGCAGCCAGGCCCAGGCCGGCACGGCCGCGCCGAAGCCGGAAGCGGCCAGCGAGAGCGGAAAGCCCGCTGCCACGAAGATGCGCCGCCAGCGCGTGGCCGCGGGCAGCGCGAGCACGAAGCCGAGCGCGGCCGCGAGCGCAAGCGCCAGCGGCAACGGCGCCGCCACGCGCGCCATGACGATGAAGAGGGACCAGCAGGCCGCCCAGGCCAGCAGCGCCGGCAGCGGCCAGCGCAGCATCAGTACTCGCGCAGCTTGACGCGCAGGCGCGCGATCGACTGGCTGTGCAGCTGGCAGACGCGCGACTCGGTGACCTTGAGCACCGCCGCGATCTCCTTGAGGTTCATGTCGTGCTCGTAGTACATCGACATCACGTACTGCTCGCGCTCGGGCAGGTGCTTGATGGCCTCCACCAGCGCCTCGCGCATGCGGTGGTCCTGCAGCTGGGCGAGCGGGTTGGCCTGCTCGTCGGCGACGTGGCGGTCGAGGTAGTCGTTGTCGCCCTCGTCGCCGCTCATGTCTTCCAGGTAGACCAGCTGGGTGCCGCGCACCTTGCCGAGCAGCTCCTGGTATTCGGTCAGGCTCAGGCCCATCTCGCGCGCGATCTCGCTCTCGGCCGGCGCGCGGCCGAGCTTCTGCTCGAGCTTGTGCACCGCGCTCTCGATCGAGCGCTGCTGCTTGCGCGTGCCGCGCGAGAGGTAGTCGTTGCCGCGCAGCTCGTCGAGCATCGCGCCGCGGATGCGCTGCGTCGCGAAGGTTTCGAACTGCACGCCCTGCGCCTCGTCGAAGCGGCTCAGCGCATCGGCCAGGCCGATCATGCCGACCTGGATCAGGTCGTCGAGCTCCACGTTGGCGGGCAGCTTGGCGATCATCTGGTGGGCGAGGCGCCGCACCAGCGGGCTGTACTGCTTGAGCATCGAATCGAGGTCGAGGCGGCCCTTGGCGGTGTACATCGCTCTTGCTCCCGGGTTCAGTTCATGGCCGAGCGTGCTTCGGCACGCTGCGGACGATCGACGTAATACGGCGTGGTGGCGGCCGCGGCGCGCGCGGAAGTCTCGACGCGCAGCGTCTCGCGCACCCAGCGGCGCAGCGCTTCGGCGGGCGGCTCGCTGGCATCGGTGGCGGGGTCGAGGCGCACCCAGTCGCGCAGCACGGCGCCGAGGAAGTCGTCGGCGCAGGTGGCGAGCTGGATGGCGATGCGCTCGGCGCGCGGCGAATTCGGCGCGGCGGCCAGCATCAGGTCGTGCACCACCAGGCCGGCGCGCTGCGTCAGCAGCTTGAGCGCGGCGTAGGCGTGCGTCACGCTGGCCGGCCGGTCGTCGGCCAGCAGCAGCGGGCGCACCAGGGCCGATTCGTCGCCGCTGCGGCGCGCCAGCTCGGCGCTGCGCGCGAACAGGCGGGCGAGCTCGGTGGCCGGCGCGTGCACCAGGATCACCTCGGCGCGCGGCGCGGCGTCGGTGAGCGCGGTCAGGAAGGGCGCGGTCGAGCCGGTGGCATCGACGTGGCGGATCGCCAGCCCGCGCGCAGCGAGGTACGAGACGCCCTCGGAGAGCGGCTCGATCGCATCGGCCAGGTCCATCACCGCCAGCTCGGAGGGCGCACTGGCGCGCTCCGAGGCGTCGACCACCAGCACGTGCAGGCCCAGCTCGGTGAAGCCGGCGCACAGGCGCTCCAGCATCACGCCGCCGAAGGCGACATGCGGGTTGGACACCACGGGAACCATCTGCACGCGCTTGCGGGCAAACAGCCGGCGCAGGCCATCGGCCTGGTCCAGCGGCAGGGGCTTGGAATCGAAGTCGCGCATCGTCGGGCGGGAGCGGTAAATCGTTGTCGGTTGTTCTGGGTGCGGCTCAGTGCGCCGCAGCGGCCTGCAGCAGGCCGCTCTTCGGCGCCGCGAAGATCAGGTTGACGTCGCCGGAATCGAGCTTGTAGGCCGAGCTGCCGCCGCCGCGCAGCGCGCGGTGCGTCAGCGCGTTGGCCGACAGGCGGTGCCAGTCTTCCGGCACGCGCTGGCCGTTGGCCACACCGACGACCTTGAGCTTGTGGCGGATCAGCGCATCCAGCGCGGGGCCGAGCTTGACCGCCTCGTCGAGCTTGGAGAGCACCACGCCGGCGCAGCTGGCGGCGCGGTAGGCGACCAGCACGTCCTCGATGGTCTCGCCCTGCGAAGCGGCGTTGACCACCAGCAGGCGCTTGATGGCGCGGTGCTGCAGCATGTCGAGCAGCTCGCGGGTGCGGCTGTCGCGCTGCGCCATGCCGGCGGTGTCGATCAGCACCATCTTCTTGCCCGCCAGCAGCTCCAGCAGGTCTTCCAGCGAGGCGCGGTCGTGCGCGGTGTGCACCGGCACGCCGAGGATGCGGCCGTAGGCGCGCAGCTGCTCGTGGGCGCCGAGGCGGTAGGCGTCGAGCGTGATCAGGCCGAGGTTGCCGGCGCCGTACTTGGCGGCGAAGGCGGCGGCGATCTTGGCCGTCGAGGTGGTCTTGCCGACGCCGGTGGCGCCGACCATCGCGTAGACGCCGCCCTGGTCTTCCAGTGCGCCGTCGACCTCGCCGGTGAGGATGTTGCGCTCCAGCACCGAGGCGGCCCAGCTCATCTCGTCGCTGACCTCGTGCGGCATCGCCTCGGCGAGCTTGCGGATCAGCGCCGGCGAGAAGCCGGCATCGAGCAGCTTCTGCGTCAGGCGCGCCTGCGCCGGCTGGCGCTGCAGCTTTTCCATGAAGGCGAGCGCGCCGAAGCGTTCTTCGATCAGGCCCTTCACCTGGCGCAGCTCGCGGATCATCTCTTCCTGGTCGCGGCGCGTGGCCACGGGCGCGGCGGGCTCGGCGGCCGGCGTGTCGTGCAGCACCGGCACGGCGATCGCCGGCTTGGGCGGCTGCACGGCGGCGGCCGGCGCGCTCATGCGCTGCTGCAGCGGCGCCGCGGCGACCGGTTGCGGCACGGGCTGCGCCACGGCTTGCGGCGGGGCCGGCGGCACCTCGGTATACGAGCCGATGATGGGCATGTCGACCGCGTCGTCGGGGAAGCGCGAGACCTCGCTCATCGCTTCCTGGCGGCGCTTGAGCATGCGCTCGCGCACGAAGTCCTGGAACGACAGCGTGCTCATCGAGAGCTTGCGCACGTCGTCTTCCACCGGCGCGGCAATCTCCGGCTCGATGCGCTCGGCCAGGCCCTTGCCTTTGCGTGCCGGCGGCGTCTGCTTGACGGCCGGTGCGCTCACCTTCGGGGCGGTGGCCGAGATCTGCTCGATGTGCGCCATGCCCTCGGGCGCCATCGCCAGCACCTCCACGCCTTCGGCGCAGGGCTTGGTGGAGAGCACGACGGCGTCTTCGCCGAAGGCCTGGCGCACCAGGGTCAGGGCCTCGCGCGACGTGCGGGCGGTGAATCGTTTGCAGTTCATGCGGCACCTCCGATGACGGAACCGATGCGGATCGAATGGGTTTCAGGAATCTCGCTGTGGCCGAGCACGCGCAGCCGCGGCGCGGCGCGCTTGAGCAGCCGGGCCATGGGGGCGCGAATCATGTCGGGCACCAGCAGGCAGGCCGGCACGCCCAGGTCTTCCTGGCGCTTGGCCGAATCGGCCGCGCTGCGCGCCAGCGTGTCGGCCACGCCGGGGTCGAGCACCGCGCCGTGCGGCGAATTCAGCGCCTGCGTCACCAGGCGCTCGAGGTCGGGTTCGAGGGCGATCACGTCCAGCTCCCTGGCCGGCCCGTAGATCTGCTGCACGATCGCCGGCGCCAAGTGGATGCGGATGCGGCGCGCCAGCTCGGCCGGGTCGGTCACCGTGGCGGCATGCTCGGCCAGGCATTCGACGATCGAGCGCATGTCGCGGATGTGCACGCCTTCTTCCAGCAAGAGCTGGAGCACCTTCTGCAGTGTGGCGATTCCGACCATCTTGGGCACGACGTCTTCGATCAGCTTCGGGGCCAGCTTGGTCACGTGTTCGACCAGCTGTTGCGTCTCGACGCGTCCGAGCAACTTGGCCGCGTGGAGTTGCATCAAGTGTGAGAGATGGGTCGCCACCACGGTCGAGCAATCAACGACGGTAAATCCGCCCATCTGCGCTGCTTCGCGCTGGCGCTCCTCGATCCACACCGCGGGCAGGCCGAAGGCCGGGTCGACGGTGCGCGTGCCGATGAGGTTGGTGCTCGCTCCACCCGGGTTGATCGCCAGCAGCATGCCGGGATAGGCCTCGCCCTCGCCCACCACCGCGCCGCGCAGCGTGATGCGGTAGGCGCTGGGCTTGAGCTCGAGGTTGTCGCGGATGTGCACCGGCGGCGGCAGGAAACCGACGTCCTGCGCGAACTTCTTGCGCACGCCCTTGATGCGCGCCAGCAGGTCGCCCTGGCGCGTCTTGTCGACCAGCGCGATGAGGCGGTAGCCCACTTCCAGGCCCAGCGTGTCGACCGGCTGCAGGTCGTCCCAGGTCGCTTCCGGATTCGCCTGCGCGGCTTCGGCCGGGCGCACCGGCTCGCGCTCCTTGGCCTTGCGCTCGCGCTCCTTCATCCACCAGGCGGCGTAGCCGAGCGCCGAGCCGAGGGTGATGAACACCAGGTTGGGCATGCCCGGGATCAGGCCCAGCGCGCCGATGATGCCGGCGGTGATGGCCAGCGAGCGCGGCGAGTTGAACACCTGGCGGGCGATCTGGCTGCCGACGTCCTGCTCCTTGCCGACGCGCGACACCACCATCGCCGCCGCCACCGAGATCAAGAGCGCCGGGATCTGCGCCACCAGCGCATCGCCGATGGCCAGCAGGATGTAGCTGTTGGCGGCTTCCGCGGCCGACAGGTCGTGCTGCGCCACGCCGATCACGAAGCCGCCGATGATGTTGATGAAGAGGATCAGCAGGCCGGCCATCGCGTCGCCGCGCACGAACTTGCTGGCACCGTCCATGGAGCCGAAGAACTCCGCCTCGTCGCCGACTTCCTGGCGGCGCCGGCGCGCTTCCTTCTCGTCGATCAGCCCGGCGTTCAGGTCGGCGTCGATCGCCATCTGCTTGCCCGGCATCGCATCGAGCGTGAAGCGCGCGCCGACTTCGGCGATGCGCTCGGCGCCCTTGGTGACGACGATGAAGTTGATCACCACCAGGATGGCGAAGACGATCAGGCCGACCGCGAAGTTGCCGCCGATCAGGAAGTGGCCGAAGGATTCGATCACCTTGCCGGCCGCGCCCGGGCCGGTGTGGCCGTCCATCAGCACCACGCGCGTGGAGGCCACGTTGAGCGACAGGCGCAGCAGCGTGGTCAGCAGGATCACCGTCGGGAAGGCGGCGAAGTCCAGTGGCTTGATCATGTAGGCCGCCACCATCAGCACCATCAGCGCCATCGCGATGTTGAAGGTGAACAGCAGG
Source organism: Piscinibacter sp. (assembly GCA_017983795.1). Classification (GTDB taxonomy): domain Bacteria; phylum Pseudomonadota; class Gammaproteobacteria; order Burkholderiales; family Burkholderiaceae_C; genus Piscinibacter. The sequence goes on from JAGOAS010000016.1 coordinate 36,070, forward strand.
TCCAGCGCGAAGGCCGGCAGCGGCAGCACCATCATCGCCAGGATCATCACCACGGCGACGGGCGCCATCAGCGCGCGCAAGGCGCGGCCGTCGGCGCCGAGCATGGAGCGCAGCTGCTGGGCGAGCGGGTTCATTCGTAGAGCTCCATGTCAGGCGCCGGGGTGTTGTGCGGGTCGAGCTCCGGTGGCACCGGCAGCTCGGGCAGCGCACCCGGCGCGGGGCCGCGGCCGGCGAGCGCGGCGCGCAGCTGGTAGACGTAGGCCAGCACCTGGGCCACCGCGGCGAACAGCGCCTGCGGGATCTCCTGGTCCAGCTTGGTGTGGGCGTAGAGCGCGCGGGCCAGCATCGGCGCCTCGAGCACCGGCACCTGCGCGCCCTTGGCGAGGTCGCGGATCTTCAGCGCCAGCAGGTCCACGCCCTTGGCGACCACGCGCGGCGCGGCCATCTTGCCGTCTTCGTATTTGATCGCCACGGCGTAGTGGGTCGGGTTCATCACCACCAGGTCGGCCTTGGGGATGGCGGCCAGCATGCGGCGGCGCGAGACCTCGCGCATCTTGGCCTTCTGCTTGCCCTTGACCTCCTGGTTGCCCTCCGACTCCTTGTGCTCCTGCTTGGCTTCCTGGTGGCTCATCTTCAGGCGGTCGGCGTGCAGCTTGCGCTGCAGCGGCACGTCGATGCCGGCGAAGGCGGCCAGCGCCAGCACCAGCAGGGCGAGGCCGCCGAGCACCGTGCTCGCGCCCGACTCCACCGCCGCCGGCAGGCTCATGCCCAGCAGGGAAGCGAAGTCGCCCACGTGGGCCTTCAGGTAGAGCGCGCCGATCGTGCCGAGGATGAGCGCGAGCACGCAGGCCTTGAGCGTCTCGACCAGCTGCTGCTTGGAGAACAGCCGCCCGACGCCGGTGATCGGGTTCAGGAAGGCGAATTTGGGCTGCAGCGGCTTGAGCGTGAAGTTCAGGCCACCCGAGGCAGCGCTCACGCCCACGGCCACCAGCGTCATCAGCAGGCCCAGCGGCAGCACCATCCACATCATCGTGGCGGTCAGCTCGGCCAGTCGTTCGAGCATGGCCTGCGGGTTGGCCACGGTGCGGGCGTCGAACTGCAGCGCCTGCACCAGGCGCGCCTTCAGCCAGCCGGTGGCCCAGGGCATGGCGGCCACCAGCACCGCGCCGCCCACGGCGATGGCCGCGAAGTGGCCGAGGTCGCGCGAGCGCGGCACCTGGCCCTGCTCGCGCGCTTTCTGCAGCTTGCGGGCTGAGGCTGGGAGATTGCGGTCCTGTGCGTCCTGGTCGGCCATGGCGTGACGCCCCGTTCGAAGGGGGCCAGGCCATTGTTCCGGGCGGTCCTGCGAACTTGAGCCGGAAGAGAACGCAAAAAGGGCCGCTTATCGCGGCCCTCTCGGTGGGATGTGACGCAGTTCCCGCTCAGAAACCGAGGCTGGCCAGCAGGTCGTCGACTTCCGCCTGGTCCTTGACCACGTCGGTGCGGCCTTCCGGGTTCACCACCGGCCCATTCAGCACGGCGGCCTCGACCTTCTGCGCCTGCTCGGGCGGCGCGGCCTGCACCAGCAGCTTGACCAGGCTGTCTTCCAGCTCGGTGGCCAGCGAGACCACCTTGGCCACCACCTGGCCGGTGAGGTCGTGGAAATCCTGCGCCAGCATGATGTCGGTGAGGTGCTGGTCGATGCGCGCGGTGGCGGCCTCGACGTCGCCGACGAAATTCATCACCGCGCCCGAGGCCACGGCCTTGACCGGGTCCTTGACGATGGCCTCGGCGATGCGGCGCGTCTCGCTGCTGATGTGCGCGTGGTCGACCTTCGCACTGTCGACCGAGTTGAGCACCTTGTTGGCGGCGTCGCTGGTCTTGCTGGCGATGTAGTTGAGGCGGCTGCGCGCGTCGGGCAGGCCGTCGGCGGCGATCTGCAGCTTGGGCATCACGCCCAGCTGCGTCAGCGTGTCGTGCAGCTGGCGCGTGATCATGCCGAGCTGGTGGAACACCTCGGGCGAGGCGCCGGCGGCCATCTGCGGCGCCAGGTCGGACAGGTCATCCATCTTCATGTTGTTGTCCCTGGTTGGCAGCCGTTCAGGCCGTGGCGGCGAGCTTCTGCATGATCTTCTGCACCTTCTCTTCCAAGGTGGCCTTGGTGAAGGGCTTGACGATGTAGCCGGCGGCACCTTCCTGGGCGGCGCGCACGATGTCTTCCTTGCGCGCCTCGGCGGTGACCATCAGCACCGGCAGGTGCTTGAGCGACTCGTCCTTCTTGATCGCGCCCAGCAGCTCGAAGCCGTTCATGTTCGGCATGTTGATGTCGCTGACCACGAAGTCGTACTTGGCGCTCTTGAGCATGTTGAGCGCGACGGCGCCGTCTTCCGCCTCCTCGGCGTTGTTGCAGCCCATCTCCTTGAGCAGGCCGCGCACGATGCGGCGCATGGTGGAGAAGTCGTCGACGATCAGGAATTTCAGGTCGCTGGGGGTGCTCATGGCGGGCCTCGGAAAGCTGCTCGGGTGTTTATCGGGCGGGCGGCACGAAAGTTGAGACCGGCTCGACCACCTTGTGGTCGACCAGTTCCGGCGTTTCGGCGGCTTCGGGCTCGGGCGGCGCGGCCGGCTTGAGGATGCGCTCCTCCGCCTCGCGGTTCATCACGATGATGCTGATGCGGCGGTTCGCCGGGCTGGCCGGGTCGGCGGGCTCGATGAGCTGGCTGGAGGCCAGGCCCTGCACGCGCAGCACGTGCTCGTCGGGCAGGCCGCCCATCACCAGCTCGCGGCGCGAGGCGTTGGCGCGGTCGCTGGAGAGCTCCCAGTTGCCGTAGCCGCGGTCGCCGGCGGCGAAGCGCTGCGCGTCGGTGTGGCCTTCCAGCGTCAGCCGGTTGGGCACCTCGGCGAGCACGGCGCCGATCTCGCGCAGCAGGTCGCGCATGTAGGGCTGCACCACGGCGCTGCCGCTGTCGAACATGGCGCGGTTGAGCTCGTCGACGATCTGGATGCGCAGGCCGTCGGCGGTCATGTCCAGGCGGATCTGCGACTTCATCGCCGCCAGCTTGGGGTTGGAGGCGAGCACCTCCTCGACCTTTTCCTTGATGGCCTGCAGCTTGGCCAGCTCGGCGCGCTTCTGGTCTGCCTTGAGCGCCTGCAGGTTGAGGGTGCGCTTCCTGGCCTCGACCTCGCCCTGCTTGACCTGGCCGCCGCTGCGCGAGAGATCCGCGCCGCCGCCCTTGATGATCGAGGAGGAGTCGCCCGAGCCGGAGCCGCCGAACATCGCCACCTTCAGCGGCGAGTTGAAATAGTCGGCGATGCCCTTCTTGTCGCCCTCGGTGGTGGAGCCGAGCAGCCACATCAGCAGGAAGAAGGCCATCATGGCCGTCACGAAGTCGGCATAGGCGATCTTCCAGGCGCCGCCGTGGTGTCCGTGGCCGCCCTTCTTGATCTTCTTGACGATGATCGGCTGGAGCTTCTTGCTGTCGCCGGCCATTTATTTCTTCCCCTTCACGTGGCCTTCCAGCTCGCTGAACGTGGGGCGCTCGGTCGAGTACAGCACCTTGCGGCCGAACTCGACGGCCACCTGCGGCGCGTAGCCCTGCATGCTGGCCAGCAGCGTGGTCTTGATGCACTGCAGCTCCTTGGAGCCTTCGTCGCACTTCTGCTCCATCAGGCCGGCGAGCGGCTCGGCCACCGCGTAGGCCAGCAGGATGCCCAGGAAGGTGCCGACCAGCGCCGAGCCGATCATGCCGCCCAGCACCGCCGGCGGCTGGCCCACCGAGCCCATGGTGTTCACCACGCCCAGCACCGCGGCCACGATGCCGAAGGCCGGCAGCGCGCCGGCCAGGCGCGCCACCGCGGCGGCGGGCGCGTGGGCCTCGTGGTGGTGGGTCTCGATCTCGCTGTCCATCAGCGACTCGATCTCGTGCGCGTTGAGGTTGCCCGAGACCATCATGCGCAGGTAATCCGTCACGAACTCCACCACGTGGTGGTCGTTGCCGACATTGGCGTACTTCTGGAACAGCGCCGAGCTGTGCGGCTCCTCGACGTCCTTCTCGATGGACATCAGGCCTTCCTTGCGCGCCTTCTGCAGGATGTCGTAGAGCAGCGCCAGCAGCTCCATGTAGCGCGCCTTGGTGTACTTGGAGCCCTTGAACACGCCGCCCAGGCCGCCGAGGGTGGCCTTCAGCACCTTGGGCTGGTTGTTGACCACGAAGGCGCCGATGGCCCCGCCGAGGATGGCCATCATTTCCGTGGGCAGGGCGTGGATGATCACGCCCATGTTGCCCCCGTGCACGATGTAGGCGCCGAAGATGCACCCCATCGCTACGACCCAACCGATGATGACGAACATGGCTTGCGCTTGATTCTTGGTCTGCGCCACGGCATGGAACGCAGCGGCTACGACGCCTTATCGGCAGCGCGGGCGGGGGGCTTGAGCGGGAGAAGTGATGCGCGGGTCGCGCGAAAGCGCGCCGCCAAAGAAAAGCGCGGGCCCCGAGGGACCCGCGTCGAAGGCACTAGGGACGTGCCAGGAGGAGACAAGCAAGAAAACCGATCGTTGGCCTGTGTATCGGCCGGACGCCACCGATCTTTAGTGGACGTCCATCCGGATCGCGCCGGCGGCACTGCCCTTGCCGGCGCGGGCCGGCGGATTGCACAGGCCACAGACGTAGTGTTTCGCAATCTCGTGCGGATGGGTGACGAAGTGACCCCCGCATTTGGAGCATTTCGTCATGGTCAGCATGCCGTTGTCGACGAACTTGACCAGGCGCCAGGCGCGCGTCACCGACAGCAGGGCTTCCAGGCCCTGGGCGCTGGTCTGCTCCTGGTAGAGCTGGTAGGCCTTGATGACGGTGTCGATCTCGTCGAGCTCGGCGGCCTTGTTCAGGTATTCGTGGATGTTCAGGAACAGGCTGGCGTGGATGTTGGGCTGCCAGGTCATGAACCAGTCGGTCGAGAACGGCAGCTGGCCCTTGCTGGGCGACTTGCCGGAGACTTCCTTGTAGAGGCGCAGCAGGCGCTCATACGAGAGATCCGTCTCGGATTCCAGCACTTGCAGACGCGCACCGAGGTGGATCAGCGTGACGGCACGCTCGATCTGCTTGGCCTCGGTGAGGATGGACTTGACGCGGGCCATGATCAGGCGGCTTCCTGGTGACGGCCGGCCATCAGGATGGCGGCGTGCAGGCGGCTGGTGGTGTCGTTGGCGGCCGACTTGCCGTGGTTGGTGAGCAGGCCCCAGACCAGCTCGTCGTCCATGCGGAACTTGCACAGCAGCGTATTGCCGGCGGCGATCTTCATCATCTGCGCGGGGGTCAGCAGCGAGATCATCTGCGCGGTGTCCTCGCCCAGCCCCAAGCGATACAGCGCCTGCTCGCGGTCGGCGCGGATCAGGCTCTGCGCCAGCATCAGGTAGGAGAGATTGGCTTCGCGGATTTCGGTGAGGATCTGGTCGGCGTTCATGTGCGTGCTCCTTGTTCGTCTTCAGCGCCGCCTTGCGTGACGGCATGGAATGAATTGTGAGCAGCGCAACAGGGCTGCAACATCGGCCCATCTCCACGGCTTGAGTCCACTTTCGTCCAGAGCGCTTGTCGGATTTCTTCCTACAGGCGCCGCTGCGGGCCTGTCCGGGCGTGCAGCAGGTCACGAACGGGCGCTTGCCCGGCGCAGCAGGTCGTGGGCGAGCCCCAGGAAGGCCGCCAGCCAGGCAGCCAGCGCGACATAGAGGAAGACCACCGGCAGGAAGCGCAGGAAGGGAAATCCCATCGCCTCGATCAGCTCGTGCGTGCCGGCCGCATACATCCCGAGGGGAAAGACGGCGCCCCAGTAGAGCGGGTCGTATCGCAAGGGGAAGCGCCGGTAGACGTGGCGCCACAGGGCGAGCACCACCAGCATGGGAATCCACCAGGTGCCGGTGGCCCAGTAGAGCACCGTGAAGCCCTTGATGAAGGGCAGCAGCGAGAGCAGGAAGGGCGCGTCGGGCACGTTGATGATCAGGAGCGAGCCCGCCAGGGTGGAGATCGCCATCGCGCCCATGTTGATCCAGTACGGCGGCGAGAGGTCGCCGGGGGAGAACGGGAAGAAGGTGTAGCGGTAGAAGATCAGCGACATCATCCAGATGTAGAGCATGCCGCCCCACAGCCACATCGAGAGCGCGAGAAAGTTCAGCTCCAGCCGGTAGGGCTGCTCGATGTGCGCGGCCAGAAGCCCGCTGAGCACCGCGATCGACTGGGTTGCCACGACGGCCAGCAGCCAGGCGCCGCTGATGCCCTGGTCGAGGCTGGGCTTGCGCTCCTTGATCGTGAGCCCCGCGAAGATCGTGTAGGTGAGCGCAATCCAGAGCACGAGCGCCACGATCCACAGCACGGTGGCGGCACGATAGTCCGCGGCCAGCACGACGAACTGGCTGCCGAGCACGCTGGTGCTGGCGACGGTGGTGAAGAAGCCGGGGCCGCGCAGGTGGTCGACCATGTCGCCGAAGAAGCGGCGCGGGTAGCGAAGCATGCGCAGCACGGTCAGGAGCCACAGGGCCGCGTAGAAGACGATGTTGAGCTGGAACAGCGTCTTCGCCAGCAAGGGCATGGCCAACATGTGCGCCGCGAGCGAGACGATGCCGGTCGCCATCACCATGCCGAAGTAGGCGGGCGACAGCCCGGCCAGCGGGGCGCCCTCGCGCGGTGGTGGCATCAATCGTCCGCCCGCGTCGCGCGCAGCAGCCCGCGCCCCTCGGCATCGCGGATCTCGAGCAGGCCGTCGTCGCGCACGCGCGCCGTGGCAGCGAGTTCGAGCGCGCTGAGGATGCGGTCTTCCTGCTCGCGCTGCAGCTCGGCGCAGGCCATGCGCGTGGTGGCGATCGGCCCGATGGCGATCTTCGCGCCGTCCAGCGTGAAGCTCGCGCTCATCGCATTGCAGCTGTTGTGCCCCGAGAGCCGGCCGTCGCGGCCCAGCACCAGGCGCGCGCGGCGCTTGTCGAGGATGGGCGCGGAGCGCGCCTGCTCGATCACCCAGTGGCCGCAGACCTCTTGCGGCGCCGGCGGCGCGGCGCAGGCGGCCAGCACGAGCAGGGAAGTGGCGGCAGCGGCGGCGATCGACTTCATGCGCTCGACTCTCATGGCAAATGGACCGGAAAGCACCGCCTCATGCGGCGATCGCCGCGGCGGGCGATGGCTAGATTGTGCTCAAGTCCGGCATCGTGCCGGCGCTGCTGCCTCCATGGAGTCGCCCGATGAACACCCAAGCGCCGCCGGATCTCGATGTCAGCGTGCTGATCGAACTCGACGCCGCGGGCCGCTGCGCCGGCGCACTGCGCTCACTGGCCAGGCAGTCGCTGGCGCGCGAGCGCTTCGAGATCGTCGGCGTCTGCGCCGGCAGCACCACGCTGCCCGAGCCGGTGCGCCAGGCGGCCGACTGGCTGCTCGCCGACCCCGATGCCGCGCCCGGCGCGCTGCACCTCGCCTTCAACCGCGCGCTGCGTCTGGCCACCGGCCGCATCGTGGTGCGCTGCGATGCCACGGCCGAGTTCCCGCCCGGCTTCCTCGACTGCCTGGTCGCCAGCTTTGCCGGCGAGGGCTCGAGCGCGCGCCAGCCGGTGGTGACGCTGCAAGGCGGCGCGGCTAGCCCCAAGCTCGCGCTGGCCATGCACCGCCACGACGCGCAGCTGGTGATTTCCGCCGGCCGCAGCGACATGCCGCTGGAAGACGTCGCCTGGCTGCTGGTGGAATCGGGCGCGCAGCACCTGCGCCTGGATGCCGGCGGCCCCGCCGCCGCCGCGCCCGCGCTCGACTGGCGCGACATCCCCGTCTTCATCGTCAACCGCAACCGCCACGAGGCGATGGTGCGCCTGGTCGACTGGCTGCGCGCCGGCGGCACGCGGCGCATCGTGATCCTCGACAACGCCTCGACCTACCCGCCGCTGCTGCAGTACTACGACGCGCTGCCCGAGGGCGTGAAGGTGCTGCGCCTGCCGCAGAACCACGGTCCCTACGTGCTGTGGCAGCAGCGCGTGCACGAGGTGCTGGACACGCCCTACGTGCTGACCGACTCCGACATCGTGCCGGCCGATTTCTGCCCGGCCGACCTCGTGGTCCGGCTCTACGAGACGCTGCAGCGCTACCCCGACGCGAGCAAGGTCGGCCCGGCGCTGCGCATCGACAACCTGCCCGACGGCTATGCCGACGCCGACACCGTGCGCAAGTGGGAGAGCCAGTTCTGGGAGCACCCGGTGGCGCCGGGCGTATTCGCCGCGCCCATCGACACCACCTTCGCGCTCTACCCGGCCAAGGCGGCCTTCTCCATCGACGACCGCGCACTGCGCCTGGGCCGGCCCTACGTGGTGGAGCACACGCCCTGGTACGCCATCGAAGGCCAGCTCTCCGCCGAGGAGCAGTACTACCGCGAGCACGCCTCCAAGACCTTCAGCAACTGGAGCGTGCGCGGCAAGCAGTCGAGCACCTACCTCTCCGAGCGCGTGCAGCGCTTCGACCAGCGCGCCCGCGTGCTGAACATCGACGCGGCCGACGAGCGCATTCCCGGCTGGCTCAACTTCGGCCACGAGGTGCAGATCGACGAGCGCGGCCGCCTGCCGCTGGCCGACGGCGCGCTCGACGGCGTGCGCCTGAACGATGCGCTGCAGGGCCTGCCCGAGATCGCGCCGCTGTTCGCCGAGCTGCGCCGCATCACGCGCGTCGGTGCCAAGCTGCAGCTGCGCATGGCGCTCGAGCGCGGCGAGGACTGGCAGCGCACGCCCTGGGGCCAGCAGCTCGCCGGCGCCGCCGCGCGCGCCGGCTGGGAGCTGCAGGAGCTGCGCCTGATCACCGACCGCGAGAGCGTCGCGCAGCGGCTGCGCCAGCAGGGGCCCGCCACGCTCACGCCGGCCGTGCAGGCGGTGGTGGCAACGCTCGTGGCGCTGGCGCGCGGCGCCAGCGCGGCGGCGCGAGCGCCGGTGCCGGTGCTGATCGGCGACGACCGGCTCGCGCCGCATTTCGTGCCGGCCAGCCGTGACGGCGGCGTGCGCAGCGCCGCCTCGCATGCGGCGCAGGCGCGCAGCGAAGCCGGCCATTCGCTGCCGGCCGAACTGGCGGCCTGACACGAAGGAAAAGGCCGGCCATCCGGCCGGTTCTCCGCCGATCCGGGTGCACCCGTCCGCCGTGAAATGACGGCATGGCCCGCACCCTCTCTCGCGCCGCACCGTGAAGATCGACGCCTTCCTGTTTCTGCAGCGCAGCGACATCGCGCAGCACGTGCGTGCCGGCCACGACTTCGGCGACGTGCCGCTGCTCTTCATCGACCCCGGCCTCGCCGAGGAGGCGCTCGCCCAGGGCCTCGATCCGCAGCGCTTCAGCTACCGGCCGCTGGCCGTGGGGCCGCACTTCCATGCGCGCCTGGCCACCGAGGCGCTGACGCGCGCCGCCACGCTCGACCAGGCACTCACCGCGCAGCGCCAGCGCCTCTTCGGCCAAGGCGTGTTCCAGGGCTGGGACCAGGGGCCGATGCGCCTGTTCTTCATCCGCGCGCTGGTCGCCAAATACCTCGGCGAGCTGTGCGAGCGCAGCTTCGCCGAGCGCCGCATCGGCCTGTACCGGCCCGACAAGCCGCAGCTCTTCTATTTCGATTCCTTCCTCGCCACCGACCTGTTCGCCGCCGCTTCGCCGCGCTGGCGCATCGTCGATCACTACGAGGAGACGCTGAACTGGGTGGGTGACCACGCCGCCTGGTGCTGGGATTTCGGCGAGGTGGCACACCTGGCCGCCAGCGGGCACGCCCACGCGGTGACGCACATCGCCACCTGCTACCACCACCACGAGCACTACCAGGCCGAGATCGCCCGCGCCTTCCCGGCCAACATCGACCTGCCGAGCGCGCACTGGGACATTCCGGTGCGCCGCCGCGGCACGATGAAGGTGCCGCTGGCGCAACTGCCGGCCGATGCCGTCAGCACCGCCGCGCTGCTCTACCGAGAGGCCGCGCGCCAGGTCTTCGCCGAACACCTGGCACCGCTGGTGCCGAACCGCCAGGCGCTGCAGATCCAGGCCGACACGCTGGCCGAGCGCTCGCTGGTGCAGGCCATCCACTACGAAGGCCTGCGCGATGCGCTGCGCGGCACGCGACCGCACTTCGTGATCACCGACCACGACACCGGCTCCAACGGCCCGCTGTTCTCGGTGGCCGCGCGGCTGGGCGCGCCGATCACGGTGCTGCCGCATTCGTCGTATGCCACCGGCGCGATCCCGCATTCGCTGAACGTGCGCGTGATCGAGCGCGACGGCTTCGCCACGCCGACACGCACGGTGTGGGGCGAGAAAGTCCGCACCGTCGGAACGCAGCTCGGCCCGGTGGCCGACCCGCAGCCGCGCGAGCGCGCCACCACCGTCTGCCTGCTCGTCAACACGCTGGCCAGCCAGGGCCTCTCGTACATCGATTTCGCCGGCCTGGCGCGCTTCCACCGCGCGCTGGCGATGCAATGCACCGCCCACGGCGCGCAGCTGATCGTGCGCCTCAAGCCCAACAACGCCGGCCTGCGCATGGCCGCCAGCGCGCTCTCGCTGCCGGCCGAGATGCTGCAGGCCGTGCTCGACACCAAGATCGAGCAGATCGCCCAGCGCACCGACCTGTGCGTCTGCTACGGCGAGCCGACCACCGCGGGCATCGAGTTCCTCGCCACCGGCGCGCACCTGATGCACGCCTCCGACCAGCTCTGGCCGGCCGACTACCTCACCTCGCCAGCCTTCATCGGCGACGGCACCGTGCCTTCGTTCTTGCTCGACGAGGCGCTGGCCGAGACCGGCGCGCTGCTGGCCGATGCCGCGCTGTTCCGCCAGCGTGCCGACGCGCAGCGCGCGCGCTTCCTGCCGCGCCTCACGGCGCACGACGGCCGCATCTTCGACTGAATCCACCCCAGGACCCCGACCATGCTCGATAACCAGTCCATCCTGATCACCGGCGGCACCGGCTCCTTCGGCAAGGCCTTCGTCAAGACCGTGCTCGAGCGCCACCCCGGCGTGCGCCGCGTGGTGGTGTTCTCGCGCGACGAGCTCAAGCAGTACGAGATGGCGCAGCAGTTCCCCGAGCGCCAGTACCCCTGCATGCGCTACTTCATCGGCGACGTGCGCGACGCGCAGCGCATGCAGCGCGCGCTGGAAGGCGTGGACATCGTCGTGCACGCCGCCGCGCTCAAGCAGGTGCCGGCCGCCGAGTACAACCCCTTCGAGTGCATCAAGACCAACGTGCTGGGCGCGCAGAACGTCATCGACGCCTGCCTCGACCAGGGCGTCAAGCGCGTGGTGGCGCTGTCCACCGACAAGGCCGCCGCGCCGATCAACCTGTACGGCGCCACCAAGCTGTGCTCCGACAAGCTGTTCGTCGCCGCCAACAACATCAAGGGCAGGCGCGACGCGCGCTTCTCGGTGGTGCGCTACGGCAACGTGATGGGCAGCCGCGGCTCGGTGATCCCCTTCTTCCTCGCCCAGCGCGCCACCGGCACGCTGCCCATCACCGACCCGGCCATGACGCGCTTCAACATCAGCCTGCAGGAGGGTGTGGAGATGGTGCTGTGGGCGCTCGCGAACGCGCACGGCGGCGAGATCCTGGTACCCAAGATCCCCTCCTACCGCATCACCGACGTGGCCAGCGCCATCGGCCCGAACTGCCGCCAGGCCATCGTCGGCGTGCGCCCCGGCGAGAAGATCCACGAGGAGATGATCACCGCCAGCGACAGCCTGAACACCGTCGACCTGGGCGCCTACTACGCCATCCTGCCGAGCGCGGGCTCGTACAGCGTGGACGACTACGTGGCGCGCACCGGCGCGCGGCGCGTGCCCGAGGGCTTCAGCTACGACAGCGGCGCGAACCCCGATTTCCTCAGCGTCGAGCAGCTGCGCGAGCTGATCTTCTCGCCAGCCTGCGGGCAGATCGGCACGCCGGCGCTGGCCGCCTGAGGTCCGCGCGATGGACAGCATCCCCTACAGCCGCCAGGAGATCACCGAGGCCGACATCGCCGCGGTGAGCGCGGTGCTGCGCTCCGAGCTGGTGACGCAGGGGCCGGTGGTGCAGCGCTTCGAGCAGGCCTTCGCGCAGCGCCACGCGGTGGCGCATGCGGTGGCGGTGAGCAATGCCACCAGCGCGCTGCACCTGGCCTGCCTGGCGCTGGGCGTGGGCCCGGGCTCGCGGGTGTGGACGAGCCCGATCAGCTTCGTCGCCTCGGCCAACTGCGCGCTCTACTGCGGCGCCACGGTGGACTTCGTCGACATCGACCCGCTCACGCGCAACCTCTCGGTCGATCGCCTGCGCGACAAGCTCGAAGACGCCGAGCCGCGCGGCGAACTGCCCGACGTGGTGATTCCGGTCGACTTCGCCGGCCTGCCCTGCGATCTGCGCGAGCTGCGCGCGCTGGCCGACCGCTACGGCTTCAAGCTGCTCGAAGACGCCTCGCACGCCACCGGCGCGAGCTACCTCGGCGCCCCGGTGGCGAGCGCCTGGGCCGACGCCACGGTATTCAGCTTCCACGCCGTGAAGATCCTCACCTGCGCCGAAGGCGGCATGGTGGCCACCAACGACGCCGCGCTGGCGCAGCGCGTGCGCAGCCTGCGCTCGCACGGCATCACGCGCGACGAGGCCGAGTTCGAGTTCGCCTCGCCCGGCGCCTGGTACTACGAGCAGCAGACGCTGGGCGTGAACGCGCGCATCACCGAGCTGCAGGCGGCGCTGGTGCTCTCGCAGCTGGGCCGGCTGGACGACATGCAGGCACGCCGCGAAGCGCTCGCCGAGCGCTACGACACGCTGCTGGCCAAGCTGCCGCTGCTGCTGCCGCCGCGCCGCGACGACCGCCGCAGCGCCTGGCACCTCTACGCCGTCGAGATCGACGCGGCGCGCACGCCGGTGCGCCGCGAGGCCGCCTTCGCCGCGCTGCGCGAGGCCGGCATCGGCGTCAACGTGCACTACATCCCCATCCACACCCAGCCCTACTACCAGCGCCTGGGTTTTGCGCGCGGCGACTTTCCCGCCGCCGAGCGCTACTACGCGCGCACGCTGTCGCTGCCGCTGTTCCCGGCGCTGACGCACGAGCAGCAGGATCGCGTGGTGAGCGTGCTCGGAAGCGTGCTGGCATGAACAGCGGCCGCATCGCCGTGATCCCCGCGCGCGGCGGCAGCAAGCGCGTGCCGCGCAAGAACCTGCGCCCCTTCGCCGGCCGGCCGATGATCGGCTACGCCATCGCAGTGGCGCAACGCTCGGGCCTGTTCGAGCGCATCGTCGTCTCGACCGACGACGCCGAGGTGGCCGCGGTGGCGCGCACGCTGGGCGCCGACGTGCCCTTCCTGCGCCCCGCCGAACTGGCCGACGACTTCACGCCCACCGTGCCGGTGATCGCGCATGCCATCCGCGCCTGCGCCGAGCTCGGCTGGCATGCGCGGCTGGCCTGCTGCATCTACCCGGCCGTGCCGCTGCTGCAGCCGCAGACGCTGGCCGATGCGCTGGCGCTGCTGGAAGCGGGCGATGCGCCCTACGCCTTCCCGGTGCTGGCCTACCGCGCGCCCATCCAGCGCGCGCTCAAGCGCGACCTGAACGGCCGCAGCGCGCCGCTGCACCCCGAATACATGCAGACGCGCACGCAGGATCTGCCCGCGGCCTTCCACGACGCCGGCCAGTTCTACTGGGGCCGCGCCGAGGCCTGGCTCGCCGGCACGCCGCTGCACGCCGACGCCTGCACGCTGGTGTGCGACGAAGGCAGCGTGGTCGACATCGACACCGAAGCCGACTGGGCACTCGCCGAGGCGCTCTACAAGGTGCGCCGCGCGGCCGACGCCGTGGACGCCGCGGACGAGGTGGGCGCCGCGGACGAGGTGGGCGCGTGAACATCGCGATCCGCGCCGATGCCTCCGCGGCCATCGGCCTCGGCCACCTCAAGCGCTGCCTCTCGCTGGCCCAGGCGCTGCGCGCGCAGGGCGCGGCCGTGACGCTGGCCTGGCGCGAGATCGACCTCGACTGCGCGCCGCTCATCGAAGCGGCCGGCGTGAGCTCGGCGCGCATCGCCGCCGGCCGCGTGAGCGGCGAGCTGATCGACGTGCGCGACTTCCTCGCCGCCGTGCCGGCCGCCGAACGCATCGTGGTCGACCACTACGCGCTCGGCGAGCGCTGGCACCGCGTCGCGCGCGGCCACAGCGATGCGAAGCTGGCCGCCATCGACGACATCGCCGACCGCGAACTGGCGGTCGACTGGCTGATCGACCCCAACTTCAGCGCCGACCCCGCCGCCAAGTTCGCCGGTCTGATCGGCCCCGACACGCAGTTGCTCGCCGGCCCGCACTACGCGCTGCTCGCGCCGGCCTATGCGGCGGCGCCGCGCTGCGCGGTGCACGAGGCGGTGCGCAGCATCGGCATCTTCATGGGCGGCACCGATGCGGCCAACGCCTCGCTGCTGGCGCTGCGCGCGCTGCGCGGGCCGCTGGGCTTTCGCGGGGCGATCGAGATCGCCACCACCTCGGGCAACCCCAACCTCGCCGCCCTGGGCGCGGCCGCGGCGGACGATGACGACACCCGCATCACGCTCGACCAGGGCGACCTCGCCGCCTTCTTCGCGCGCCACGACCTGCAGCTCGGCGCCGGCGGCGGCGCCACCTGGGAGCGCTGCTGCATCGGCGCGCCCACGCTGGCGGTGATCGTGGCCGACAACCAGCGCCCGGTGCTGCTGCCGCTGCAGCAGATGGGCGTGCTGCGCGTGTTGGCCGAGGAACCTCTCGACGAGGCCGCCATCGCCGCCGCCGCGCGCGAACTGATCGAACACCCCGCGCTGCGCCGCAGCCTGGCCGAGCGCTCGCGTGCGCTGGTCGACGGCCGCGGTGCGCAGCGCGTCGCCACGGCCCTGCTTGCGTCATGACCACCGTCCACATCGTCTGCACCGACCCCCAGCACGGCGTCAACGCCTGGCTGGAGCGCTGGATCGCACGCCACCACCACACCGCCGACATCCGATTGCTGCGCGATGCGCGCGAGGCCACGGGTGCCGACTTCCTCTTCCTCGTCTCCTGCCACCAGATCGTCGGCCGCGACATCCTCGATCGCTACCGCCACACGCTGGTGCTGCACGCCAGCGCCCTGCCCGCCGGGCGCGGCATGTCGCCGCACGTGTGGCAGATCCTCGAAGGCCGGCCCGGCTTCACGGTGACGCTGCTGGAAGCCGCCGAGGCGCTGGACGCCGGCCGCATCTGGCACCAGATCGAGGTGGCCGTGCCGGCCAATGCGGTGTGCCACGAGATCAACGCGCTGCTCTTCGACGCCGAGCTCGCGCTGATGGACTGGGCGCTGGCGCACGCGCACGAAGTGCAGCCGCGCGAACAGCAGGGCACGCCGAGCTACTACCGCAAGCGCTCGCCGGCCGACAGCCGCATCGACCCCGAGCGCCCGCTGGCCGAGCTGTTCGACCTGCTGCGCGTGGCCGACCCCGAACGCTACCCCGCCCACTTCGAGTACCGCGGCCGGCGCTACCGGCTGCGCCTCGAACCGATGGAGTCATGACGATGATCCGCATCGCCGGCCGCGAGATCGGCCCGAACGCCCGCCCCTACCTGATCGCCGAGATGTCGGGCAACCACAACCAGTCGCTCGATCGTGCGCTGGCCATCGTCGATGCCGCCGCCGATGCGGGCGCGGATGCGATCAAGCTGCAGACCTACACCGCCGACACGATGACGCTGGACATCCGCGCGCCCGGCTTCGTGATCGACAACCCCAGGAGCCCCTGGGCCGGCCGCCAGCTGCATTCGCTCTACGCCGAGGCGTCGACGCCCTGGGAGTGGCACGCCGCGCTGATGGCGCGCGCGCGCGAGCGCGGCCTGCACTGCTTCAGCACGCCCTTCGACGACACGGCGGTCGACTTCCTCGAATCACTCGACGTACCGGCCTACAAGATCGCCAGCTTCGAGCTGACCGACCTGGCGCTGATCCGCCGCGTGGCGGCCACCGGCAAGCCGCTGATCGTCTCCACCGGCATGGCCACGCTGGCCGAGATCGACGACGCGGTGCGCGCCGCGCGCGGCGCCGGTTGCCGCGAGCTGGTGCTGCTCAAGTGCACCAGCACCTACCCGGCGGCGCCGACCGACAGCAACATCCGCACGATCCCTGCACTGCGCGAGGCCTTCGGCTGCGAGGCCGGCCTGTCGGACCACACGCTGGGCTGCGGCGTCGCCGTGGCCTCGGTGGCGCTGGGCGCCACGCTGATCGAAAAACACTTCACGCTCTCGCGCGCCGAAGGCGGCGTGGACAGCGCCTTCTCGCTCGAGCCGGCCGAGTTTGCGCAGCTGCGCATCGAGAGCGAACGCGCCTGGCAGAGCCTGGGCCAGGTGAATTTCCAGCCCACCGCGGCCGAGGGCGGCTCCACGCAGTTCCGCCGTTCGCTCTACATCGTCAAGCCGGTGAAGGCCGGCGAGCTGCTCACGCGCGACAACGTGCGCGCCATCCGCCCCGGCTACGGCCTCGCGCCCAAGCACCTCGATCAGCTGATCGGCTGCCGCGTGGTGAAGGACGCCGCACCCGGCACGCCGCTGGCGTGGGAGCTGGTGCGCGCGGCCTGAGCCGGCTCGGCCCGGCGTTGCTCGAAGGCGATGCGACGGCTATCGGGGATGGAAGGTGCGGAGAACGACTTCCTCGAAAGGGAAGGCAGGGCCCGGATCGACCTTGCGCCTGCGGCCGGGCGCGCAAGCCAGGCGCCCGTTGTCGAGGTCGGAGTGCCGCTTGATGCCCGAAGGGCCGATGGCATATCGACGCACGAGCGTCCTCAGGAGCTCGACCAGCGCGGAAATCTGGGCCTCGGGATAGACGTCGCGGCCGTCACCATCGTTGACCAGTTCGATGCCAAGCGATCGTTCGCTGTGGCTGAAGACATGGTGAGCCACATGCGTCTCGGGAACGCTGGCGACGACGGTTCCGTCTCGCCCGATCATGAAGTGGATGCCAAGCCTCGGGTGTGCCTCGATGACCTGCAGGTTCTCGCGCAGCTCGCCGGCCGGAACCCAGATGGGCTTTCCCTCCTTGTCGCACGTCGGCCCGCCGGTGGAGTGCAGGACCACCATGGTCGGCGGCAGTTCTCGGAGGCGGCCGGAGCGCACCGCAAACGCCTGAGGCGCTTGGACGAGGAGGCCGGCGAGCAGCAGCAGTCTTCTCTTCATGCCTGTACGTGCGGCGGCGCGAACCGGTGCTGGGTGTGCCGTCTGGCGTTTGAGGTGAGGGGCGAGCGCCGGGACCGCGCTTAGCTCGCGAAGCGGATGATGACACTGGCCGGTGCGCGAGCCAAGCGGCTTGCCGGTGGCTGTCCACTGCAGCGAATGGTTAGCTGCCACCGCAAGCTGCAGGGGGAGAGCTACCAGTCCATGTCTGCCGATCTGTCGGCCAGATGAGTCTGATACTCCACGAACTCCGTCATGTCTTGTTCGGACTTCATTGCACTCGCGTACGTACCGTCTCCTGCGTACGTAAGAATCGATGGCAAGTCACTGAAGATGTGAATCCTTGCGGGCGCGCGGGCGCCCGACCAGAGATGTTCGACGAACTCATCGATCTCCCTGATGGCAGCGTCCTCGTTGAACGCCGGCTTTCCAGTAAGAGCGTAGCGATGGCGTTGGCTTTGGGTAAGGAGAACCGGTACTGCCCCGGCCCCGGAGTGAAAGCTGAAGGCTTCCCCTCTCTTCCCGAACGCGCCGTGGGCCATGAAGTTGCGAATCTGCGCGCGAAGATCAAGGAGAGCGTCGTAGTGGCGCTTGGATTCTTGGTCTGCCAGATTCATGGCAGCCTTGAACTTGGCCTTCCAATCGGACTCAGCAAGCGCCGCCACCGCGTCACCTTTGCAAATCCGGCCCTGGAGGATGGCGAGATGAATGAACGAATGCTCCGTCCAACTGAAGAACGCATCAATGGCAGCTTGAGCATTCCAGTTTGCTTCCCTGCGTAGCAGGTACGCCGGACTAGCGCCAGACGTTACTTCGGCCCCATCGGGGAGCGCGGACTTGACAGTGCGCCGCTCATGCTTACGAGCCTCTGCCTCTTCCGACAGGGACCGATATCTATCGCGGAAGTAGAGGTAACGAGAGAATAGCCCGTCGCTGGTGTTGACGACGTTGACATTCGAAGTAGACGCGGCCTGCGCAGCGCGCCACTCAAAGTACGGCTCAGCGAGTGAGACCGCCTTATTGATTGCTGAAGCGATCGCGCAAGCGTCAGACTCTGCTTGGGCAGATGGCTTTGTGCTTCTCCTAGCTCCAGAGGCATGATTTGGAGCAAAGACACCAACGCCGAACTTGCGATGTTCGATGGAGTAGAGGCGACCCTGGTAGCGAACGGGAACGATCCACGCCACCTTCTCCCATTGGCCTAGGTCTCGGTAGCCAAGAAGATCGACCAACAAGAAGTAGACCAAGTAGTACTCAGGTAGGCTTCGCCCTCCGTCGGTGCGCGCCGAGAGCATGAGCGCCGTACTCTCGGCGTCGGAGCTTGGTGAACCTGCAGGCGGCACTTCTGCCAGAGCAGCAAGTGCCTTCTGCCGGATGGGCGCGAGCTCTTGGGGCAGTGAACCGGCGGCGGCCATGGATTCGAGACTCGTGATGGAACGCGCTATTGGGCCGTGACAGCTAGCGTTGGAGCTGAGGGGTCGGAACCGGCGTGGTGCTTGGCCCGCGAAGCGGATGATGACGGCGAGCGCTTCGCGGGCCAAGTGCCATGCCGGTGGAGGCCCCGCTCCAGCGAAGGGTTGCATTCGCTACCAGTCCCGATACGGAAGCATGGTTCGGGTTATGCCGTTGCGGACCTTGGCGACCTGAAATAGATGGCTCATCGCGTCCATTGCCAACTCGGGATGAGGAGTTGGGCCAACACGAACCTCCCATACAGGCGAGTCTTCAGTGCGGGATCGCAGTTCCACGGGTACGTACGGAATCAACGTCGAGCGCCCGGCGCGTAGACCAATACGTGTGTCGTTGGCGCTGAGAAAGGCAACCATTCGCCATTCCCGTTCGTCCTTGAAACCTCGATCCTTGAAGTAAGGCGCGAAGCGCACGAACTTCTGCATTGCATCGTTGCATTGCTCGTGCGTGTGGTCTCGCGGATTGGCACCATCGGGTAAGCTGGCCATCAGGCTGTCAACTGAGTCCTTGGCCCATTGGCGAGTGACCTCGGCCTGCTTGACGGGGTCGTACTCGCATGGCCGAAGATGAAAACCTTGTTCGCGCGCGATGGCCAGCAGTCTGCCTCCATCGAACCCAATGTTGTACCCAAAGCTTTGAGGGCAGTATCCACGCCACTGGCTGAGGGAGTCGTAGTCTTCGGAAAAGCACGCCACAAACAGGCCAATCTTCGAGCCCGATTCGAGCACTTCGCCTAGCGCTGCAGCGATCTGAGCGTACCGATCGCCAGCGCGTCCTGCCCTAAGATCACTCAGTGATCCCTTTGCGAGGTCAATGGCATGACGGAACTCGCGAGTGTCGTTCATGAAGTGGATCTTCGTAGCCCAAATGGCATCGGCATTGAGGATGCCGAGCAGGCCGGTTCCGCTGGTGTAGTGATAGAGGATGACCGATGGCAGTGCGACCATGTTGCTCGCGAATCTAACGTGAGTTGAGCATCAGCATAGCCAGACGTGAACATCGCTGACTAGTAGTGGCTGTACCTTGCGAGTGAGACAAGTTGCAGCACCAGGGGAATCGAACCGAGCGTCGATTTCAACTGTGCACAGCGGGCCAAAGTCGCCGACGGCGCAGCGTGCCAGACATCAAGCTGCTCGCATCTCCTTTCCTCTCCCCTTCGCCGGCCCCTCCAATCCCTCCCTCTCAACACCTCCACCTGCCTCAACCGCTCCGCCGCGAACTGCACGAACAGCCGCACTTTGGCCGCGGCCGTGCGCCCCGCGGGGTAGACGAGATGCACGGGCACGGGCGGCAGCTCGTTAGCCTTGAACCATTGCCTGTCGGCGTCGATCAGGCTGAGCAGCGCCACCGGCGTTCCGCACACCTGCGAGGCCAGGGCGGCCAGCGAGTCGAACAGCGGCTCGGCCCTGGTGCCCAGCACCCGCAGCGCGCGCAGCCGTTCGAGCCGGCGCTGTTCGCCTTCGTTCTGCTGGTCGGCGCTCGGCGCGAGGGCCCTCAGCGCGCCGCGCTGCCCGCCACCAGCCGCATCGAGCGGATCAGCTCGAGCGATTGCGCCAGGCGCGCCGCCGGCTCGCCGGCGATCAGCACGGTGAAAGTCACCGTCAGCGGGCCGAGACCCAGCGCACCCTGGCTCATGTGGCGCCAGCCGCCCGGCTCGGGGTGCGCGTCGGTGGCGGAGAAGTAGTAGCCGTGCCGCGCCGCGGCGCCGAGTTCGTGCAGCGCGAGTTCGGCCTCCGTCGCGCGCGGGCGCGCCTTGTCGGCCGCGGCGTGCACCAGGGCGCGCAGTTCGTCGGAGCTCGGCGGCCTGTTGCCGCCACGCGCCGGCAGCGGCGTGACGAGCAGCTGGAAGGCCTTGGCGTCGCTCGCGCTGATGGCGGCCGTCGTCGCGCCCTGCGCATCGGCCGCGCGCAGCTGGCACGACCAGCCCTCGGGCAGGTCGAGCACCAGCACCTGCTGCGCCTGCAGCGGCATGCGGAACTCGGCAGCCAGCGAGGCCTGCGTGGCCAGCAGCGAACACAGCGCGAGAACGACGGCCCTGAACATGCTCATGACTTGCCGGTGACGTGGAAGCGGTGCAGCAGCCGGTGCAGCACCGGCGTGAGGATCAGCGCGGCGCTGACGATGAACACCAGGCCCGCGTACAGCGCGTAGAACCCGGCGAAGAGCTTGCCCGCCGGCGTGGCCAGCGGCGACACCGGCCCCATGCCGCCGAGCAGCATGGCGGCGTTGACGAAGGCATCCAGCGCCGACATGCGCTCGGTGAGCATGTAGCCGGCCATGCCCGCGCCCAGCGAGAGCACGACCAGCGCGAGCGCGAGCGCCGCGTGCAGGGCCAGGCGCCGCGCGAAGGCGGCGCGTGCGAGCAGGGGCTGGGTCTTGGCTTCGTACATCGCCGGCATCGTGGCGGATCGCTGCGCGGGAGCATAGCCCGCGCGCCACGCCGCTGCGTTGGATCAATCGGCACGGCATCGTTCGGGCGCAGCTTAATCACTCGTTAATGGATCGCCGCGAGGATGGGCCATGGACCGCGATCGCAGCACGCCAGCGGCGCCGCGCATCTCCTGCGTGGTGCCCGCCTTCAACGAGGCCGGCAACCTCGATGCGCTGCTGCGCGCGCTCAGCGCCGAGCTCGATGCGCTGCGCCTCGCGTGGGAGATCGTGATCGTCGACGACGGCAGCGCCGACGCGACGCCGGCCGCGCTGCGGCCCTGGCTGGCCGTGCCCGGCATCCGCTGCCTGCAGCTGTCGCGCAACTTCGGCAAGGAGGCGGCGCTCACCGCCGGGCTCGAGGAGGCGCGCGGCGACGTCGTGGTGCTGATGGATGCCGACCTGCAGCACCCGCCGGCGCTGATTCCGCGCATGCTCGAGGCTTGGCGCGCGGGTGCGCAGATGGTGTGCATGGCGCGCGCCTCGCGCGCCGACGAATCGGCGCTCAAGCGCCTCGGCACCCGGCTGTTCTACGGCCTCGTCAACCGCTCCGACCGCGTGCAGCTGCCCACCGACAGCGGCGACTTCCGCCTGCTCGACCGCTGCGTGGTCGACGCGCTGCGCGCCCTGCCCGAGCGCAACCGCTTCATGAAGGGTCTGTACGCCTGGGTGGGCTTCCGCACTGTGGTGCTGCCCTACGAGCCGCCGCCGCGCCACGCCGGCCGCAGCAGCTTCTCGACACGCCGGCTCGCGGCGCTGGCCGTCACCGGCATCACCGCCTTCACCAACGCGCCGCTGCGCTGGTGGTCGGCGCTGGGCGTGCTGCTCGCGCTGCCGGCCTTCGCCTTCGGGCTGTTCATCGTCGTCGAGCATTTTCTGACCGGCCACGACGTGCCCGGCTGGGCCACGCTGGTGACCGGGCTGATGTTCTCCTCGGGGCTGCAGCTGCTGTCGATCGGCATCCTCGGCGAGTACATCGGGCGCATCTTCGACGAGGTGAAGCAGCGCCCGCTCTACATCGTCGGCCACCGCGAAGGCGGCGGCTGGGGCGGCGGCGGCGCTGCCACGGCGGCACCGGCCGCCCAGGCCACCAGCGCGCGGGTGCTGACCGCGTGAGCGCGGCCAAGGAACTCGTCGTCTGCGCCGACGACTACGGGCTCTCGCAGGGCATCGACCAGGCGATCGTGCGGCTGCTCGCGGCCGGGCGCCTGGGCGCGGTGTCCTGCCTGGTCAACGGCGCGCGCTGGGCGCAGGACGGGCCGGCGCTCGCGGCGCAGGCCGGCACGGCCTCGATCGGCCTGCACTTCAACCTCAGCGAAGGCGCGCCGCTCAGCCCGACGCTGGCGCGCCTGTGGCCGCGCCTGCCGCCGCTGCGCCGCCTGCTGGTCGACGCGGCGCTGCACCGGCTTCCGGCGGCGGCGATCGCCGACGAGTTCGACGCGCAGTGGCAGCGCTTCGTCGCCGTCGCCGGCCGGCCGCCGGCGCACGTCGACGGGCACCAGCACGTGCATGCGCTGCCCGGCGTGCGCGAACACCTGGTGGCGCGGCTGCGTGCACTCGCGCTGCCGCCGCTGGTGCGCGACACCGCCGCCCTCACCGGCCCGGGCGGGCGCTTCAAGCGCGCCGTCATCGCCGCCGCCGGCGGGCGCGGTCTGCGCCGGCTGCTCGACGAAGCCGGCCTGCGCCGCAACAGTGCCCTGGCCGGCGCCTACGGTTTCGAGGCGCAGGGCTACGGCGAGCGCATGCAGCGCTGGCTGGCCGAACTGCCGGCGCGCGGCGGCTGGTTGTTCTGCCACCCGGGCGACGCCGATCCCGAACTGCACGACGACCCGATCGCGGCCGCGCGCATCCAGGAGGCGGCCTACCTCGCCAGCCCCGCCTTCGCCGACGATCTGCGCGCGGCCGGCGTCGAGCTGATCACGCCGGCGTGATCAGCCGAAGGTGTGGCGCCGGTTGACCAGGAAGGTCACGCCCATCGCCAGCAGCGTGGCGCAGGCCTGCGCGACGAGGTAGTGCACGCCGATGCGCGTGCCCAGCGCCACCCCCGTGGCCGAGAGCACGGCGCCCAGCACGGCGGTGGCCTGGAAGCGCCACCAGCTCGCCCACCAGGGGCGGCGGTCGGTGAAGGTGAAGGCGCGGTTGCCGACGTAGGCGAGCTGCGCGCCCAGCACCGCGCCGGTGGCCGCGGCGGCGGGAGGCGGCGTGACCGTCCAGTTCACCAGCGCCACCAGCACGGCGTAGTGCAAGGCCGTGGCGGCGGCGCCGACGCAGGCATAACGCGCCAGCGCCCTCATCGTGGCTCTGCCGCGCAGGTGGCACGCTCGGGCGCGCGCCACAGATCGCCGTTCGCACCCTTGCGCATAAGCACCGCACCCGGAATCGCGGCGACCCGGTGCGAATCACCGGGGTGCAGCACGAACCAGATCGCACCGTCCGCGCAAGGCAGCTCGGCGAGGCGCTGCACCGGCCAGAGCTGGCGCTGGGCAGTCGCGGCGCTCGCGAAGCCGGCCGCGTCGTGCAGTTCCTTCTGCCAGTTGTCGCGTTGCGCGATGGCCGGGTCGTCCCAGCGCGAGGCGACGATCGCCGGCGCGCGCAGCCGCGCGTAGAACGGCACATCGTAGAACGCGCCTTCGACCAGCACGATACGATCGGCGCCGCGCATGTCGCTGCGCAGCGTGAGCGCGATGTCGCGGTGCGAACCGGGCGCCTGCCAGGCCAGCACGCCGACGGCAGCGAGGCCGATGGCTGCGCCCGCCACCGCGGCGACGCGCCAGTGCCGGCCCTCGGCAGCGACGAGCGCCACCAGCCCCGCCACGCCGGGCAGCGCCGGCAGCGCGTAGCCGACCAGCTTGGACGAAGGCAGCGAGAAGAACAGCAGCAGCGAAGCCGCCCACCAGGGCCACAGCAGCGCTCGCGCATCGGCGCCGCGCAGGCGGCGCAGCGCAGCCGGCAGGTACAGGCTCCAGGGCAGCATCAGCAGCGGCACCACGGCGAGGAAGAACCACAGCGGCTGCACGTTGTTGAAGCCGCCGCTGCTGTAGCGCCGGAAGTGCTGCGCGACGATGAAGTAGTCGAAGAAGGCCGCGTGCTGCTGCTGCATCGCCACCGCCCAGGGCAGCGCCACGACGCACCAGACCAGCAGGCCGAGCGGGTGGGCCAGGCGCAGCGCATCGCGCCAGCGCCGTTGCGCGAGCAGCCAGGGCACCACCACCAGCAGCGGCAGCACCACGCCGATCAGCCCCTTGGAGAGGAAGGCCAGGCCGCTGGCCAGCCAGCCGAGCGACAGCGCGCGCCGGTCGACGCGGCCGGGCTCGTCGAGCGCGAGCAGCCAGCCGACCACGGTGGCGCTGATGGTGCCGGCCACCAGCATGTCGTGGTTGATGTACTGGCCGCCGATGAAGAAGAGCGGCGAGGTGGCCAGCACCAGCACGCCCAGGCCCGCGCTGCGCTCGCCATACCAGCGGCGCAGCAGCAGCCACAGCGAGGCGGCCATCAGCCAGGCGCCGAGCGCCGGGGCGAGGCGCGCGGCCCAGGGCTGCGCGCCGAACAGCTTCATCGCGCCCATCGCGATCCAGTAGGCGAGCGGCGGCTTGTGGAAGAAGGGCAGGCCGTCGAGCGTGGGCGTCAGGCCGTCGCCGACCAGCATCTCCCAGGCGACGCTCGCATAGCGCCCTTCGTCGGGCAGCAGCAGCGGCCGCCAGGCGATGCTCGCGAGCAGCCACAGCGCCAGCGCGCCCAGCACGAAGGTGGGGGCCGACAGCGAGGTCGGCCGGTTGAGGGGCAGGGTCTGGCGCACGGTGGGGGTCTCGACAGGGCAGGCGCCACCGTAGGGGCAGGTCATTAACGAGGCATGAAGCCTGAGCGGTTCGTTCAAGCCCCGCCCGCCACCGCGGCCTGCGTCTGGCGCACCTCGGCGCGCGGCGGGGCACCGAACAGGCGCCGGTATTCGCGGCTGAACTGCGAGGGGCTCTCGTAGCCGACGCGGT
Source organism: Piscinibacter sp. (assembly GCA_017983795.1). GTDB lineage: Bacteria > Pseudomonadota > Gammaproteobacteria > Burkholderiales > Burkholderiaceae_C > Piscinibacter. Next base: position 61,085 of record JAGOAS010000016.1, read on the forward strand.
GCCCCGCCACCGCGGCATCCAGGCCCTGCCCCAGCATCAGCTGGCGCGCGTGGTGCAGGCGCAGCTGCTTCTGGTACTGCAGCGGCGACATCGCGGTGAGCTGCTTGAAATGCTGGTGGAAGGTCGAGGGGCTCATCGCCGCGGCCTGCGCCACGTCTTCCACACGCAGCGACTCGGTGAAACGATGCTTGAGCAGATCGATGGCGCGGGCGATGCGCTGCGCGTGGCTGTCGGTCACCGACAGCTCGCGCAGGCGCGCACCGAGCTCGCCGGTGAGCACGCGGTAGAAGATCTCGCGCTGGATCAGCGGCGCGAGCACGGCCGCGTCCTGCGGCGTCTTCAACAAGCGCAGCAGGCGCAGCGCGGCGTCGAGCAGCTCGGGCGAGGTGCGCGCCACCTGCAGGCCGCTGACCGGCGCGGCCGCGGGGCGTGCGCCGGCCGACTCGAGCACCAGCGCGCCGATCTCGCGCGCATCCACCTGCAGGCGCATGCACAGGTAGGGGCGCTCCGGCGAGGCCTCGATCACCTGCGCCACCGGCAGCATGGTCACGCCCACCACCAGGCAGTGCAGCGGATCGTAGACCAGCCGCTGCGTGCCCAGCGTGGCGACCTTGCGCCCCTGCACCACCAGCACCAGCCCCGGCTCGTAGAGCGCGGGCAGCGGCGCGCCGGGCTGGGCGAGGCGCAGCAGCTGCAGCCCGGCGATGGGCGTGGCGTGCACGCCGTCGGCGGGTGCGAACTCGCGCACCAGCTCGATCAGCTCGGCCGGCGGCGTGACGAGGGCTTGGTCTGGCATGGCCGCGATTCTGGCGCCTGCGCGCGCCGGCGCACCCCTGCGTGAGGCAGGCCGCGGAGGATCGTGCAAGCATCGCCGAGGAACGTGCTCACGCCGGCACGGGTGCGGCCGCCACACTGGCTCCCGTTCCTTCACCCCCGCCCGGAGCTTTCTGCATGAACACCACTTATCCCCGCCGCACGCTCGGCACCGACGGCCCGCAGGTCTCGGCCCTCGGCCTGGGCTGCATGGGCATGTCCGACTTCTACGGCCCGGCCGACGATGCGCAATCGCTCGCCGTGCTGAACCACGCGCTGGACATCGGCATCAACTTCCTCGACACCGCCGACATGTACGGCGTCGGCGCCAACGAGCGCCTGCTGGCGCAACTGCTGAAGACGCGGCGCGACGAAGTCGTGCTGGCCACCAAGTTCGGCAACGTGCGTGCGCCCGACGGCGCCTTCCTGGGCGTGAACGGCCGCCCCGAGTACGTGCGCGCCGCCTGCGACGCCAGCCTGCAGCGCCTCGGCGTGGATCACATCGACCTGTACTACCAGCACCGCGTCGATCGCACGGTGCCGATCGAGGAGACCGTCGGCGCGATGGCCGAGCTGGTGCGTGCCGGCAAGGTGCGCCACCTCGGGCTCTCGGAGGCGGCGCCGCAGACGCTCAGGCGCGCCGCGGCGGTGCACCCCATCGCGGCGCTGCAGACCGAGTATTCGCTGTGGACGCGAGACGTCGAAGCCGAGCTGCTGCCGCTGTGCCGCGAGCTGGGCATCGCGCTGGTGCCCTACAGCCCGCTCGGCCGCGGTTTCCTCACCGGCACCATCCGCGCCGCCGAGCAGCTTGCCGCCGACGACTGGCGCCGCCAGAACCCGCGCTTCCAGGGCGAGAACCTGGCGCACAACCTCGCGCTGGCCGACGGCGTGACGGCGCTGGCCGCCGCACGCGGCTGCACGCCGGCGCAGCTGGCGCTGGCCTGGCTGCTGTCGCGCGCGCCGCAGGTGGTGCCGATTCCGGGCACGCGCAGCATCGCGCGGCTGAACGAGAACGCCGCCGCCGCGCAACTCGTGCTGAGCGCCGACGAGCTGCGCCGCATCGACGCGCTGCTCGCCGCCACGCCGGTGGCGGGCACGCGCTACGCGGCGCCGGCGATGGCGGCGCTGAACGGCTAGAACAGTCGCGGGCCTACTCGTCGAGCACGCTGCGCGAGGCGATGCGGCCCTGCGCGTCGATGCGATAGCGGATGACGCGGCTCAACTCGGCGTAGTCGACCCGGTAGACGAAGCCTCGCTCGTCGCCCTCGTCCTGCCGGCCCACCAGGACGAGGCGCCGCACCGGGCCGAAGCGTGCAGCGCTCTCGGCCACTTCGCCCAGCCACGGGAGCATCTCCTTCCAATACTCGGGCGTGAACCACTCCTCGCGCCACGCCGTGTCCGCCGAGCGCGCGCGGTCGAGCAGCTCGCGCACGCGCCGCGTGATCTCGGGGTCGGCATCGGCGATCGGCCGCCAGGGCCGCGGGCGCAGCGAGCGTTCGGCCTGCCGCAGCGCATGGATGGCGAGCGCGTCCGCGGGCGAACCATAGGCGTTGACGAAGACGACGGCGGCCAGCCGCAGCTCGGGCACGCGCACGTAGGCTGCGCTGAAGCCCGCCACCTGCCCGGTGTGCTGGATGCTCGGGCGCGGCAGGAGCTTGTCGAGATCCAGCCCGTAGCCGTACGGCACGGTGCTGCCGTCGTTCAGTCGGGCCGGCTGCCGCGCCCGCTCGGCGCTGGCGCGCGACACCAGCGTCGGGCGCAGTTGCTCACGCTCCCAGCGCGCCATGTCGTCCAGGCTGGTGACGAGATCGCCCAGGCCGCGCGTGGTGTTCGGCTGGCTCGGCTCGCGGTTTTCGAGCCGGTCGCCGACGCGCCGATAGCCCGCGGCCCGCTCCGGCAGCAGTTGCGCCGGGAATGCACTGCGCGTGGCGCTCATGTGCAGTGGCAGGAAGAGTTTGCGCTGCATGAACTCGCCGTAGCCCAGGCCGGACACCTGCTCGATCACCCGCGCCAGCAGCCAGTAGTTCGTATTCGAGTACGACCAGCGCTCGCCCGGTGCGAAGTCGATGGGCAGGGCGACCAGACGGGCGAGGAACTCGGCATCGCCGGGCGTCTCGCGATAGACGCCATAACCGAACGCCGACTCGAGATCGGGCAGGCCCGAGGTGTGCGTGAGCAGGCGCTCGATGGGCACCGCGGCCCAGCTTGCCGGCAAACCATCGAGGTAGCGGCCCAGGGGCGCCTGGAGGTCGACGAGGCCGCGCTCGTGCAGCATCAGCACGGCGTAGGCGGTGAACTGCTTGGAGATCGAGCCGATCTCGAAGCGGTGGCGCCGATGCGCGCGCACGCCGAGCTCCACGTTGGCGAGGCCGCGTGTTCGCGCGTCCACGACCTGGCCGTCGCGCAGCACGCCGAGCACGACGCCCGGAAAGCCATGGACACGGGTCTGCCGGGCGATGTAGCGGTCGAGCTCGTCGGCGTGGCACAGCCACGGCAGCGCGACGAGCAGCAGCGCGGCCAAGCTCTGTGCGGGACTCCTCATCGGCGCCTCCTGCGTCAGCGACGCAGCAGTGTAGGCGCCGATGCGATCAACCGCGCTTGCGCAGCACCACCGCCATGCCGTTGGCCATGTCCAGCGGCAGGGCGCGCGTCACGTGGCGCTCGAACCACTGGATGAAGGCGCGCGCGCCGGGGTCTTGATAGAAGGCGTCGACCGCCTTCTTGTAGGACTGGAAGCCCTCGGCGCCGAGCACCGCGGCGATCACCGCGTTCTGGCGGAAGAAGCCCAGCGGCGCCACGTCGAGCAGGTCCAGCCCGGCCGTGTCGGCGACGAGTTGCAGCTCGTCCACCGTGGTGGCGGCGTAGAAGCCGCCCGGCTCGCCGCCGCGCACGCGCGGGTCGTAGCCGAAGCTCGCATGATCGAGCGCGCCCTCGCGCGCGGCCAGCGCATAGTTGGCGCGGCTGGTGTGGTCGATCACCAGCGTGCCGCCGGGGCGCAGCACGCGCGCCGCTTCGCGCACGATCAGCGGCCAGTCGCGGAAATGCGGGATCACCCAGCGCGTGATGACGCCCTCGAAGCTCGCATCGGCGAAGGGCAGCGCATACACGTCGCCCTGGCGCAGCGTGATGCGGCCGGGGCCGACGTGGGCGTCGATCTTGTCGAGCATGGCCTGGCTGATGTCCACGCCGGTGACGTCGTGGCCCAGCGCGGCCAGCGCCTTGGTCAGCACGCCGGTGCCGCAGCCGAGGTCGAGCACGGCGCTCCCGGGCGCGATGCGCTGCGTCAGCAGCCCGATGAACTCGGTGGTGAGGAAGTGCGTGAGGTCGCTGGTCGAGTTGGTGGTGCGATCGTAGATCTGCGCACGCTCGGTCGAGGTCCAGGCGGCGCTCTTGTAGTGCTTGACGGCATCCAGGCCGGCGTTCGGGCTCATCGTCGCTCTCCGTGTTGTTCAGGCGGCCAGCGCGGCCTTGCGCTGCAGCTCGCCGCACAGCGTGGGGATGCGCTCGCGCTGCGGGTACTTGGCCAGCAGCGTGTGCGCGCTGGCGTGGAAGGCCTCGGGCAGCTGCCAGGCGGTGCTCGAGTTGTGGAACAGCGGCGTCTCGAGGATCGTCGCGGGCGCCTGCAGGCACAGGTCGGTGGCCCAGAGATGCCAGCCGAGCGCGGCGTCGATGCTGACCGCGGCGTCGCGGTGCAGCGCGACCGCGAACTCGTCGATCGACAAGGCCGCATCGCTGCCGGGATGGCTGAACAGCTGCGTGCGATCGATCACCATGCCGGCGTGGCGCACGCTGCCATCGGCCAGGCCCGACGCGGCCAGCCCCGCGAAGCCGACCGGAGCGCGCGTGCGCCCGGCCGCTTCCAGCGCGCCGAGCTGGCGCGCCAGCGCGAAGCCGCTGCCGGTGGGGAAGTAGACGTCCTGGTGCACCAGCAGGTGCCAGGCGCGATGCGCGCGCTGACTGCCCCAAGTGTAGGCGGCGGCAGCACTGTCGGCGCCCTGCACCGGGATGATCTCGGCGCCGATTTCCTTCAGCCCCGGCGAGCGCGCGATGTTGAGCTCGTACTGCCAGGGCCGGTTCACCGGCACGATCACGCTGATCGGCGCGCTGGTGCCCTGCCCGCGCAGCGCCTGCATCGCCCACTTGCGGCAGACGATGATCATCTGGTAGCAGCCGAGGTTGCGCAGCGCCGTCTCGGCCGGCACGCCCAGCAGCTGCGCCGCCTCGACGATCTTGGCGGCGAAATGCGTCTGCGGCACTTCGACGCGGTACTGGTCACGCAGATGCGGCAGCCAGCCGGCGTCGAGGAAGGTCTTGAAGGCCGAGGCCGGCGAGTAGAAGCGCACGTGGGTCGCATCGAGCAGGCCCATCGTGTCGTAGCTGATGTCGCCGGCCACCATGCGCTCGATCACCGACAGGTGCGCCATGTTGGGCAGGCAGCAGACGATCTGCGCACCCGGCGTGGCGAGGTCGTAGAGCGATTCCAGCAGGCGGCCCGGCTCGCGCACATGCTCGAGCAGGTCGCCGATGACGATCACGTCGAAGCCGCCTTCGAGCTGCGTCAAGTCGGCATGGTCGAGGTCGAGCTGGATCACGCGGTCGAGAAACTGCGCGGCGGTGGCGGCGGCATCGGCCATCAGCTCCACGCCCCACCAGCTCACGCCCGGGTGCAGCTCCTTGAAGCGGCGTCCCAGGCGGCCGTTGGCGCAGCCGAGCTCGAGCACGCGCTTGGCGTCGGCCGGAATCGCTTCCAGCAGCTTGAGGTTCAGGCCGTCGTAGTAGTTGCTCATCGCCCGCCCCTTCAGCCGTTCACCGCCATCGGCTCGCGCAGCGAGCGCACGTTGGAGGGCGGCACCGCCAGCTCGAACTCATCCTCGGGCAGGCGCACCTCGGGCTGCATGGCCTGGGCGTGCATGCGCTCGGCCGGCGTGGTCTCGATCTTGCGCAGCGTCAGGCGCATGAAGGCGGCCTTGCCCTGCTCGCAGGGCTGCACGCGCTCGTCGAGGTAGCTGCTGTCGGCGATCTCGAAGCGGTGCTCGTACCAGCCGAGGTACCAGAACCAGTCGGTGTAGTAGCTCCAGCTGTTCTCGTTGAAGGCGCGCACGTGGGTCGGGTCCTGCCAGGCCGAGCGCGCATGCTCGTAGGGCACCTCGATGCGGAACTCGCCGCCCGGCGCCAGCAGCGCGAGGCAGTTGCCCATCAGCGTGACCAGATCGGGCACGTGCTCGAGCACGTTGTTGGCATTGATCAGCTCGACGCTGCCCTCTTCCAGCAGCAGCTCGCCCTGCGTGGGTGTGCTGGCACGCAGCGGCAGCGCCAGCGGCTCGGCGAGGTTGAGCAGCAGATCGGGCTGGGTCCGCGCGACGATGTCGAGGTTGAGCCAGCCGGCCTGGTAGTCCTTGCCCGAGCCGAGGTTGATCAGCGTCGGCCGCCACGGGCCGGCGTCGATCTGCTTGGCGCGTTCGCCCGCGAAGCCGCGCGCGAAGCCGAGCACGTCGGCATAGGCCTCGATGGGGTCGTGCGCGCGGAAGCGTTCCAGCGCGCCGTACATCGCCTCGTAGTAGGCCGGTGTGCCGAAGTCTTCGGCGAAGAACTGCTCCAGCTCGCCGCCCTGCAGCCACAGCACGCTGTCCTCGAAGGCCTCGTGCGGATTCGTCAGCAGCGTGCGCTCGGAAATCACCGGCGTGCCCAGCGACAGGCAGTGCGACACGCGCGCCTGCTCGAAGCGGCAGCTCTCGTAGTAGTGCGCGTTGACCACCGCCTTGGCCTGCACGATGTAGGCGTCGCGCTCGGCGCTGTAGAGCGCGCCGTCGAACATCGCCACGTTGAGGCCGCAGGCTTCGATGCGATCGATCCAGGCCTTGCGGCGCTCGTTCATGCTGCCGATGAAGAGCAGGTCGATCGGGCGCTCCTCGAGCGGAATCGGCTTCGCCGGCGTCAGGTACGGCGCGTAGAGGATGGGCGCCACCGGCACGTCCGCCGGGTCAGCCGCGTAGGCGGCGAGGTTGCCGGCGTCGTAGTCGACCACCGCCGAGCGGCGCAGCAGCTCGATGAAGCTCGGATGCATCTGGCGCCCGCCCTCGCCCAGCTGCTCGAGGTTGACGAACACGCAGGCATGGCGCTCGGCCGCGGCCGGGTTGAAGCCGTCGTGCGCGCCGAATACGAAGTTGATCGCGCCGTGGCGCAGCCGGTTCTTGGCGATCGTGACGTTGGCGCCGAGGCGCCGGAACATCCAGCGGTAGTAGCGCGCCTGGTCGAGCAGGCCGAGCCAGTGCGGCGAGCCCAGCGGCTGGCAGATGCTGAGGTGGATGTCGGCGGTGGGGCTCATGCGCGGCGGCCTTTCTCGTGTGCAAGCGCAGGCCACCCGCGTGGTGGCCGCTGCACGGAAAGCTTAGGAGCTGCGCGCCCGCCGGAAGGGCCGAAGTGAGGCGCGAAAGGCGCTCAATTGCCGGCAGGAAGGTGCTCGGGCGCCAGCCCGGCGCAGGCGCGCGCCCACAGCCGCTCGCACAGCGCTTCGAAGTCGCGCGCGAAGCGCTCGCCGTCGAACAGCGGGCTGGTCGTGCGCTCGCGTTCCAGGCGTTCGCGCAGCGCGGCGCGGCGCGGCGCATCGGCGGCCAGCGCGGCGACGGATTCGACGTAGCCGGCTTCGTGCTCGCACACCAGCTCATCCATCCCCACCTGGTGCAGCAGGCTCGCACCGACGCGCTGCGCGAAGGTCTCGCCGACCAGCGTCACCACCGGCACGCCCATCCACAGCGCCTCGCCGGCAGTGGTGTGGGCATTGCACGGCCAGGCGTCGAGGAAGACATCGGCGCAGGCCAGGCGCGCGAGGTGCTGCTCCAGCGGCAGCAGCGGCGCGAAGCGCAGGCGTTCGGGGCCGATGCCGTGCGCGGCCGCCGCGGCGAGCAGCGACTCGCGCACGTTGGCGTTCCATTCCAGCAGCCACAGCACGGCCTGCGGCACGCGCTGCAGCAGCTCGCACCAGCGCGCGAAGACGCCCGGCGAGATCTTGAACGACTGGTGGAAGCCGCACAGCACGATGGCGTCGTCGGGCAGGCCCGCGGCAGCACGCGACGTGGCGGCAGGCCGCGCGCGCCGAGCGTCGTTGGGCTGATAACAGTGCGGCAGCTGCGCGATCTTCTCCGTGAAGTGCGCGGCGTGGGCGAGCGGCGTGACGATGGGGTCACCCACCACGTAGTCGATGAAGGGTGCGCCGCTGGTGCCGGGGAAGGCCAGCCACTCGATCTGCAGCGGCGCCGGCCTTGCGGCCAGCACCGGCAGCAGCGTGCCGTCGGTGGCGCCTTTCACGTCGACCAGGATGTCGATGCCCAGCGCGCGGATGCGCCGCGCCATCGCCTCGTGCGTGGCGCCGTGCAGATCCTCGAAGCGGTGGCAGGCGCGCTTCAGCCGTCGGCGCATGTCGCTGCCGTCGTCGGCGCCGGCGGAGACCAGCGTCACCTCGAAGTGGCTGCGGTCGTGCGCTTCCAGCATCTGCACCATCAGCTGCGCGGTGGCGTGCTGCTGGAAGTCGGCCGACAGGTAGGCGATGCGCAGCGGCCCGCCATGAGCGCGCGCGCGCAGCGGCGGCAGCGGCTTGACGAAACTCGCAAAGAAGCGCGCGTAGTGCTCGGCCACGCGCCTGATGCGCAGCGGGTCATCGCTCAGCACCGCATGCACGAAGGGGTTCACCTGCAGCGGCTTGCCCTCGGGCTGCGCGTCGATGGCGGCTTCGAGCGCGCGCCATTCGGCCTCGGCGCTGGCCCAGCGACAGCCTTCGCGCTCCATGTAGGCGAGCAGGCCGCGCGCGAACAGTTCATCGGGAAAGCGCAGCGCCAGCGCGGTGCGGAAGCACTCGGCGGCTTCCAGCTTCATGCCGCAGTCGCGGAAGCTGACGCCGAGGCGGTAATGGGTGACGGCGTCGTCGATCTTCAGCGCCAGCGACTGCATGAAGCACTGCACCGCCTGCTGGTGCTTGCCCTGCCCTTGCAGCGCGACGCCCTGGCGCGTCAGGGTGGCGGCGTCGCTCATTGCGCCGGCAGATGCTCGGGCGGCAGGCCAGCCACGGCGCGTGCCCACATGCGCTCGTAGAGCGCCTCGATGTCGCGCGCGAAGCGCTCGCCGTCGAAGAGGCGGCCGCCGCGTTGTGCGATCAGGTGCTCGCGCAGGGCCGCGCGGCGCGGTGCGTCCTGCGCCAGCGCGATCGCCTCGGCCTCGTAGTCGGCCACGCTGGCGCGCACCAGCTCGTTCAGGCCGACGGCGTTGAGCAGGCTGGGCGCCACGCGCTGCGCGAAGGTCTCGCCCATCCAGGTCAGCACCGGCACACCGGCCCACAGCGCCTCGCCGGCGGTGGTGTGGGCGTTGCAGGGCCAGGCGTCGAGGTAGAGGTCGGCGCAGGCCAGGCGCGAGAGATGCTGTTCGAGCGGCAGCATGGGCACGAATGCGAGCCGCGCCGGATCGACGCCGCGTTCGCGCGCCGCCGCTTCCAGCACCGCCTGCACGTTGGTGTTCCAGCGCAGCAGCCACAGGGTCGCATCGGGCACGGCGTGCAGGATGCGGCACCAGCTGTCGAACACCGCGGCCGAGATCTTGTACGACTGGTGGAAGGCCGCCAGCAGCGGGCCATGCTCCGGCGCGCCCCAGTCGGCGCGGCGGCTCGGCGCGGGCAGCGCACGCTTGGCGTCGTTGGGCTGGTAGCACAGCGGCATCTGCGCCAGCTTCTCGCTGAAGTGCGCGGCGTGGTCCAGCGGCGTGGTCACCGGGTCGCCGATGAAGTAATCGACATAGTCCATCGGAGCGGCCCCGCTGGTGCCCGGGAAGCCCAGCCAGCTCACCTGCAGCGGCGCGGGGCGATGCGCGGTGACCGGCATCAGCGTGCCGTAGGTGGCGCCCTTGGCATCGACCAGGATGTCGATGCCGAACTCGCGGATGCGCTGCGCCATCGCGGCGTGCGTGAGGCCGCGCAGCTCGACGAAATGTTCGCTGGCGGCCTGCAGGCGCGCGCGCATCGCGCTGGCGTCGTCGGGGCCGGCGGAGAGCAGCGTCACCTCGAAGCGGCTGCGGTCGTGCGCCTCCAGCATCTGGATCATCAGCTGCGCGGTGGCGTGCTGGTGGAAATCGGCCGAGAGGTAGGCTATGCGCAGCCGCCCGCCATGCGCCTTGGCCGTGCGCCGCGGCAGCGGCTGCACACGGCTGGCCACGTGCAGCGCGTAGAGGCGCGCCACCTTCAGCTGCTCGGCCGGATCGGCTACGAATACCGCGTGCGGAAAGGGCATGGTCTCGGCGGGCCGGTCGGCCGGCGCGCGGGCGATCGCCGCGCGCAGCGTCGCCAGCGCCTCGCCCGCGGCGCTCCAGCGGCAGGCCTCGCGCTCGAGGAACACCAGCTGCGCGCGCGCGGCGAGCTCGCTGCTGCCCAGGCCGAGCGCCAGCGCGGTGCGCGCGCATTCGGCGGCCTCGGCCTTCATGCCCTTGTCCTTGAAGCACATGCCGAGGCGGAAGTGCACCGTGGCATCGTCCATCTTCAGCGCCAGCGACTGCATGTAGGCGGCGATCGCGTCGTCGATTCGATGGCAGCGTTGCAGCGCGGCGCCGAGCGACACCCACCAGACCGCGTCGCGCGGCGCCTCGGCCGGCAGCGCCAGCAGGCAGGCGGCGGCGGCCTCGTTCTGGCCGCGCTCCATCAGCGCATGCGATTCGAGCGTGTAGGCCAGCGTGAGCCGCGCATCGCGCGCGCGCAGCGCTTGCGTGCGGCGCAGCGCCAGGTCGGCACGGCCGGCCTTGATGAGCGCGTGCGCCGCGGCCAGGCCGTAGGCGCTGGATTCGTGCGCGGCATAGGCCTGCTCGAAGCCGAGCGCGGCCTCGCCCCACTGCTCGTGCTCGGCACGGCTCTGGGCGGATTGCCACTGGCGCCAGGCGCGCTGCTGCGCGGGCGAGGCGGATGAGGGCGGGTTCGGTTGGGGCAGGGCAAGGGCCATGGTGCGGCGAGCGTACGCGCCGCCCCCGCCCGCGCAGCGCCGGAAAAGCGCGGTCTTGCCGGCGCTATTCGGCCTGGCGCCAGCGTGCCTCGCGCTCGCGCCACTGCGCGGCCTGCGCCGCCTGGCCCAGGCTCTCGTGGAAGGCGGCCAGGTTGTGCGCGGCGAGAAAGCTGCCGCGCCCGCGCACGCTGTCGGGCAGCTCGGGGCGCTCGCCGATCAGCACCGCGCGCTGCCAGCTCGCCTCGATCTGCGGCAGCAGTTCGGCGGCGCGCTGCGGCTCGGCCAGCGCCCAGTCGAGCAGCAGGTCGCCGAGGGTGAAGAAGAAGTCGGGCGAATCGCTCCAGCGTTCGAGCTCGTGGCTGGCCAGTTCGACGGCTTGCGCAAATTGCTTCAGCTTCTTGAGCGTGAAGATCAGCCGCATCACCAGATCGTGGCGCCAGGCCGCCGCGGCTTCGCCCGCGCGATGCGCCTCGAGATAGTGGGGCAGCGCCTCGGCGAAGCGCGAGCGCACCTCGAGATCCTTGCCGAGCTGGTAATAGAGATAGGCATCGCCCGGATGCTCGGCCAGCGCCAGGCGCAGCAGGCGCTCGTTGCGGCCGGCCTTGGCCTCGCGCGCGCGATCGAGATAACCGTCGTGGCCGATCACCAGCGCCAGCCGCTCGCGCGGCAGCGCGCTGGCCGGCTGCTCGTGGATGCGCCCTTCATAGTGCACGCCGGCCGGCAGCAGGCGCGGGATCCAGCTCGGCGCGTGCTGCAGCGCGCCGCGCTCGTCGTTGACCACGCTGTCCACGCGCAGCAGGCCGAGGAAGCCGGGCGCGCGCGCGCGCACGGCATCCAGGCTCTCGGCGCCTGCTGCGATCCACTCGTCGGCATCGAGCACCAGGCGCCAGGGTGCGCTGGTGTGCGAGAGCGCGAGGTTGCGCGCGGCGCTGAAGTCGTCGGGCCACGCGGCCGATAACACGCGGGCGCCGCAGCGCGCCGCGATCTCGCGCGTGGCATCGGTGCTGCCGGTGTCGAGCACGATCATCTCGTCGACATGCGCGCGCGCGCTGGCGAGGCAGCGTGCGATGCAGCGCTCCTCGTTGCGGGCGATCAGCACCAGGGCGATGGCGTTGCGCATGGCGCGGGATTGTCCCCGCATCGAGTCGCAACGAATTGCAAGCGATGCACGGATCAAGGGGCGCTTGGCCGTGCTATTTCCACGATCGGCCGCTTGACGAACTCGCGAGCCCTTCATCCAGCCCCTCAAGTTCTTTCGGGACGGCTCCGATAACCCTCGCAACGGTTCTGGCAACAGGGCCGTGTCCGGTTAGCCGGCCAAAGGTTGAGCAGAACACGACGCACTGCACGACACAGCGGACGACTGGAGTCTTAAACCACTGACAGGAGTCTTCATCATGCCCATGACCATCAATACCAACGTGTCGTCGTTGAACGCACAGCGCAACTCCACCACCTCGGCGGCGTCGCTGTCCACCTCGCTGCAGCGCCTGTCCTCGGGCCTGCGCGTCAACTCCGCCAAGGACGACGCCGCCGGCCTGGCGATCGCCGACCGCATGAATGCCCAAGTCAAGGGCATCAACGTCGCGATCCGCAACGCCAACGACGGCATCTCGCTGGCGCAGACCGCTGAAGGCGCGCTGTCCACCGTGACCGACGTGCTGCAGCGCATGCGCGAACTGGCAGTGCAGGCGCAGAACGGCACCAACGGCACCAGCGACCGTGCCAACCTCGACACCGAATTCCAGCAGCTGTCGCAGGAAATCACCCGCATTGCGAATCAGACCAAGTTCAACGGCACGGCCATCGTCGGCGCCTCGGGCGCCGGTGCGCAGGTCTTCCAGGTCGGCGCCAACAACGGCGACACGCTGACGATCACGACCTCGGCCGTGACCACCGTCACCGGCGGCCTGACGACGGCGGCTCTGGCCTCCACCGCCGTGTCCGACATCGACGCCGCTCTGAACACCATCACGACCAGCCGCGCCACCTACGGCGCCGCGATGAGCCGCTTCGAGTTCGCGATCAGCAACCTGCAGATCTCGGGCGAGAACCAGAGCGCCGCCCGCGGCCGCATCATGGACGCCGACTTCGCGCAGGAAACCGCGAACATGTCGCGCGCCCAGATCCTGCAGCAGGCCGGCACGGCGATGGTGGCGCAAGCCAACCAGCTGCCGCAGAACGTGCTGTCGCTGCTGCGCTGAACCCGGCTCGCGCCGCGCTTGACCACAGGCCGCCTTCGGGCGGCCTTTTTCATCGGCGCCGAACTGGCGGCGTTTCGCGCCGCTATTCGAGCGACCCCGCGCCGCGCGGCTGCCGAAGAATTCGTCTGACAGGCCAAACCTCGAGAGGGGCCTGAAGTCGCCGGTCGAGTGATCCGGCAAGACAACGGATCCTTCAGGAGTGCATTCATGCCGCAGACCATCAACACCAACGTTTCGTCGCTCAACGCGCAGCGGAACCTGAACACCTCGCAGAGTTCCCTGGCGACCTCGATGCAGCGCCTGTCCTCGGGCCTGCGCGTCAACTCGGCCAAGGACGACGCCGCCGGCCTGGCGATCGCCGACCGCATGAACTCGCAGATCCGCGGCATCAACGTCGCGATCCGCAACGCCAACGACGGCATCTCGCTGGCGCAGACCGCCGAAGGCGCGTTGGCCACCGTCACCGACGTGCTGCAGCGCATGCGCGAATTGTCGATCCAGGCGCAGAACGGCTCCAACGGCAGCGGCGACCGCGCCAACCTCGACACCGAATTCCAGCAGCTGTCGGCGGAAATCACCCGCATCGCGCAGCAGACCAAGTTCAACGGCACGGCCATCGTCGGCTCGGGCGCCGGCGCACAGACCTTCCAGGTCGGCGCCAACAACGGCGACACGATGACCATCACCACCTCGACGGTGGCGACGGTGACCGGCAACATCCTGACCGCCGGCGCGGCCTCGACCGCGGTGGCCGCGATCGACGCGCAGCTCGACGCGATCACCACCAGCCGCGCCACCTACGGCGCCGCGATGAGCCGCTTCGAGTTCGCCATCAGCAACCTGCAGATCACCGGCGAGAACCAGAGCGCCGCGCGCGGCCGCATCATGGATGCGGACTTCGCGGCCGAGACCGCCAACCTGTCGCGCTCGCAGATCCTGCAGCAGGCCGGCACGGCGATGGTGGCGCAGGCCAACCAGGTGCCGCAGCAGGTGCTGCAGCTGCTGAAGGGCTGAACGTTTCGTCACGCAGCGCGGCTCAAGTCCGGGCCGCGGCCGCCGAAAGCAAGGCGTCGAGCGCCCCGCGAGGATCAGGCGCCGGCGCCTTCGTCATTTCCTGAAAGGCAGACCCCATGGCCACCATCAGTTCGCTCGGCGTCGGCAGCGGGATCGACGCGAGCTCGATCATCACGCAGCTGATGGCCATCGAGAAGCAGCCGCTGACCAACCTGCAGAGCGCCGGATCGAAGATCCAGACGCAGATCTCCGAGGTCGGCAAGATCAAGAGCGCGGTGTCGACCCTCAACGATGCCGCCGCCAAGCTCGCCTCCAGCGACTTCTGGAAGACGACCACCGGCAGCTCCTCGTCGAGCGCGGTGAGCATCACCACCAGCAGCAGCGCGAGCGCCGCCGGCTACAGCGTGCAGGTGAGCAGCCTGGCCAGGGCGCAGACCATCGCCGCGCCGGCGGTGGCCTCGAGCACGGCCACGCTCGGCGCGGGCACGCTGACCCTCCAGAGCGCGGCCAGCGGCAGCACGCCGGTGGCGGTCACGATCGAAGCGACCGACACGCTGGCGGCGATCCGCGACAAGATCAACTCGGCCGGCGCCGGCGTGACCGCCAGCATCCTCAACGACGGCAGCGGCGCGCGCCTGATGATGCGCTCCAACAGCACCGGGCTGGCCAACGCCTTCAGCACCACGGTCAGCGGCACGGGGCTGGACGGCCTCGCCTTCGACGCGGGCAGCGGCACCGGCGGCGCGACACTCTCGCAGGCGGCCGCCGACGCCGCCGCGACCATCAACAACCTGCCGATCACTTCGGCGAGCAACACGCTGACCGACGTGCTCGACGGCGTGACGCTGACGCTCAACGCCGAGACCATCGATGCGGTGACGGTGTCGGTCGCGGCCGACACCGAGACGCTGAAGAAGAAGATCGAGGACTTCGCCACCGCCTACTCGGCGCTGGCGGCGCTCATCAAGACCGACACCAAGTACGACGCCACGACCAAGAAGGCCGGCGTGCTGCAGGGCGACAGCTCGATCGTCGGCGTGCAGAACCAGCTGCGCTCGCTGCTCGGCTCGAGCAGCGGCGCCTCGGCCACCTACGCGCGGCTGTCGGACATCGGCCTGGAAATGCAGCAGGACGGCAGCCTGAGCGTCAACAGCACCAGGCTCGACAAGGCGCTGGCCAACCTGCCCGAGATCGCCAAGCTGTTCTCCAACTCGAGCCTCACCGACGCCTCGCTGGACGGCTTCGGCAAGCGCCTGCGCACGCTGACCAGCGGCATGATCGGCATCGACGGCGGCATCAGCTCGCGCAGCCAGGCGCTTTCCGACAAGCTCAAGCGCAACCAGGACGACCAGGAGCGCATGCAGACGCGCCTGGACCAGACGCAGAAGCGCCTGGAGAAGCAGTACAGCGCGCTGGACAAGCAGATGGCCTCTCTGAACAGCCTGAGCAGCTACGTGACGCAGCAGGTCGCGGCCTGGAACAAGAGCGGCTGAAGCCCGCCTCTTTTCGCGCGCGGCGACATCTCAAGTCGTTTCAGCGCGGGCCGATATTGAAGGCACACGCCACTGCACGAGCCCCACGCCATGTTCGCAGCCACCAACGCTTCGCCGCGCGCCCTGCACTCGCTGGCCAACGCCTACCAGCAGATCGGCCTGGAGACGGCGACCACGAACGCCACGCCGCACAAGCTGATCGAGCTGCTCTTCGAGGGCTTCGCCGACGCCGTGGCGCGTGCCCGCGGCGCGCTGCTGGGCCGCCAGATCGAGGCCAAGGGCCGCGCCATCGGGCACGCCGCTCGCATCGTCGAGGAAGGCCTGAAGGCGGGACTGAACCAGAAGGACGGCGGCCGCATCGCCGCCGACCTGGACGCGCTCTACGCCTACATCGGCGTGCGGCTGACCTACGCGAACCTGCACAACGACCTGGATGCGCTCGACGAGTGCGCGCGCCTGATGGAGCCGGTGCGCAGCGCGTGGGCCGCGATCGGCCCGCAAGTGACGGCCAAGGCGCAGTGAACGGCGCGCCCTCGATGAACACGAACAAGACCCACACCATGCCGTCGCAACTGCTCAGCTACTACGAGGCCATCGAGAAGGCCAGCCAGGACATGCTGGACGCCGCCCGCAGCGGCAACTGGGATACGGTGGTCAAGCTCGAAGGCGCCTGCGCGCTGCTGATCTCGCAGCTCAAGCACGCCGCCACGCGCCAGAACCTGGCCAGCGAGGAGGCGCAGCTCAAGTCGCGCATCATGCAGCGCATCCTCGTCAACGACGCCGAGATCCGCCATCTCGCCGAACCCTGGCTGGACCAGCTCGACGAGCTGCTCGCCGGCCGCACCAAGACCGTCCACTGACCCGCCCCGGGACATCGACATGGAAACCCTGCCGATGCCGCTGGAGTCGCTGTCCGCCAGCAATGGCGGGCTGGACGAGTTCCGCATCACCGCGCCGCGCGAGATCGTCGCGCTGCTCAAGCAGTTCCAGGACGGCAATCTGCTGCTCAACCTGAACGGCAGCAACGGCGCGATGCTCTCCACCACGCTGTGGTCGCTCGACCCGACGCGCGGCCAGCTCAGCTTCAGCGCCGATGCGCTCGCGCCGATGACGCAGCGCCTGGTCGAGTGCGACGAGGCGGTGGCGGTGGGCTACCTCGACAGCATCAAGGTGCAGTTCGACGTGCAGGGCCTCGTGCTCGTGCGCGGCGTGGGCGGCAGCGCGATCAGCGCGCGGCTGCCGCGCGAGCTGTTCCGCTTCCAGCGCCGCAACTCCTTCCGCGTGCGCCCGCTGCTGCGCAGCTCGCCGGTGGCGCGCGTGCGCCACCCGGTGATCGCCGAGATGCAGCTGGCGCTGCGCGTGATCGACGTGTCGATCGGCGGCTGCGCGCTGTTCCTGCCCGAGGACGTGCCGGCCATGCAGCCCGGCATGGTGATGAACCAGGTGCAGATCGACCTCGACGCCGACACGCGCATCGTCGCCAACGTGCGGCTGCAGCACGTCAGCGTGCTCAACCCGGAAGCCAAGGGCGCCCGGCTGGGCTGCGAGTTCGTGCAGCTCGGCAAGGATGCCGAGCGCGCGCTGCAGCGCTTCATCGACCAGACGCAGAAGCGGCGCCGGCTCATGTCGCTGGACTGACGCTCGAAGCGGCAATCGTTCACACCGCGTTACAACCGCGGCAATTTCACCCTCAAGTTCGCCGATCGGATGCCGAAGCTCCTGTCACGGGGAATTTCGCCCGACAGGAGCGCATCATGAGCGTGAACCACGTCGCTGGCGTCGGCCGCGTCGTGCTGCCGACGACTTCCGGCAGGACGGCCGACCAGGCTGGCACCAAGTCTTCCACCGAGGCCGACACGGCCGCGTCGAACTCCGCATCGCTGATCGAGATCGACGAGACCACACAGTTGCCCAAGGCGCCGCGCTTTCCGTGGCTGAGCCGGCTCGCGCGCGAGCTGGAGCCTGCTTCCAAGCAGCCCTCGCCTTACGGCTCGGTGCCGTTGCTGGGCGAGAAGCTCGACAAGCAGGCCTAGACCTGCATGTTCATGATCTCGCTGTAGGCCGAAACCAGGCGGTTTCGGACCGTCAGCGTGGCCTGGAAGCCGATCTGCGCCTTCTGCATGGCCACCATCGTCTCTTCCAGGCTGACGTCCGGGTTGCCCAGCTGCACCTCGCGCTGCAGTGCCGTGGCCTGGTTCTGCGCGTTGCTCACCGAGCCCAGCGCCTGGGTCAGCGCAGCCTGGAAGCCGCCACCCTCGACCTTGCCGGCTGATTTCAGCGGCTGGCCGTTGGTTGCCAGGCCGGCACGGGCGGCCGCCTGGGCGAAATCGAAGGGTTTCAGGTTGACGTTCATGGCATGCCCTCACCACGGGGGAGTGCAGTGATCGTAGTCACACCCCGCCACGGCGGAGCGCCGAACTGGCCGCGATTGCCCGGCTTGTTCGCCGCATGCGCGCCCTTCAGTTCCCGAACAATCGGTTTCGATGCGGGCGCCTTCGTGCCCGTGACTCGAGTCGACCCGCTGAACTGACATGGACAACGCCGTCGTTCCCGCCCGCGCCAACGCCAACGCCGCCGCCCTGCCGATGGTCGAGCCCGCCGGTTTCGGCGCCCGCGTCGCGGCCATGCCGATGAAGACCAAGCTGATGTTCGGCCTCGGCCTGGCCGGCCTCGCCGCGCTCGCCGTCGCGATGACGATGTGGAGCAGCCAGGGTGACTACAAGGTGCTGTACGCCAACCTGTCCGACAAGGATGGCGGCGCCATCATCGCCCAGCTCTCTCAGATGAACGTGCCCTACCGGCACGCCGACGGCGGCGCGGCCATCCTGGTGCCGGCATCCAAGGTGCACGACGCGCGCCTCAAGCTGGCCGCCGCCGGCCTGCCCAAGGGCTCGGTGGTCGGCTACGAGCTGATGGACGGCGCGCGCTTCGGCCAGACGCAGTTCCAGGAACGCCTGACCTTCCAGCGCGGCCTGGAGGGTGAGCTGACGCGCTCCATCACCGCGCTGGCCGCGGTGCAGAACGCCCGCGTGCACCTGGCGCTGCCCAACCAGAACGGTTTTTTCCGCGAGCAGCAGAAGCCCACCGCCTCGGTGATGCTGACGCTCTACCCCGGCCGCACGCTGGAGCGCGCGCAGATCGCCGGCATCGTGCACCTGGTGTCGTCCAGCGTGCCCGAGATGAACCCCAAGGCGGTGAGCGTGCTCGACCAGACCGGCGCGCTGCTCACCGGCGATCAGGCCAACCCGCAGGCCGGGCTGGACGCGCAGCAGCTGCAGTATGTGGCGCAGGTCGAGAGCGGCTACCAGAAGCGCATCTTCGAACTGCTCGAGCCGCTGGTGGGCCGCGACAACCTGCGCGCCACCGTCACCGCCGACGTCGATTTCTCGCAGAGCGAAGCCACCTCGGAGGAGTTCTCGCCCAACCAGGGCAAGGACGCCACGGTGGCGATCCGCAGCCAGCAGGTCAGCGAGAGCAGCGGCAGCACGGGCGGCGCGCCTTCCGGCGTGCCCGGCGCGGCCTCCAACCAGCCGCCGGTGCCGGCCACCGCGCCGGTGAGCGGCTCGCCCGGCGCGCTGCAGGGTGCGCAGTCGGGCGGCAACAGCAACAACCGCCACGACGCGACCACCAACTACGAGATCGACAAGACCGTACGCGTGACGCGCAATGCCACCGGCGCCATCAAGCGCCTGAACGCCGCCGTGGTGGTGAACCACCGCAGCAGCACCGACGCCAAGGGCAAGACCAGCACCACGCCGCTGAGCAGCGACGAGATCGCCAAGCTCACCGCGCTGGTGCAGGAGAGCATCGGCTTCAAGCAGGAGCGCGGCGACTCGGTGAAGGTGATCAACGCGCCCTTCAAGGTCGAGAAGATCGAGAAGGTCGACATCCCGCTGTGGAAGCAGCCCGAGATCATCGACATGCTGCGCGCCGCCGCGGTGCCGGCCGGGCTGGCGCTGATCGCCCTGATCGTCTTCTTCGGGATGATCCGCCCGGCGATGAAGGCCGCGCTCGCGCCGCCGCCGCCGCCCGCGCCCGGCCAGCAGCTCAGCGCCGTGGTCGACGACGACAACCTGCTGCCCGGCGCCGCCGGTGCGCCCGCGCTGCCCGCGCCCAAGAGCAACGAACACCTCGACGCCGCGCGCGCCCTGGCCAAGGAGAACCCCGCGGCCGTGGCGAACATCGTGCGCGGCTGGGTCAGTGGCGAAGCCGCCTGACGAGAGAACCGGACCATGGATGACCAGGGCATCGAAGACGCCGCCATATTGCTGATGTCGCTCGGCGAGGAGGAAGCCGCCGAGGTCTTCAAGCATCTCGCGCCCAAGGAAGTGCAGCGCCTGGGCGAGACCATCGCCAAGCTCAAGACCATCCCGCGCGAGCGCGTCGACGGCGTGCTCGACAAGTTCAACGCGCTGGCCGGCGAGCAGAGCATGCTCGTCACCGACACCGACGAGTACGTCAAGAGCGTGCTGCGCAAGGCGCTCGGCGAGGACAAGGCCAACCTGCTGATCGACCGCATCCTGCAGGGCGCCGACGTCACCGGCATCGAGAGCCTGAAGTGGATGGACGCCGGCTCGGTGGGCGAGCTGCTGCGCAACGAGCATCCGCAGATCGTCGCGGCCATCCTGGTGCACCTCGATTTCGACCAGGCCGGCTCGGTGCTCAAGACCTTCCCCGAGCGCCAGCGCAACGAGGTGATGGTGCGCATCGCCACGCTGGACGGCATCCAGCCCTCGGCGCTCAAGGATCTGAATGAAGTGATGAGCAAGGTGCTGGCCGGCGGCGACCGCCTCAAGAAGGCCTCGCTGGGCGGCGTGAAGACGGCCGCCGAGATGATCAACCTGATGGGCTCGAGCGTCGAGACGGCGGTGCTCGACTACATCCGCGAGGTCGACAACGACCTGGCCCAGAAGATCATGGACAACATGTTCACCTTCGACGATCTGGAGAAGATCGACGACAAGGGCATCCAGTCGCTGCTCAAGGAAGTGCAGAGCGAATCGCTGGTCATCGCATTGAAGGGCGCCACGCCCGAGATGCGCGAGAAGGTGTTCAAGAACATGTCGACGCGCGCGGCCGAGACGCTGCGCGAGGATCTGGAAGCGCGCGGCCCGGTGCGTGTCTCCGAGGTCGAGGCCGAGCAGAAGGAGATGCTCAAGATCGTGCGCCGCCTGGCCGACGAAGGCCAGATCGTGCTCGGCGGCGGCGGTGAGGACGAGTTCCTGTGATGAGCTCCGCCCGCGACAAATTCAGGCAGGTGCCCCCGCCCCCCGGCGGCGGCAAGAGCGCGCACGCCTACACCCGCTTCATCCCGCGCGAGGAGCTGTCTTCGTTCGCGGCCTGGACGCCCGGCTCGCTGGGTGGCGAGGCCGAGGCTGCTGCCGCGGCCGCGGCCGAGCCGCAGAAGAGCCCCGAGGAGCTGCAGGCCGAGGCGCTGCGCGCCGCGCGCCAGGGCGGCTACCACGACGGCTACCGCGACGGCCTGGCCGCGCTGGAGAGCTTCAAGCAGAGCTTCGCGCAGCAGGCCACCGCGCAGATGGGCGCGTTGATGCAGAGCTACGCGGCGCAGATGGACGAGCTGCAGCAGCAGATGGCCGGCGCGCTCGCCGATGCCGCGGTGTCGCTGGCGCGCCAGGTAGTGCGCGGCGAGTTGCGCTCCAATGCGCAGCAGGTGGCAGTGGTGGCGCAGGAAGCCATCGAGGCGCTGCTGCTGTCGGCACGCCACGTGACGCTGCGCGTGCACCCCGACGACCAGCCGCTGGTGGCGCAAGGCGCCGCCGAGATCCTGGAAGCGCGCGGCGCGCGCCTGGTGGCCGATGCCGCGGTCACGCGCGGCGGCTGCCTGGTTGAATCCGACATCGGCATCATCGACGCGAGCATCGAGTCGCGCTGGCGGCGCGCCGCCGCGGCGCTCGGCTCCGAAGCGGCGTGGAGCAGCGAGGAGCCCACGCCATGATGAATTCGCAGCTCGAAGCGCGCGCGCTGGCCACCACGGCAAACTGGGGCCGCTTCCTCGCCGACGTGAAGAACTTCGCCGCCGAGCCGGTGCCGCTCGAGACGGTGGGCCGCCTGGTGCGCGTGGCCGGCCTGGTGCTGGAAGCCAGCGGCATCCGCCTGCCGGTCGGCTCGGTGTGCGAGGTGCGCATGGAGGGCAGCCCGCCGGTGACGGCCGAGGTGGTCGGCTTCAACGGCGACCGCGCGTATCTCATGCCCACCGGCGACGTGCATGGCCTGGCCAGCGGCGCGCGCGTGGTGCCGCGGCCCACGCCGGTGGTGCCGCTCAAACTCGGCGCGCTGCGCCACCCCTGGCGGCGCGGCGAAGACCGCACGCTGCACCTGCCGGTGGGCGACGGGCTGCTCGGCCGCGTCGTCGATTCGCACGGCCACCCGATGGACCGCAAGGGGCCGATCGCGCAGGTGCACAACGAACCGCTGATCCGCCGCGCCATCAACGCGATGGACCGCGAGCCGGTGCGCCAGCCGCTGGACACCGGCGTGCGCGCGATCAACGCCATGCTCACCGTGGGCCGCGGCCAGCGCATCGGCCTCTTTGCCGGCACCGGCGTCGGCAAGTCGGTGCTGCTGGGCATGATGGCGCGCTACACCGCCGCCGACGTGATCGTGGTCGGCCTGATCGGCGAGCGCGGCCGCGAGGTGAAGGAGTTCATCGAGGACATCCTCGGCGAGGAAGGCCTGAAGCGCGCGGTGGTCGTCGCCGCGCCGGCCGATGCGCCGCCGCTCACCCGCATGCAGGGCGCCAACTACGCCACCGCGATCGCCGAGCATTTCCGCGACCGCGGGCTGGACGTGCTGCTGCTGATGGATTCGCTGACGCGCTACGCGATGGCGCAGCGCGAGATCGCGCTGGCCATCGGCGAGCCGCCGGCCACCAAGGGCTACCCGCCGAGCTGCTTCGCCAAGCTGCCGCAGCTGGTGGAGCGCAGCGGCAATGGCGTCGCCGGCGGCGGCTCCATCACCGCCTTCTACACCGTGCTCAGCGAAGGCGACGACACCAACGACCCGATCGCCGACGCGGCGCGCGGCATCCTCGACGGCCACATCGTGCTGACGCGCGAGCTCGCTGAGGCCGGCCACTACCCGGCCATCGACGTGGAGAAATCGGTCTCGCGCGTGATGGCCAACGTGGCGCCGCAGCCGCACCTGGAAGCGGCGCGCCGGCTGCGCCAGCTGCTGTCGCGCTTCAACAAGGCACGCGACCTGATCCAGCTCGGCGCCTACGCGCCCGGCCACGATGCCGAACTCGACACCGCCGTGCGTCTGGCCCCGGCGATGCGCGCGCTGCTGCAGCAGGACATGCGCGAGAACGCACCGCTGGAGGCGAGCGTGCAGCAGCTGCGCGGCGTCGTCGCCGGTACTTGAGACCCACGGACAAGAACACAGCGATGAACGATGCACTGCAACCCCTGAGCGCACTCCTCTCGCACGCCGAGCGCGAACGCGACGAGGCCCTGGCCCACCGCCAGCACATGCAGCAGGCGCTGGAGTCTGCGCGCACGCAGGCCGAGCAGCTCGTCGCCTACCGGCGCGACTACGAGCAGCGCTGGGCGCAGCGCTTCACCGAGGCCGGCCAGGTGCAGCTGCTGCACAGCTACCACGGCTTCGTGACGCGGCTGACGCAGGCCATCGAACACCAGCAGCGCGTGGTCGTGCAGGCCGAACGCCAGCTCGAGCGCGCTCTGGAGACGCTGCAGCAGCAGGAGCTGCGCGTCGCCTCCGTGCTCAAGCTGGTCGAGCGCCGCGTCGCCGAGATCGAGAAGGCCGGTGCGCAGCGCGAGCAGCGCTCGCTCGACGAACTGGCCTCGCGCGCCGCCTGGAACCGCCTCGCCGCCGCCACCACCCGTTTCTGAGACCACCATGACCATCGCGCAAGTCAGCAGCGGCAGCCTGCCGCCGGCCCGCCCCGCGAGCCCCGAGCCTGCTGGTTCCGGCGAAGGCGACTTCGCGCAACTGATGGCCCTGCAGGCGCCGGCCGAAGCGGCGGGCGACGGCGCAGCGGCGGCGCACGGCGACGAGGCCCGTCAGGCCAAGGCACGCCAGAGCGCGCGCAATCTCGCGCGCAACCCGCAGGCGGAGGCGCGCCGCGAGGCCGCCGATGTCGACAAGGCGGCGCGCGAGCCGGGCAAGGGCGACGCGGCCGAGGCGCCGACCGAGGCCACCGACCCGGCGCTCGCGCAATGGCTGGCGCAATGGCATCGCCCGCCGGCCGAAGCCGCCGCGGCCGACACGGACGAGGCGAAGAAACTCGCGCCCGAAGCGGGCGGCGTCGAGGCGTCGGGACACCCCAAGGCGCGCCCGGCCCTGGCGCCGGCGCCGGATGCGGCAGCGCCCGCCGACGGCCGCGCCAGCCATGGCCAGCCGGGCGCACGCGGCGCCGAGAAGGCCGGCCGCGAACGCATGGCGGCCCTCGAGAGCGCGGCGCAGGCACCGCGCGAGGAGGCGAGCGCCGCCACCGCCAGCAGCCGCGAGGCGTCCGCGCCCGCCGCTGCCGGCACCGGCTTCACGCTGCCGGCCGGCTTCGAGCCGGTGCAGACAGCCGCCGCGCCCGCCACGCCCACCCCGACCGCCGCCGACGCCGGCGTGGTCGGCGTGCCGCTGCCGGTGCCGCTCGAATCGCCCGAATTCGCCGCCGCCTTCGGCGTCGAGATCAGCCTGCTCGCCAAGGACGGCGTGCAGCAGGCCGAGCTGCATCTCAACCCGGCCGAGATGGGCCCGGTGTCGGTGCAGATCGCGCTCGACGGCGAACGCGCCCGCATCGATTTCGGCGCCCAGGCCGCCGCCACGCGCGCAGCCATCGAGGCGAGCCTTCCCGAACTCGCTGCAGCGCTGCGCGACGCCGGCCTGACGCTGGCCGGCGGCGGCGTGACGCAGCACGGCGGCCAGGGCGCCGATGCGCGCGGCGAGGGCCGCCGCGAGGGTGAGAGCCGCAGCATGCGCATCGGTCGCAACGAACGCGCCGACGCGGCCGCCGCGGCACAGCGCCCGGCCTGGCGCGGCCGTGCCGGCGCCTCGGGCGTGGACTTGTACGCATAGCGCGTACGCACGCTCCCGCGCGGCGCCGGACTGACCGGATTTCCCGCCCTTTTCGCCGCATCGCCGCGATGCCCTGTCCCCAGAATTCCCTGCATCGGCCGGCCGAAAGGCCGTGCCTGCTCATCAAGGAGAGCCGATGTCCGCCGCCGCCGCCCCCGCCGCTGCCGATGCTGCCGCCGCACCGCCCGCCAAGGGCAAGAAGAAGCTGATCATCATCATCGCCGCCGCGCTGCTGGTCGTGGCCGCGGGTGGTGGTGGCGCGGTCTTCTACATGAAGAAGAAGGCCGCCGAGGCGGCTGCCGCTGCCGAGGCCGAAGGCGAGGAGGGCGCATCGCCCAAGCACAAGAAGGACGCCAAGCACGACGCCTCGCATCCGCCGGCCTTCCTGCCGCTCGATCCGTTCATCGTCAACCTGGCCGACAAGGAAGTCGATCGCTACGCGCAGATCGGCATCACGCTGGAGCTGGACGACAGCAAGACCGCCGACACGCTGAAGGCCTACATGCCGGCGATCCGCAACGGCATCCTGATGGTGCTGGCGCACAAGAGCTCGGCCGAGCTGCTCGAGCGCAAGGGCAAGGAGGCGCTGGCCGCCGAGATCATGCGCGAGGTCGTCAAGCCGCTGGGCATCGAGACCGACGAGCCCGAGGCGGAAGAAGAGAACGCCGACGCCAAGCCGAAGAAAAAGAAGAAGAAGGCCGAGGTCGAGCTGCCCGTGAAGCACGTGCACTTCTCCAATTTCATCATCCAGTGAGATGAACCAGCAGATCCTTTCGCAGGACGAGGTCGATGCCCTCTTGCAGGGCATCACCGGCGAGAGCCAGAAGCTCGAGCAGGAGGAGCAGCCGCAGGGCGGCGTGCGCACCTACGACCTGTCGAGCCAGGAACGCATCGTCCGTGGGCGCATGCCCACGATGGAGATCATCAACGAGCGCTTCGCCCGCAACATCCGCATCGGCCTCTTCAACTTCATCCGCAAGAGCCCGGAAATCGCCATCGGCGGCATCAAGGTGCAGAAGTACAGCGCCTTCCTGCGCGAGATCGTGGTGCCGACCAACTTCAACATCGTCAGCGTCAAGCCGCTGCGCGGCTCGGGCCTGATCGTGTGCGACCCGACGCTGGTGTTCGCGGTGATCGACGCGCTCTTCGGCGGCGCCGGCAAGTTCCACACCCGCATCGAGGGCCGCGATTTCTCGCCCACCGAGCAGCGCATCATCGCGCGCCTGGTCGAGGTGATCATCGCCGAGTACCAGAAGGCCTGGCACGGCATCTACCCGCTGGAGCTGGACTACCAGCGCTCGGAGATGCAGCCGCAATTCGCCAACATCGCCACGCCCAGCGAGATCGTGGTGGCCACCTCGTTCACGCTGGAGATCGGCGACACCAGCGGCACCATCCACTTCTGCATCCCCTACTCGACGCTGGAGCCGATCCGCGACGTCCTGTACTCGACCATGCAGGGCGACTCCAACGAGCCCGATCGCCGCTGGGTGAACCTGCTGAAGAACCAGATCCAGGCCGCCGAGGTGGAGCTGGTGGCCGAGCTGGCGCACGCCGACGCAACGGTCGAGCAGCTGCTCGCCTTCAAGCCGGGCGACTTCATCGAGCTCGACCTGGAGAAGAACATCCACGCCAAGGTGGTCGGCGTGCCGGTGTTCGAGTGCCACTACGGCACCAGCAGCGGCAAATACGCCTTGAAAGTCGAACGCATGTTGACCGGGTCGAACATGACCTGGCTGGGAGAAAGCCATGTCAGCTGAGAACAGCAACGCCGCCGAGCAGGACGCGATGGCGGCCGAGTGGGCCGCGGCGCTCGCCGAATCCAAGTCGGGCGGCGCGGTCGAGACCGCCACCGAGGTGCAGCCCGAGCAGGTGGCGCCGGCCTCGTTCGCCAGCTTCGCGCCGACCACGGCGACGAACGCCGGCAACGACATCAACATGATCCTGGACATCCCGGTGCAGCTCACCGTGGAGCTGGGCCGCACGCGCATCCCGATCAAGCACATCCTGCAGCTCGCCCAGGGCTCGGTGGTGGAGCTCGACGCGCTGGCCGGCGAGCCCATGGACGTGCTGGTCAACGGCTACCTGATCGCGCAGGGCGAGGTGGTGGTGGTGAACGACAAGTTCGGCATCCGCCTGACCGACATCGTCACGCCCAGCGAGCGCATGCGCCGCCTGTCCAAGGGTTGAAATGAATTCGTCCCTGATGAGCTCGCTGCTGTGGTTTCTCGCGATCCTCGCGGCGATCCCGGTGGCGCTGTGGCTGCTCAAGCGCACGCCGGCCGGCGGCGCGGGCAGCGGCACGTTGATGAAACACGTGGCGGTGCTGCCGCTGTCGGCGAGCCAGCGCATCGTCACCGTGGAAGTGGGCGCGGGCGAGGAGCGCCGCTGGCTGGTGCTGGGCGTCACGCCTTCGAGCATCACCACGCTGCACAGCATGACGCCGGTGGAAGGTGCTGCCGCACCGGCGGCGCCGGCGGGCCCGGCCTTCGCCGGACTGCTGGCGAAGCTGAACCAGGCCAAGGGGCAGAGCGATGCGCCTTAAGCGCTGGCCGCTCCTCGCCTTGACGGCCATATCGGCGCTTCCTGCAGCCGCTTTAGCGCAGAGCGCGGCCGGCCCCAACCTGCCGCTGCTGGTGGGCCAGGGCGCGGGCGGCGCGAGCTACTCGGTGCCGGTGCAGACGCTGCTGTTCTTCACCGCGCTGAGCTTCATCCCGGCGGTGATGCTGATGATGACCTCGTTCACGCGCATCGTCATCGTGCTCAGCCTGCTGCGCCAGGCGATGGGCACGCAGGCGGCGCCGCCCAACCAGGTGGTCGTCGGCCTGAGCCTGTTCCTGACCTTCTTCGTGATGGGCCCGACGCTGGACAAGGTCTACGCCGATGCCTACCAGCCCTACGCCGAGAACAAGATCGCTTTCGACCAGGCGCTGGCACGCGGCGAGAAGCCGCTGCGCGAGTTCATGCTCAAGCAGACGCGCCAGTCCGACGTGATGCTGTTCTCGCGCCTGGCCAAGATCGACCCGGCGACGCCGGCGGCCGAGGTGCCCTTCAAGGTGCTGGTGCCCTCCTTCGTCACCAGCGAGCTGAAGAGCGCCTTCCAGATCGGCTTCCTGATCTTCATTCCCTTCCTCATCATCGACATGGTGGTGGCCAGCGTGCTGATGAGCCTGGGCATGATGATGCTCAGCCCGGTGCTGGTGGCCCTGCCCTTCAAGCTGCTGCTGTTCGTGCTGGCGGATGGCTGGAACCTTCTCATCGGCTCGCTCGCCGCGAGCTTCGTGACATGAATCCGCAGATCGTCTTCACCTTCGGCCAGGAAGGCCTCTACACGCTGCTGATGGTGGCCGCGCCGATGCTGCTGACCGTGCTGGCCGTCGGCCTGCTGGTGAGCATCTTCCAGGCCGCCACGCAGATCAACGAAGCGACGCTGAGCTTCGTGCCCAAGGTCGTGGCCGCCGTCGCGGTGCTGGCGGTGGCCGGGCCGTGGATGCTGACCACGCTGGTCGAGTACCTGCAGCGCACGCTGCAGGCGATTCCGACCGTCGTCGGCTGAGACTCCTCGTTCGCCCTGAGCCTGTCGAAGGGCCCCGCGCAGCACCTCGATGGACTTCGACAAGCTCAGTCCGAACGGATCGCAGCCATGCTGACCTTCACCGAGGCCCAGCTCCTCGGTTGGGTCACGCCCATCCTGTGGGCCTTTCTGCGCGTGCTCGCGCTGCTGGGCACGCTGCCGGTATTCGCGCAGCGCTCGGTACCGATGCGGCTGCGCGTGGCGCTGGCCTTCCTGGTCGCGCTGTGCGCACAGGCGAGCGTGCCGGCGGTCGCGCCCATACCGCTCGATTCGGCCGTGACCCTGCTGGTGGTGCTGCAGCAGATCGTCATCGGCGCCTCGCTCGGCTTCGCGGTGCGCATCGTCTTTGCCGCGGTGGAGTTCGCCGGCGAGCTGGTCGGCCTGCAGATGGGCCTGAACTTCGCCGGCTTCTTCGACCCCGCCACCGGCGGCCAGACCACCGCGGTGAGCCGCTTCTTCGGCGTCACGGTGAGCTGGGTATTCATCGTCACCGGCGGCCACCTGCTGGTGATCGCCGGCGTGGTGCAGAGCCTGCACAGCTTCCCGGTCGGGCCCGAGCCCTTCGCCTTCCTGAAGGCCGCCGAGCCGCAGCGCTGGGGCGCCGAGATATTCGCCGTCGGCCTGTGGATCGCGCTGCCGATGGTGGCGATGCTGCTGTTCGTGAACCTGGTGATGGGCATCGCCGCGCGCGTGGCGCAGCAGCTCAACCTGTTCGCGATCGGCTTCCCGATCACGCTGTCGGTCGGCCTGGTCGGCGTGCTGCTGACGCTGCCGATGATGCAGGCGCCGTTCACGATGGCGCTCGAGCGCATGCTGCAGCACTTTCAATAGGGAATTGACGCGCCCGCGCCGGGCTTCTACAACCGGCGGGCGATGAAGATCTTCCTCAGCCACGCCAGCGAGAGCAAGCCGCTGGTGCGACAGCTCACCGAGCCGCTGCCCGCGCATGTGTCGATCTGGCTGGACCGCGACGCGATGGCGCCCGGCCAGCGCTTCGACCGGCGCATCCGCGCGGCCATCGAGCGCGAGTGCGACTTCGTGCTGGTGTTCGTCGACGAGCACGCGCTCGCCTCCGACTGGGTCAGGCAGGAAACCGCGATGGCGCTGCAGCGCCAGGTCGCGCTGCAGCGCACCTTCGTCATCCCGGTGCTGCTGCGCGAGGTGCAAGGCGCGCTCGCCAGCCTCGGCCTCGATCCGCAGGAGACGCTCTACCTCGACGCCACCGACCTCAGCGACGCCGGCATCGCCGCCAGCGCGCGCACGCTCGCCGAGGAGCTCTTCAAGCACTGCAGCATGCTGGTCGAGACGCTGCGCAACGCCGACCGCCGCCGCCTGCTCGACGACTGGGCCGGCGAGCTGACCGAGTTCCAGCAGGCGGCCTTCCGCTGGCAGGCCTCGATGCAGCACAGCCTCGCGGTGCTGTCGGGCAACCAGGAGGCCTTCGACCACGTGCGCGACACGCTGGCCGAGTACAACCGCGTGGCGGATCGCTTCATCCCGCGCTTGGCGCTGCACCGCGACCGCATCACCGCGGCCTGGCACGACCGCCGCAGCCTGTGCGAAGACATGCGCGATCTGGTGGCGGCCGTGGAGGTGGATGTCTACCGCGGCGCGCTGTTCCGCCTCAACGAGGTGCTGGGCGCGTTGCAGCGCCTGGCCGACGGCGGCGCGGCGACGCCCGAAGAGATCGCGCGGCTCGATACCGAGAAGGATGCTCTCACGCAGGCGGCACGCACGGCGCTGGAGCGCGTCAGCGCCGATTCGGCCGATCTGATCGGCGACCTGGCGCGCGAACTGGAGGACTGATGCGTCGCCGCCGCGTGCTCCAGCTCGGCGGCGGTGTCTGTGTCAGCGCCGCGCTGGGCACGCCGATGCGGCGAGCCCGCGCGCAAGCCCCCCGCGCGCTGCCGCTGCAGCTGCTGCGCACCGGCGACATCGGCGGCCTGCCCTGGGTGGAGCTGCCGCTCGGCGGGCGCGCCACGCGCTGGCTGGTCGACAGCGGCGCGAGCATCGCGCTGATCGCACCTGCGCTGGCGCAGGAGTTGAAGCTCGAGCGCCGCGCCGACCTGCGCGTGGCCGGCGCTGGCGGCGTGCAGCGGCTGCCGCGCTTCGCCTTGCCGCCGCTGCCCTTGCCGCAGACGCCGGCGCGCGCCGAGGCCGCGGCACTCGACCTGGCGAGCCTGCTCGGCCCGGCGGGCGCAACGCTCGACGGGCTGATCGGCGCGCCCTGGCTGCGCGAGGCCGTCACGCGCTTCGACTTCGCGCGCGGCGAGCTGTCGTGGCCGCAGCGTGCGGCAGCGCCGGCCGGGCCCTCGGCGCTGCTGCCGCTGCACTGGGATGCGGGCCTGCCTGTGCTCTCGCTGGCACTGGGCGAGCGGCGCGCCGAGCCGTTCCTGTTCGACACCGGCAATGCCGGTGCGCTGGTGCTGTTCGCGCAGCGCGCCCGCACGCTGCTCGAGGCGAGCGCGGCCCTGCCCGCCTCCACGGTGCGCGAGCTGGGCGGCAGCGTGCGCGCGCTGCACGCGCGCATCGAACGCGTGAGCGCAGCCGGCTGGACCATGCACGAGCTGCCGGCGGCCTTCGAGAGCGGCGCGCCGGGCGAACGCGGCGCGTTTTTCGATCGCCTCTCGGGCAGCCTCGGCTGCGCGGCCTTCGAGGCCGGCGCGGTGACGCTGGACGGCCCCGGCGGCCGCCTGCTCGTCGAGCTGCCCGGCCTGCCCGAGCCGGCGCCGCTGGCGGGCGGCTTCGGCCTGCGGCTGGAGGCCGGCGGCGCCGCGCCGCGGGTCGCGGCGGTGTTCGATGCTGGCCCGGCGGCGGCCGCCGGCATCGCCCCCGGGCAATGGCTGCTCGGCCTGGACGACGCCGATGCACACGGCTGGCCGCCCGAGCAGGTCTGGCAGCGGCTCGCCGGCCGCACGCAAGCCGAGTTCGCGCTCGGCACCGAGGCGGCCGACGCCGCGCCGCGCCGTGTCACGCTGCGGCGCGAGGCCTTCTTCCCCTTGTGGCGCTGAAGATGCTGGAGCTGCGCGCTTCAGTTGCAGCTCGCGCTGCCCTGGCGCCGCTCGAGCTCGAGCTTCTCGCTGCCGCGTGTCAGGCGCATGCCGGAGACGCCGACGAAGCTGCCCTGCCACGCCGCGCCGCCGCCTTGCACCGTGAACGAGGCGATCGTCGTCTCGAACGGCCCCGCCGGGTTGATGATGTCGGCGGGGCTGATCACGATGTCCACCGGCGTGCTCGCCGGCGACGTGAGTTCGCAGCCGCTCGCGGCGTTGTTGATCGGTGAATTGGGGAAGACGAAGCGGCGCTTGCCCTCCTGGATCTCGACCCAGATGCCCTGCGTCAGGCTGGGCGTGAAGTTGAAGAACATGCGGATGCTGCCGTTGTCCGACACCGCCTGGTTGACGTTGACGTACTGGCCGGTGAAGCAGTTGGTCAGCGTCATGCGCTTGCCGCTGGCGCGCCCCGTGCCGCTGGCCGGGCAGCTCGGCAGGTTGCTGGTGAAGCTCACGTCGAAGTCGCTCACGAACAGGTTCTGCCCGCCGACCGGCTGGATGTTGATGAAGCAGTCGTCGGTGCCGCCGGCACCGCAGGTGCTGCGCTGCTGCAGGCCGTCGGCGGGCGAATCGTCCTGCTTCCAGTCGCCGCCGGCCGAGCCGACGAAACCGAGCACCGCGACGATCTCACCACCGCCGCACGAGGCCAGGGCGCCGAGCGCCACCAGGGCCGGAAGGAAACGTCGCAACGCAGGCTTGGCCATGCTTGCTCTCCTTGCGCGGGGATCGGGCTGCCCTTGTAGTCCCAAGGCAGCGCCTGCGCAATCCCATGCCGGCGGCGGGCCGGCCATGGGCCGGCCTACAAGGCAGCTACGCGCGCCGCGCCGGCTCGACCAGCTCGTGAGGCGGCACCGTGTCTTCGAAACCGGAGGAGTGGAAGTTGGTGCCGGGCCCCTGGCCGTGCCAGGTGGAGGGGCCTTCGTAGCGGCGCTCGCGCCACCAGCTCAGGCCGCGGTCGACCAGGATCCAGGCGATCACGCCTCCGACGACGACGATGAGTGCGGTGATCATGGCGACTCCCCTGCGGTTCGTGAGAATGTACGCAGCCGCGCCGGGGGCATCAATCCGCCACCCCCGCAGATGGGGGCGTCCGCATCGGCCTCAGCCCGCTGCGAGCCGCCGCTGCCACGGCATCGCCGAGTGCCTTCAGCACCTCCGCCTCCAGGCTCCAGCGCTGCCAGTACAGCGGCACGTCGAGGGCGCGCCCGGGGGCGATCTCGACCAGATCGCCGCTGGCCAGCAGCGGCGCCACCAGCGCCTCCGGGTTCATGCCCCAGCCCAGGCCGTGCAGGGCGGCGTGCACGAAGCCGTGCGTGCTGGGCACGCGGTGCTGCGGCGGGTTCAGGCGGCGCCGGCTCAGCTGGCGCAGGAAGCGCGCCTGCAGCTGGTCTTTCTGGTTGAAGCTGCAGCAGGGCGCGCGCGCCAGCGCGGCATCGTCCAGCCCGGCGGCGAAGTGCCGGCGCATGAAGGCCGGGCTCGCCACCGCCAGGTAGCGCATGCGCCCCAGCGGGCTGACGCGGCAGCCCTGCACCGGCGTCGGCTCGGCGCTCACCGCCGCCAGCACGCGGCCCTGGCGCAGCAGTTCGCTGGAATGGTCCTGGTCTTCCACGTGCAGGTCGAGGCAGACCTCGTGCTGCTCGCGCAGCGCCGCCAGCGCCGGCACGAACCAGGTGGCCAGCGAGTCGGCGTTGATGGCGATGGCCAGCGGCAGCGCCTCCTGCGCCTCGCGCGCCGCAGGCGCGCTCGCCGCGGTCATGCCGAAGGGCGCGAGCGCCTGCGCCTCGAGCAGCTGCAGCTGCTGCGCATGGCGCTGCAGCGACTCG
Source organism: Piscinibacter sp. (assembly GCA_017983795.1). Classification (GTDB taxonomy): domain Bacteria; phylum Pseudomonadota; class Gammaproteobacteria; order Burkholderiales; family Burkholderiaceae_C; genus Piscinibacter. Next base: position 94,078 of record JAGOAS010000016.1, read on the forward strand.
CCGGCCTCCGTGGCCACGCAGGGGCTGGCGCGGCGGATCAGCACGCGGCCGAGACGCTCTTCCAGCGCCTTGATGCGCTGGCTCACCGCCGAGGGCGTGACGTGCAGCGAGCGCGCCGCCGCCTCGAAGCTGCCTTCGCGCAGCACGGCGGCGAAGGCGGCGAGCTGGCGGGAATCGAGCTGCATCAGTTTCGCTAATCGAAGCTCAGAAAGTTTAGCTGGATCTCATGCGGCCGACACGGCAACATCGCCGCCGATGAATACGGTCTTCTTGCAGGGCTTCGCCACCTCGGCCGCCCTGATCATCGCCATCGGCGCGCAGAACGCCTTCGTGCTGCGCCAGGGGCTGGCGCGCTCGCACGTGCTGCCGGTGGTGCTGGTGTGCGCGCTCTCCGATGTGCTGCTGATCTCGCTGGGCGTCGCCGGGCTGGGGCGCTGGGTGCAGGCGCAGCCCGCGCTGCTGGAGATCACGCGCTGGGGCGGCGCGGCCTTCCTGCTCGGCTACGGGCTGATGGCGGCGCGACGCGCGCTCTCGCCGCACACGCTGGCCGTGCAGGGCCAGGCGGTGGGCGATCTGCGCGCCGCGCTGGCGGCCTGCCTCGCCTTCACCTACCTGAACCCGCACTGCTGGCTCGACACCGTGGTGCTGCTCGGCTCGATCTCCGCGCAGCAGCCCGACGGCGCGCGCTGGACTTTCGGCGCCGGCGCGGCGAGCGCCAGCGCGGTGTGGTTCTTCGCGCTCGGCTACGGCGCGCGGCTGCTCGCGCCGCTGTTCGCCAAGCCCCTCGCCTGGCGGGTACTCGATGCGGCGATCGCGCTGGTGATGTTGGCGATCGCGGCGACGCTCATTTCCCGACCGTGACCCACTGCACCTCGAGCCAGTTGTCGGCGCGGTGCACGGCGTTCACGTTGCTGCGCGCCGCCCAGGGGATCACCTGGCGGTGCAGCGGGATCACGTGCACCTGCTCCTTGTACTCGCGCAGCGCCGCCTTGATCAGGCCCTCGCGCTTCTTCGCATCGGGCTCGACGCTGGATTGCGCGGCCAGCGCGTCGAACTTGTCGTTCTTCACGCCGCCGAAGTTCCAGTAGCCCACGCCCTTCTCGCCGCGATTGCGCAGCACCGGCGTGAAGGTGGTCTCGGCGTCGGTGATGGCGCCGCCCCAGCCGAGCATGTACAGGCTGGTGTCCTGCTTCTCGAGCTTGGGGAAGTAGGTGGCGCGCGGCTGGGCGTTGACCTTCACCTTGATCTTCAGCTGCGCCCACATGCCGGCCAGCGCGATGCAGATTTCCTCGTCGTTGATGTAGCGATTGTTCGGGCAGTCGAGCGTGACCTCGAAGCCGTCGGCGAAGCCCGCCTCGGCCATCAGCTTGCGCGCGGCGGCGAGGTCGTAGGGCAGCCGGCCCTCGATCTCCGGGTCGTTGTAGGAGCCCAGCGGCGAGGGCGTCAGGCCGCCGGTCGGCACGGCGAGCCCGTTCATCAGCTTGGTCTTCATCGTCTCGATGTCGATCGCCTGGTACATGGCGCGACGCACGCGCTGGTCCTTGAACGGGTTCCTGTCGCCGGGCACGCTGCCGTAGAGCAGCTTGTCGCGGAACTGGTCCATGCCGATGAAGACGATGCGGTTCTCCGGCCCGTCGATGATCTTCACGCCGGCGGTGTTGCGCAGGCGCGCGATGTCGCGCGGCGCCGGGTCGAGCACGAAGTCGATCTCGCCGGACACGAGCGCGGCCAGGCGCGTGGCGTCGTTGCCGATCGGCGTATAGACGATCTCCTGCACGTTGCCTTCGAACCTGCCCCACCAGTTCGGGTTGCGCTTGTAGACCGTCTTGATGCCGGGCGCGCGGCTCACCAGCATGTAGGGCCCGGTGCCGTTGGCGTTCAGGCCGGCGTAGCTCTCTTCCTTGTTCTTGAAGTCCAGCGGCCTGGTGACGCGGTTCTTCTCGCTCCACACCTTGCTCATGATCCACAGCGTCTCGAGGTGCTGCAGGAAGATCGGATTCGGCGCGGCGAGCTGGAACTCGACGGTGAGATCGTCGACCTTGCGCGGCTTGCCCACCGCGGTGGCGTACTGGTTGATCGTCGAGGTGGGCGCGGCGCCGCGCTCCATCGAGAACACCACGTCGTCGGCGTTGAAGGGCGTGCCGTCGTGGAACCTGACGCCCGGGCGCAGCTTGAAGCGCCACAGCGTGGGCGAGACCTGCTGCCACTCGGTGGCCAGCGCGGGCACGATGCCGAGCTGCTTGTCGCGGTTGACGAGCTTCTCGTAGACCTGCCCGTTCATCATGTTGGTCATGGACTCGTTCTGCGAGTGCGGGTCCATGGTCTGCGGGTCGCCCTGGCTGGCCCAGCGCAGGGTCTGCGCGTGGGCGATGGGCGCGACGGCGAGCGTGGCGACGAGAGCGAGGGCGGCGGCGCTGCGGGCGATCAGGCGGGGCATGCGGTCCACTCCATGGGGTTGGAAGTGGCCGCAGTGTAGGCCGCTGTGGCGCGGCCTTGCGGTCAGCGCGCCGGGTAGCCCTCGTCGGCGAGCGCCTGCTTGACGGCCTCGGCCGGCTGCGTGGTTTCCACGCGCACCGTGTGCGTGGCCAGGTCGCACTGCACCTGGGCATTCGCATCCAGCTTCTGCAGCGTGCCGGTGACGGTCTTGACGCAGTGGCCGCAGGTCATGTCGGGAAGGGTCAGTTCGATCATCGGGGTCTCCGCTTGGGCTCAGGATGACGCAACGATAGACCCTGACACCGTGGCAAGGTCAAGGACAAAGATCAAATCGGGAAACGCTTGACCCTGACATGATGTGAAGGTCCAGACTGCCGCCATGAATTCCGCCACCACCCTCACCCTGCCCGTCGAGGGCATGACCTGCGCCTCCTGCGTCGGCCGCGTCGAGCGTGCGCTCGCCAAGGTGCCCGGCGTCGCGCAGGCGAGCGTCAACCTCGCCACCGAATCAGCCGCCGTCACGCTGGATCAGCGCGTGGCCACCGAGACGCTCACCGGCGCCATCGAACGCGCCGGCTACGCGGTTCCGCACGAGAGCACCGACCTGCGCATCGAAGGCATGACCTGCGCCAGCTGCGTGGCGCGCGTCGAGCGTGCGCTGCAGGCGGTGCCGGGCGTGCTCTCGGCGAGCGTCAACCTCGCCACCGAGCAGGCGCACGTGGAGCGCATCAAGGGTGCGGCCGGCGCGGCGGCGCTGATGGCGGCGGTGGCCAAGGCCGGCTACGCGGCGCACGTGGTGGCGGCCGACCAGCCCGCGCCCGCCGCCACGCCCTCGCGCGACGGCTGGAAGGTCGTCGCGGCCGCGCTGCTCTCGCTGCCGCTGGTGCTGCCCATGCTGGGCGATCTGGCCGGCAGGCACTGGATGCTGTCGCCTCTCGTGCAGTGGATGCTGGCCACGCCGGTGCAGTTCTGGCTCGGCGCGCGCTTCTACCGCGCCGGCTGGAAGGCGCTCGCCGCCGGCAGCGGCAACATGGATCTGCTGGTCGCGCTCGGCACCAGCGCCGCCTACGGCCTCAGCCTGTGGCTGTGGTGGAGCGACGCGAGCGGCATGCCGCACCTCTATTTCGAATCGGCCGCGGTGGTGATCACCCTGGTGCTGCTGGGCAAGTGGCTGGAGGCGCGCGCCAAGCGCCAGACCACCGACGCGATCCGCGCGCTGCAGTCGCTGCGCCCCGAGACGGCGCGCGTGCGCCGCGAGGGCGTCGATCTCGAGGTGCCGGTGGCCGAGCTGGCGGTGGGCGACCTCGTCGTCGTGCGCCCCGGCGAACGTTTCCCCGCCGATGGCCGCGTCGAGGAAGGCCGCAGCCACGCCGACGAATCGCTGCTCACCGGCGAGAGCCTGCCGGTGGCCAAGCAGCCGGGCGAGCGCATCACCGGCGGCGCGCTCAATGCCGAAGGGCTGCTGCTGGTGCGCACGCAGGCGGTCGGCGCCGAGTCCACGCTGGCGCGCATCGTGCGGCTGGTCGAGTCGGCGCAGGCGGCCAAGGCGCCCATCCAGCGCCTGGTCGACCAGGTCAGCGCGGTCTTCGTGCCGGTGGTGGTGGGCATCGCGCTGCTCACGCTGCTGGCCTGGGGCCTGCTCACGGGCGACTGGGCCACCGGCGTGCTCAATGCGGTGGCGGTGCTGGTGATCGCCTGCCCCTGCGCGCTCGGCCTGGCGACGCCGGCGGCGATCATGGTCGGCACCGGTGCAGCGGCGCGGCGCGGCATCCTCATCAAGGACGCGCAGGCGCTCGAAGTAGCGCATGCGGTGCGCGTGGTGGCCTTCGACAAGACCGGCACGCTCACCGAAGGCCGGCCGCGCCTCGCCGCGGCCGAGCCCGCGCCCGATGCCGGCCTGGACCGCGACGGCCTGGTCGCACTCGCCGCGGCGCTGCAATCGGGCAGCGAACACCCGCTCGCCGCCGCCGTGCTGGCCGAAGCGAAAGCGCCGCTGCAGAGCGCCAGCGATCTGCGCGCCCTGCCCGGCCGCGGCATTGCCGGCACGGTGGCGGGCCGCGAGCTGCAGCTCGGCAGCACACGGCTGATGGACGAACTCGGCATCGCGCGCGAGGCGCTCGCCGCGCGCGGCGAGGCGCTGCAGGCCGAAGGCCGCACGCTGTCGTGGCTGGCCGCGCGCGAGGCCGATGGCCGCTGGCAGCTGCTGGGCCTGCTCGCTTTCGGCGACACGCTCAAGCCCGCGGCCGCCGAGGCCATCGCCACGCTCAAGCGCTTGGGGCTGCGCACGCTGATGATCAGCGGCGACAACGCCGGCAGCGCGAATGCGGTCGGCCGCGCGCTCGGCATCGACGACGTGCGCGCCGAGGTGCTGCCGGGCGACAAGGCGGCCGTCGTCGCTTCGCTGCGCGAGGGCGCGGGCAAGGTGGCGATGGTCGGCGACGGCATCAACGACGCGCCCGCGCTGGCCGCCGCCGACGTCGGCCTGGCGATGGCCGGCGAGCAGGGCGGCACCGATGCGGCGATGCAGGCCGCCGGCATCACGCTGATGCGCGGCGACCCGGCGCTGGTGGCGCAGGCGATCGAGATCTCGCGCCGCACCACGGCGAAGATCCGCCAGAACCTGTTCTGGGCCTTCTTCTACAACGTGGTCGGCATTCCGCTGGCGGCCTTCGGGCTGCTCAACCCGGTGGTGGCGGGCGCGGCGATGGCGATGTCCAGCGTCAGCGTGCTGAGCAACGCGCTGCTGCTCAAGCGCTGGGCTCCGGAGAAGAAATGAACATCGGCGAAGCCTCGAGGCAATCGGCCGTCTCGGCCAAGATGATCCGCCACTACGAGACGCTCGGCCTGCTGCCGCAGGTGCCGCGTACCGAATCGGGCTACCGCCAGTACGACGACGCCACGGTGCACACGCTGCGCTTCATCCGCCGCGCGCGCGACCTCGGCTTCGGCCTGCCCGAGATCGAGACGCTGCTCGGCCTGTGGCGCAACCGCCGGCGCAGCAGCAAGGACGTCAAGCGCATCGCCACGGAGCATGCCGCCGACCTGCAGCGCCGCATCGACGAGATGCGCGCGATGCAGCGCACGCTGCAGCACCTGGCGCATTGCTGCCACGGCGACGACCGGCCCGACTGCCCGATCCTCGACGACCTGGCGGGCGGGCGCTCCGCCTAAGTCTTGCCGAGCTTGCGCAGCACCTCGGGCCCGGCCCACAGCTCGTCGAGGTGCGGGAATTTCCACTGCGCGTTGCTCTCGCGCGCGGCGATGGCGTCGGCGCAGCCCGGCGCGGAGAGGTCGACCAGCTCGATGGGCACCGGCATGTTCGAGCGCGTCGAGAAGAACAGCTTGACCCTGGGCGCCACCAGCGAGCTCTCGTTCTGCTCGACCACCACGCCCAGCTTGCCCGAGCGCATGCGCACCAGCGAGCCGATCGGGTAGATGCCCAGGCTCTTCACGAAGGCCTGGAAGATCTCGGTGTCGAACTGCCCGGCCCAGGAGGCCATCTTGGCGATCGATTCGGCCGGGTCCCAGCCGGCCTTGTAGGGGCGGTTGGAGGTGATGGCGTCGTAGACGTCGCACACCGCGCCCATGCGCGCCACGCGCGTCAGCGCATCGCCGGCAAGGCCGTGCGGGTAGCCGCGGCCGTCGGGGCGCTCGTGGTGGTGCAGCGTCACGTCGAGCGCCACTTCGCCCACGCCCTTGCCCTCCTGCAGCAGCTCGTAGCCGTGCTGCGGGTGGGTCTTCATGATCTGGTACTCGGCCTCGGTCAGCTTGCTTGGCTTGTTGAGCACCTCGAGCGGCATCATGGCCTTGCCCATGTCGTGCAGCATGCCGGCCATGCCGACCTCGCGCGCGGTGGACTCGTCCATGCCGAGCTGGCGGCCGAGCGAGACCATCAGCGCGCACACCGCCATCGAGTGCATGTAGGTGTAGTCGTCGTGCGTCTTCAGGCGCGCCAGGCTGACGATGGCGCCCGGGTTGCGCCACACCGAGGTGGCGATCTCGTCGACCAGCGGCAGGCACTTCTCGGTGTCCAGCGCACGCCCCATGCACGCCTCGGCGAACAGCGACGAGACGGCCTCGCGCGACTGGTTCACCAGCGCCGACGCGCGCTGCAGCTCGGCGCCGAGTTCGGCGGCCGGCGGCGGCTGGCGCGCTGGCGCCTCGGCCTCGGCGCGCACCTCGGCCGCGCCCGAGCGTGCGGGTGCGGGGTCGCGCCGCGGCGCCACGCCCTCGTTCGCGCTCGCCTCGACATCGCGGCCCTTGGACACGTCGATCCAGACCTCCTTGACGCTGCTGGCGCGCAGCTTGTCGAGATCGGCCGGGTCGTCGAGGATGAATTTGGTCCGCCAGAACGGATGGTCGAGCCAGGCCCCGCACATCGCGTGCAGGTGCATGCCCAGGCGCAGGTCGTCGACGGGAATCTTCTTCAGCATGTGCAGCCGCCGTCGGCAGTGACGGCTGCTTCGAGTATCGGCCCGCGGGGGGATGACTTGAGCGGCCACAGAAGCGAAAAAGCCGCTGGAAACCAGCGGCTTTTCACGTCGGTGTGCGGCCCGGGTCAGCGGAAGCGCGACTCCGGCACGGTCTTGAGATCGCCCGGCAACGTGGCGAGGTAGCCGGCCAGCTGCTTCAGCTCGGCGTGGCTGAAGGGCTTGGCCATGCCGGCCATGATCGCGTTGCCGCGGCCGACCTGCGCATTGCCGTCGGTCTGGTAGGCCTTGAGCGCGACGTAGAGGTAGTCGCCATGCTGGCCCGCCAGCTTGGGGTAGCTCGGGTCGATCGGCTTGTTCAGGTTCTCGCCGTGGCAGGAGGCGCAGTTGCCCTTCTTGAGCAGCTCGGCCACGGGCGCGGGCGGGGTCGGCGCCGGCGCGTCGCCGTTGGCGGCCGGGCCGCCGCTGGCTTCGTAGAAGGCGCCGAGGTCGGCCATGTCCTGATCGCTCAGCGAGCCGGCGATGGCTTTCATGCTCGGGTGCTTGCGCTCGCCCTTCTTGTAGGCCGTCAGCGCGCCGACGATGTACTTGGCGCTCTGCCCCGAGATCATCGGCACCTTGTGGATCTCCGGGAAGCTCGCCTGGTAGCCTGGGATGCCGTGGCAGCCGATGCACATGGCGGCTTTCTTCTCGCCGGCCTTGGCGTCCTGCGCCGACGCGCTGGTTGCAAGACCGGCGGCCGCCAGCACGAAGATCATCGAGATTGCTTTGTTCATCGTCAATGAAGGCGCAGTTTTCGGGGTTGGCGGGCGATTATAGGGGCGCCGATATACTGGCCTGACCGAACTTTCCCGCACCCGCGCGCCGCGAACCATGAAGTTCCAAGGCTCACAGAACTACGTCGCCACCCAGGACCTGATGCTCGCGGTCAACGCGGCGATCACCCTCCAGCGGCCGCTGCTGGTCAAGGGCGAGCCCGGCACCGGCAAGACGATGCTGGCCGAGGAAGTGGCCACGGCGCTGAACATGCCGCTGCTGCAGTGGCACGTGAAGAGCACCACCAAGGCGCAGCAGGGCCTGTACGAATACGACGCGGTGAGCCGGCTGCGCGATTCGCAACTCGGCGACGCGCGCGTCAAGGACATCCACAACTACATCGTCAAGGGCGTGCTGTGGCAGGCCTTCGCGGCCGAGCAGCCGGTGGCGCTGCTGATCGACGAGATCGACAAGGCCGACATCGAATTCCCGAACGACCTGCTGCGCGAACTCGACCGCATGGAGTTCTACGTCTACGAGACGCACGAGATGGTGAAGGCGCGGCACCGGCCGCTGGTGTTCATCACCTCGAACAACGAGAAGGAGCTGCCCGACGCCTTCCTGCGCCGCTGCTTCTTCCACTACATCAAGTTCCCCGACGCCGACACGATGCGCAGCATCGTCGACGTGCACTTCCCCGATCTGAAGAAGGAACTGCTGGCCGCGGCGCTGAAGAACTTCTACGAGGTGCGCAACCTGCCGGGGCTGAAGAAGAAACCCAGCACCTCGGAACTGCTCGACTGGCTCAAGCTGCTGGTGGCCGAGGACATCCCGCTCGAGGCGCTGCAGAGCAAGGACGAGAAGGTCAGCGTGCCGCCGCTGGTGGGCGCGCTGCTGAAGAACGAGCAGGACGTGTCGCTGTTCGAGAAGCTGGTGTTCATGCAGAGGCACA
>JAGOAS010000017.1 GCA_017983795.1 Piscinibacter sp.
CGCCTGCGGCGCACCGGCGGCCACCGTGGACAACGCTGCGCGTTGCCCACAGCGTCCACCTTCGCCCACAAGCTCCACTGCCTGCGACCATCTTCAGCGATGGCCCTCAGGAGTCAAGATACAAGGCGCGCGTTCGTTCGCTCTCAGGCCTGGCCGGCCGCGATGGCGCGGCCGCGCGCCGCACCGGGTGCCGGCATGGCCGGCGCGTGCAGGCTGGCCGAGACGAGATGCTGCGGCGCCAGCGCGCTCCAGCTCGGCACGTCGAAGGCCAGCGCCGCGAGCGTGCCGCTGGGCAGATGAGCGATCTGCGGCGCCAAGTGGCGTGCGAGCTCCGACACCTCGGGGTTGTGGCCGACGAGCACGACGCGCGCGAGCGCATCGTCCAGCCCGCGCAGCACCGCGAGCAGGCCGCGCGCGCCGCCGCCGTAGAGGCGCTCGTCGCTGCGCAGTTGGCCGGCGCTGCAGCCGAAGGCGTCGGCCAGACCTTGCGCTGTCGACAGCGCCCGCACCGCCGGGCTGCTGACGATCAGCTCCGGGCGGGCGAGCTGCTCGGTGCAGCGCGCCGCCAGCCAGGCGAGTTCGCGCTCGCCGCGTGGCTCCAGCGGGCGGTAGCGGTCGGACAGCGACATGTCATCGGTGCCCGAACTGGCGTGGTGGACGAGCAGCAGGATCTTCATTCCGCGCAGTGTCGAAGCGCCGCGTGACGCCCGTGTTGCGCTCGGGCAGGGTGAGGGCACCGACCGTTGAGCACGCTCAACGGCCGTTCGTGTTGCCCGCCCTCAGCCGCGGTGCATTCGCAAGGCGCGCATCCACACGGCGTTGGCGGCCGTCGCCGCGGCCAGCAGCGCGCCGCAGGCGAGCAGCGCGGTGCCGACGCCGAAGGCCTGCACCAGCGCGCCGGCGGCGACGCCGGAGGCCGCCGGCACCACCTGCGAGACGATGGTGTAGAGGCTGACGATGCGGCCGCGCAGCGCATCGGGCGCCTGCGCCTGGATGCCGGCGACGATCAGCGACAGCGCCAGCCCGCCGGCCATGCCCACCGCCGCCAGCAGCGCCAGCGCGGCGCCTGCCGTGCCGACCCAACCCAGCGACGCCAGCGCGATGCCGGCCACGCCGGTGGCGACGAGGATGCTGCGGCCGTGGTGGGCGCGGCGCGTGAGCGCCAGCGCCAGCAGGCCGCCGGCGATCAGCGCCAGCGCGAGTGCGCCGAGGAAGGCGCCGCGCTGCAGTTCGGCCAGGCCCAGGCGTGTGCTCGCCAGCTTGGGCAGCAGCACCGTCATCGGCCCCATCGCGAGGTAGCCGGTGGTGGCCGCCAGCATCAGCTCGCGCAGCAGCGGCCGCGCGGCCACCGCGGCCAGACCTTCGCGCACCTCGGCGACGAGCGCGCCGTGCATGCGGCCGCTGGCGCGCGTGCGCACCGCGAGCAGCGCCGCCGAGGCGAGCACGAACAGCGCCGCCGCGCCGAGGAATACGCCCGGCCAGCCGGCCGTGCGGCGCAACAGCGCGATGGCCAGGGGCCCCAGGCCGAAGCCCATCATCACCAGCAGGTTGAAGAGCACCGAGGCGGGCTTGATTTCTTCCGGCCGCGCCACCTGGCCGAGCGCCGCCATGCGCGCCGGCGCCACGAAGGACCAGCCCACGCCCGCCAGCAGCGCCGCCAGCAGCAGCGCCGGCACGCGCTGCGCGGGGGTGGGCAGCGTGGCATCGGCCCACCACAGCAGCAGCGCGGCGACGAAGAACGAGGCCTGCGCGGCATGAATCAGCCGGCCCGGCGCGAGGCGGTCGCACAGCGCGCCGGCCGGCCAGCCCAGCAGCAGCGGCGGGCCGAAGCACAGGCCGAAGGCGAGGCCGGAGAGCAGGTCGGCGCGGATCACCTCCTGCGCGTAGATGATCACGCCGTAGTTGATCATGTGCCCGGCCGTGAAGGCGGCGAGGCACGAGAGGTAGAACCAGCCCAGGCGCTTGAACATCTCGTGCGTGGTCCGATCAGGGCGCCTTCGTCTGCACGCGGATCAGCGTCGGCTGGCCGTCTTCCACGTGCCAGCTCGGGAAACTTGACGTCGAGGTGTAGACCGTGCCGTCGGCCGCGATCTCGATGTCGCGCGTGAAGGCCACGCGGCGCGGCAGCGGCACGCGGCGCCAGTTGCCGCTGGCGATGTCCAGCGCGTAGAGCGAATCGCTCTGGTTGCCGTTGACCCAGACGATGCCGCGCCGCTTGTCGACGTTGAGCGCATAGGGCGTCTCGCTGCCCTTCGGCAACACCGGCAGCTCGAAGCGCGTGAAGCGTTGCGTGGCCGGTTCGTAGCGGTAGATGGCCGATTCGGGAAAGGCGGTGATCCACAGGTTGCCGTCGGCGTCGCTGCGCAGGCGGCGCGGGCCGGCGAAGGGCACCGGCACCATCGTCACGGCGCCGCTCCTGGGGTCGATGCGTGCCAGGTCGTCGGCATGCAGGCGCGACACCCACACGCTGCCGTCGGGCGTGACGGCTATGCCGTAGGGCAGGGGCACGCCGGTCGAGAGCCGATCCACCGGCAGCCAGTTGGACAGCGGCACGCCCCAGCTCATCAGCTTGAAGATGGGCTTGATCAGCGCCACCGTCAGGCGCTCGCGCAGGCCGCGCGCCGGCAGGTCGTAGAGCGTGAAGCGGCCGGTGCTGCGCTCGAACATCGCCACCTGGTTGGACAGCGCGAGCGTGAACCAGACGCGGTCCTGCGCGTCGACGCGGATGGTGTGCGGGTAGAAGCCGCCGCCGATATCGTGCAGCGTGAAGGCGCCGCTGGCCGGGTCGAACTCCACCAGCCGCTGCTGCGCCGAGGGCGTGATGAAGATGTGGCCGTCGCGCTCGCTCTGCGCCAGCGAATGCGCGTTCGAGGTGCTGTCGTGGCGCGGGAACTCCTTCAAGCGCGCCGCCAGCAGGCCGCCCGGCGGCTCGCCCTCGCGGTGCGGGATCTTGTGCACGGTCACGCGGTTGCTGGCCGGGTCGACCTCCCACACGCGATCCTGGATGTTGTCGGCCACGTAGACATGGCCGTTGCGGCCGAGCAGCTGGTCGTGCTGCTGGCTCATCGCGTCGCCGATCGGCCATTCGGTGAGCGTGCTGCCGGCCAGCGCGGCGTCCCAGGGAGCGGGCCCGGCCACGCGCTCGGGATGCTCGCGCAGCGCGCGCCAGCCCGACGAGAGCAGCTCGGGCAAGGCCTTCTGGTCGGCAGACGACAGGCGCGAGCCGTAGCGCACCATGCGCTTGATGAGCGTGCTCCATTCGTCGGGGCTGCGCTCGGCGCGGGTCTGCGCATTGCCTTGCTGGTGGCAGAAGCCGCACTGCAGCTGGAAGTGGCGCTTGCGCTCTCCGTCGCCGAGATCGAGTGCCCCCAGCCAGGCGTTGGCCGGCAGCGCCTCGGCGCGCTTGAGCGCATCGGTCTCGCGCTGCAGCGCCACGCGGGCCTCGGCCTGGCCCGGTGCGAGCGCTATGCTCGCTTCGCGCCAGCCCGGCTTGCGCACCAGCAGCCGCACGGCGCGGCCGCGATCGTCGAAGCGCACGCGGCCGACGGCGTCGGTGAAGCGCGTGATGTCGGTCTCGACCACGAAGGGCTGCGCCGGCAACGGGTAGCCGCCATCGCGTGTGTCGGCCGGCGCACGCGTGGCGGGCATCTCGCGCACCATCGCGGTGGCGAGCGGCGCGCCGCTTTCGTCGACGACGCTGAGCGTGGCGGCACTGGCCGGCGCGACAGCCAGCACCATCAGCAAGGGCGTGAACAGGCGAGCGCTCATGCGGGGCTCCGTGGCGTGAGGTCGAATTGCGCACCCTGGTGGCGCAGCATCTGGCGCTCGTAGAACGCCGGGGCGAGGCGGCTCAGCCACCAGGCCGCGCGCGAGGTGCCCGAGGGCAGGCTGAGGCGACGACCACGCCGTGCGTCGGCGAGGATGCGTTCGGCCACGTCGGCCGGCGTCGCTTCGCGGCCGCTGGTCTGGCGCGGCGCGTGCATCGGCTTGCCATCGGTGCCGAGCGCGGCGCGCTCGATGCCGGTGGCGATGAAGGCCGGGCAGGCCAGCATCACGCCCACGCCGTCGGCCGCGACCTCGCTGCGCAGGCTGTCGAAGAAACCGTGCAGCGCATGCTTGCTGGCGGCATAGGCGCTGCGGCCGACCAGCGGCGAGAAGCCGGCGACGCTCGAGATCACGACGATCTGGCCGCGCCGCTGCACGAGCGAGGGCAGGGCGGCCTGCGCGCACCAGGCCGCGCCGAAGAAATTCACCGCCATCACGCGGCGCAGCACCGCGGGCGCCGCCTCGCGCAGCAGGCAGCGCGCCGAGATGCCGGCGTTGGCGATCAGCCAGTCGATGCCGCCGAGGCGTTGCACCACCGCCGCGATGACCGCGCGGCAGGCCGCCTCGTCGCTCACGTCGCAGGCCAGGCCGAGCGCCTCGTGGCCCTGCGCGCGCAGGCCGACGGCGATGGCCTCCGCACCCGCGCCGTCGAGGTCGAGCGCGGCCACGTGCGCACCGGCTTCGGCACACTGGCGCGCCAGCGCCGCGCCCAGCCCGCCGGCCGCGCCGGTGACCACGACGACGCGGCCACGCAACTCGCGATGGGCCCTGCTCATGGCTGACCAGCGCGCCGCTGGCGCGCCGTCCACCACACGTCGAAGGCCTCGGCCGAGGTCTTGCGCGGCCGGTAGCCGAACACTTCCTTGAGGCGGCGGTTGTCCAGCACCGGCCGGTATTGCAGGAAGCGCAGCTGCTCGGGGCCGTACTGCGTGAGGCCGAGCCGCCGCCCCAGCCACAGCGCGGCCGCGAGCAGCGCCGGCGGCAGCACGCGGCAGCGCTTGCCCATGTGCGCGGCGATCTGGTGGATGCTCAGTGCGCCGTCGCCGGCGACGTTGTAGACGCCGGCCGGCGCGCCGCGCACGGCTTGCACGATGACGCCCACCACGTCCTGGTCCCACACGAAGACGAAGGGGCTGTCCGAGCCCGCCACGGCCAGCGGCCGCGGCTTGTCGAACAGCGCGGTGATCTGGTTGGCGACCGTCTCGCCGAGGATGGTGGCTATGCGCAGCACCACCTGCTCCAGCGCCGGATGCGTGCGCCGCGCCTCGGCCAGCATCTCCTCGACCAGGCGCTTGTGCCAGGAGTAGGCGAACTCTTCATTGCCGCGCAGCGGCGCGTCTTCGCTCAGCCAGGCCGGGTTGTCGGCGTGGTAGCCGTAGGCCGCGCCGGAAGACGACACCACCAGCCGCTTCACGCCGGCGTCCACGCAGGCCTGCAGCACGTTGCGCGTACCCACCACGTCGACCTGGTACTCGAGCTCGCGGTTCGAATGCCGGCCGGGCGTGACGATGGCGGCCAGGTGCACGACGGTATCGATGTTGTGCTCGCGCAGCAGCGCGGCGAGGTCCGCATCGCGGATGTCGGCGCTGGCCTGCAGCACACCCGGCACGCTGCGCTCGGGCGGCGCGGCGCGCAGGTCGAGCGACACCACCGCGGCAACTTCGTGCGGCATGCCGGCCAGCGCCGCCACCACCTGATGGCCGAGGTAGCCGTTGCCGCCGGTGACCAGAACTCGTGCTCCGCTGCTCATCAGGTCGCACCCTTCGAAGGCGCGGCCAGCGGATCGCGCCGCATCCAGAAGCTCGACAACGTCAGCCCGGCCACGATGTGCCAGATTCCCCACCAGGCGGTGACGATGGCCATGCCGCCCAGGCCGTCGAAGAAGTTGAAGACCAGCACCAGTCCCAGGCCGGAGTTCTGGATGCCGGTCTCGAAGGCCACGGCGCGGCGGTCGCGCTCGGGCAGCCCGGCGGCGCGCGCCACGCCGTAGCCGCCGGCCAGCGCCAGCGCGTTGTGCAGCAGCACCAGCGCGACGACGTAGCGGCCCCACTGCAGGAAGATGCCCCAGTTGAGCGCCAGCGCGCCGACGATGAAGGCCACGAACACGCCCAGCGAGATCGCGCGCATCGGCGCGTGCACGCGCTTGGCCAGCGCCGGCCAGCGCTGCGAGATGGCCAGGCCCGCGGCCAGCGGCACGCCCAGCAGCATGGCCACGTCGCCGAGCATGTGCAGCGGGTCGAGCGAGAAGCTGCGCAGCAGCGCGCGCATCGGTTCGTCCTGCGCGGCCCAGAAGGCCACGTTCAGCGGCGTGGCGACGATCGCGCCCAGCGTCGAGAGCGTGCTGATCGACACCGACAGCGCCGCGTTGCCGCGCGCGCGGTGGGTGAAGAAATTGGAGATGTGGCCGGCCGGGCAGGACGACACCAGCAGCATGCCCAGCGCGATCGAGGGCGTGGGCCGCAGCAGCTGGATCAGCCCGAAGGTGAAGGCCGGAAACAGCAGGTGGTGGCTGATCAGGCCGATGGCCAGCGCACGCGGCGTGCGCAGCGCGGCCTTGAAGTCGGCGAGCTTGAGGTCGAGCGCGATGCCGAACATCACCAGCGCGAGCACCAGGTTCAAGCCCAGCTGTGCCTGCGGGTTGAAGTTCAGCCGCACCTGGTCGATGTCGGCCAGCATGGGCTTGTCTCCTGTCGGAACCGGAGCGTCGTCGCGCTCTTCGGGGTGGGCCGATTCTGGCGAGGGCTTGCGCGGCTGACGAGGTGGGCATCGGTCGATTTCATGTGGAATCCGGACAGCGCCGCTACACTGCGCAGCGCCCGCTGCCCCTGCGCCGATGCTGCTGCCCACCCGCCCCGATCTCGACGAGTTCATCCACCGCCCGGCGAAGATCGCGCTGCTGGTGGATGCGCTGGGCGCCGAGGGCATCGCCGCCACGGCGGTGCTGGCCGGCAGCGGCCTCGCGCCGGCCGCGCTGCTCGACGCCGCGACGCGCGTCTCGCTGCGCCAGCTGCTGGCGGTGCACGCCAACGCGCTGCGCCTCGCACCCGAGCCCGGCTTCGCGCTGCGCACCGGGCTGCGCACGCGCATCACGCATTTCGGCCTCTATGGCTACGCGCTGCTGGCCAGCGCCACGGCGCGCCAGGCGATCGACTTCGCGCTGCGCTACCGCGCGCTGGCCTCGCCGCTGATCGGCCTGGCCTTCGAGCATCGCCACGAGGCCGGCGAAGCGGTGTGGGTGTTCGACGATCCGCTCGGCCTGGGGCACGACAGCGCGCTGCGCCGCTTCGTCGTCGAGCTGCAACTGGGCACGCTGCTGGCCGTGCACCGCGACCTGCTGGGCACGACGCTGCAGCCGCGCCGCGTGCGCCTGCGCGATGCCGCGCCCGCGCACGCCGCGCTGCTGCGCGAACTGCTCGGCTGCCCGGTGGCCTTCGGAGAGAGCGCCGACGAGCTGTGCTTCGACGCCGCCTGGCTGGACCACCCGCTCGCCTTCGCCAGCCCGGTGAACGCCGAGCTGGCGCGCCGCACCTGCGACCAGCTGCTGGCCGAGATGGAGCACGCGAAGCACACGCGTGAGGCGGCGCGGCCCGAAGGCGTGGCGGCGCGCGTGGCCGCGCTGCTGCTGGCATCGCCGGGCCGGTTCCCCGACGCCGCCACGGTGGCCGAGCGCCTGGGCCTGCACGAGCGCAGCCTGCGCCGCCGCCTGCGCGCGGAAGGGCGATCGTTCCAGGCGCTGCGCGACGAAGTGCGCTGCACGCTGGCGCGCGACTATCTGCGCGACACGCAGCTCAGCACCGAGGACATCGCCGCCGCGCTGGGCTTCGGCGACGCAGCGAACTTCCGCCACGCCTTCAAGCGCTGGACCGGCGAGAGCCCGGGCGCGGTGCGGCGCCGCGGTGCATAGAACAGGAGCGGATCCGCCAATGACTCAGCATCGCTTGGGCAACAGACGAAGCTGGCTGCGCGCGCGCGCCGCGCTGCTGCTCGCCGCACTCGGCATCGCGGCCTGCACGCGCGAGGCGGCGCCGGCCTGGGCCGGCTACGCGGAGGGCGAGCCGGTGTACGCGGCGGCAGCGGTGGCCGGGCGGCTCAGCCGCCTGGCGGTGCGCGGCGGCGACATGGTGAAGGAAGGCCAGCTGCTGTTCCAGCTCGACGACAGCCTGGAGCGCGCTGCCGGCGCCGAGGCCGAGGCGCGTGCGCGCAGCGCGGCGGCGCAGGCGCGCAATACCGAGAAGGGCAGGCGCCGCGAGGAGCTGGCGATTCTCGAGGCGCAGCTCGAGCAGGCCGGCACGCAGGTGGAGCTGGCGCGCTCCGAACTGCAGCGCCAGCAGCAGCTGCTTGCGCAAGGCTTCGTGCAGCGCGCGCGCGTCGACGACGCGGCGCTGGCGCTGCGCCAGGCCGAGGCACGGCGCAGCGAGGTGGCGGCCTCGCTGCGCAGCGGCAAGCTGCCGGCGCGCGTGGACGAACGTGCCTCGGCCGAAGCGCTCGCCGCGGCCGCCTCGCAGGCGCGCGCGCAGGTCGACTGGCGCCTCGCGCAGATGAGCCAGCGCGCCACGACGGCCGGGCAGGTGATCGACACCTACCGCGAGCCCGGCGAATGGATTCCGGCCGGCACGCCGGTGCTGGCCGTGCTGCCGGCGAGCGGGCGCAAGGTGCGCTTCTTCGTGCCGCAGGCGCAGCTCGCCGCCGTGCCGCCGGGCGCGAACGTGCTTCTGTCTTGCGACGGCTGCGGCGAGCCGATGGCGGCGCGCGTCAGCTTCGTCTCGCCGCGCCCGGAATACACGCCGCCGGTGATCTATTCGGGCACGCAGCGCGCCAAGCTGGTGGTGCTGATCGAGGCGCGCCCGCTGCGCGCCGAGGACGCGCGCCGCCTGCAGCCCGGCCAGCCGGTCGATGTGCGGCCGGCCGCATCGTCATGAACACGACCGAGCTCGCCATCGACGTGCACGGCCTCACCAAGCGCTTCGGCACGCGCACGGTGGTCAACGACATAGCCCTGGCGGTGCAGCGCGGCAGCATCGTCGGCTTCCTGGGGCCCAACGGCAGCGGCAAGACCACCACCATGCGCATGCTGTGCGGCCTGCTCACGCCCGACGGCGGCGAAGGCCGCTGCCTGGGGCTGGATTTCCGGCGCGAGTCGGCGGCGCTGAAGCGCCAGGTCGGCTACATGACGCAGAAATTCAGCCTCTACGACGACCTCTCGATCCGCGAGAACCTCGATTTCATCGGCCGCCTGTTTGAGCTGCCCGAGCGGCGCCGCGCCGTCGACGAGAGCCTGCAGCGCCTCGGCCTCGAAGCCCGCGCCGGGCAGCTCGCCGGTGCGCTCTCCGGCGGCTGGAAGCAGCGCCTGGCGCTGGCCGCCTGCCTGCTGCATCGGCCGAAGCTGCTGCTGCTGGACGAGCCCACCGCCGGCGTCGACCCCAAGGCGCGGCGCGAGTTCTGGGACGAGCTGCACACGCTCGCGCGCGAAGGCATCACGGTGCTGGTGGCCACGCACTACATGGACGAGGCCGAGCGCTGCGACGAGATCGTCTTCATCGCCTACGGCGAGCTGCTCGCCAAGGGCCGGCAGGACGAGGTGCTCGCCGCGGCCGGCATCGAGCCCGGCGGCGGCAACCTGGAAGAGGCCTTCGTGCGCCTCATCGGCCAGGCGCACGACAACTTCGCGGCCACGCCATGACGAGCTGGTCCTGGGCGCGCACCGCGGCCATCTTCATCAAGGAATGGCAGCAGATGCTGCGCGACCGCCTCACCTTCGCGATGGCGGTCGGCGTGCCCATCCTGCAGCTGGTGCTGTTCGGCTACGCCATCAATACCGATCCCAAGGGGCTGCCGACGGCGATCGTCGCGCCGGTGGCCAGCGACATGAGCCGCAGCCTCGCCGCGGCGCTGCAGAACAGCGGCTACTTCCGCCTCGTCGCCACCGACCTCGGCGAGCGCGAGGCCGACGAGCGCCTGCTGCGCGGCGAGCTGCAGTTCGTGGTGCAGATCCCCGCCGACTTCGCGCGCCGCGTGCTGCGCGGCGAGCAACCGTCCATCCTGGTCGCGGCCGATGCCACCGACCCTTCGGCGGGCGGCAACGCCATCGCGGCGCTCGAGCGCATCGCCGCCGAGGCGCTGGGCCGCGACCTCGGCCGCGTGCCGGGCGCGGCGGCCACGGCGGCGCCGCCCTTCGAGCTGGTCGTGCACCGGCGCTACAACCCCGAGGGCCTGTCGCGCTACAACATCGTGCCCGGGCTGGTGGGCACCATCCTGACCATGACCATGGTGATGCTCACCTCGCTGGCCATGACGCGCGAGCGCGAGCGCGGCACGATGGAAAACCTGCTGGCCACGCCGGCGCGCCCGTTCGAGGTGATGGTCGGCAAGATCCTGCCCTACGTCGCGCTCGGCTACGTGCAGCTGGGCGTGATCATGCTGGCCGCCTGGGCGCTGTTCGAGGTGCCCATGGTCGGCAGCTTCGCGCTGCTGATGCCGCTGATCGGCGTATTCATGCTCGCGAATCTCGGCGTCGGCTTCACCTTCTCGACGCTGGCGCGCAACCAGTTGCAGGCCATGCAGATGACCTTCTTCTTCTTCCTGCCCTCGATCCTGCTGTCGGGCTTCATGTTCCCCTTCCGCGGCATGCCGGCCTGGGCGCAGACGCTCGGCGAGGTGCTGCCGCTGACGCATTTCCTGCGCATCGTGCGCGGCATCCTGCTCAAGGGCAGCGGCTGGGCCGAGCTGTGGCCGGAGGTCTGGCCGATGGCGCTGTTCATCCTCGTCGCCGGTGCGGTCGCGCTGAAGCGCTATCGACTCACGCTCGATTGAGCGCGCCGCCGCGGGGCGCGCCCGTAGCGCTCTGTCATCACTTTTTCGAAATGGCAGGCGCGTATGGGGCCATCATCCGCGCCTCGCATGAACACACTTCCCCGCCGCATGCCGCTGGTCGACGCCCTCAAGGCGCTGGCGTCGCAACTCATCGTGCTGCACCACTTCTCCGCCTACGGCCCGCTGGCCGATGCGCTGGATGATCTGGTGCCCGCGCTCGCCGCCTGGCTGTTCGACTACGGCCGCATGGCCGTGCAGATCTTCCTGGTGGTGGGCGGCTTCCTGGCGGCGCGCAGCCTCGCGCCGCAGGGGCAGGCTGCCTTCGCGCGGCCACTGGCGCTGCTGTGGCAGCGCTATCGCCGCCTGGTGCTGCCCTTCGCGGCCGCGATGCTGCTGGCGGTGCTCTGCGCCACGCTGGCGCGCGCCTGGCTGGACGACGAGGCGGTGCCGGAGCGCGCCTCGCTGGCGCAGTTTCTCGCCCACGCGCTGCTGCTGCAGGGCCTGACGCATGCCGAGGCGCTCTCGGCCGGCGTCTGGTACGTGGCCATCGACTTCCAGCTGTTCGCGCTGCTGACGCTGCTGCTGTGGGCGGCGCGGCAGGCCGGGCGGCAGCATGCGGCGCGCCTCGGCGTCGTGCTGGTGGGCGGCCTGGCGCTGGCCTCGCTGTTCCACTTCAACCGTGATGCCGCCTGGGACGACTGGGCGCTGTATTTCTTCGGCTCGTATGCGCTCGGCGCCACCACCTGGTGGGCCGCGCAGCCCGGCCAGCGCACGCGCTGGATGCTGCTGATCTGGGCCGTCGGCCTGGCGGCGCTGGCGGCCGATTTCCGGCCGCGCATCGCGCTGGCGCTGGCGGTGGCCGTACTGCTGGGCGTGGCGCGCCGCGCCGGCGCGCTGGAGCGCTGGCCCGATCTGCGCCCGGTGGCCTTCCTCGCGCGCATCTCCTACGCCGTCTTCCTGGTGCACTTCCCGGTCTACCTGCTGGTCAGCGCGGCCTTCGAGCACTTCGGTTCGGAGTCCAGCGGCGTCGCGGCCCTCGCGCTGGCGATCGGCTGGTGCGCCAGCATCGCCGCCGGCCTGGCTTTCCACCGCGGCGTCGAGCTGCGCGCCGCCGGCGGAGCGGCTCAGGCCAGAGCGAAGGCCCTGCGAAGCTGGCCAGCGTCGGCCTGAGTTGAGCCGCCTGCGCTGCGCAATTGCATAGGCGCTTCGCTTCGGCGGCTCAGCGCTTGCGCACCACCATGCCGACGAGTGCGGCCATGCCGGTGTGCTGCGTGCCTTCGCGCAGCTCGGCGTCGTAGCTGCGCAGCTCGACGATCTCGGCGGCCGCGAAGGCCTCGCGCAGCATCTCCTCGGTGTAGAGGTGATCGATGCGCTGCGGCCCGCCGCTGCGGTATTGCAGCTGGCGCGGCGTGTAGCCCTGCAGCACCAGCAGCCCGCCGGGCCGCAGCGCGCGCAGCATGTTGGCGAACAGGCGCGCGCGCATGGCCGGGTCGGCGAACTGGATGAAGATCGCGGCGACCAGGTCGTATAGCGCCTGCGGCCAGGCCAGCGCGTCGCCGTCGGCCACGGCGAAATCCACCGCCACGCCGTGCCGTCGTGCCAGCGCACGCGCCTTGGCGACGCCGCGCTCGGCGATGTCGAACGCATCGACCTGCAGGCCCTGCTGCGCCAGCCAGACGCTGTTGCGGCCCTCGCCGTCGGCCACGCACAGCGCGCGGCCGCTGCGCGGCAGCCGCGGCGCCTGGGCGCGCAGGTAGTCGTTGGGTGCTTCGCCGAAGAGCAGTTCGTCGCCCGCGTAGCGCTGGTTCCACATCGCGGCGGCGTCGCCGAAGGAGGTGTTGGTGCTCATGCGGTGAGCTTAGCGCTCATCCTCTCGCGCGCGCTGGCTTGCGCGCGCGCAAGGGCCCGGCCGGCGAAGCGCCGCATCGTGGTGTCCTCTTTCCGATCCTCAGGAGATGGTGATGAAGACCACGATGAAGACCTCGTTGGCAGCGCTGCTGGCGCTCGCCGCGAGCATGGCGATGGCGCAGCCGGCCCCGGCGCCGCAGGCCTCCGGCCCCGCGGCCAGCGCACCGCGCATGGGCATGGGCCCCGGCGGCGGCATGGGCATGGGCGGCGGCCGCATGGGCGCGGGCCGGATGGGCGGCGCGGCACGCGCCGGCGCCGACTACACGCCCGGCTGGGGCCTGATGACGCCGGCCGAGCGCAACGAGCACCGCACGCAGATGCGCTCGGCCAAGAGCTACGAAGACTGCATGGCGCTGCGCGACAAGCACCGCGAGCAGATGCTGGCGCGCGCCAAGGAGCGCGGCGTCACGATGCCGGCGCAGCCGCGCCGCGACGCCTGCCAGGGCTTCAAGCGCTGAAGCCGGCGCGGCGTGCGCGGCCGTCAGGGTGGCGCCAAGGAGCCGGTTTATCCTCGGCGCCTTCTTCGCGCTGACCGGCGCGGCTTCACCCGAGAGACACGACCATGTCCAAGCGCATTCCCGCCACCCTGATCGCCGGCGACGGCATCGGCCCCGAGATCGTCGACGCGACGCTCGCCGCCCTAGCCGCGCTCGGTGCGCCCTTCGAGTGGGATCCCCAGGCCGCCGGCCTGGCCGGCATCAAGGCCGCCGGCGACCCGCTGCCGCAGGCCACGCTCGACAGCATCCGCAAGACGCGCCTGGCGCTCAAGGGCCCGCTCGAGACACCCTCGGGCGGCGGCTACCGCTCCAGCAACGTGCGCCTGCGCGAGGAGTTCAAGCTCTACGCCAACCTGCGCCCGGCGCGCACCATCGTGCCCGGCGGCCGCTTCGACAAGATCGACCTGGTGGTGGTGCGCGAGAACCTCGAGGGCCTGTACATCGGCCACGAGCACTACGTGCAGATCGACGACGACCCGCATGCCGTCGCCATGGCCACCGGCATCAACACGCGCGCCGGCTGCCGCCACATCCTCGAGTACGCCTTCGAGCACGCCATCGCCACCGGGCGCAAGAAGGTCACCATCGTGCACAAGGCCAACATCATGAAGGCGCTCACCGGCATCTTCAAGGAGACGGCCGAGCAGATGTACGAGGAGAAGTACAAGGGCCGCATCGCGATGGAGTCGGTGATCGTCGACGCCTGCGCGATGAAGCTGGTGCTCAACCCCTGGCAGTTCGACGTGCTGGTGACCACCAACCTGTTCGGCGACATCCTCTCCGACCTGGTCGCCGGCCTGGTCGGCGGGCTGGGCATGGCGCCGGGCGCCAACATCGGCCGCGACGCGGCGATCTTCGAGGCCGTGCACGGCTCGGCGCCCGACATCGCGGGCCAGGGCAAGGCCAACCCGGTGGCGCTGATGCTGGCCGCGGCCATGATGCTCGACCACGTGCAGCGCAAGGATCTGGGCGACCGCCTGCGCAACGCCATCGATGCGACGCTCAACGTCGACAAGATCCGCACCGGCGACCTGGGCGGCTCGGCCAGCACCGGCGTCTTCGCCAAGGCGCTGGTCAGCCGCATCACGAACGGCTGAGCAAGCCTTGGGTCTTCAGCTGATTGCCGCGACGAGCATGGCCTGCAGCGTGGCCTGGCGGTAGCCGCTGCGCTCGGCCGGCGCGCTCTCGCCGCGTGCGGCGAAGCGCCAGGGCGGGTGGGCGTCGGTCGCGTCGACGGTGACGTCGCTGTCTTCACCCGCCTGCGCCGCGCTCTCGTACAGGTGCAGCCGGCTGCCGCCTGCCACCGCGCCGGCGGTGAGCAGCGCCCACAGCTCCGGCGCCGGCCAGCGCTCGCGCGAGGCGGCCACGCGCAGTTCGATGCCCGTCGCGGCGGCGGCGCGCAGCAGGGCGCTGCCGCAGGCGCTGCTCGGGTCGCCGACGAAGCGCACGCTCAGGCGGTCGAGCGCCTTGCCGGAGAGCTCCTGCATGGCCAGCAGTTCGGCCAGCACGCGCGTCGGGTGGCAACTGCCGCCCAGGCCGTTGAATACCGGCACGCCCGCTTCGCGCGCCACGTCGGCCACCAGCGCCGGCGGCATGGCCTCGCAGTCGATCGCGTCGTAGAGCCGCCCGAGCAGGCGCACGGTGGCCGGATCCGGGTTGTCGGTCAGCAGCCGTGAGTCGCTCGGGCGCAGGTGCGAGACCTGCGCACCCAGCCCGAGGGCGGCGCTGCGCAGGCCATCGGCGCCGTCGTCCGGGGCGGCGTCGTTGAGCAGCGCGATATTGCGGCCGCGCAGCGGCGCGCCCGCCTGACCTTCGCGTGCCGCCAGGCGCAGCCGGCGGGCGGTATCGAGCACGTCGCGGATGTCGGCGGGAGACAGGCTTTCCACCGACCAGAAGTGCCGGTGCGGGATGGACGGACGCGCATGCATGGTCAGGCTCGCACCCTACGCCGCGGCGGTCCCCCAGCCTTGAGCCGCATCAAAAATGAGCCTGCCGATCGCGCTTGATACGGAACTGCGACAGAGCATTCACGCAGCGTTACCGAACACCGAGCGCCGTTCGCCGTTTGTTTTCCATCAAGCGCGAGACTGCTCCCATTGAGCAGGAGCAAATTCATGAGCACCGACATCATCCGCACCGCCCAGACCCGCAGCCAGCAGATCAACGCCTGCCTCGAATTGCTGCGCGAGGTGCTGCCCATCCAGCGCCGCGTGGTGCATGCCGGCGACGTGCTCTACCAGGCCGGCGAGCGCTTCACCACACTGCACGTGCTGAACTCGGGCATGGTCAAGATCGTCAACCTCTCGCCCGACGGCCGCGAGCAGGTGGTGGGCCTGCACTTCCGCGGCGACTGGCTGGGCTTCGACGGCATCGCCAGCGGCCACTACGGCTGCGACGCGATCGCCATGGACACCGGCGAGGTCTGGTCGTTCCGCTACGACGCGCTGCTCGAGGCCTGCGCCGCCAAGCCGGCGCTGCTGCAGGTGCTGCACGAGGCGATGAGCCGCGAGATCGGCCGCGACCGCGATTCGATGATGTCGCTGTGCACGCTGCCGGCCGATGCGCGCGTGGCCGACTTCCTGCGCAACTGGGCCGAGGCGCTGGCCGAGCGCGGCCTGCGCACCGACCAGATCACGCTGCGCATGACGCGTGCCGAGATCGGCAACTACCTGGGCATGACGCTGGAGACGGTGAGCCGCGCGCTGTCGCGCCTGGCGCGCACCGACGTGATCCGCTTCGCCGAGAAGGGCCGGCGCGAGATCCAGATTCCCAAGGTCGAGGCGCTCGAGCGCTTCATCCAGGGCTGCGTGGCGCCCGCCGCTTCCGCCGTCGCGGCCGAGGCGGTGCACTGATCACACTTCAGTTCTTGCCCGCCGCCAGCGCGCGCGCCATCGCGCGGCCGAGCTCGGCGCGGGTGTAGGGCTTGCGCAGCAGGTCCCGGCCGGGCGGCGAATCCAGCAGCGCGCTGGCGTAGCCGCTCATCAGCAGCACCGGCAGACCCGGCAGTCGCGCGCGCGCGAGTTCGGCCAGCTCGGTGCCGCGCATGCCCGAGCCGAGGGCGATGTCGGTGATCAGCAGGTCCAGGCCCGCCTCGGGCCGCAGCTCGTGGCGCGCCTGCTCGGCGCTGGCGCAGGCGAGCACCGTGCAGCCCAGCGAGACGAGGAAGCGCTGCGCCACGCTGCGCACCTCGGCATCGTCTTCCACCAGCAGCACGCGCAAGCCCGGCGGCAGTGCCGCCAGTTTCTCGGGCTCCGCCTCGATGCCGGCGGCCTGCGCCTCGCCGGGCAGGAACAGCGTGATCGTCGTGCCCTTGCCCGCGCTGCTGTCCAGCGTGACCGCCCCCTTGGACTGCTTGGCGAAGCCGTACACCGTGGCCAGGCCGAGGCCGGTGCCGCGGCCGGCCTCCTTGGTGGTGAAGAAGGGCTCGAAGGCGCGCTCCTTCACCTCCTCGCTCATGCCGCTGCCGGTGTCGCCGACTGCGATGGCCACGTAGGCGCCGCCCTCGGCCTCGGCGAGTTCGCGCGGCAGGTCGGGCGAGCGCGCCGGCACCTCGCGGCAGGCGAACCACAGCAGCCCGCCGTCGGGCATGGCGTCGCGCGCGTTGATGGCGATGTTCAGCAGGGCCGACTCCAGCTGCGCGGCGTCGGCCAGCACCGGCGGGCAATCGGCCGGCGCGTCGACCTCGATGCGGATGCGCTGGTCGAGCGTGCGGCGCAGCATGTCGGCCAGCGAGCGCAGCATCAGGGCGCTGTCCAGCGCCGCCGGCTGGAGCACCTGGCGGCGCGAGAAGGCGAGCAGCTTGCCGGTCAGCTCGGCGCCGCGCCGGCTGGCGCGCGAGGCCGCGCCGACGAGCTGCTGCGCGAACGGATCGGCGGCGATCGCGCTCAGGTCTTCGAGCACCTGCAGGTTGCCCGAGATCACCGTCAGCAGGTTGTTGAAGTCGTGCGCGATGCCGCCGGTGAGCTGGCCCACGCTCTCCAGCCGCTGCGAGTGGTTGAGCTGCTCCTCGGTCTGCGCGCGCTGCAGGCTGGTGGCCAGCAGGCTCGCCAGCGCGTCGAGGAAGCGCAGCTCGTCCTCGCCGAAGCGCGCCGGCGCGTCGGCCGCGGCGACGATGGCGCCGACCACGCGGCCGCGGTCGAGCAGCGGCACGGCCAGCGCGCTGCGCACGCCGGCGCGGCGCCAGCCCTCGGGCACGGCGAAGCGGGTCTCGGCATCGAGCGCGTCGGCGCGCAGCGCGCTCGCTTCGGCGAGCACGTGGCCGGGCAGGGTGTCGTGGCGGTTCGGCACGATGTCGCCGACGCTCTCGCCGGGCGCCGGGCCGGCGCAGGCGGCGACGCGGAAATCGAGCCGGTTCGCCTGCAGCAGGTAGACCGCGGCGAAGCCCACCTGCAGGCCCTCGACGGCGACGCGCGGCAG
The DNA here is from genome assembly GCA_017983795.1 of Piscinibacter sp. Lineage (GTDB taxonomy): Bacteria > Pseudomonadota > Gammaproteobacteria > Burkholderiales > Burkholderiaceae_C > Piscinibacter. The sequence continues at coordinate 17,457 of JAGOAS010000017.1, forward strand.
CTGCTCGACCAGCGGCTCGGGGTCGCGCGCGTCGACGGCGAGGCGGCCGAACAGCGCCACCTGCTCGGCGTAGTGGGCGCGCTGCAGCGCCTGGCGCACGCGCGGGTAGGAGCCGATGCCGCGGATCGCCGCCACCACGTAGGGCAGGCCCTGCTCCTGCAGCGGGCTGAGCGCGATCTCGACCATCACCTCGCTGCCGTCTCTTCGGCGCGCCACCAGATCCATCTGCGTGCCCATCGGCCGCGGGCGCGGCGCCTTCGCATAGGCGGCGCGGAAATCGGCGTGGCGCGGGCGGATGGCGTCGGGCACCAGCGCCTCGACGTGCAGGCCGACCAGCGCATCGACGCCGTAGTCGAGCAGCCTGGCCGCCTCGTCGTTGGCCAGCACGATGCGGCCCTGCGCATCGGCCACGATCAGCCCGTCGGGGTAGGCGGCGAACAGCGAGCGGAACATGCTGCCTTCGTCGAGCCCGGCGGGCAGCGACTGGCCGATCGGCGGTGGCGGCGGTGGTGGCGTCATTCGGCGAGCACCTGCGGCACGAGGATGTAGCCCGCGCCGCGCACCGACTTGATGATCTGCGGATCTTCCGGATCGAGCTCGAGCTTGCGCCGCAGCCGGCCCACCTGCACGTCGATGGTGCGGTCGAAGGGCCCGGCGCTGCGGCCGCGCGTCTGCTCGAGCAGGTAGTCGCGCGAGAGCACGCGGCCGGGCGCGCGCGCGAATACGCTGAGCAGGTCGAACTCGCCGCTGGTCAGCGGCATGTCGCGGCCCTGCTCGTCGCTGAGGCGGCGCGCGGCGGTGTCGAGCCGCCATTGCGCGAAGCGCAGCTGCGTCTTCTCGGCGGCGGGCGCCGGCGCCGTGGCGGCCAGCGGTGCCGGCCGGCTCGCCAGCGGCTCGATGCGGCGCAGCACCGCCTTGACGCGCGCCACCAGCTCGCGCAGGTCGAAGGGCTTGGTGACGTAGTCGTCGGCGCCGACCTCCAGGCCGACGACCTTGTCGATCGCGTCGCCGCGGCCGGTCACGATCACGAGGCCGCAATGCCAGTGCTCGCGCAGCTGGCGCGCGATCGCGAAGCCGTCCTCGCCGGGCAGGCCGAGGTCGAGCAGCACCAGGGCCGGCGCGTCGCGGCCCATCAGCTCCATCAGCGCGCTGCCGTTGTGCAGCTCGGTGACGCGGAAGCCCTGGCTTTGCAGGTAGTGGCCCAGCAGGCGCGTGATGTCGATCTCGTCGTCGAGCACCGCAAGATGGGTCGGATGGGTCACGGGTGATGTCGGGGCGGCAACGGGATGGGCGACATTAGACACCGGCTTGGCTTGCGTCAATCCAAGCCTCGTGTCGGGCGGAACACGGCTTGACGCATCCGGCAGCTTGCGTCTGCGCAAGAGCTCTGCGCGTGCCTGGGCGAGCATCGCGGCATGGGCGGCGATCTCGACCCCTGGCGCACCACCGCGGCCGCGCTCGACGTGCTGGCGCTGTCGCACGGCACGCCGGCGCTGCTGGCCCGGCGTCAGCAGGAGCGGCTCGCGGCGCTGCTGCGCGCCGCCGAGGCCTCGCCGTTCTGGCGCGAGCGCCTGCGCGGGCACCGGATCGACGACGGCCTGGCCGGGCTGCCGTCGGTGAGCAAGGCCGAGCTGATGGTGCAGTTCGACCGCTGGGCCGGCGATGCGGCGATCCGCCGCGACCCGGTGCAGGCCTTCGCCGCAGCCCCCGCCAACATCGGCCAGCCCTTTGCGGGGCGCTTCATCGTCTGGGAGAGCTCGGGCAGTTCGGGCGAGCCGGGCCTGTTCGTGCAGGACGGCGCGGCCATGGCCGTCTACGACGCGCTCGAAGGGCTGCGCCGGCCGCCGCTGCAGCCCTTGCGGCGCTGGCTCGACCCCTGGTGCCTGGCCGAGCGCATCGCCTTCGTCGGCGCGACCAGCGGGCACTTCGCGAGCACCGTCACGCTGCGCCGCCTCGAGCGCCTGCAGCCGGGGTTCGCCCAGCGCGCCTGTGCGCACGACTTCCTGCAGCCCTTGCCGGCACTGGTGGCGGCGCTCAACGCGCAATCGCCCACGGTGCTGGCCACCTACCCGAGCGCGGCGCTGCTCCTGGCCGGCGAGGCGCGCGCCGGGCGGCTGCGCGTGACGCTGGCCGAGGTGTGGACCGGCGGCGAGACGCTCGGCCCGGCGGCACGCGCCGAGATCGAGGCGGCCTTCGGCTGCCCTTTGGCCAACAGCTACGGCGCCTCGGAGTTTCTCGCCCTCGCATCGGAGTGCGCGCGCGGTGCGCTGCACCTGAACGCCGACTGGGTGCTGCTCGAGCCGGTGGATGCGGCCGGCCGCCCTGTGCCGCCCGGCACTTGCGGCGAGAAGGTCTGGCTCACCAACCTCGCCAACCACGTGCAGCCGCTGATCCGCTACGAGCTGGGCGACCGCGTCACGCTGCAGGCCGAGCCCTGCGCCTGCGGCTCGCCGCTGCCGGTGATCAGCGTGCAGGGCCGCAGCGACGACGTGCTCGAGCTGCGCGGCGCGCGCGACGAGCGCGTGCGCCTGCTGCCGCTGGCGCTGACCACTATCCTGGAGGGGCACGGCCGCGTCTTCGACTTCCAGCTCGTGCAGACCGGCGCGGCGGCGCTGCGCCTGGATCTCGGCGCGGTGCACGATGCGGCTGCCACGGCCGCTGCCCGCGAGGCGCTGCGCGCATGGCTGGGCGCGCAGGGCCTCGCCGCGGTGCGCGTGAGCACACGCCGCGTCGAGACCTGGCGCAGCAGCCGCAGCGGCAAGCGGCGGCGTGTCGTCGCGGCGGAAGCGCAGTGAGTTTGTGGCACGCTGCGCCACCGCCATGACGTTCGCCGCCTGCCGATGACCCGCCCCGCCACCGTCTTCGCCGCCCTGACGCTCGCGCTCGCCGCGGGCTGCGCCCAGATGCCCGAGGCCGGCGCGCCGCGCGAAGGCTTCGTCACCGCGCTGGCGCGCGCGCTGCCCTTCGCCGTCGGCGTCTACGGCGTGGCGCGCGCCGAGCCCGCGGCCGAAGGCGGCGCACAGGCCGAGGCCGAGCGCGGCGAGACGGTGCTGCCCTATGCCCGCGTCGGCGCGGGTTTCATGATCGACGCCGCCGGCCACCTCGTCACGGCGGCGCATGTCGTCACCGACACCGACGAGGTGCTGGTCAAGCTGGCCGACCAGCGCGTGCTGCGCGCCAGCGTCGTCGGTGCCGATGCCGAGCTCGACGTGGCGCTGCTGCGCATCGCCAGCCCCGGGCCGGTGGCGCCGCCGCTGGGCCGCAGCAGCCACCTGCGCCCCGGCCACTGGGTGCTCTCGGTGGGCGAGCCCTACGGGCTGAACCGCTCGGTGGCGGCCGGCATCGTCGGCGGCACCGATCGTCACTTCAGCGACGACCCCGAGCTGCTCTACCTGCAGACCGACATTGCGCTCAACCCCGGCAACTCCGGCGGGCCGCTGGTGGATGCGCGCGGCGAGATCGTCGGCATGAACATGCGCACCGTGGTGGGCGCCTACGGAACGCCGGGCGTGAGCCTGTCGCTGCCCATCGAGGTGGTGCTGGCCATCGCCGAGGAGCTGCGCGCCGGCGGCATCGCGCGGCCGCGCCTGGGCGCCGAGTTCGACGACGTCAGCCCGCAGCTCGCGCTGGCCAGCGGCCGCGGCACGACGCAGGGCGCGGTGGTGACCACGGTGCGGCGCGCCAGCCTGGCCGAGCGCATGGGCCTGAGGCCCGACGACGTGATCGTGGCGATGAACGATCGCCCGATCGGCAGCAGCGCCGATCTCGCGCGCAGCCTGCTCGGCTGGCGTCAGCCGGCCGGCACGAAGCTGGTGATCTGGCGCGGCGCGTCGGTGCTGACGCTCAAGCTGGATTGAAGCTCAGCCGCGCTGCCGCAGCGCCTGCTCGAAGCGGCCCTGGCAGGCGGTGCAGCGCACCGCGAAGACTTCGGCGGCGAGGCGGCGCTCGTCGATCAGCTCGTCGCAATCGCGGCACTGGCCGTAGTGGCCGGCCTCCAGGCGCGCCAGCGCTTCGCCGATCGCGCGCAGCTCGGCCACGTCGCGTGCCACCTCGGCGTCGTTGATGCCGTTCTCCACCTCGGCCTCGGCTTCCTCGCCGCGGTCGGTGGACTCGCGTGCCACCCGCAGCGGATCGGACGCGCCGCGCGTGCGCGTTGCCTCGACCTCGGCGCGCAGCTTGCGTTCACGTGCCTGCAGCAGCGTGCGCACATGGCCGGCGGCGGGGCTGGCGGGATCGAGCGGGTAGACGGTCGACATCGGGTTCTCCTCTGGGTGTCACGGGCATTGTTGGCCGACCCGGCCCGGGCGTGCTTGACGCCGAGCAATCCACAGGACAGCGCTCAGAACAGCGTGCGCGCGAACAGCTCGAGCGTGCGCGCATGCGCGCGCGCCGACGAGGGCGCGTGGTAGCTGGCGCGCTCCCAGCAGTTGAAGCCGTGCTCGGCGTCGTAGAGATGGAACTCGGCGTCGGCGCGGCCGGCGAAGGCGGCTTTCACCTTCTCGACGGCGCCCATCGGGATGTGCGCATCGCGCTCGCCGTAGTGGAACTGGATCGGGCAGGCGATGCGCGGCGCGTATTCGAGCTGGTCCTGGATGCCGCCGCCGTAGTAGCAGCTCACCGCATCGATGCCGCCGCCGGCCGCCGCCAGGTAGGCGAGCCGGCCGCCCATGCAGTAGCCGAGCGCGCCGACGCGGCCGGCGCACTCCGGCCGCGCACTCAGCGCCGCAAGGCTGGTGGCGAGATCCGCGGCGAGCTGGCTGCGGTCGGCCTGCGCGAGCAGCTGCATCGCACGCTCGCGCTCGGCGCCGGCATAGCCCAGCTCGACGCGCGGCGCCTCGCGCCAGAATACGTCGGGCGCCAGCACGACGAAGCCGTCGAGCGCGTACTGCTCGGCCACCGCGCGGATGTGGCGGTTGACGCCGAAGATCTCCTGCAGCAACAGCAGGCCCGGGCCGCGCCCGGCGGGCGGGAGGGCGAGGTAGGCGTCGTAATGGTCACCGTTGGGGCCACCGTCGTGGCTGGCGATCGAGATCCATTGCTGGCGCATCGCGGTTCTCCGAGTGGGGACAAGCGGCGGCACTATAGACGCGCTGCTGCGATGATGCGCGCATGAACCCCGACCACCCGCCCTGGCACGCCGACACGCGCGTGCTGCACGACGACGCCGCGCTGGCCGACGAGGCCAGCGTGGTGGCCCCGATCCACTACAGCGCCACCTTCCGCGCGCGCGATGCCGCCGAGTTCGCCGACATGGCCAACCGCGCGCGCCACCCGGCCTTCTACACGCGCTACGGCAACCCGCTGCACGAGCGCGTGGCGGCCATCCTGGCCGGGCTGGAGGGCACCGAGACGGCGCTGCTCACCGGCTCGGGCATGGGCGCGATCAGCACCACGGTGCTGGCGCTGGTGTCGGCCGGCGACCACGTGGTGGCGCAGACGCGCCACTACATGAGCACCGCCAAGCTGTTCGACGAAGTGCTGCCGCGCTTCGGTGCGAGCGCCACGCTGGTGGAGCAGAGCGACGTGGACGCGATCCGCGCCGCGATCCGGCCGAATACGCGGCTCATCATGCTCGAGACGCCGGCCAACCCGACGCTGGTGCTGACCGACCTCGCCGCGGTGGCGGCACTGGCGCGCGAGCGCGGCATCACGACCGTGTGCGACAACACCTTCGCCTCGCCGCTCAACCAGCAGCCGCATGCGCTGGGCGTCGACGTGGTGGTGCACAGCGCCACCAAGATCCTCGGCGGCCACCACGATCTCACCGCCGGCGCGATCTGCTGCTCGAAGGAACTGGCCGAGAAGATCTGGCGCATGCACATCACGCTCGGCTCGGTGCTCAGCCCCATGGACGCCTGGCTGCTGCTGCGCGGGCTGCGCACGCTGGCCGTGCGCGTCGAGCGCATCAACGCCAATGCGCTGGCGCTGGCGCGCTGGCTGGAGACTCAGCCGCAGGTCGAGCGCGTGCATTACCCGGGCCTGGAAAGCCACCCGCAGCACGCACTGGCCAAGCGGCAGATGAAAGGCGGCGGGCCGGTGATCGCCTTCGCGGTGAAGGGCGGCTACGAGGCCACCAGCCGCTTCGTCGCCGCGCTCGAGCTGCCCACGCACGCGGTGAGCCTGGGCGGCGTGGAGTCGCTGATCGTGCACACCGCGGCGATGTGGGCCGGCACCATGAACGAGGCGCAGATGAAGGCCGCTGGCATTCCGCCGAACTTCGTGCGCTTCTCGGTCGGGCTGGAGCACCCCGACGACCTGAAGCGCGACCTCGCCAACGCCTTGGCGCAGACGGAGACGGCACGATGAATTCCACGCCAGCCCCGGTCGTCCTCGTCACCGGCGCCGCCGGCGCGCTCGGCCGCGCCGTGGTGCAGCGCTTCGCCGCCGAGGGCGCGCAGCTCGTGCTGCTCGACCGCGACGCGGCGCGGCTGCATCAGCTCTTTCCGCAGGCCGCCTTCGCCGACGCGGTCGACATCACCGACGAAGCCGCGGTCGCGGCGACGCTGCAGCGCGCCATCGCCGCGCTCGGCCGGCTCGACGCCGTGGTGCACGTGGCCGGCGGCTTCGAGATGGGCGACACGGTGGACGCGCTGCCGCGCGCCGCGTGGGAACGCATGATGGCGCTCAACGCCTGGTCTTTCGTGGCGCTCGCGCACGCCTGCGTGCCGGCCATGAAGCGCCAGGGCAGCGGCCGCATCGTGGCGGTGAGCGCCGCGGCGGCGGCCAATGGCGGGCAGGCGCTCAAGGGCGCCTATATCGCTTCCAAGAGCGCGCTGCAGCGGCTGGTCGAGACGCTGGCGGCGGAACTCGCCGGCAGCGGCATCGCCGTCAACAGCGTCGCGCCGACCACGCTGGACACGCCCGCCAACCGCGCCGCCATGCCCGACGCCGACCCGTCGGCCTGGGTGAGCCTGGAAGCGGCGGCCGATGCGATCGCCTTCCTCGCCACGCGCGCCGGCGCGGCGGTGCATGGCCAGCACCTCAAGCTGGGCTGATCAGGGCGCGTCGGGGTACAGGCCGTGCACGCGGCCGAACAGCCGCGTCAGGCCGAACAGCGCGTCGACGTTGGGCGTGGCCACGCCGAGCCGCTGCGCGATCTCGCGCACCGCGCCGACCAGCGCATCGAGTTCGATCGGCCGCTGCGCCTGCACGTCCTGCAGCATCGAGGTGCGGAAGGCGCCCAGCTTGCGTGTGATCTGGTGGCGGTCTTCGGGGCGCTGCGCAATCGCGCAGCCGAGGCGCTCGCCGATGGCCGCCACCTCGACCATCGCCGCCGAACAGAAGGCACGCACCAGCGGGTCGTCCAGGACGCGGTCGGCCGTGGCGCCGGTGATCGCGCTGACCGGGTTGATGGTCAGGTTGCCCCACAGCTTGTACCAGATGGCCTGGCGGATGTCGGCCGAGGCCGTGGCCTCGAAGCCCGCGTGGGCGAGCAGCGCGACGACCTGCTGAGCGCGTTCGCTCGCGCCGCCGTCGGTCTCGCCGACGATCAGTCCGTGGCCCATGCGGTGTTCCACCAGCCCAGGCTCGGCGGTCGCGCTGCTGGCGTGCACCACGGCGCCGAGCACGTTCGCGAACGGGATCGCCGCGGCGATCACGCCGCCCGGGTCGACGCAGTCGAGCGGTGCGCCGCGCACGAACCACCATGGCACGCCGTTCATCGCCGGCAGCACGAGGGTGCGCGGGCCGATCAGCGGCGCGAGCCTGGGCGCCAGCGCCGGCAGCGCCTGGCCCTTGAGCGCGATGATCAGCAGATCCTGTTCGCCCAGCGCCGCCGCGTCGTCGCTGGCCGATGCGGGCGCGGTCAGCAACTCGCCATTCATGCGCAGCCGCCAGCCGTGTGTGCGCAGCGCATCCAGCGTCGCACCGCGCGCCAGCGCGCTCACCGTGGCCTGGCCCGCCAGCGCGAGCCGCGTGCCGATGAAGCCGCCGATCGCGCCGGCGCCGACGATGCAGACCTTCATCATCATTTCAGCAACGCCGCGATCGCCTCGCCGACTTCGCGCGTGCCGGCCGTGCCGCCGATGTCGCGCGTCTTCGGCGCTTTCGGGTCGGCCAGCAGCGTCTCGATCGCCGCCAGCACCTCGGCGCCGGCCTGCGCATGGCCCAGGTGCTCGAGCATCAGCGCGCCCGACCAGATCATGCCGATCGGGTTGGCGACTCCCTTGCCTGCGATGTCCGGCGCCGAGCCGTGCACCGGCTCGAACAGCGAGGGGAACTTGCGGTCGGGGTTGATGTTGGCGCTCGGCGCGATGCCGATGGTGCCGGTGCAGGCGGGGCCGAGATCGGAGAGGATGTCGCCGAACAGGTTGCTCGCCACCACCACGTCGAACCAGTCGGGGTGCAGCACGAAGTTGGCGGTGAGGATGTCGATGTGGTACTTGTCGACCTTCACCTCCGGGTAGCTCTTCGCCATCGCCGCGACGCGCTCGTCCCAGTAGGGCATGGTGATGGCGATGCCGTTGCTCTTGGTGGCCGAGGTGAGGTGCTTCTTCGGTCGCTTGTCGGCGAGCTCGAAGGCGTAGCGCAGCACGCGGTCGACGCCGGTGCGCGTCATCACCGTTTCCTGGATGACGACCTCACGATCGGTGCCCTCGAACATGCGGCCGCCGACGCTGGAATATTCGCCCTCGGTGTTCTCGCGCACCACGTAGAAGTCGATCTCGCCGGGCTGGCGCGCGCGGCCGTTGCGATCCGCCAGCGGCGAAGGGATGCCCGGCATCAGCCGGCAGGGGCGCAGGTTGACGTACTGGTCGAACTCGCGGCGGAACTTCAGCAGCGAGCCCCACAGCGAGACATGGTCGGGCACGGTGGCCGGCCAGCCGACGGCGCCGAAGTAGATCGCGTCCAGGGGCGCGAGCTGCGCGAACCAGTCGTCCGGCATCATCTTGCCGTGCTGCGCATACCAGTCGCAGCTGGCCCATTCGACGGGCTTCCAGTCGAAGCGGATGGCGTGGCGCGCGCCGACGGCTTCGAGCGCGCGCAGGCCCTCGGGCATCACTTCCTTGCCGATGCCGTCGCCCGGGATCACGGCGATGCGGTAGGTCTTGCTCATGGTCGGGTCTCCGTTCAGGGCTGCGATGCTAGGCGCAGGCGGCGCACATGCAGATACGCAGCATCCACACCCTGGTCGGCGATGTGGGGCGGCGTCGGCTCGCCGCGCAGCCAGGCCGCGCACAGTTCACCCATCGCCGGCGCCGTCTGGATGCCGTAGCCGCCTTGCGCGGCGCACCAGAAGAAGCCCTGGTCCAGCGGGTCGAAGCCGGCGACCAGATCGCCGTCGGCCACGAAGCTGCGCAGCCCGGCCCAGGTGTGGCTGGGGCGGCGGATGGCGAGCGTGGTCATCTCCTCGATGCGGGCGATGCCCAGCGCGATGTCGAGCTCCTCCGGCCGCACGTCCTGCGGCTCGACCGGGTCGGCGTTGGCCGGCGAGCCGAGCAGCTGGCCGGCATCGGGCTTGAAATACCAGCTTTCATCGACGCCGCAGACGCAGGGCCAGCGCGCCGCGTCCACGCCGGCCGGCGGTGGAAACAGGAAGGCGGCGCGGCGCTTGGGCTGCAGGCCGATGCCCGCCAGGCCGGCCAGCGCGGCGAGCTGCTCGGCCCAGGCGCCGGCTGCGTCGACGATGAGGGGCGCGCGCCATTCCCCCGCCGCGCTGGCGGCGATCCACGCGCCGTCGCGCCGCGTGAGCGAGGCGACGCGCGCATCGGTGATCAGCCGCGCGCCGTTCGCCTTCGCGCGGCGCAGAAAGCCCTGGTGCAGCGCATTCACGTCGATGTCGGCGGCATCGGGGTCGAGCAGGGCGCCGTCGACCTGCTCGGGCCTCAGCACCGGCACGCGCGCCAGCGCCTCGCCGGCCGAGAGCCGGCGCAGCCTGGGCGTGTGCGGCCGCAGCTCGGCCTCCAGCGCATCGAGCATGTCGCGCTGGCCGGGCGCGCCGACGTACAGCGCGCCGCGCGGCGCGAGCAGCGGCGTGGCGGTGAAGCCCGCCGGCGGGTTCTCGAAGAAGGCGCGGCTGGCGCGCGTCAGCGCGCGGATCGTCGCGGTGCCGTAGCTCTCCATGAACATCGCCGCCGAGCGGCCGGTGCTGTGGTAGCCGGGCTGCGACTCGGCTTCGAGCAGCACGACGCGGCGGGTCTGCGAGAGGAAGGCGGCGATGGCCGCCCCGGCGATGCCGGCGCCGACGATGAGCACCTCGGTGTCGTGGTCCATGCGGTGATCGTAGCGTCGGCTGGCAGAATTCCGCCGACATGAGCAAGGCCTTCACCAAGGAATCCGATGCCGGCGACGACGACGATGAGGTCGCACTGCCGGCATTGCCGCAGGGCACCAAGAACTATCTGACCCCGCAGGGCTACGCGCGCCTGCGCAGCGAGCTGATGGGCCTGCTCGACGAGGAACGGCCCAAGGTGGTGGAGGTGGTGTCGTGGGCGGCCAAGAACGGCGACCGCTCGGAGAACGGCGACTACCTCTACGGCAAGAAGCGCCTGCGCGAGATCGACCGGCGCATCCGTTTCCTCACCAAGCGGCTGGACATCGCCGAGGTGGTCGACCCCTCGGCCCACCACGGCCACGACCAGGTGTTCTTCGGCGCCACCGTCACCTACGCCAACCAGAAGGGCGACGAGCGCACCATCACCATCAAGGGCATCGACGAGGCCGACAACCAGAAGGGCGAGGTGAGCTGGATCGCGCCGATCGCACGCGCGCTGCTCAAGGCGCGCGTCGGCGACGAGGTGGTGTTGCAGACGCCGGGCGGCGTCGAGCGCATCGAGGTGGTCGAGGTGAACTACCCCGCGCCCGCCAAGGGCTAGGGTTTGACGCGCGCGACGCGCAGCACCGAGGGTTGGCGCTTGAGCGTGCGCATCACCTCGGCGAGGTGCAGCCGGTCGCGCACCGAGAGCAGCAGGCGCAGCTCGCTGGTTTCCGAGGCGCGCTCGTCGCCCATGTCGATGTGGGTGATGTCGGCCTCGGCCGAGGCCACGGCCGAGGCCACCTCGGCGAGCACGCCCTTGCCGTTCTTCAGCAGGATGGTGATGCCGGTCTCGAACGGCCGCACCGGCTGCTCGGCCCATTCCACCGTCATCCAGCGCTCGCTGTCGCGCTCGAACAGGCGCTTGCCGACGCTGCAATCGGCGGTGTGCACCGTCAGGCCTTCGCCGCGGCCGAGGTAGCCGACGATCGCGTCGCCGGGGATGGGCCGGCAGCAGGGCGCGAGCTGCACCGAGGCGCCTTCGCTGCCGTCGATCTGCACCATGCCCTGCAGCGGCGCGTTCTCGTCGCTGGCGTAGCGGCCGAGCGTGAGCGTGAGCGCATCGGGGCGCTGGCCGACTTCGGCGAGCAGGCGCGCGACGCGCTTGGCGACGATGCTGGCGATCTTGCGGCCCAGGCCGATGTCGGTGAGCAGTTCGGCGCGGTTGCGGTTGCCGCTCCAGCGCGTCACCTGCTGCCACAGCGCGGCATTCTCGTCGCGCTCGTCGGGCAGCTGCAGGCCTTCGGCGCGCAGCGCCTGCGCGAGCATCTTCTCGCCCAGATCCTGCGACTCCTCCTGCTCCATCGTCTTCAGGTAGTGGCGGATCTTGGAGCGCGCGCGCCCGGTGCGCACGAAATTGAGCCAGGCCGGGTTCGGCCGCGCGTTGGCCGCGCTGACGATCTCCACCACGTCGCCGCTGTGCAACTCGGTGCGCAGCGCCACCGGCTCGCCGTTGACCTTGGCGGCGACGCAGTGGTCGCCGACGTCGGAGTGGATCGCGTAGGCGAAGTCCACCGGCGTGGCGCCGCGCGGCAGCGCGAGGATCTTGGACTTGGGCGTGAAGACGTAGATCGAGTCGGGGAACAGGTCGATCTTGACGTGCTCGAGAAACTCGCTGGCGTCGCGCGTCTCGTCCTGGATGTCGAGCAGGCTCTGCAGCCACATCGCGCCCAGGCGCTGCGCGTCCTGCGCGTTGGCGCCGGCGCCCTTGGCCTTGTACATCCAGTGCGCCGCGATGCCCTTCTCGGCCACCGCGTGCATCTGCTCGGTGCGGATCTGGAACTCCACCGCCGTGCCCAGCGGGCTGACCAGCGTGGTGTGCAGCGACTGGTAGCCATTGCCCTTGGGGATGGCGATGTAGTCTTTGAAGCGGCCGGGCATCGGCTTGAACAGCTGGTGCAGCACGCCCATCGCCATGTAGCACTCCATCAGCGTGCCGACGACGATGCGGAAGCCGAAGATGTCGTTCACCTGGGCGAAGCTCAGGTGCTTCTCGCTCATCTTCTTGTAGATCGAGAACAGCGTCTTCTCGCGGCCGTAGACCTGCAGCGGCAGCTTGGCCTGCGCGAAGGCCTTCTCCACGTCGCGCTGGATGCGCTCGACCACGTCGCGCCGGTAGCCGCGCGCCTTCTGCACCGCTTTCGAGAGCGCCGCGTGGCGCCACGGCCGCAGGTGCCGGAAGGAGAGCTCCTGCAGCTCGCGGTAGGTCTGGTTGAGGCCGAGGCGGTGCGCGATCGGCGCGTAGATCTCCAGCGTCTCGCCGGCGATGCGCACGCGCTTGGCGGGCGTCATCGCCTCCATCGTGCGCATGTTGTGCAGCCGGTCGGCCAGCTTGATGAGGATGACGCGCACGTCGCGCGCCATCGCCAGCAGCATCTTGCGGAAGGACTCGGCCTGCGATTCCTCGCGCGTCGAGAAGCGCAGCTTGTCGAGCTTGGTCAGGCCGTCGACGAGGTCGGCGGTGGGTGCGCCGAAGCGCTCGATCAGCTCGGGCTTGCCGATGCCGCAATCCTCCATCGCGTCGTGCATCAGCGCGGCCATGATGGCCTGCACGTCCAGCTTCCATTCGGCGCACAGGCCGGCCACCGCGATGGGGTGGGTGATGTAGGGCTCGCCGCTGGCGCGGAACTGGCCGAGGTGCGCCTCGTCGGCGAAGCGGTAGGCCTCGCGCACCCGCTTGATGTCGGCGGCGTCGAGGTAATCGAGCTTGGAGGTCAGCGCCGCGAAGGACGCGGCCGCGGCATCGGCCGTGATCGGCTTGGGCGAGGCTGCGCTGCGACGGGCCGGCGAGGCCGTCGAATCACGCAATGCATCGGGGGAGCGGGCGCCCATGACCGAAATTTAGCAGGCGGGAAGGGGGCCTGCAGGGCGATGCGCGGCCGGGAATGGGCCGCGAGGGGTCAAGACCGGCTCAGACCGGCACCTTGCGCAGCATCTCGACGCCGACTTCGCCGGCGGCGATCTCGCGCAGCGCGGTCACGCCGGGCTTGTTCTTGGTCTCGATCTTCGGGGCGTGGCCCTGGCTCAGCATGCGGGCGCGATACGTGGCGGCCAGCACCAGCTGGAAGCGGTTCGGCACCTTCTGCAGGCAGTCTTCGACGGTGATGCGGGCCATGGGTGCTCCGGAAGGGATCGACACTTAGATCAGGTTCAGCGCGGCGAACACCTGGGACTTGTTGCGGCGCTGGGCGGCGTATTTGAGCCGCTGCGAGTGGACGACGGTCTTCAGGTCGAAAAGCGCCGTCTCGAACAGGGCGTTGATTATAACGAAGTCGAAATGCCGGGCCTGGGCCACCTCGATGCGGGCATTGGCCATGCGCGTCTCGATCACCGCGTCGCCGTCCTCGCCGCGGCGCAGCAGGCGCTGGCGCAGTTCCTCCCAGCTCGGCGGCAGGATGAAGATCAGCACGGCGTGCGGGAAGATCTTCTTGATCTGCAGCGCGCCCTGCCAGTCGATCTCCAGCACCACGTCCTGGCCGGTGGCGATGCGCGACTCGATCGCCGCGCGCGAGGTGCCGTACAGGTTGCCGTGCACCTCGGCCCATTCGAAGAAGTCGCCGGCGGCGATCTTGGCGCGGAATTCGGGTTCGGCGATGAAGTGGTACTCGCGGCCGTCCTGTTCCTGGCCACGCGGCGCGCGCGTGGTGTGCGAGATCGACACCGCGAGGTGCGAATCGAGCTCGAGCAGCGCCTTCACGAGGCTGGACTTGCCGGCGCCGCTGGGCGCGGCGACGACGAACAGGTTGCCGGGGTAGTCAGCGGGCTTCATTCGAGGTTCTGCACCTGAACTTCGGGTAGAGCGCCAAGTGCCTGTCGCGCCAGCAAGTTCATCGTCCTCGACCGCCGAAAACCCCACACCAACCCCCACACGTCAACCGCGCAGCGCTGGGGCAGGTGAGGCGTTCACGGATGCGCATGCAGCACGCCAACTGTAGCGCAACGCCGCAGCGATTCTCCGAGCGCACTGGTCGTTCAGGCGCGAGCCGCACTTCGACATCTCGCGACGGCTGAAGTGCTGCTGCGATCGATGTTCGTGGGCGGGCCTTCGGGGGCGTTGACCGCCGCAGGGCGAAGCGGCTTGGGGCTTGGCAGCCATGGGCTGCCCGCGTAGCCTCGCGCAAAACCGCAAGGAGACGCACGATGAGCACCCGCCCCGCCATCGAATGCAAGCTGAACGGACCGTACCTCGTGCGCGATCTCGTGCAACTGCGTACCTCGACTGGACACGAACTGCCGACGCAGCCGACGCTCGCGCTGTGCCGCTGCGGCGGCTCGGCGAACAAGCCGTTCTGCGACGGCACGCATCAGAAGAACGGCTTCTCCAGCGCCGGCCCGGTGGCTGACGCGACGGCTGCTTCGCCCCAGCGCGTTGCGTACCGCGCACCCGGCATCACGATCTACGACGACCGCACGTTGTGCGCGCATGCCGGCCACTGCACCGACGGCCTGGCGGCGGTGTTCAAGTACGGCAGCGAACCCTGGATCGACGCCGGCGGTGCGCCGCCAACAGCGATCGTCGAGACGGTCCGCCGCTGCCCGTCGGGCGCGCTGAGCTGCACGGTCGACGGTCCTGCTGTGCCCGAGCTCGCTGCGTCACCGGTGCTGACCGTCACGAAGAACGGGCCCAATGCCGTCCTCGGCGACGTCGCGTTGAAGGATGCGCAGTCGGGCCGCAGCAGCCCGGCCCCGCGCTACACGTTGTGCCGCTGCGGGGGGTCCAAGAACAAGCCGTTCTGCGACGGGACGCACTGGAGCATCGGGTTTGCCGATGAGCGCAATTGACGGCATCCTCGTCGTCAGCTTGCTCGCACTGCCGTCGAAACGGGACCGCGAAAGCGAGGCTGGTTGCGGCGGCAGCTGCTCGTTCAATTGCGTTTCATGAGGGGCGATCTCATTACGCCCGACAGGAATCGAAGTTCCCGCGACGGGCACCGAATCAGATCGAAGTTGCCCCCAAACTTGCCCCCAAAGACTGCCACGTGTTCGGGCACCTAACCTTGATTTAGGCGTGCTAAGGGTCTTCCCGCTGCAACCAAGCGCTGTATGGCACCGCCCGAGACCATCAGACGGCCGGGGACGAGGAGGATCGAAAAGTCCCGGGGAAGCGAGCATCGGCGGCCTTCACGCCAATGATCACTCGTCCACCGATCCCAAATCGTTCGAACCCGACCGCCCGCGGCGGTATCGTATCGATCGTTCCGTGAACGACGTACTTGCCGATCTCGTGCACGACCTGAAACGGTCGCTCGGCGTCGACGTGTGCTCGGTTCATCTGGCCGACGCGACATCCGGCCATTGCGTCCTGCGCGCCACCGACGGTCTGGAGCCCAGCGTCGTCGGCTCGGTGCACTTCGCGCCCGGCGAGGGTTGGTCGGGACCGTGTTCGCCTCGGGCCGCGCGCTGCGTGTCGACGCCGCGCAGAGCGATCCGCGGTTCCGGCGGATCGAGGCGTTCGGCGAAACCGTCTATCGCTCGTTCCTCGGGGTGCGGATCGCCAGCGGGGGCCGCGCGATCGGTGTGCTCAGCGTTCGGCACGTCAGCCAGCGGGCGGTCACCGACGGGGAGTCGGCGCTGCTCGCCCGGGCGGCGGCCACGCTGGGGCCGTTGGTGTTGTCCGCGCAGGAGCCGCAGCCGCCCACCGCGGCAGGCGCGCGAGCGGGTCTTGTTCTGCCCGGGATTGCAGCGTCGCCTGGAGCTTGCGTCGGGGTAGGTGTCGCGCCGTTGCCCACCGCCAACCTCGATGCCGTGTCCGACCGCTCCTGCGAAGACCCGACCCTCGAAGAAGACCGTTTCCGGCGCGCGGTGCAGGAGGTGCGCGCCGAAGTGCGCGACAGCGGTGCGAGGCTCGCACGAACGATTCCCTCCGAAGCGCACGCGATGTTCCGCATGTATGCCGCACTGCTCGATGACGAAACACTCTTCGCGGGCGGCATCGACCGGATCCGGGCCGGGGCGTGGGCACCGGGGGCGCTGCGCGCCGCGGTAGCCGAGCACACGCAGGCCTTCGATGCGATGGAGGATCCCTACCTCCGCGCCCGCGGCGAGGACGTGCGCGGCCTGGCCCGGCGGGTGCTGCTTCGCCTGCAGTCGTCGGCGACAGCAGCGACGACGTACCCCGAGTGCACGGTGTTGATCGGAGAAGAAGTCAGCGTCGCACGCATCGCGGACGTTCCACCCGAATTGCTTGCGGGTATCGTGTGCACGCGCGGATCGCCGCACTCGCATGCCGCGCTGCTGGCGCGGGCCTTGCGCATCCCCGCCGTGATGGGCGTGATGGATGCGACCCTGGCGCGTTGTCGGGGCGGGAGACTCTGATCGATGGCACCGAGGGCCGCGTCGTGGTCAAGCCGGACACTCACGCGCTGGCGGCAGTGCGCAGGCTGCAGCAAATCGAGCAGGCGCGCAGCGCCAGACTCGACGCGCTGCGCGACGAGCCGGCGGTGACGCTGGACGGAACCCTCATCACGCTGCAGGCCAACGTGGGGCTGGCCTCGGACACCGCCGGCGCGCAGGCCAGCGGCGCGACGGGCGTGGGCCTGTACCGCAGCGAGTTCGCGTCCATGATGTGCGAGTCGTTCCCCAGCGAAGACGAGCAGGTGGTGGCGTATCGGCAGGTGCTGCAATCTATCGCGCCCGCGCCGGTGACGATGCGAACGCTGGATGTCGGCAGCGTCAAGAGCTTGCCCTACTTCCCGGTGAAGGAAGACAACCCCGCGCCGGGTTGGCGCGGCATCCGGATGACGCTCGATCACCCGGCGCTCTTGTCGACCCAGATGCGGGCGATGCTGCGCGCGAGCGTCGACCTCGGCAACCTGCGGCTGCTGCTCCCGACGGTGTCGTCGGTGGACGAGGTCGATCACGCGCGGGAGATCCTCGAGCGGGCGATGGTCGAGATGAGGCAAGAGAGCCGCGAAGTGGCCCGGCCCGAGCTGGGCGTGATGCTCGAAGTGCCGGCGGCCCTGTACCAGATCGAGGCACTGGCGAAGCGCTGCGACTTCTTCTCGCTCGGCACCAACGACCTGACCCAGTACCTGCTGGCGGTCGACCGCAACAACGCGCGCGTGGCGTCGCGTCACGACAGCTCGCACCCCGCGGTGCTGCGCGCGCTGCGATTTGCGGTGAAGGAGTGCCAGCGGCTGAACAAGCCAGTCAGCGTCTGCGGCGACATGGCCGGCGAGCCGGTCGCGGCCGCGCTGCTGGTGGCGATGGGCGTGCGCTTTCTGAGCATGGCGCCGCCGAACCTGCCGCCCGTGAAGGCGGCCATCCGGTCGATGGCCTTGGCGGGCGCCGTAGAGCAGCTGGGTCAGATCCTTCAGCTCGAAACCGCGGCCGCGGTGCGAGCACACGTGTCCACTGTTGCGGCAGACCGCGCCGATCCACGGGGCTGACGCGATACGACGTCGTCAGACCTCGCCCAGCAACTGCAGCGCCTTGTCGGCATCGGCTTGCGAGTCAAGCGCCACGTAGGCCACGAACTGGCCGCCGATCACCGAGGCGGAGAAACCGCGCAGGTTGATGCCGCCCTCGGCCAACCGGGTGGTCAGCTCGGCAGCGATGCCTGGACGGTCGCGCCCGAATATGCGAATGGCGTGCTGGCTCTGCGCGACGTTGAAGCCGACTTGCGACGCGGCGCGAATCTCGCGGTCGTTCTGCAGCGGAGTCACGAAGATCACGCCGTGCCCCGGGTTTTCGGGCGCGCGCCGGGCAACGACGAATTGCAGGTTCGCACCCGCTTGCTGCAGAGCATCCAACGTCGCGGCCAGCCCACCCGGTTTGTCGGGCACGGTTGCGGCCCAAACATCCACGCGTTCGACGAGCAGGTCCATGGCAGCTCCTTACGCTGCGGCGGTACTGCCGCAAGAAACACTACTCCACGCACGGCGCGCGCACAAGGCCAGCGGCGAACCGGCTGGGTTTCCGGATCGCGCGTTCGGCTGCCGGCGGCGAGGACAGCGTTGCCGGTCATCGAGATCGGCGCGAATTCGGCCGCTGGCGGTTGCCGCCCGGCCGGCCGCACATCGCGAGAACATACGCCCGCGCCGCGGATCGAAGACTTTCTGCTACTGTGGGACAGCGACATGGGCAAGTGGCGTTGGCAAGACTATGTGAGCGTGCTGATCGGTGCGTGGACTGCGTTGTCGCCCTGGGCGCTGGGATTGACCGAGTCTCATACGGCGGCGTCGTGGATCACTGCCGCAGTCGGGATGGCGGTTGCGCTGCTCGCGGCTTTCGATCTGGATCTGCTGTCGGCAGTGGACGAATGGCCGCTGGTGGCGCTCGGTGGGTGGCTCGTGGTGTCGCCCTGGGTGCTCGGATTCGCCGAGTTGCGCGGGCCTGCGGCCAGCACGACCCTCGCAGGCGTGGCTGTCGTCGCGCTGACCTTGTGGGAGATCGGGTCGCACGCTGGGTGGCGCAACTGGCGCGGGCACGCGCACGGTTGAGTACGGGGCCTGCGGGGGTTTGTGCTGCATGCGCACACCCACGCGCTCAGATTCGGCGCAACGTTGGTACACGTCTAGCAGAAATTCCCCGTCTGTGCGTTGGCGCACATCAACGATCTTTCGATCAACACATGACCCGGCACAAATTCCGGGCGCGCGCGATGCCTAGGATCCGCTGGTCCGGTGGCCCGAAGGTCCCCGGCTCCCGGACCCGATGCGCCTGCTGCTGATCAACCCGCGTTGCGCCGAGAGCTTCTGGAGCTTTCGCTTCGCGCTGGCCGAGATCGTGCCCGGCAAGCGGGCGCTCAACCCGCCGCTCGGGCTGGCGACGCTGGCGGCGCTGACGCCGCCGCACTGGCAGGTGCAGATCGTCGACGAGAACGTCGAGCCGCTGCCGCTGGCACCGGCGGCCGACATCGTCGGCATCGGCGGCATGGCGGTGCAGTTCGCCCGGCAGCGCGAGCTGCTCGCCTACTACCGCGGCCGCGGCCACCACGTCGTGGCCGGCGGCAGCTACGCCTCGCTGTGCCCGCACAAGTACGCCATGCTCGCCGACACCGTGGTCGCCGGCGAGGCCGAATACACCTGGCCGGCGTTCTGTCGCGACGTCGAAGCCGGCGCGCCGCGACCGCTGTACCGCGAGACCGGCAGCGTCGATCTCGCCGACTCGCCGACGCCGCGCTTCGAGCTGCTGCGCCTCGAGCGCTACAACACCGCGAGCCTGCAGTTCTCGCGCGGCTGCCCGTACCGCTGCGACTTCTGCGACGTGATCGTGATGTTCGGCCGCCGCCCGCGCGTGAAGAGCCTGGAGCAGATCGGCCGCGAGCTCGACGCGCTGCGCGCGCAGCGCGTGCGGCAGGTGTTCTTCGTCGACGACAACCTGATCGGCCACCGCGCCCATGCCAAGGCGCTGCTGCGCTTCCTGGCCGACTACCAGTGCCGCCATCGCTGGCGCTTCGGCTTCGGCACCGAGGCGTCGATCAACCTCGCCGGCGACGACGAGCTGCTGCAGCTGATGCGCGCGGCACATTTCGGCTGGGTCTTCGTCGGCATCGAGACGCCCGACGAGGCGACGCTGCGCGCCAGCGGCAAGATGCAGAACACGCGCACCGACCTGCTGGCCGCGCTGCGCCGCATCTATGCGCACGGCATCGACGTGCTGGGCGGCTTCATCGTCGGCTTCGACGCCGACACGGCCGAGACCTTCGAGCGCCAGCGCCGCTTCGTGATGGCGTCGGGTATCCAGGCGGCGATGATCGGCCTGCTGACCGCGCTGCCGCGCACGCCGCTGTACGAGCGGCTGCAACGCGAAGGCCGCCTGCTCGACGGCGCCGACGACGGCGACAACACGCGGCTCGGCACCAACTTCAGTCCGCGCCTGATGAGCCCGGCCGCGCTCGTCGCCGGCTACCGGCAGCTGTACCGCGAGCTGCTCACCGACCGCGGCATCGCCGAGCGCATCCGCACCAAGCTCGCCTGGCTGCGCGCGCCGGTGTATCGCGGCGAGCACACGCTGGGCGAACGACTGCGCATCGTGACGCGCTTGCTGGTCAAGGGCATCGCGCCCGGCGGGCCGCGGCGCTGGGCGGCCTTCGCGTCGACGCTGACGCTGGCGCCGCGCCGCTGGCCGCTGGTGGTGTCCGACTGGATCACGGGGCTGTCGATGCACGCCTACGTGCAGCGGCGTTTCGCCGACGCCGCGGCCGCCGTGGCGGCGATCGAGAAGCGTGCGCGCCGCCTGCGCCGCGCGCTGGCGCGCGAGCTGGCCAGCGGCGCGGTGCGGCTGGCGCAGATGCAAGGGCGCATCGAGCTGGCGCTGGCGCGCGGCGGCGAGCTCGACGCGCGCTTCTTCCGCCGCGTCGCGCCGCGGCTGGAGCGGCTATTGCGCTGCACGCCGGCGACGCTAACGCTGCGCATCGACGCGCTGCCGCTGCGCCAGGTCGTCGCCTTCGAGCGGCTGCTCGCGCGCATCGCGCGCCACGGCGACCGCGTCTCGGTGGTGATCCACGAAACCTTGCGCGAGCTGATCCACGTCGACTCGTCGGTGTTCGACCTGGTGCTGGGCGAGCGAGGGATGCAGCGGGGCGGGGCGTGACCGACGTGCTGCGTTACGACGAGGCTGCGACGCGCCGGCTGCTGGCGATCTACGAGACACCCGACGTCGCCGCGCAGCGCGAGGCCTTCGTGCGGGCGCTGGCGCTGCAGCCTGGCGAACGCGTGCTCGACGTCGGCGCCGGGCCCGGCCTGCTGGCGGCGCTGATCGCCGACACGGTCGGGCCCGGCGGCTTGGTCTGCGGCGTCGACATCAGCGCCCCGCTGCTCGCCGCCGCGCGCAGCCAGTGCGCCGGCCGGCCGCAGCTGCGCTTCGCCGAGGGCGATGCGACGAGGCTGCCGGCGGACGATGCGGCGTTCGACGTGGCCATCAGCACGCAGGTGCTGGAGTACGTCGCCGACGTCGACGCGGCGCTGGCCGAGATGCAGCGCGTGCTACGCCCCGGTGGCCGCGCGGTGATCGTCGACACCGACTGGGACTCGATCGTCTGGGCCGCGCCCGATGCGCCGCGCTGCGAGCGCGTGCTGGCCGCGTGGGAGGCCCACGCGGCCAACGTGCACCTGCCGCGCTCGCTGGCACGCCGGCTCGACCAGGCCGGCTTCGCGTTGCGCGACGTGCAGGTGCTGCCGCTGCTGAACGCGACGCACCGCGAAGACAGCTACAGCCACCGCATGGTCGGCCTGATCGCCGACTTCGTCGCGCGCTGCGGCGGCGCTGCCGCCGAGGACGCGCGCGCCTGGGAGCGCGACATGTCGGCGCAGGCCGCGTCGGGCAGCTGGTTCTTCAGCCTGAACCGCTATCTGTTCCGCGCCGACAGGAGGTGAACGTGGCGTTGTGGTCGTTGACTTCCGGTGACGAGGAGACCGCATGAAGATCCATTGCCTCCAGCACGTGCCATTCGAAGGGCTGGGGAGCATCCAGGGCTGGGCGCACTCGCGTTCGCACGCACTCGCAGTGACGCACTTCTTTCGAGGCGCGACCCTGCCGCCGGCCGAGCAGGTGCGGCTGCTGGTGGTGCTCGGCGGGCCGATGAGCGTCCACGACGAGGCCAGATACCCGTGGCTCGCCGACGAGAAGCGGTTCGTCGAACGCGTCGCGGCAGCGGGCGGGCACGTTCTCGGTGTGTGCCTGGGCGCGCAGCTCGTTGCCTGTGTGCTCGGCGCCCAGGTGCGAGCCAATCCGGAAAGGGAAATCGGCTGGCTTCCCGTCGAGACGACGCCCGCGGCTCGCTCGACCACGTTGTTCGGGGCGTTTCCCGAGCGAATACTGGCCTTCCACTGGCATGGAGAAACCTTCGACATCCCTACGGGCGCCCTGCACGTGGCCCGCAGCGCGGGCTGTGCCAACCAGGCGTTCGTCTATGACGAGCGACTCGTCGGCTTGCAGTTCCACCTGGAGATGACCCCAAGTGGAGCAAGGCAGATCATCGCCGCGTGCGGCGCCGAGAGCATGGTGGCCAGCCGATACGTCCAGCAGCCGTTAGCGATGCTCGGTCACCCGCATCGCTTTGGCGACATCAACGTTGCGATGCACGAGCTGCTCGATCGGTTGTCGCAAGCGGCCACGTCGGCACGGCGCCTGGCCGGCGTCACTTGAATGGGCTCTTCGCGCATGCGCGCGCGACTTTCCGAGGAATCGCCGATGCCCTTGCTGCTGAACAACCCGCGTTGCGCCGAAACGGCCCGGGGCATTCGAGCCAGCGCCGTGCACTCGGCCGCGGCCAAGGCGTCACGCAGGTTCGTTCTGGTCACTGCCGGCGCATTGATCGCCGCACGGCTTGGCTTTGCACAGCCGGCCTCCGCCCGCCCGCGGGTCGTCGGATTGCTCGAATACGGTACCGCCGCAGCCTTCGAACGGCAACTCGCGGCCTTCGAGCAGGGGTTGCGCGACTCCGGATTCGAGCGCGGCCGCAATCTGCTGATCGAAGCCCGGTACGCCGAAGACGACTATCGCAAGCTCAGCCGCCTGGCCGAAGACCTGGTGCGTTCGAAGGTCGAAGTGATCTACGCCCCGCTGGCCTGGTCGGTGCAGGCGGCGAAGGACACCCGGTCCGCCATTCCGATCGTGTTCTCCGGCGTCAACGACCCCGTAGCGCTGAACTTCGTGAAGTCGCTGGCGCGACCCGGTGGAGCGATCACTGGTGTCACCGTCGTCAGCCATGAGCTGACCGCGAAGCGCGTCGAACTGATGCGCGAGCTGTTTCCGCTCGCAAGCCGGGTCGGGGTCATCTACGACGAGGAGATGGCGAGGGCTTGCCAGATCGAAGTCGACGACATCACGGCGGCCAGCAAGCGGCTCGGCGTCGAGGTGCGCAGGTTTCCCTACGTTACGCGCGCGGACCTTCCGGGCGCATTCGGCGAGGTGCAGCGCAACAAGATCGCGGCGCTGCTCGTTCCGACGACGCTGGAGACGCGTCGGGTCGGCGCCGAGCTGGCGGCGCATTTGTCGACTGCACAGGTGCCGATGATGCATGCCGGCAGCGCACCTGTCGAAGCCGGAGGATTGATGTCGTACGGCCCCCCTGCCGGCTGGGCCGAGCGGCGCGCCGCGCAGTATGTCGCGCGAATCCTGAACGGTGTGCGCCCCGACGATCTGCCGGTCGAGACGCCGAGGACGTACGAGCTGGTTATCAATCTGAAGGTTGCGCGGGCGATGGGAGTCGCGATCCCGAACTCCATCCTGCTGCGTGCGACGCGCGTCATCGAGTTGCAGCGCCTTCGCATGCCCACGCGCTGGCGTCGTGACGGCCGCGTGGGCCGCCGCGCCAGGGCGACGGCGCTGTGGTGTCATGTCGCAGTACGACCGCGCACGCGGTTCATGCCTCGCAGGGGCCACTCGGCTGGCTACAGGCGATGCGCCTCGAGGGTTCGCCCGCGCGTCCGCTTGTCGCTCAGCGCAGCTTCCAGCACCTGTGCCAGCGTGCCCATACCGGCCTCGATCTGCGCGCGGTCGAACGCGGCGAACCCGAGCACCAGGCCGCTCGGTGCGGGGGCCGCGATGCGGTGGGCCGAGAGCGGCCGCGTTTCGACGCCGGCCGCGACCGCTTGACGCGCGATCCAGACATCGTCGCACGCCTCCGGGAGAAAGGCCGCGGTATCGAGCCCGGTCGTGATCGGCAGCACCGCGAGCAGCCCGCCCAGGCGCCGCGTCACCGCATCCTCCAGCGCAGCGGCGCGCTCGCCGTAGGCGAGCCGCATGCGCCGGATGTGGCGGCCGTAGTGGCCCTCGACGATGAATTCGTGCAGCACCGCCTGCGGCAGCAGCGACACGTGGCGCGCGGTGAGCGACAGCGCCGCCGCGAAGGGATCGGCCAGCCAGCGCGGCACGACCGCATAGGCCAGCCGCAGCGAAGGGAACAGCAGCTTGCTGAACGATCCGGCGTAGATCACGCAGTCCTGGGTATCGAGGCTCTTCAGTGCCGCCAGCGGGACACCCGTGTAGCGGTATTCGCTGTCGTAGTCGTCCTCGATCACGCAGGCGTGCGCGCGCCGCGCCCAGTGCAGCAGGGCCATGCGCCGGCCGAGCGCGAGCGGGACGCCGAGCGGCGACTGCCGACCGGGGGTGACATAGGCCAGCCGCGCGCTGGGTGCCAGCCGGATGCCGGCCTCGACGTCGACGCCCTTGCGGTCGACCGGTACGCCGACCACGCGCGCACCGGCGGCCCGCAGCACGCGCAGCGCGCCGGGGTAGCCGGGGTCCTCCATCCAGACGTCGTCGCCCGGATCGAGCAGCAGGCGGGCGCACAAATCGAGCACCTGCTGCACGCCGCCCACGATGATGACCTGATCGTCGCTGCAGTCGATGCGCATCGTGTAGCGCAGATGTTCCGCGATGGCCTGGCGCAGCGGTCGATAGCCGCGTGCCTCGCCGTCGGCCAGCATCGCGCGCTGCGACAGGCGCGAGCGACGTGCGGCGATGCGGTTCCACAGCGCGAACGGGAACGCGTCGAGGTCGGGTTGGTTCGGCCGGAACGGCCGCGCCGGCTGCGCCTGGCCGCTGAGCGGGAACGGGCTCGCCGCCAGCAGGGCGCCGCGCTGCGAGAGCCGGCCCGCCACCGTCGCGGCCCTGGCTGCGCCCGCTGCACGCTCGCGCGGCACAGGCAACTGCGCGCAGACGAAGGTGCCCCTGCCCACGGCGCCGGCCAGGTAACCTTCGGCGGCCAATTGCGCCAGCGCGGCGAGCACCGTGCCACGCGAGACACCGAGCTGGCGCGCGAAGTCGCGGCTGGGGGGCAGGCGTGCGCCAGCGGCGAGGCGGCCGGCATGCACGGCGGCGCGGATCTCAGCGTACAGCCACCCGTGCCGCGGCACGCCCGCCGGGCGGGGCCCCAATGCGAACTCGATGTCGGCGGCGCGGCGCATGGGTTACCGAAGCAGATTGGTCCAATCATTCTGCGCTGATTGGAGCTTCCGGAAATGCCAATTCGAGATGCAAGATGCGCTCCATCCATATGTTCGAAGACACCATGGACCCGCACACCCGCGAGGCACGACAGGCGCTGATCCGGCGCCACGTCGAGGCCGAGAACGCGCACCGGATGGACGACACGCTGGCCACGATCCACCCCGACTGCGTCTTCGAGGACGTGGCGATGCAGCGCACCTGGCGTGGCCACGCCGGCGCGCGCGAGTACTACCGCATGTGGTGGGACGGCCTGCGCATCGTCGTCACGCCGGGCGCGGACGACCGGCGCATGTGGACCGATGACGGCACCTTCGTCGCCGAGACGCGCTTCACCGGCGTGCACGCCGGGCCGTTCCTCGGTGTCGCGCCGACCGGGCGTACCGTCAGCTTCCGCTTCGTCGTCTTCGTGCCGTTTCGCGACGGCTTGATGGCCGGTGAGCGCTTCTATTACGACCTGGACGGCCTGCTGCGGCAGCTCGGTGTCGCGCGAGCGCCGCTGACCACCTGACGGCGAACCAGGAGATGCCGATGACAGCACGCTTCGACCTGCGCGC
The DNA here is from genome assembly GCA_017983795.1 of Piscinibacter sp. Taxonomy (GTDB): domain Bacteria; phylum Pseudomonadota; class Gammaproteobacteria; order Burkholderiales; family Burkholderiaceae_C; genus Piscinibacter. Next base: position 43,161 of record JAGOAS010000017.1, read on the forward strand.
GGCCAGCCCCGAAGGCTTCGCCGCAATGACAAGGCTCGGTGCGTTCGTGCACGGCTGCGGCCTCGACCACGCGCTGCTGGAGCTGGTGAAGATTCGCGTCTCGCAGATCAACGGCTGCGCCTTCTGCATCGACATGCACGTCACTGCGGCGCGCCGGCTGGGGCAGGACGAGCAGCGCCTGCACCTGCTGGCCGCCTGGCGCGAGGCGCCGGTCTTCAGCGCCGCGGAGCGCGCTGCGCTGGAGTGGGCCGAGACCCTGACGCGCCTGCCCGACGGCGAAGTGCCGGATACGGCGTATGCGCAGGCGGAGGCCCAGTTCTCGACGCAGCAGCTCGCCAACCTGACGCTTGCCGTGGCCGAGATCAATGCCTGGAACCGCCTGATGATGGCCGCGCGCACGCCGCCGTTGAGCGTGACCAGCGCTGCACGTAGCGCCTGAGCGCCGCGACCTGCCGAGTGCCGGCCGTCCGTTGCTTCGTTGCCGACCGCCGGAGCTGCAAATCGATGACCGGAGCCAACTCTCCCGCTCGGACCGTCGTGGTCGGCGCTATGGCCGGCCTGGCGACATGCGCTGTGTACCCCGCGCTGATCGTCGGTCGCCTTCCGACCCTGGCCGCCGTTGTCCTCGCGGCCGCGATGGGACCGCTTCTCACGATCGCCAGCATCGGCCTGCGTGAGTTCCTCAACCTCTTCCGGCCGCGCCTCACCGCCGACTTGGGGGCGATCTTCAACGCGCTGGCGGCCGCGCTGCTCACCGCGATGCTGCTGGTGCAGTTCGCAGTCGGCATCAAGACCGCCGACGAGCCGCCTCGCGAAGCGGTTGCCGTCTGGCTCGGCCTCGACATGGCCTGGGACGTGTACCTCGGCCTCGGGACTCTGTTCTTCGCGATCAACGCCCTCGGCCATCCGCGTCTCGGGCGCATCGTCGGCGCGCTCGGACTGGTCAGTGCTTCCGGCCTGCTCGCGTTGAACCTCTACAGCTTTCCCACGCCGCCGGCCGGCGCGGGGCTCCCCGACTTCGGTCCGGTGACCGGCGGCTGGTATCTGCTCGTCAGCCTCCTCCTGCTGCGCTCCCGCCGCTGGGTTGATGAGGCGACTCGCCCCCCGGATGGCGCGCACCAAGCGACAGGGGACCGCACACGAACTGGTTGTAGTTCGCCAGATACGACATCCCGAGCGGCTTGCGAAGTCCGGTGAACAGATACTCCTCCAGGCGAAAGCCCTCGATGTCGCGAACCGCGCCAAACGCCAGCTCGTCGCGAAATCCGAGCAGGGCGACGAACTCGTCCACGTTGTATCGATTGTGGTAGACCCTCAGCCAGGGGATCTTGTCGGCGAGTCTCGCCACGCGATCGCTGCGAAGTCTCGAGTACTCCCGTCTCGCCTTGGTCCCGACGAGGCCGTGCGCGACGACGATGTGGCGCCACAGGTCCGAGTACTCGCCTACGCGAAGGCCGCTCTCCTCGTTGCAGAAGATCTCGAAGTACGGTTCGGGGCCGAACTGGATCGATGCGATGCGATCGTCGCGCCGTGTCTTCATGATCGACTGGGCCGCATCGTTGTGATGCTTCTCCGACGTCCACTCCGTCACGGTCCAGATGACGTGGGGCTGGATAGTGCATTGAACGAACATCCGGAAGAGAACGCCCTTGTCCAGCGTGAACTCGCTTTCTGCGCTCGCCAGCGCCGACAGCGTCTCGCGGAGCTGTCCTTCGGCGACGAACGACGTGCAAATGGAGAAGACCGACATGCCGTCTGGTTGCGGTTCACAGCACGCGGTCATTCTGCACTTCGATGAGCCGATTGCGTAGGGCCGGGTCGACGGATCGCGTCCCGAGCGGCTGAGCCTGATCGAGCTCGTTCGCGACGAGCGGCGAATCGGTCGCGTCCGCTGTCAATACACCTCGAGATGTCCCGACCGCTGTCGCGCCTGTCCAAGATCGCCGTGACGAGGGCAGCGGCTCGTGATCGCGAGGGCCGCCGCGCTGCGCGTAAAATCGGCGATGCGCAGCCGGATGCGATCGGCAAGACGGTCGTGGTGCGTGGACGCGCTGTCTCCAGTCGTTCTGGAGCTTCCGCTTCGCGATGGCGCACATCGTGTCCGGCAAGCGCGCCGGGGTCGATCGCTGGGTGTTTCCTTGCCGATGACGCGACCCCGCGAGTGAAGGGTAGGCGGTTTGGACTTGACCCGGTTCAAGGATGGTTCGCGATGCGCAGGCTACAGAGCGGGCTTGCCCCCGGGACCGGCGTGCAACGCTCCGGGTGCGTCGCAGGGGGTGGATGCGTCCGAGATCGGGCTCACGGTTCACGCGGTCACGGCGCATCGTGCCGTCTGGCGGGGGACGATGGATGTGTGGTGGGGTGTTTGCCGCGCGCGTCGCGCGCCGACGACCCGGCGCTCTGCGGTCCGGACGTGATGAGCGCTGAGCTTCGGGCACAGCAGCCGGGCAGCGAGCCGCGCATGTTCGTGCTCGGCCCACCCGAGTTGCGCGCGGCCGCGGCGCCGGCATTCGCGCCCGAGCGGCGCTTTCAGCTGCTCGCCGTGCTGGCCGTGCGCTCGGGCCAGTGGATGACGCGCGACGAACTGGCGTCACTGCTGTGGCCCGAGCATGCCAACGCCGACGCGCGCCGCAACCTGCGGCACGTGATCTTCAAGGCGCGCGCGCTGCCGGGGGTTGACGGCATCGACGCGTCGGAGCACGCGTTGCGCTGGCGCGTGAGCACCGATCTGCTGGCCTTCGAGCAGGCCTGGTCGGAACGAGATGCGCTCGTGGCCAGCGCATGGCGTCGTGGTGCGCTGCTCGACGGCATCGACGATCCGGCCAATGCCGCGCTCGGCGAGTGGCTGGCAGCCGAGCGAGCGCGATTCGATTCCCGATGGCAACAGGCTGCGCACGCTGCGCTGGGCGCATCGACGACCGCGCCGCAGCGTGCCGACATCGCGCAGCGGCTGCTCGAGGTGGATCCGCTCGACGAGTCGGCGTTGAGCGCTTTGCTGCAAGCCGAGATGGCGCTCGGGCAGCGCGCCGCGGCCGAGCGCCGGTACCGCGACTACGCGCATCGGTTGGCCGCCGAACTCGGCGTCGAGCCCTCGCGCCGGCTGCGCGATCTGTTCGCGCCGACCGCCGTTGCGGCCGACACGTCGAACGCTGATCGTCGGGCACCGCCGGAGGCCGCGCTCTTCGTCGGCCGGCGCAGCGAGCTGGCCGAACTCAATGCCCTGCTCGCGACGGCCGAGTGCCGGCTGGTGACGATCATCGGCCCGGGTGGCATCGGCAAGAGTCGACTCGCGGCGCAGGCGCTGAGGCGCATCGCGACCGAGCCCGGCACCGGGGTCTGGATCGAGCTGCAGGACCTGAGCGAGGTCGCGGCGCTGAGCGCGCGGCTGGCGCAACGGCTCGGCGTGACGCTTGCCGATGCGCACGATCCGCTCGAGCAGATCGGCCGCCACGTGGGATCGGGCCGCCTGTGCTGCGTGCTCGACAACGCCGAACACCTGGCCGAGCTGCCGGCCTGGGTCGAGCAGTTGCTGGCCGCGGCGCCGTCGCTCGTGCTGCTCGTGACGTCCAGGTCGCGGTTGCACCTCGCCGCCGAACGGCCCTTCACGCTGACCGGCCTTGCAGTGCCCGACGAGGACAGCCGCGACCTCGAGGCGGCGAGTGCGTTCGATGCGGTGCGTCTGTTCGAGGCGCGGGCGGCGGCGGCTCAACGCGGTTTCGAGCTCGCGCGGCACCTGCCGGCGGTGATCGAGATCGTCGAGGCCACCGGCGGCATGCCGCTGGCCATCGAACTGGCCGCAGCCTGGGTGCGGCTGCTGCCGCCGGAGGAGATTGCACGCGAGCTGCGCGATTCGCTCGACCTGCTCGAGCGCGATCCGGCGTCGCCCGGCGCGCCGGCGCGGCCCGAGCATCGCAGCCTGCATGCGGTGCTCGAGCGGACCTGGCAACTGCTGGCGCCGGCCGAGCGCGACGCGATGGCGGCGCTGGCGGTGTGCCGCGGCGGCTTCACGCGGGCCGCGGCGGCTGCCGTGGCGGCTGCGCCGCTGCCGTTGCTGTCGTCGCTGGTCGACAAGAGCCTGCTCGCGGTCGACGAGAACGGCCGCTTCGGCATGCACCCGCTGATCGCGGCCGAGGCGGCGGCGCGGCTGGCGGCCGACGGCGCGCGCGGGCGAGCGTGCCGCGATCGGCATGCGGCGTACTTCGCGGAGCAACTGGAGACTCTGGTGCGGCGCGCGGGTGCCGACCATTCACCCGTGGCCGACGGCGTGGAGCACGACTTCGCCAACTGTGCGGCGGCGTGGACGCACGCCATCGGCTGCGCGGCGGGCGGGCTGGTCGCGCGCAGCGTGGAGGCATGGCGCGTGTACTTCGAGTCGCGTGGCGAGCCGGCCCGTGGCGTGGCGCACTTCCGCGCGGCGCTCGGCGTCGTCGCGGCCGAGCGCGGGGGCGACGCGTTGGGTGCGCGACTGCGCGCCGCGCTGTCGCGGTTGCTCTACCGACAGGCCGACTTCGACGGCGCGCTGTCGGTGGCACGCACCGGTGCCGATCTGGCGCTGCGCAGCGGCGACCGCCGCGCGTTGGTCGCATGCCTGTCCAATGCCGGCAGCGCGCTGTGCGCGATGGGGCAGTGGACGCAGGCGAGGCAGCCGTTCGAGCACGCGCTGGCGATTGCGCGCGAGGACAGCGTAGCGGTCGAGATCGGCACGGCGCTGACCAACCTGGGCATCGTGGCCAAGAAGGACGGGCGCTACGACGACGCGCTGAGCTGCTACGCGCAGGCCATCGACATCGAGCGCGAGCTCGGGCATCACATGGCCGTCGTGCGCTGCCTCAACAACATCGCCGGCGTGCACATGGAACGTAACCAGTGGGCCGAGGCGCGCCCGTTCATGGAGCGCGGGCTGCGTCTGTGCGAGCACCACCGGCTCGGCACGATGACGCCGTATCTCGCGTTCGGGCTCGGTGCCGTGCAATTCGAACTGGGCGATCTGGATCCGGCCGAGGCGCGCCTGCGCCAGGCGCTCGAACACGCGCGCAGTGGAGAGATCCCGGTGGTGGCCATCCTTGCCGAGGCCAACCTGGCGCGCGTCGCAGCGCGGCGCGGCGATTTCGTTGCGGCGGGCGAGCGGCTGGCGGCTGCAGCGCGCGAGGCGTCGGAGCGCGGCTGGACGAATCAGCTGCTGCACCAGGCGTTGTTCCTCGGCGAATGCTGCATGCTCGCCGGCGGGCGCGAACGCGCAGCGCGGCTGTGGCAGATGGTAGCGGCGCATCCGGGTTCGGAAGCCGGCCTGCGCGACAGCGCGCTGCGCTGGCAGGCCGCGCTGGCGCTGCCGAACGACGAACTGGACGCCGCACAACGCGACCCTCCGACGCTCGAGGCGACCGTGGATTGCCTGCTGCGCGGCGGCGACCTCGTCGACGCAGCCGGCGCCGTGCGTTGAGGTGCGATCGCCGCTAGAGCGTGCCTGCGCTTCGCGTCGACACGGGCTCGGGCCGGGCCTGCATACCTATCGGGGAGTCGACGTGCACGGCCGCCCGGAGGCGGTGCTGCGGGTTTTCTTGATGGCCTTCGAGGACGTGCCCGACGACGTGCAGGGTGCGCCCGAGCTGCCGGCGCTGGATTGCGAGGAGGACGAGCCCGTCGTGCTCCGGCTGCCGCCCTGCGACGTGCTGGTTCCGGTGCGCGAAGTGCTCGAGGACTTCTTCTTGATCACGAGGGGTTCGAGCCGTGGCAGGCCGCTGCGCGTCTCGTAGGTGTCGGTGTAGGGGTTGTAGTACTCGAAGTCGCCGTTGCTCTGGCCGCTTCGGCACGACGCCTGGAACGGTCGCACCGAGTTGTCGGTGCTGCCGTCCTCGTTGGTCGTGTAGACCGTGACGGTGCAAGTCGAGCTGCTGCCGGAGGTGTCACCGGCGGCAGCGAGGAGCGGCACCGGCACCGCCCACAGCGCCGTGGCGACGAAAAGGGCGGCAGGAAATGAATGCGGTACGTTCTTCATCGAGATCTCTCCTTCAAAGTGACGCGGCGGCAGGGCATGGCCACAGCCATGGCCCTGGGACCGCGAGTGGCGAGCGGAAGCGTCTACTGGCAGGCACGAAGCGTCTCCCGGGCGGCGAGCGCGGCGGCCGCTTCGGTGGCGTTGAGCGCGCGCGTCTGACCCGAGCAGCACTTGTTGCCGTCCTCTGGCGGCACCAGGGAGTTCGCGGGCGCGCAGAAGAGGGCGAACTCGACGACGCCGGTGCTGTTGCCGCGGATGAAGTCCACGGTGCGGCGCCAGGACAGCCCCTTGGTCGTCAGGCGCACGGCCTTGTTCCACGCGGCGACGCAGGTCTGATCGCGCGCGGCCTCGGCCTGGTGCAAAGGGTCGAAGTCGCAGGTCATGCCGCTGCGGTGGCCGAAGCAGCACTGGTCATGGTCCCAGCTGCCGCCGTTGATGAAGCAGACGCCGGCCCTGCACAGCGCGGCGCCGGGAATATCGGCCTGTGGCTGGCCGCATTCGGCGCCGATGGCGCCGAAACAAAACTCCGTCTGCGCGATGGGGATCGCCGGCAGCGGCGACACGGAAGTCGTGACGGGAAGATCGCGGATTCGAGGGCGGGTCAGTGCGGAGTCGGGTCCAGTCGACGGGCACGACGGTCCGCCGGAGGCGGGGAGTGCCAGGTTGATCCGCAGCACGGACACACTCGGCGATGCCGGTGAAAACGAATTCCGCGTTCCACGGCCCGACTGGTTCGCCGTTGCCACGAACGGTTCGCGAGGCACGGAGGCGAAGCGCACGTTGCCCTGGTTGTCGGTCGTGCCCTGGTTAAAGATGTTGGGAGCGTTGGTGATCCCGATGCAGACCGTGGCGTTGGCCACCGGAGCGCCGGCACGCGTGACGCGAACCGTCAGGCCGCCGAGCGGGTTGGCCGGCGGCGATTGTGCGGACGCGATGGGCGGCGCGATCGACAGCGCAGCGAGCACGCAGGCAGCATGCAGCCACGCCGTCCGTCTCGGTTTCTTGTTCATCTCTTGCTCCTCACGGGGTTGTGGGCGGCTTGGAAGCCAGCGGACCCAGGCGCCGGTGGCGGCGGTTTGGCGGCCCGGGCACCGTCGGCTTCGGCTCCAGGATGCCGTGGGTCCGTCATCGAGGTCTCTCCTTCTCGTGAAAGGTTCGCCGAGCGCCCCTGCGACCACCGCACTGGCTAGCGAGTGGCGAGCCAGTTGACCGTGAAGCTGGCGGCCAGGCTCTCCGAGCCGTAGTACGCCCTGGCAGTGAACGTCTTGGATCGGATCTTGGCGACTGAACCGGAGGTGGTGACGGTGAAAGCGGCCCTGTCCTGGCCGGCCAGCACCTTCACGAACGGTGGCATGACGACACCGTTGAGAACGAAGCCAATGCCCTCGGTCGCCTGGGCGCCGTCCAGGCCGAGGCTTACTTGCATGTCGCTGGCCGCGGGGCGTGCCAACTTCACCGTACCGGTGAACTTGGTGCCTGCGACTGCGCTTGAAGGGCTGATGGTGAGGGTATTGAGCCATTTGACCGTCAGCCCCTGCGGCAGCTTGGTCACCGGCGTCTGGGCCTGTGCTGCGGGATGCAGGCTCGCGCCCAGCAGCAGGAAGGCGATTGAGAGCAAACGCGAATTGCGGTTCATGAGTTCTTCCTTTCATTCAAGACACTCCAGACACGGACTCGGCAAATCGCCGGGTCATCGCGGTCATGGCACTTCCTCGCATCGGTCTCACACGACCGAATGACCCAGGCGGTCAACCATAGAGCGCGGGCGTTTGCTCAGCGTTTGCCGGTGGCGCGCAGCCCGCCAGCGTGCGCCGACAAACGCTGAGCAAACGCCCCGCCGATAGCGTGGAGGTGCGATGCAAGCCACAGCGGCACACAGCGACAACAAGCCCCGTCGATCACCTCAGAGGAGAGCGAACATGAGTCATCCTTGCCTTGCCGAACCAGCGAATCGCGCGTCATCGACGCGGCGCATCGCCGCAGTCCTCGCAGCACTGGCGGCCGCGGCCGCGTGGCTGCCCGGAACCAGCGTGGCGGCCGTCGAGTTCGTCACGACGGTGGGCACGTGCAACAAGGTGGACACACCAAGCGACGGCAAGGACCTGTCGGTCCAGGCCGGCAACAACCTGCGCTTCGAAGTCTGGGGCGACGGCATCGACGTCAATCCGTCGGTCCGCTGGACGGTCGACGGCGGCCCCAACGACAACCTCGTCACGGCGCGGATCGTGAAGCCGCACAGCGGCGTCGAGAACCTGGGCCGCGGCTGCAGGATCGCCAAGGGTTCGGTGGAAGTGGAGGTGGACTCGCCCGACGAAGCCGGGGCGACTCGTCAGCGCTCGCTGTGGTTTCGCATGCCGCTGGGCGACGAGTCGCGTCTGCAGATGCGCGTGGTGCCGTTCCGCACGCCCGTGTGGACATTTGCGGATGAGCGTCCGGCACAGGGGGCGGCATTCTTTCGACGGGCTCTGACACAGAGCCCCGCCGATTGCCTGACCAGGAGCGGCGGTACCGTGGTGCGGGATCTCAATGATACGCGCATGACGATCACGCTGCCGCCGGGCGCCAACGGTGACACGAGCAACTGCACGCTGGAATTCAGGACCAGCGTCAGCCCGGCGGATAGCCCCGAGATCGATATCCAGCAGGAGTTCGGCTACACCGTGAGCTCGCCGGCGCACATGAGGCTGGTCAGCGGCGATAACAGGGCCGCGGGGGCACTGGCCACGCGAGTCATTCGGTTCACCGGGGACGTGGCCAACATCCGCAACACACGAGCCACGCGCACGTCGACGCTGACGATCGCCACACCCAATCCAAACAGGGCCGACACGCTGACGCTGGTGATCAACCCGCCGGCGACAGCGAACGGATTCGCGCAGGGTTGCGTGTGCCGCAACGCGCAGACCGGCGACACCATCAACGTGAACGACCTGTTCCAGTGCGAGCTCCGGCTCGCGCAGCCGCCGGCGGCAGCAGGTCAGCTTGTCAGCATCGAGGCACAGGACCGGATGTGTGTGGCCGCCGGCTCGAACGACGTGACCTACAGCAGCGCGAGCGGCTTGGGCAGTTTCAACGCACCAGCGACTGGCACGTTCCACTCGATTCCGTTCCGTGCGAACGGTGGCAACACCTCGGTGAATCCGCCCACGCCTTGCGCCAGCCGCACGTCACCGGTGGCGCACACGCTGAAGTTCTGGGTCGGTCAACGTGGAGCGGCGTCGGGGCAGGCCTACACCCAGTGCCAGATCCGGATTCGCCAGCCATAGCCGATCGACGGCCGGGCGACTGCCGATCCTCGAACTCGTCAAACACCGGAGACACGCATGCACCTCGCACTTCGTTCATTGCCGCGATCGGTGATCCGGGCCCCGCGCCAGATGACCGCGACCGCGGCGGCCCCGATGGCCAGCCTGGCCGTGCTGATCGCCCTCGCAGGCTGCGCCACGCCGGGGCCGGCGGGCCTCGCGCCGCCCGCGAGCGGGCCGGGCGGGCGCAACGCGATTGCCGCCGCGCTGCACGACGGCAAGCCCGACGCGGCGCGCAAGCTGCTCGCCTCGGCGCTGAGAGCCGAACCGCGCAACGGCTACCTGCATCTGCTCAACGGGCTGACCTATCAACTCGCCGACCCTTCGCCGCAGTCGGCCGAGCTGGCGCAGGTGGGCTACGACGCCGCAGTGAAGTTCGCGCCGGGCTACTTCTGGTCGCACTACTATGCCGGCCTCGCCAAGTTCCAGCAGCAGGACTACTCGGCAGCGGCCGAGGAGTTCTCGTGGGCGATCCTCGACCGGCCCGATCAGCCGCAGGCATTCGCGGGCCTGGCCGCGGCGGCCTACTATGCCGGTGATCTGGGCGTCGCGCGCCTGGCCGCCGAGAGGGCCATGGCGCTGGCACCCGAAGACCCGGCGGCGCTGCGGTCGGTCGCGTATGTCGCGGCCGCCAGCGGCGACGAGGGGCAGGTGACCCAGCTGACCCGAAAGGCGCGATCGCTGTCGCCCAAATCGGGTGGACTCGTGGCCGACCAGTCGCGCCTCGCGCTGCTGCTGCGCACCGCGGCGGCCGAAGGGCCGGCGCAGCGTGGTGGCGCCCAGCTGACCCAGGCGCAGCCCGCCTCAGGCGACGCGCAGCCGGCCTCCAGTGACGCGCAGCCACCGGCGGGCGTCGCGCAGCCACCGGCCGGCGACACACCGTCGACGGCGTCGAACCTGCAGCAGGTGATGGTCGAGGTCACGCTGCTGCTGAGCCAGACGGCAACCACCGACACCGTCGGCATCAACCTGCTCGACGGGCTGAAGCTGCAGTTCAGCGGCGACAACAGGACCACACGCAACCACGCCACGGGAGCGGCCGACACCTTCAGCCGCGTGATCACGTCGGCGCTCGGTGTGCCGCAGATCACCTACAGCCTGAACCTCTTCAACACGCACGACGACTTCTACGATGTCGTCGTGCGCCCGTCGCTCGTGGCCTCGCTCGGCCAGCAGTCGGAGTTCTTCATCGGGCGCAACCTGAGCGTCAGCGTCAGCGGCATCAACGCGGGCGCGCTGCAGACGATCGACGTGGGCACGTCGGTCAAGCTCACGCCGCTCGAGATCACGGCCGAACGCACGAAATTCCGCGTCGACACCGTGCGCTCGTTCTTCGTGCCCACGTCCAGCGGCACGTTCGCGCAGTCGGTCACCACGTTCAAGCAGACCGTCGGCGCGACGGCCGAGGTCGAATTCGGCAAGACGCTGATCCTCTCCGGGTTGTACGAGGCGGTGAACGTGGGGTGGACCTCGAAGGTGCCTGTGCTCGGCGACATTCCGATCGGCAACCTGCTGTTCAACGAGCGCTCCAAGACCCAGAACCGCGATGCCGCGATCGTGCTCGTGACTCCGCGCCTGACGGGCACGCTGGACACCGACAGCCACGAGTTCCGCGCCGAGACGCTGAAGCGACTGTTGTCGCTGTGGAAGGACGTGGTCGAACCGCTGGCCAGTACCGACGCGTTGACCGAAACGCTCCGGAAGAAGACCTTGAGGCACTTCAGGCCGCAAAGCGGCGATCTGACGCTGCCGGCTGCAGCAGACCCGGCGACGGCCCGTCTGGCGATCGGCGACACGTTGGGGCGCTTGAGGTAGTGCGGGGCGTGGACAGGGCCTCGTGCCGGCGCAGCCTCGGGGGAGGCCCGATTACCCGGCACGCCATGCATGGGGACTGCATCGATGAGGGGAAGACCCTGTACTTCCGGTGCCAAAGGGGTTGGGGCTCGGGCCGTGAAGCTCGCGCGCCGCGATGGCGGCGCCGTGCCGGGGGCAAGGCCAACGGATTGCAGAGGCGGACCATGAACGAACCTCGGTTGTTTCTCGTGCGGGTCTGGCAACACCTGAGCCAGTTCCGCGCCGCCGTGCGCGGCCTGGACCAGGACGAGCCGCGGCTGTTCCACGAAGCGCAACAGCTCGGCGAGTTCTTCCGCGCGGCGAGCGAGGCCGGGTCAGCAGCGCCGGCCGAACGCACGGCAGGCGAGCCTGGCGAAGCGACGAGCGCATTCGAACCGAAGAAGCCGGAGAGTCGACCGTGAACGCGCGCGCGCCGTGCGCGGGGGCGGCCCCATTCGAGAGCAACGGCGCAAGAAAGGAGACGGCCATGATGGCTGCTTGCAGGCACACAGATCGACGCGGTTTCCCGGCAATCAGCGGGCGGGCGAGCCGGCGGGCCGCGCTGGCGGCGGCATTCGCCGCGGCGGCGATGCTGGCGCCCGGGCTTGCCCGTGCCCAGTCGGACCTCGCGGTCACGATCACGCAGGGAACCGCCAACCCGGTGCCCACCGGTGCGCCGGTGACCTACGCCGTGACGGCGCGCAACATCGGCACCGCGCAGTCGTCGCCGGTGCAGGTTCGCCTCGAGCTGCCCACCAGCCTCACCACGCCGACCGCCAGTGGATCGGGGTTCACCTGCAGCTCGAGCACCGCCGGCACGTTGCGCACCTTCAGCTGCTCGAGCGGCGTCCTGGCCAGCAACCAGTCGCGTTCGCTGTCGTTGTCGGCCACGGCGCCGGGCACGATCAGCGGCGACAGCCAGACGCTCACGGTCAAGGCCATGGTCAACCCCAACGACCTGGCGCGCGAGCAGGGCCGCACGGCCAACAACACCGCAACGGTGTCGACCGTCGTCCAGACGCTGCCCGATCTGGCACCCTCGTGGGCGGGGTCGAGCACCACTGCCAGCCCAGGGGCCGACCTGATGTTCGAGCTGACGCTGCGCAACATCGGCAACCGCGCCTCGGGCGACGCCGTGCTCAAGGTGAGCATCCCGGTGGGGCAGCTCAGCTTCAGCCGCTTTGCCAACAGCCAGTTCGACGGCGGATGCAGCCCGCCCGATGCGCAGGGCAAGTTCACCTGCCGGACGTCGACCGTGCCGGCAGGCGGCTCCCGGCGTGTGCAGATTTGGAGCAGGACAAACAACCTGCTCGAAGGCGGCGACAGGCTGCTCTCGCAGGCCACCGCGGAGCTTCGGATCGGCCTGCCCTCACTGACTCCAACCGGCGGCAGGACGGCGGCAGAGGTTCGACCCTTGGGCACTTCGGAGCGCAACGAGCGCAACAACACCTCCAGCCTCGTCACCACCGTCAGCCCCAGCGTCGACCTGCAGGTGGAGCTCGCGCGCTCGAGGGTGTTCAACTGCGGCGACCGGCGCACGGTGGAGCTGGTCTATCGTGTCAGCAATCGGGGGTCGGGAACCACCACCCGGAACACGCAGCTCCAGGTCGCCAGGAGCAGCGCCTGCGGTCTCAACGCCTACCTGTCCACTGGAGTCGCCGGCTGTTTCTGCCTGACGTCGACTCTGCCGGAGCACCACGCCCAGAACTGCAGCTTCGGCGCGACCAGCCAGACCTGCCCGATCAACACGCTGGCCGCCGGCGCAACGCGCGAGTTCACGCTTTACGTCGAGGGCGCCGCGGGGCAGAACAGCGTCCAGGTTCAGGCCACGGTGGACCCCGCCAACGTGCTGCCGGAGAGCAACGAGCAGAACAACCAGATCGCCACCACGCACCCGCTGTAGCAGCGCCGATGGGTTGGCGGCTTCGGCGGCAGGCGCGGCCGGCCGCACGCAGGAGGCATCAGCCGCCGGCCGGCCGCCGTGCGATCACGGTGGAGAACCGCTTCACCGTGCCCCCCGGTGCGTCGAAGCTTTGTACCCGCTCGACCAGCAGTTCCCAGCCGTCGAATTCGCCGCAAAGCGCGTCGGGGGCGAACAGGCAGTAGGGGTCGTCGCCGAAGGCCGCGCGCCAGGTGGTGCCCTCGATCAGCACGTTGACCGCCGCGATGCCGCCCGGGCGCACCGCGTCGCGCAGCTGCACGAGCTGGCGCTGCGCGATCGCACAGTCGAAGTAGGACAGCAGGCCGATCGAGACCACCGCGTCGGAGGCGTGCGGCGGCGGCACGTGATCGCGCAGGTCGGCCACCTCGGCGCGCAGTGCCAGTGATCGCGCGGCCGCTGCAGCGCGCAGACGGTCGATCGCGCAGGCGCTCGCGTCCAGCGCCAGCACGCGGCAGCCACGCTCGGCGGCGGCCAGCGCCAAGTTGCCCAGGCCGCAGCCGGCGTCGAGCACGCCGCCGTGCAGATGCGGCAGTGCCTCGGTTTCGAACGGGTTCAGCTCGAACTCGCACGCCTCGGCCTGGCGCCGGAATTGCGCGTCGAAGAAGCGCACGCTGCTGGCGGCCGTGTTCATGTCGAGACGATGCCAAAGCCATCGCGGCTGCCTTCGCTGGCACGCACCGGTGAGAACCCCAGCGCGCGCCTCGCTGTCACTGACAGCGCCTGCACTTCTCCAGCACCAGTTCGCCGGTCGGGAAGCCCATCCGCAGCAACGGCCAACCCGTGGCATCCCGGTCGAGCGTCAGGCTGTGGCTGGCGGGAGCGACCGGAGCAGGGTCCAGGTACTGGTTGTTGCCGCACGAGTCCATCTTCGAGAAGATGGCCTTGCCGGGGTTGAACGTGGGTTCCGGGCCCGCACCGCTCAGCGTGCCGGTTTCCTGCCAGCGGGCGGTCCGGAAGCAGTTGCCGCCGAAGTACGCCTGCGCGAGGTTCCAGTGATGCTCGTAGCGCCCGTCGGGCCAGAAGTAGAAGGCGATGCCGAGCGAACCGTCACCTTGCGGCGTATCGCCGAAAGGGCCGGAATAGAAGGGGGGCACATAGGTCAGCACGGTCTCCCACTGGCCGCGCAGTTCCTCGGGTACCGACGCCGCCTGTTGGGGCTCTGCCGTCAGCCCCTGCGTCGGGTCGGACGAGCCTCCGCCTCCGCAAGCGGCGATGGCAAGGATCAAGGGCAGCAGCCAGGCGCGCTTCGTCCAACGGCTCGGCCCCACAGGGTTGGTGTTCGTTTGCATGCAAGCCTCCATCGTTCAGCGACGCTCCGGCGACGCGGCGCCGGCAACCGTGTAGTGCTTCGAGCGCAGCAGCGGCCACACCACCGCCGCGATCAGCGGGTCGGCGCCGGCACCTTGCGGCAGCGCGGGCGGGGCCCAGTTCGGTTCGTGGGCCAGCATCCGTGCGAAGCTCTCGAGGACCGGGTCGCTCGGTCGGCTCATGCGGATGGACGTCGTGCCCTCGCGAACCGGGACGACCAGGGCGGCGATGAGCGGATCGGCCGGGCCGATCGGGACGGCGGGCGCGCCGGCGGATGCCGGTTCGACGGCCAGCATGCGTTCGAAGCCCGCATGCAGCGGGTCGGCGATGACGGACGATGCGGCGAACGCGAGCGCGACGGCGGCGCAGCCGGTTTCGAGGAACGATCGAATCTTCGTGAACATGATGGGTCTCCTGGGTTTGCCGGATCGAGCAGCGAGCCACAAGGGGTTGTCGATCTGCGGTGCGTGCATCCTCGGCCGCGCCGGTATCAATCGCGTTTCGCTGCGAGCGCCGTCGTCGTTTCATTTGTTCCGCGTGCCAAGGCGCGTGCCGCGCGTCCGGAACGACCGGCGTCGCGGGCGTTGCGCTACCGCGCGGGAGCCTGGAGCGCCGCGGTGCAGCGCCGCACGCGCTGCACAAGGTCGGCGGCGCTGAAGGGCTTGTCCAGCCCGTCGGCGCCGCTCTCGCGGCGGAATTCGCTCGCCAGCGGCGACAAGGTATCGCCGGTGACGAAGACGAAACGCCCGGCCAGTTCGTGGTCACGTTCGCGGATCGCGCGCCACAGCGCGCGTCCGTCGAGGTCGGGCATCCGAAGGTCGGAGACGACGGCGTCGAAGCGCCCCTCGTCGAGCAACGCCAGGGCCACCGCGCCCGACTCGGCGATGGCCACTTCGAAGCCTGAGGCCTCGAGCGCGTCGCGCATCATCGCCGCCAGCTCGGGCTCGTCGTCGACCACGAGCACGCGGCCCGCGCCGCCGGTGGCCGCCAGCGTCTCGACCGCCGGCGCCGGCTCGACCGGCGGCGCGACGGCGGCGTGCAGCGGCAGCTCGAGCCGGAAGCACGCGCCGCGACCGAACGGCGATTCGGCTTCCAGCCGCAGCGACCCGCCATGCTCGATCGCCACCGAACGCGCCACCGCCAGCCCGACCCCCGTGCCGACGCCTTCGGCCTTGGTGGTGACGAACGCCGCGAAGATGCGCTCGCGCTCGGCTTCCGGCACACCCAAACCGTTGTCGGCTACGCGCAGCCAGATGCGCTCGGCGTCGCAGCCCGATTCGATGCGGATGCGCCGCGGCGGGTCGACCGACATCAGCGCCTGCTGGGCGTTGACGATCAGGTTCAGCAGCACCTGCCCAAGCTTGTCGGCGTCGGCGAGCAGCGGCGGCAGATCGGGCTGCAGCTGCTGCTCGAGTTCGATTCCGCCGGTGCGCAGTCCGTACTGCAGCAGGTCGACGGCACCGAGGGCCAGGTCGTTCAGCCGCACCGCCGTGCGCACCGCCGGGCGGCTGCGCGCCATCGCCAGGAAGCTGCGCACGATGCGGCCGCAGCGCTCCGCGGCTTCGCGAATGCGAGTGGCGTCGGCGCGCAGGGCCGGATCGCCGCACTTGTCCTCCAGCAGGCTGGCGCGGCCCATCACGATGGCCAGCGGGTTGTTCAGCTCATGCGCCACTCCGGCCAGCAGGCTGCCCATCGCGGCGAGCTTCTCGGCCTGGCGCAGCGCCTCGCGCTGACGCGCGATCTCCTCGTTGGCGGCGCGGCGCTCGCTGACGTCGACCAGCGACGCGGTCACGCATGTCTCCTCGCCGCATTGGGTCTGCCACAGCAGCACGTCGACCGGGAACTCGCTGCCGTCGGATCGTCTGGCGGTCATCTCGACGCGGCGTCCGATCAGGTGCGGCTCTTCGCCGCGGCGCAAGCGTCGCAGGTCCTCGAGATAGGCGTCGCGCACGCTGTCGGGCACGATCGTTCCGCCGGCGGGACGCCCGAGCATCTCCTCGCGGGTGCGTGCGAACATGCGCTGCGCGGCCGGGTTGAACTCCAGGATCACGCCCTGCGAGTCGGTCGTCACGACGGCGGCGAGCGCATGGTCGACGATGGCCGACTTGAGCGCCTCGGTTCTCTGCTCGCGCGCTGCGGCCTCGCGCCAGGCGGCGAAGGTGTCGCGCGTCAGATGCAGCCACGGCGCCCAGTCGGCCGGCACTTCGGGCTGCGGCGCGTTCGCGTCGGCCGCCTGCCGGTGCAGGTAATCCACCAGCCGCAGCGACGGCTGCCCGAACTGGCGCCAGATCCAGGCAGCGATGGCGAGGAACAGCGCCAGCAGCGAAACGCCGGCGGCGATGTGGGGCCACATGCCCATCAGCAGGTCCCGGCGCAGTTCGGCTCTGTCGATGGCGTGCAACGCGACCCACGGTGCGACCGCCGATGGGCGGGCGGCGACGAGCGCCGCCCCGATTGGCTGCGCGAGCGGCGCCACCAACGCCGTTGCCACGCGTTCGCGCTCGAATCGCGGCGGCGCCTCGGCAGCGGTCACGGCGTTGGACGCTGGAGCCTGCGCGACATGGTCCACCAGCACCCGGCCGTCGCCGTCGACCACCCAGAAGCGCCCGCTGGCGGCATCGAACTCGACGGCATCGAGTGCCGCCAGCGACGCGTCGGCTACCAGCAGACGCCGCCCCGGCGCCGCCGGCACCGGCACGGCCAGCGTGATGCGGCGCGGCCGGTCGGCACCCGCCTGGGCGCGCCAGCGCACTTCATCCTGAAAGGCGCTTTCGTCCAGAAGGCCCGCCTTGCGGGCGACGTCCTGCAACGCCTGCTCCACCGCTGGCGCCGACAGCTCGGACAGCCACTGCGACGACGCGACCCAAGGATAGATCCAGACTTCGCCCGCCTCGACGTCGACATGGGTGACGCGGCTGAACCGGCCGCCGCGCAGCATCGTCAGTCGCGCCTGCTCGGCGAAGAGGGCGGCGCGCTCGACGCTGGCGGCGCGGCGCGTGGCATCGCTCCACCACCGGCCGGCGAGAATGACCTGCGGCGCCACGTCGCGCAGCAGCGAGGGCAGCGCATCGAGCGAGTACGTTCCGCTCGCATCCGGCGCGAGCGAGCGTTTGTCCACTTGAACGTCGCGTCCAATGAACCCCGGCGCGCGCGCGGCGACGCCAAGGCGCAGCAGGTCCTCGCGCATGCGGCCGAGCACGGCGTCGAGCTGCGTGACGCCGCGCTCGGTGCGCATCGCGAGCTGGCGTTGCGCGGCCCCCTCGAGGATCTCGTACTGCAGCGTCAGCGCATAGACCGCAGCCGCCAGCGCCGGCGCCCCCAGCGCCAGCATCAACCAGGCATAGCGCCGGCGCAGCCGTCGCACCGAACGCGGGTGCACCGGCTGCGGGGCGATCATGCGCCGCCTTCCGGCACGAACATGTAGCCGACGCCGCGCACGGTCTTGATCACCTCGGGCTTCTCGGGGTTGCGCTCGACCTTGCGGCGCAGGCGCATGATGCGCAGATCGATCGAGCGGTCGAACACGTCCCAGCTGCGGTTGTGTGCGCGCTCCATGATCTGGTCGCGGTTCAGCGGTCGGCCCGGGTTGCGCGCGAACAG
This sequence comes from Piscinibacter sp., assembly GCA_017983795.1. Classification (GTDB taxonomy): domain Bacteria; phylum Pseudomonadota; class Gammaproteobacteria; order Burkholderiales; family Burkholderiaceae_C; genus Piscinibacter. The sequence goes on from JAGOAS010000017.1 coordinate 61,144, forward strand.
CAGCATCAGGTCGAGCTCTGACGCCGTCAGCACGACTTCGCGGCCCTCGGCGTCGAAAAGCCGGCGCTTGTCGAGGTCGAGCCTGCAGGTGCCGAACGCCACCTGGGTCGACGCGGGGACGGCGCCGGTCCGGGGCGCCACCGGCGCCGGAGCGACCGCCTGACCGTGCTGCATTCGGCGCAGCAGGCTCTTCACGCGCGCCAGCAGCTCGCGCAGCTCGAACGGCTTGGCCAGGTAGTCGTCTGCGCCGACCTCGAGGCCGACGATGCGGTCCACGGCCTCGGAGGCCGTGCTCAGCATGACGATGCCCAGACCCGGATGCTCCACTCGCAGCCAGCGCGCCAGCGACAGGCCGTCCTCCCCCGGCATGTGGACGTCGATGACCGCCACCTGCGGTACCTCGGCCGCGACGATCGCGCGCGCCGTGGCCGCATCGTTCGCGGTCCGCACGCGCAGACCCTGCCGGCCGAAGTACTCGCTGAGCAGGCTCAGCAGCTCGGCCTCGTCGTCGACCACCAGCAGCGACGGCGGCGTCATGCCGGTCCCCCTGATCGAAGTCGCGGGTAGGGAACCAAGAAGTCTGATCGCCGCCAATCGCGTTGTTCTTGACCATGCCCAAACACAGGGCAGGGAATCGTGATCCGCGCAAGCGGGACGTCGGCCGGACACCTGAGGGCCGACAGCCGAGGACCGAACAAATGAAACGAGGTCGCCCGCGCGGCGAAGTGTTCCTGATACGCACGCCGCCGACGATGTGCACACCGACGATCGACCGCCCCGCCTGACGCACCCAGCCGATCCGGTCACCGCGGGAGCGCCGCGTCGGGGCACACGCGTCCAACAAGCCGAGGAGAACCTCATGTCGAACTTCGTTGTATTCCTTCATGTCGCGAGCGCCGCTCTGCTGATGGGTGGCGCGGTCGCCTCGCGTCTGGCCGAGCGCGCCGTCGGCGCGGCAAACGATCTCGCGACGCTGCGTGGCGCACTCGACGTGCTGCGGCGCATGTCGCGTATCAACCCGGCGCTGGCGCTGCTGCTGCTCGCCAGCGGCGCGTGGCTGGGCCGCCATGGGATGTGGGCGACGCCGTGGTTCCTGCTGGCGGTCGCTAGCTGGTTCGCCAACCTGATCCTGGTCGCACGCTTCGTCTTGCCGCACCAAAGGACGCTGGGCATGGCGGTTGACCGTGCGAGCGAAGGGCCGGTCCCGCCCGCGGTCGACGCGCAGCGCAGCGCGAGCGCGCCGGCATACGCGCACGACGCGATGATCGGCCTGGATTTCGGCGTGCTCGTGCTCATGATCGTCAAGCCCGGCATGGAATGGGCGCTCGCCGCACCGGTGCTCGGCGCGGCGCTGATGGTCACGATCCGGCGCGCCGGCCGGGCGGCGGGCGACTCGCAGCTCGTGCCGGCTGCTCCTGCCCGCTGACATGGTGCGGATGGCCGCGCGCTGGCCGGCGGCGCGCGCGGCGAGCACGTCGACGCGGCTGTCGCCGACGCAAGGCGCTTCCCCCGGCGCGGTGTTCACTCCTGTCCGCGCGCGCAGCGTGCCTTCGCGTCGCGCAGTCCGGCCGGTTCGGCGACGACAAACGCTGCGCAAACGCCGCCCAGGTAGCGTGCAGTGCAACGCAGCCGGAGCCGATCGAGCGACGGGTCAGGCACAGGAGACGGGAATCATGAGGGGCATCAAGGCACTGTTGGCGTTGTCATTGACGGGATTGCTCGCTGCCTGCGGCGGCGGCGGCAGCTCGACTGCCGAGCCCGATCCGGCGGTGGCCAAGGTCGAGATCCGCGAGACCGGCGCGCTGCTCACGGCGGCGGGGGCCAACCGGCAGCTGAGCGCCGTGGCTACCGATGCGCAAGGGCGTGTCGTCGACGTCGAGTTGACCTGGAGCTCGTCCAATGCCGCCGCGGTCGCGGTGGACGGCAAGGGCCAGATCACGGCCGCCGCTGGCACCGGCTCGGCACAGATCACCGCCGAGGCCAAGGGCGTGCGCTCGACCCCGCTGCTCGTGGCGGTGGTGACACCGCCCGCGGGTGCCATGCTGCTCACCGACGCCCAGATCGTCGGCGACCCGGTGGAGACCGACCCAAACGCCGCACCGAGCTTTGCCAACACCTATCGCGTCGTGCTCAGCGGCATGGTCGCACCGGCGGTAGGCCAGTTGCTGATCAATACCGAGTCGAAGTCGGTGGCCGGTGAAGTGGTCGCCGTCGACAGCTCTGGCGGCACGCATACCGTCACGCTGAAGCTGGTGTCGGCTCGCGTGCTGTTTCCGAATCTGAACCTGAGCGAGACCTTCGACCTGTCGCGCGCGCCGGTGGAGTTCCCGGCCGAGCTGGCGGCGAAGTACGACATCACCCGCATCGGCAACACCTTCACCTTCACGCCCAGGCCTGGCGCGTTCGACGCGGCCACGCTGCGCGAACGTGCACTGGCGGCCACCGGCACTCGTGCGCTGCCGCCGTTCACCTCGTGCGACACGTCGATGACCTTCGCCGGCACCCCACTGCCGATCGCGCTCTCGGCGCCGCCGCTGTTCAGCATCACGATCAACCCGTCGCTCGACGTGCTGTACACGCCGGCCAACGGGCTCGAGCGCTTCGTCGTGCAGGCCGAACCGGTGGTCAGGGTCGAAGGCGGGCTGAACGTGACCGCCGCCTTCGAAGGCAAGATCGACTGCAAGCTCGAGCTGTTCGTCTTTCGCGTGCCGGTGGGCGGTGCGCTGTCGCTGATCGTCGGCGGCCTGGTGCCGGTGGGCGTGGGGCTGGAGGCCGGCGGCAAGATCACCGTCGCGACGATGGGCATCGGCAGCAAGGTCGAGGCCAAGGCGAAGGCGCAGGTCGGGCTGGCGTGCCCGAACGGCGCGAACTGCGAGTTCGTGCGCTCGCTGGGCGACTTCGGTCTGACCTACACACCGACCGTCGACCTGCCCAGCATCGGCGACATCCGCGTCGAGCCCACGCTGATGGCCTACGGCTACGTCAAGGCCGAGATCGGCAATCCGTTCCTGCGGCGGATCCGCTTCGAGGCTTTCACCGCGCGCGCCGGCGGCAAGCTCGCCAGCAGCTTTGCGCCGATGATCAGCCAGATCGCCGACACCGGCTACAAGTCGGACTACAAGGTCTCGCTGGAGGCCAGCGCCGGCGTCGGGGCGGACCTCGAAGGCGCGCTGAGCCTGCTGGGTTTGAGCGGCGTGTCGGCATTGGAACTGACGATCAGCAACGACATCGCCAAGTCGCCTTCGGCGACGGTCACGGCCAACCAGGTCACGTTCAGGGCCGGCGACACGGTGCGCTTCAACGTGCACGTCGACCCGGCAAGCAAGGACTTCTTCCCGGGCATCGGACCGTACAACATCAGGGAGGTGCTGCTGGTACGCAAGAACGGTCTGGACACAACGGTGGTTGGCAGCGCCACCGCAGCGGCCCCGCAGACCGAGTTCACGATCCCCTTCGCCGCCACGGACTTCGGCTCAACCAGCGAGTTCACCGCCTTCGTCGTGACGACGCTGATGCCGGCGCGGTTGGCGGCGCTCGAGCTGGGTCAGCCGGCAACCGTGGTGCTGCTGGAAGGCGATTGGCTGGCGGTCTGGACGTGCGTGCTCGACCATCCCGACGATCCGCCGGGTTCGCCGTGCGACTGGTGGTATCGCCTCGACGTGACGCCGCGGGCCGTGACGAAGAACGCCAGCGGCGGCTTCGATCCCGTTCCCGGCCTGAGCGTCGCGGTCAACGGCGATGCCTGCATCGCGGCAACCGGCAGCGGCCAGACCACGGATGCGCAAGGGCGGTTCGCGATGTCGATGGCGCCGGCAAGCTTCGCCCCGTCGTGCTACGACGGCGGCAAGGTCCATCTCGTCCTGAGTGCGGAGGGTGGAGGCACGATGTTCGAGACCGACCTCAAGTTCGACCTGGAGGATTGAAGCGAGGTCGCGCGCCGCCGCATTCGCCGCGGCGCGCACTCCACAGGTGGCCGCGGCCTTCGCTTTACGCGGCAAACGCTGAACAAACGTGATGCAGCGGCTCGCAGGAAATGGAGGCATGACATGAGGAAACCATCTTTCGCGTCTTTGGCGGGTGATCGTCGGTCGTGGCTGCAGGTGACAGCCGCGGCGGTGCTTGTTGCATGGCTCGCTTGGTCTGCAGTGCCATCCCGGGCCGCCACGAAACCGGACTGGACGGCTTTCAGCGCAACCTTGGCGGGCACGTTCAGCCTGTCTGGCGACGTCGGCAAATCGGTACTCTTCGCGGTGCAGGAGTCAGGGACAGGCAACGCCCAGGCCGCGCTTGTGTTCACGTACAGGCTGTCCGTGCTGCAAAACCTGGCGCACGTACCGTCGGGCTGCGGCCCGTCCAGTTCGAGCGCAGTGGACGGGTTCGGCGTGCTTTCGTTCACCGATGGCGACGTGACGTTGAGGCGTGTCGCAGGAACCTCGTGTTTCGCGTTTCCGACGATCAACGTCGAAGAGCAGTGGGTCGTCAGCAGCGGGACGGGACGCTACGTTGGCGCGAGCGGCGTTCTCTGGCGCCAGATGATCGGCGACGTGCGCTTCGGCAGCACGAGCGGAAGCCTGCAGGGCATGATCAAGTTCGTTCGGTGAGTGCGCGCCCGACCGGCGGCGCGGCGGCCACGACTGTCGCGCCGCCGCCTTCGGACCTTGGGGTTGGTCAGCCGAGATCGCCCGCGATGTAGTGCTCCAATTGATGGATGATGAATTCCTGCTCCGAGATGATGTCCTTCACCAGGTCGCCGATCGAGACCAAGCCGATCAGGTTGCCGCCGTCGACGACCGGAAGGTGACGCAGCCGTCGGTCTGTCATCAGTGCCATGCATTCCTGGTTGGTGTGGTGCGGGTGCACGCATTGCACCGGCGCATGCATGATTTCGCGCGCCGCCGTTCGCTCGAACGACCGGCCGGACTGCGCCATCTTGCGGGCGATGTCGCGCTCCGTCACGATGCCTACGACGCGCTCGGCTTCCACTACCAACAGCGCCCCGATGTTCTTGCGCTCCATCAGCGACGCAGCGTCCCGCACCGAGGTCATCGGATCGATGCTGTGCACTGACTGATCAGCCTTCGACTTGAGGATTTGCACGACGCTTTTCATGTTGCCTCCGGATGGTCGCGCGGCACGGGCCGACGATGATTTCCCCGTTGCCATACTGCGCCACGGGGCGCACGAAATCCAAGCAATCGCCGGGGCGTCCGGAACTGACCTCCGCTTGGGTCGCAGGGCGAACTGTCCACTGGGAGGGCGTGCCGCCACGGCATCGCAAGGCTGCGTCGGTCGTTTGAGCCGAAACAAGGAAATCGCCGCGCGCCGCGACGACAGTACTCCTCTGCAAGGCACGCGGGTCCTCGCGGCTGCGGCCGCGGCGTGCCGCGCCGCATCGACCCACGACTCGATCCGCTGCACCGCATGCTCACGCGACAACCTGATCGATCCATCCTCGCCGGCCGCCCCCGAATCGATCGGGCGACGGCGGCGCCGAACGCCGGCCCGACGCGCCGGCCGTCGGACGCACTCGATTTCCACGGCCCCCCGGCGCGACGCTGAGGCGCCGCGCGTCGCGCGGCGCTGCCGATCCGCGGTCGCCGTCCACGCACGGCAGTCGCCAAGTGCCCACGTGAGGCGGGTGATACCGCTTCTTCATCCCCTCTTTCGCATCGCCACCATGGATGAACCGATCACGCTTCACCCCACGCAGGCGCCGGCCCGCGATCCCGCCGCCGACGCCATCGCTGGCCACCGCGTCGAACTCCAGCTGCTGACGACGCTGAAGTGCAACCTCAAGTGCACTTACTGCTCGCTCGGCGTCGGCGAGGTGCTGGGCTCGCAGACCGAGGTGCGCTACGGTATCGACGAGCTGGCGCGCTTCGCCGAGACGCACCTTGCGGGCAAGGAGGTCTACGTCACCTTTTACGGGGGCGAGCCGACGCTCAACCGCTCGATGATGCAGCAGGTGATGGAGCGCTTCGCGCATTGGCGCTTCCAGCTACAGACCAACGGCACGCTGCTCGACGACGTGCCTGCAGGCGTGCTGGCGCGGCTGTCGAACGTGCTCGTCTCGATCGACGGCGGCGAACACATCACCGACGGCTACCGCGGCAAGGGCATCTACCGCCAGGTGCTGAAGAACCTCGAGCGCGTGCACCGCCTGATCGGCGGCACCGTCACCGCGCGCGTCACCTGGGGCAACCCGGCGACGACCTTCGAGGAGCTCGACGCCCTGGTGGCCGACGGCTCGCCGTTCGATTACCTGTACTGGCAGTTCGTCGCCGACGAGATGTACGCCGGCGACTCGGTGGCGCGGCGCGAGCAGGTGCTGGTGCGGCTGATCGAGCGCTTCTTCGCGCGCACCGATCGGCTGTATCCGCTGATCCCGCTGATGGGCATCGTGCGCAACAAGCTGCTGCCGGGCCGCGCGCAGGAGCTGTACGGCGGACGCACGCAGTGCCGCGTGTCGTCGCACCTGCTCAACGTGATGCCCGACGGGCAGATCTATCCGTGCCCCGACATGATGTACGTGCCGCAAATGCTGATGGGCAGCGTCAAGGGCAACTGGCTGAAACCGAGCCCGCTGCAGCACACCGACGCGATGCCGTGCCGCGACTGCGAGGCCTGCGCCTGGTGCCGCGGCAACTGCATGAAGAACCTGTACCTCGGCTACGTGAAGAACGACCTCAGGTACCGGCACAACGTGGTCGAGCCGATCTGCAGCCTCGTGCGCTTCGTCGGGCGCGAGATCGACCGCCACGACCCGCAGGCCTGGTTCGCCCGGCTGCCGGTGCCGCTGCGGCGGCAGCTCACCGACTGCGAGGTGTACGAGTACGTCGAGGTGATGCCGTGAGCCGCCATGCGCCACGCGACCGACCCGAGCGGCCGCCGACGGGGCCAGTTGCCGCGCAGGTGCGGCACCTGCGGCGACCGCCCGACGCGCGACTGTTCATGGCGCGCGCGTTCCTGCCCAAGAAGAAGCACCGCCTCGAGCTGCCGGCCCTGACGCTGCGCCTGGCGCCTGCCGTTGCGCCCGCAGCCGACCTCGAGGCCTATCGGGTGCTGACGGGCCAGCGCGCCGGCACCGCTCTGCCGCTGGCCTGGCCTCAGGTGTGGGGCTTCCGGCTGCAGATGGCGCTGCTCACCGATCGGCGGTTTCCGCTGCCGATCTGGAGCGCGCTGCAGGTGCGCAACCGGCTGCTGCAGCACGAACGCCTGGCGGCCGCGGAACCCTATGCGATCACCGTGCAGCCCCACGCGCTGCGCCGTCTCGACAAGGGCGTGGAGGTCGACCTGCACTGCGCGCTGCACGACCGCCGCGATCGGTTGGTGTGGCAGAGCCTGAGCACGTTCTACTGGCGCGGCCGCGGCAGCACGCAGCCCGATGAGCCGTCCTTGCGCGCCGCGAGCCCGGTGCTCGACGCCGGCGCAGCCGAGGCCGGTCGCTGGCCGTCGGGCCAGGGTTCGGGCTGGCGATTCGGAGCGCTCACCGGCGACTACAACGGCCTGCACTGGAGCGACCGCTACGCGCGCGTGTTCGGTTTTCGGCGTGCGTTCCACCATCCGCCGCGCATCGCCGGGCAATGCCTGGCCCACCTGGCGCTCGACAACGAGGCGCCACGGCAGCAGCTCGATCTGTGGATCAAGGGCCCGGTGTTCTACGGCAGCGAGCTCGTGCTGCGCCGGCAACGTACCGGCGATGCCGAATTCTTCGCGCTGTATGTCGATGCCGATCCGCGAGCGGCCCTGGTCGGCCGTTGGGCACCCGCCGACGCCTCGATCGCGCTCGACGACCTGCGCGTGTAGACCGGCACGGCGGGTAACGTGATGACCTCGCCGACCTCGCCGGGCCCGGCCTCGGCGCCGCGCTCGTCGAGCCTGGCTCACCCGGTTGTCGCGGTGGCTGCCGCGGCCGCTCACCGACCGCGAAGTGCACCACTACGTTGAGATGATGCTCCGATGCGCGGCGCCGCTGCCGCGCGCCTGCGCGACGACGCCGGCCTGCGGCGCGAGCCGCTCACGGCGGCGGGCGCGCCGTGATCGCGTACTGCCCGCTCGCGGTGGCCACCGGCTGGCCGTCGCACATCACGCGCGACTCCAGGTGCGCCACCGTGCGGCCGAGTCGCACCACCGACGTCTCGCAGCGCAGCTCGCCGGCGCGCGCCGCCGCCAGGTAGCCAATCTGCGCGCTGATCGTCGTGCACGACTGGTCCGGCCGCAGCTGCGGATACACCGCCGCGCCCATGCCGGTGTCGGCCAGCGCGAACAGTACCGCGCCGTGCACGACGCCATGCGGGTTGAGGTGATGGGCGGCGATCGTCACGGTGCAGATGCTGTGGCCCGGTCGAGACTCGACGATGCGCAGGCCGATGTGATCGGCGAAGGCGTGGGTGGTGCTCATGGCGCATCGTCGCACGGTCGCGGACAAGCCTCCGTCGGGCGAACCGGCCTAGACGTCGCGCGCTGTTTGCCCGCGGGCCCTACATCGGCCGCTTCGCCAGCACCGCACGCGTGCTCGACACCGAGACGCCCTGGCCGAGCCGGCCGCTGGTGCCCACTCCCAGCCCATGCCCTGGCCGGCGGCGCTGACGCCGCAGCCGTGCTCGGTGCCGGCGCTCAACGTGGCGGCACTCACGGGAAGACCGAAGGGACCGATGATCTGCGCCGGCGTCGGCGACGCGAGTTCACTCAGGTGCCGTCGCCGAGCTGCCCCACATTGTTGTGGCATCCGGCCGTCGATCGTGACCGCGCAGGTGTGGTTGTATCCGGTGCTGACCTGCTTGTAGGGACGGCCGCCCGCCACGGCCGAGGGGACCCCGGCCATGTTGTCCACGACACCCGCGTTGGATGCCGGAATCAACGTCGGGCGGACCCAGCGTGGATCGGGTGTCTGTTGCCACGACAGCATTTCGCCGTCGCGACCCAGCCCGAGCACCACGACGCCGGGCCGGCGCACCAGCGGCGCCGGCCGCATTGCAGCCTCATCGCCTCAGCGGCCTGCACGCGGCCACCAGCCGCCGCGCCCGCAAGGCCTCGCAGCGCTCGAAGCCCATTGACGTCGCGCAGACGAAGCGCAGCTCGCCGTCGCGCTCGCTGCACGACAGCGACGCCAAGTCACGCCGCAGCTGCGCATTCGGCACCTGCGCTACCGGCAGCTGGAGAGGGGAACGCACCGGCGACACGTCGAGTTTCGGCGGCTCGTGCCCGGCGCGGGCCGGCGATGCATTGAACCTCGGCAGCGGGTCGACTTTCGACGGCACCACGTTCATCGCCGGCGTGCCGGCGATCGACGCGACGAGTCCGCAGCTCTGCCCCACAGTGGACATGAACGGCTTGCACAGCGCATGCGCCTGCTGCGACGGGCAGCCCAGGTTAGGGCAGATGCTGCCGACCAGCTTGGCGTCGCGGAAGGCCTGCGCGAACGCCGACTGGTTGGCCTGCCAGAACGTGTTCTTGCACCAGTTGAAGAGCGTGTCGAGCTTGAGCGCCGCGGCCTGCGCGGCATGGGCATTGACCCAGCGCGTCACGTGCGAGTAGCCGAGCGTCGAGAAGCGCTGGTTGCAGTACAGCGGTACCGACGAGGATGGCAGCTTCTTCGTGTCGCCCTTGTAGCGCGACCACGCATCGGCTGCGGCAAGGTGGATCGAGCCCGCGATGTTGAACTGCTGGCGCTCCTTGATCAGCTCGGGCATGACGACCTGGGCCATGTGCTCCGACCACACCGTGTCGAGCGCCTTGTCGAACACGCCGGCCGCGGTCTGGATGTCACCGGCGGCGTAACCCTGCGCCTTGGCCTGCACGCTGATCGCGTCGACCAGCTTGGCGAGCGCCCACAGGTCCTCCGACTCGATCGCGATCAGCCCGTCGGGTTTCAGGCGCGGCGCGAAGAACTTCTCGTACGCGAGCTGCGACTTCGGCTTCTTGGGCGCGCTGCCGCCGCCGCAGCCGCCGAAGACCTGGCCGAGCGACGCGCAGTAGGCGCCCTTGGCTGCCCCGTAGCCCGTCTCGCCGACATCGGCGAAGAACTCGGCCACCTGCTTGCCCCCGGCATAGACGTCCTTGGCCAGCTCGACGATCTCGGCGACGATGGCGCAGGCGTCGGCGCCACCGAGCAGCACCTGCACGACGGCGCAGGTGGCCGCGGCACCGAGGTGATAGGCCACGCCCCAGTAGTCGTGCCCCCGGTAGGCGATGTAGGCATCGACCCCCTGCCAGAACGACGACGGAATGCCGGCTTCGTTCGATGCCTTCTTGCCCAGCGGCGTGTCGTGAAACTTGTCGACGCAGACGACCGGGTCGACCTTGCCGTCGGCCAGGCAGTTGAACAGGCCCTTGGATGCCTTCAGATCCGCCGCGGCGACCGGCAGCGTGTTGGGCGGCGCGGCGTGCTCGATCTTCGCGTAATCGGAAATGAAGCTGTCGAGCGTGTCGGCGCGTGCCGGCAGCGACGCCAGCGCGGCCAGCACCAGCACCGTGCCCCAGCGCAGCGCGTCGGCGGTCCCGAACCGGCCGCTCATGGCCGGCTGCCAGCTGCGGGCGCCGGCGTGCGCAGTCCCGTCTGCGCCGCCAGCTCGCGCTTGAGCGCGCCGACCGTGACGCGCCGGCCAGAGGGCGACTCGATCAGGGTGTCGTCCGGCCGCGCGAGCACGGCGCCCCAATCGGTCTGCGCGTCGATGCGGATCGCCGGGCGCGGCGAGAGCCGGGGGCCGGGGCTTGCTGCGATCGAACGCCCGAGCTGCCGTTCGGCGCGCGGCATCACGAAGCGCAGCTGTTCGGCGGTGAGCGTGCGGCCCGAAGGCAGCTGCAGCACGTCGGTGCCGGGCCGGCGCAATGCGGCGGCGATGTCGTCGGTACTGCGCAGCGGCGTCGCGCCGGCGCGGGCCGGGGCGGCGCGCAGCCCGCGCGGCGGCGGCGTCTCGGTCCGGCGCAGCCGTTGCGCGACAGCGTCGAGGCGACGCAGGTCGCCCACGCGCGTGCGCCGCCCTGGCGCCAGCTCGACCAGGTCGCTGTCGGCGCGGCCGGCCAGCGAGCGCACGGTCATGCCTGGCGTGTACGCGATGACGGCCACCGGCGCGGCGCGCGCCGGCGTTTCGCCGGCGGCGCTGGCCGCGGCGCAGGCCGCGAGCATCGACACGGTCAAGACGCCGCAGCGCATCGCGATCAGGGGGCGTGTTTGCATCGGTGTGCCTCCGGTCCGGTCCCGTTCAGCGCGTGGCCGACGGCATGCGCAACCGGCCCTGCGCGGGCGCTGCGGTGCCGTCGTGCGCCGGGCTGAAGCGCAGGTTGTCCGTGGCCGCCGCCGTCGCCGCAGGCGGCGGCACGCCACCGCAGGGGCCGGCGACGCTGACCGTCAGCGTGATCTCGTTGTTGGCTTCGCTCGCCTCCTTCAGCTGGTCCAGCGGGTCCAGCCGCAGGCGCAGCTTGTTCGCGCCCGTTCGCAATCCGATCGTGTCGACACGGCTGACCGTGGCGCCGGCAACGATCGCCGGCGTGGGTGCCACCAGCGCGTCGAGGTTGCCGTCGATCGTCCACCGGCGTTGCGACGGCGGGCTGTCCGCGGCGCCGAGGTTGCGGATCTCGTGTTCGAAGGCAACCTGGCACACGCCGTTGGCGGCCGCGCGCACGTCACCAGCGCTCAGAGCGAGCATGCCGCCCGACGCGGCGCTGTGCCTGCCGGCGACGACGACCCGCGCCCCGCTGGCCAGGTCGGGCAGCGGGGCATCCGCTGCGGGCGGGCTCGACAGTCGGCGTCCGCCCTGGTCCGTCGCGCCCGCGCCATTTGGCGTCGTCGCCACGGCGGCAGCCGGCGGCGGCTTGCCCAGATTGCCCTGGGACGCGTCGTTCGGCTGCGCACGCGGTGGTGCCGGCTGTCCCGACATCGACGTCAGCTTCTTCGTAGCCGCCAGCTGGTTCACCTGCGCGCCGGTCGTGGCCTGCTTCAGCAGCGGGCGGTCCTTGTCGGCGGGCACCGAGAAGCCTGACCAGTCGGTGAGGTTCTTGAACTCGAGCCGCACGCACTGTGCGTTGTGCGCGACCGGGTCGCCCATGCACTTGAAGCCGGAGCGCAGGCTGCCCGAATGCTTTTTCTGCGGATCGGCGAGCTGAACCAGCTCGTCCAGCCGGCTCGAACCCGCATGCCAGGTCACACGGGCCTCGGCCCAGAGCGACCGGTCGTCGGTCTTGCTCGTCTGCAGGCCGCCCTGCATGTGATCGACCCAGATCCTGCAGATGCCGTCGAACCAGTATGTGCGCGTGCGCGCAGCGGTATCGTCGGTCACCTGCTTCAGCTTGAAGGTCCCGCAATCGGCCATGTGCCGGACCAGATGTGTCTTGTCGACATTCTTGGTCGTGCTCGAGAAGCCGACGGCTGTTGCCGGCGGCGGCACGCATAGCACGGCCGGCAGCAGCGCTGCGCAGACGAGGCGAGGTCTCAGGCGATCGCGCGTCATGGCAGCACCTGCCTCGCGCTCTGCCCGCCCTGGTTGGCATGCACTGCGAGCTGCCGGCTCAGCGCGCGGATCACGATCGCCGCATCCCCCGGCGACCTCGGAAACGAACGGTCATGTGTCATCGCATCCTCCGTTCAGGGTTCGAACCGTCTGGCCAGCTGCAGCACCGCCTCGTCGATCGCGGCGCGCAGCGCCGAGTCGGCTCCCGCGCTGCGGCGTTGCTGGGCCTGGACCTCGGGCGTGTAGGGCGACGACTTGCCGCGCTGCGCGAGCACGGTGCCGATCAGGCTGCTGGTGCCGCTGACCGAGGCCTCGTCGCTGCGGATCGACTTGCGCACGCTCAGCGCATCGACGATGTCGCCGTTGCCGGCGTCGACGATGCGCACGTCGATGGCGATGCCGTCGCGCGTGCTGCCGCCGCCGATCTGCGCGCCGGCGACGCCGATGCCGCCCGAGCGCTGGCGTTCGCCCGGGTTGAACTCCGACAGCGTGGCCTCGAACACGTACTGCGCGCCGCGCAGCCGTTGCGCCGCCGCCTTGCCGCTGGCCAGGCCGCTTTGCTGCAGCTGCTTCTCGCGCAGCGCGCCTTCGGCCAGGCGTGCACGCTCGACGACGCGAAACTGGCCGCTTTGCACGAGCGCGGTCTTGAACATCTCGGTCGCCGAGCGCGAGCTCACGCCCGGCAGCTCGCTGCGGAACTCGTAGATCGTCACCGCCACGCGCTCGCCGGGCTTGCGCGGCAGCTTCTTCAGCGCCAGCGCGCCGGCGCTTGCCTCGGCCTGCGCCGGCTGCGCCAGCGCGCCCATCGTCTGGTTGCAGCCGGCCAGCGCCACGGCAATGGCCCCTGCGAGCATGCGAAAGCGGTGTGTCATCGCGGTTCCTTTCGGGGAGTGCCCTCAGGGCGTTCGCCACGGCCAGGGGTTGCCGGTGAGCGATCGGAATGCGGCGTCGAACGCGACGGGTGACACAGCATCGGCCATGCCCGCGGCCAGCAGCGCGAGACCGATCGCGCCGAGCAGCACGCCGGCCAGACGGGTCGTCAGGTCGTTCAGCACGTTCAGCATGCGGCGCGCGGGCGGGCCGCGACGGTCCGCGAAACCGATCAGCAGGCCGAGGCCGGTCAGCGTGAACCACACGCCGAGCGGCAGCAGCGCCAGGCTCGGCCGCGCGAGCATGGCCTCGCGCAGGTGCCCCGGCGTGAGGCCCAGTGTCGAGGCCAGCACGAGCGCGAGCACGCACAGGCCAACCCAGGCGAGCGCGGCGCCGAACGGTACCGCTGCCGCCCCTTCGTAGATGACGAAACGCGCGTCGCGCCGCATGAAGCTGCGTGCAAAGAACAGCAGCCGTCGCTCCACGGCAGCGAGCAGGCCGACGGCGACGGCCACTGCGCCCAGCGCGGCCAGCCCGATGGCGAGCCAGGCTGGGCGCCCGAAGTGAAAACCCGCCAGCGCGATGCCGCAGGCCACCAGCGGCGCCACCAGATACAGCGCCACGATGCGGCGTTCGATCTGCGCCGCCTCGGCCGCCGACGCCGGGAAGCGCCCACCGCTGAACGGCAGCGGCGGGTCGGCCGGGCCGCTGGCTGCGAGCGTGTCGCGGTTCATCGCGGTCGCCGCGGGCTCAGTACTTGATGTCGTCGCGTTTGACGAACGCGGCGTCCTTGCCATTGAGCGTCACGCCCGACATGCCTTTGGCGCCCGACACCATCACCGACCAGTACAGCTGCGGCTTGCCCGTGGCCTGGCCGCCGACGACGAGCCCGAAGCCGAGGTCCTTGGCGGCCTTGGCGAACGTGAGCCCCGCCTTGGCCGCTGCGGCCACGGCCTGGTCGCTGTCGACGAAGTCGCCGCCGATGGCGTCGACAGAGGTGTTGCGCACGTCGGCATCGACCTCGACCATGCCGCCGTCGCGCACGGTCACGATTGCGCTCTTCTTCGCCTTCGGGGAGTAATACGTGCACAGCCAGCTCGGCGCGCGGCCGTCGGCCTGGCCGCGCAGCGTCGAAACATGCGTCAGCTGGGCGTCGGGCTGCCATTTCGCGGCGGCCGGTGCGGCCTGCGTGATGGCCGCCTTGGCGGTCTGCGCGGCGTGCACCGCGGGCACGAGAAAGAGCGGCCCTGCGAGCAGCAGCACCATGCGTCGCAGCGCCTGCCAGAGGCCACAACGAGCTCGAATGTCGAATCGATCGGAGGGTGCAGTCATCGGAGGTCTCCTGCGTGATCGAAGTGCGTGGCGCGGCTTCAGCGCAAGCCGCGCGAAGGCCGCTCGGGTCCGGTCGACAGCTCGACCAGCCAGCGGATCAACTGATGCAGCGAGGTCACTTCGCGCGGTCGACCGTCCCGTTCGATGACCGCCTGCCAGCGCCCCTTGCAGTGCTGCAGTTCGATGTGCAGCGCAATGTCGCAGTCGAGATTCGCCGCGCTGGCCACGGTGTCGGCGACGATCGGCCTTTCGGTCTTCACAGCCGAGCGACCGCCTTGCACTGCTGCAGCGGCACGTTGTGCGCGGCCAGCACCGTGCCGAGCTTGACTTGCGCATTCGGCGCCAGCGCAGCCTGGACCTGATGCGCGCCTTGTGCGGGTGCCGGCACGGCGCCGAGCGGTTGCACCGACCAGAGAATGCGGTACCCGGCAGGAACCGATGCCCCGCTCGTGTTGGTCGCCGTCAACTCGTACATTCGCTTGACCGTTGGGTAACCGCCGCTGGCGACCGGCTTGACACCCTTGGCCGTCAGTGCGCAGGTCAGCATCCCGTCGGGCAGCACCTTCTCGAGCATCGGCGCATTGCGGACCCTCTCGTGCGGTGCGGCCATGCGCGCCGGCGCTGTCTCACGCTGCGCCGCGGCGGTGCGCGGCGCCGGCGCCACGGCTCGGGCGCTGTCGGCCGGCTGCGGTGCCACGCGCATCGCCTGGCCCGACTTGGCCTGTTCCTCGTAGTGCTTGATGCAGGCCGCCATGGCCTCCTGCTTCTTCTGCTGGAATTCCTTGGTGTTGTAGCCCGGCGAGGTAGGCGGGAACTGGTTGCCGATCACCGCCGAGCACATGGCGCTCGGCGTCATCGGGAACGGCTGGCATCCACCACCGCCGACCGACGGCTGATATCCGGGGGGGCAATCGGCCCAGGCGGCCGCTGTGGCACAGCCGAGCCATGCGAACAGCGATCGCGCAGGTGTGCGCCTGCGGACGGTTCCGTTCGACATCGCAGCCTCCTTTCGCCGCCATGCAGCGTCTCGAGCCGATGTGCGAACGGTAAGTCGGTGCGCGTTACCGCGGCGTCACAACGCCGCGCCACCGGCGTTACAGCGCTGGCGTCAGCCGCTGCGCAAGCGGTCCAGCTCGGTGCGCCATGTCGCGGCCTCGTCGTGCGCGCCCGCGCCGGCCAGGCGTTCGGCGAGCATCTGCGCGAACGCGCGCTGCAATGGCAGGCTGTCGATCTCGCGCGCCTCGGCATGCGCCTGCCGCAGCGCTGTCAGCCCGGCGGCAAGGTCGCCGGCCCGAAACGCCAGTTCGGCGCGCGTGGACAACGACAACGCGTGGCCGCGCCGATGTCCGGCGGCCGCGGTGGCGGCGATCGATTCATCACACAGCGCCTGCGCGCGCGCGAAGTCCCCGCGTTCGATCGCGCACTGGCACAGCCAGTATGCGCAGTTGGCCGTCTTCAGCGCCGAGATGCCGCGATAACGCACGAGCGCGGCCGACAGCGCGGCTTCGGCCTCGTCGATGCGGCCCAGCCCCTTCAGCGCCGCCCCCGACTCCAGCAGCAGCGCCGCCTCGGCGAGCGTGTCGATGCGGCCGGAAAGGCGCTCGATCGCGTTGCACGCCGTGCGCCAGGCCGCGTCGAAGCGATCGTGTTCGAAGTGATCGACCGCCTGCTTGACCGCCAGTTCGACCTGCCGCGCCGCGTCGTCACAGTCCACGAGCTCGGCCATCGCGGCGAGTGCCGCGGAGCGTCCGGCGTCGTCGCCGAGATTGCGCATCAGCTCGATGCGCGCAGCGTGGATGTCGAAGGCTGCCGCATCACCGGCACCATCGGCAAGCGCGAGCTCGTACTGGCGCAGCGCCTCGCGCTGCGCGTAGACGCGCGCCGCCGCTTCGGCCGCACGCACGCGGTGCGTCACCGCCAGCTCGCTGCGCTGCCCGGCCTCCAGATGCGTTGCCACTTCGGCCGCCGGCGCGCCGGTGAGCACCATGGCTTCGGCCAGCCGGCGGTGCAGCAGCTTGCGCCGTTCTGTGCCGAGGGCGTCGTCGAGTGATCTGCGGATCAGGTCGTGCGCGAAACGATAGCCCTCGCCGGCGGCAGCGATCAGGTCGGCCTGCAGCGCCGCGTCGGCGGCATCGACCAGATCGGCCTCGGCGGCATCGGTGCAGGCGATCAGCCAGTCGAGCCTGAAGCCATCGCCGGCCAGACAGGCGACCTCGAGCATGCGGCGCGCAGGTTCGCCGAGGCGGTCGATGCGGCGCAGCACCGCGTCGCGCACGCTCGCGGAGATCGGCAGTTCGCGGTAGTCTTCGGTGTCGGCGTCGAAGGGTGTGGCCCAGCTGGCGCCCTCGCGCCACAACACCCCGGCGGCGAACAAGTCGCGCAGCGACTCCAGGATGAACAGCGGGTTGCCGGCCGTGGCCGCGTGCAGCCGCTGCGAGAAGATCGCGGCGTCGCGGCCGCCAGACATCGCGCACACCAGCGTGCGCACCTCGACTGCGCTGAGCGGCGCCAGCGCCACGCGCTGCAGCGCGCCGTCGCGCGCCACCGCCTCCAGTGCCGCGCGCACCGGCAGGTTGGCGGCCAGTTCGTCGGCGCGCGCGGTGGCCAGCAGGCGGGCACGGTGCGGCCGCTGTGCCAGGTAGGTCATCAGCTCGGCGCTGCTGGCATCGAACCATTGCACGTCGTCGAACACGATGCTGCCCGCGCCGGCGGCGGTCAGCAGCGCCGCGGCCAGGCCGTCGAGGAACCGCGTGCGCGCTTCGGCCAGCGGCAACTCCATACGCGTGGGCTCGCCGTCGCCCAGTGCCGGCAGCAGCCGGGCGACCTCGCTGCGCCAGACCGGATCGAGCAGGTCGAACCAGCCGCTGTCGTCCTGGTAGGCGCGCAGCAACGCCTCGGCCACCGGGAACAGCGGCGTCTCGCGCGACACCTCGCGCCCCTTGGCCACGAGCACACGGCCCTGCGCGCCCGCGAAGTCGATCGCCAGCCGGCTCTTGCCGACGCCGGCATCGCCCTCGATCAGCACCAGGCCTGGCGCCGATGCAGCCAACTGCTGCCACGCCGCCTCGCGGCCGACGAGTGGCGAGCGCAGTTCGCGGCTGAGCGGCCCGGCGACGGGCACGCCGGCGGGCGAAGCGCTCCGAATGCGGCGCACCATCTCGTGCGTGCCGGCGTCAGGCTCGACGCCGAGATCGTCGCGCAGGCACTGGCGAAGCCGAGCGAACAGCTGCAACGCGTCGTCGCCACGGCCCATCAGGTGCAGCAGCCGCATCGCGTCGCGGTGCGCGGGCTCGTCGGTGGCATCGGCGGCGATCGCCTGCTGCAGTTGCTGCAGCGCGGCGCCCAGGTCGCCGTTGCGCTCGTGCGCCGCCGCTGTCTGCTGTGCCGCCTGCCGCCACAGCCCCTGCAGGCGCTGACGCTCGACGCGCAGCCAATCGGCGAAGGCCTCGGCTCCGGGCAGATCGAAGCCGTCCAGCAGCATGGACGGCGGGCTCCGAATCGCACCGCCCGCAAGCTCGTCGCGCCAGCTCGCAACGTCGAGCACGAAGCCCTCACGCAGCGCGAGTGTCTCCGCGTCGACCACGATCCAATTCGACAGCGCCGTCTTCTGCAGGCGGTGCAGTTCCTGGCGCAAGTTGCGCCTTGAAGCGTCGACGGGCTGGCCGCTCCACAGCAGCTCGGCCAACGTGCTACGCGCAGCAGGGCCGGCGATTGCCAGAAAGGCCACCAACGCGAGGGACTTGCGGGTCGGCACCGCGACGGGCGTGCCCCCCACGGCCACGCGCGGGCGACCGAGCAGCGCCAACTCGAGCAGTCCGTCCATTTGGCGGACCAGTATGGCGCTGGGCGGGCCCCATGCGCGCTGTCGCCATGTCCCGGCTTGACCCGGGTCAGAGGATGCCGTGCTCGCCCGCGCCGAAGCGGGTATTCGTCCTCTACCTGCTCTACCTGCTGGTGGTGTATGTCATTCTGCCGGGCGTGGGAATCATCCTGGGAATCGGGCTCGCTACCCTGGGCTGCGTGGCTGCGGCTGGCCGGCACGCGCTGGCTGCCCGAGCCGCTGCGCCGATCGCCAGGCTGACCGGATCGCGCGGGCTGGGTGAACCTGCCCGCGCGATTCGGGTCGGAGGAGTCATGTGGCTGCTGGTTGCTCGCGAACCCCGGCCGGACGCGCCTGACTGGCCCGGCCGGCGCTTGCTCGCGGCCATCGATGCGGTCGCGTGGCCGCTGATGTGGGTGCTGCTGATCCGGCAGGTGCCGGGGCCTGCGGGTCTGGTCGGCCCGTTCGTGACGGCGCTGGCCGTGCTGCTCGGGCTCGGGCGGCTGCACCGCGTGCTGTGGATCAACCATCGCTACTGGTTCACCACTTGGCGCTGGGGCAAGGTGCTGGGCGCGATGCTGTTGATCGGCGCAGTCCTGAAGATCGCGATGAGCGCCTGACCTTTGACGTTGCCAAGCAAAACGTGAACGCGGGGCGTGTCTTCAGTGCGAGACGACGGGTCGCGCTTCGCTCCATTCATCGAGGTCGGAGCTTCGCCACGCAACTGCGCGGGGACCGAGGCGCACCGGGCTCGGGAACTTGCGCTCCGCGATGAGCCGATAGATGGTCGACCGTCCGAGGCCGGTCATCCTCATGACGGTGGGCATGCGCAGGAACACTGGCGTCACGGCCTCGGTGCGTCGGGGCATTGGTTGAGACGGGTTGCGTTGCACAGGCTGTCTCCGGTGAGAGGCATATCGGCAACTCTAGGATGCAAGCGGGATCGGCGACGTGCTGGATTCGGGCCGAAATCCTGCGTGGCTCGAGGCCGGCGCGTGAGGGAGCAGGACGCTCGACAGCAGACCCGGCATGCGCGTTCGATGTCGTACGGGATCATGAGCTGGTGACCGCATGCGTTCGTCGGGTCCGTCTTGCTGCCGCTTGGGGCAATCTCGTCGAGTCGGTCGTCTGCTTGCCCTTCTCGACCTTCGCCAGCAGTGCAGCCCAGGCACCGAGTGCAGCGGCCCGCTCAGCGAAGTAGTCGTGTCGGTCGTAGATGCCTTCGACGTTGCCCAACCGCTGCACGGTGGGCACTTCCAGCAGCAGTGCCTTCTCGGCCTGCTTGGCTGCGGCGACGTCGACGCCGCGTTCGATCTGCGCACGATCCTGCCGGGCCAGCTCGCGCGCGTCCTTCAGCGACAGTTCCGGATAGCGCCCGAGAACCTTCTCCTTGAAGCGTCCGTTGAGTCGGAAGCGGAGGATCCACGAAGCCTTGCCGGCCTGTGCGGCGGTGGTGCTCGCGACGAAGGTGAGTCCTTCGCCAACCCCGCGGTCCACCGGGCCGGCGGCAAGCCAGGCCTTGAGCTCGCGGTCAGTGATGGGTCGTTGCTGTCGGTTCATGTCCCAGAGGCTCCTGTGAGGCTGTGGGGTTTTTTGTCGGGTGCGCATGCCAAGAGCGCCGCGAACCCGAAAAACCCCACCATAAACCCCACAGGTTACGCGCGCTTCGCTGCGACGCCCTGGGACGGCCCGGGACAAAATATCCTTACACGACAGTGGGTTAGCTCAACTTCGGGGACCCCTTGGGACCCCCCGAAAAGCTACTCGATGTTTTGCACCTGCTCGCGCAGCTGCTCGATGGCCACCTTCATCTCCACAGAGATGTTGGTGAGCTCCAGCGAGGCCGCCTTGGAGGCCAGCGTATTGGCCTCGCGCAGCAGCTCCTGGATGAGGAAGTCGAGCCGCTTGCCGACCTCGCCGCCGGCCCCGAGCAGCCGCTCGATCTCGTCGAGGTGGGCGCGCAGGCGGGCGAGTTCCTCGGCCACGTCGATGCGGATGGCAAAGGCCGCGGCCTCGTTGATCGCGCGCTCCTGCAGCGCTTCGCGCGGCACGCTGGCCGAGGCGTCGACCACGGCCAGCGCCTCCTGCCAGCGCTCGACGAAGCGCTGCTGCTGGCGCTGCACGACGGCGGGCACCAGCGGCTCGGCCTGCGTCGCCAGTTCGCGCAGGCGCCGCACGCGTTCCATCAGGATGGCCACGAGGCGCTGGCCCTCGCGCGCCCGCGCGTCGCGCAGGCCGGCGATGCAACGCCTGGCCGCCTCGAGCGCGGCCTCGTCGAGCTTGGGGGCCGCCGTGCCGCTGCGGCACCACTGCAGGATCTCGTTGACCGACAGGCTCGCGGCCTTCGGCAACCAGCCCTGCACCGTGCTCTCCAGCCGCGCGAGGCGGTTCAGCTGTTCGGGCTGGGGCTGCGGCCAGGCGCTGGCGGCCTCGATCTGTGCATTCAGTCGCAGTTCGATCTTGCCGCGGCGGAACGCGCTGCCAACCAGATCACGCAAGGCGGGCTCGAGGGCGCGGAACTCGTCGGGCAGGCGCAGCACGAGGTCGAGGAAGCGGCTGTTCACGCTGCGCAACTCGATGCTGACGCTGCCGCCGGCCGAAGGTGCGCGCGGCGTGTCGCTTTGCGCATTTCCGGCCGCGTCGCCTGGGGCCGCGGAGCCCGCGCTGGCACTGGCGTAGCCGGTCATGCTGTAGACTGCCATTCGCCCATTTCCCCTCGAAAAACTCGATTATGTCAAAGCCCAAACCAGCACCTTTGCCTTCCGGCACGGTGGTGGGCGGCTATCAGGTCATCAAGAAGCTGGCGGCCGGTGGTTTCGGCGTCGTCTACCTGGCCGAAGACAGTGATCGACATCTGGTGGCGCTCAAGGAGTACCTGCCGTCCTCGCTGGCGGAACGCTCCCCGGGCGAACTCACGCCGAGGGTCAAGCCGGAGAAGCAGCCGCTGTATCGCCTCGGCCTGAAGAGCTTCTTCGAGGAAGGGCGCTCGCTCGCGCAGATCAGCCACCCGAGCGTGGTCTCGGTGCTGAACTTCTTCCGCGAGAACGAGACCGTCTACATGGTGATGAACTACCTGCAGGGCGACACCCTGCAGGACTTCATCGTCACCGCGCGCGACCTCAAGCGCGACAAGGTGTTCCGCGAGTCCACCATCCGCAGCCTCTTCGACGAGATCCTGCGCGGCCTGCGCATCGTGCACCAGCACAAGATGCTGCACCTGGACATCAAGCCGGCGAACATCTTCATCACCAACGACAACAAGGCGGTGCTGCTCGACTTCGGCGCGGCGCGCGAAGTGCTGAGCAAGGAAGGCAACTTCATCCGCCCGATGTACACGCCCGGCTTCGCCGCGCCCGAGATGTACCGCCGCGACGGCACGCTGGGCCCGTGGACCGACATCTACGCGATCGGCGCCTGCATCTATGCCTGCATGCAGGGCTATCCGCCCAACGACGCGCCGCAGCGCATCGAGAAGGATCGCCTCGCGCTCTCGCTCTCGCGCCTGCGCAACATCTATTCCGACAACCTGATCGAGGTGACGGAGTGGTGCATGTCGCTCGATCCGCTGTCGCGCCCGCAGAGCGTATTCGCGTTGCAGAAGGAGCTGGCGCGCGAGACCGAGCGCCGCTACACCAAGCTGAGCTTCAGCGAACGGCTGAAGCTGCAGATCGAAAACCTGACGACGGGCGCGAAAGCCTGAGCCCGAGGCACGAATGCGTTTCTCGGTGTACCAGGTGAGCCGCAAGGGCGGCCGCGAGAAGAACGAAGACCGCATGGGCTATTGCTACACGCGGGATTCCGGCCTGTTCGCGCTGGCCGACGGCATGGGCGGCCACCCCGAAGGCGAGGTCGCCTCGCAGCTGGCGCTGCAGACGCTGGCCGCGATGTTCCAGCGCGATTCCAAGCCGACGCTCGCCGATCCGATGCGCTTCCTCAACGAGGCCATCATCGCCGGGCACCACCAGTTGCTGCGCTACGCCACGCAGAAGGCGCTGATCGACACGCCGCGCACCACGGTCGTGGCCTGCCTGCTGCAGGGCAACTCGGCCTACTGGGCGCACTGCGGCGATTCGCGCCTGTACATGGTGCGCGGCGACAAGCTGATCGCCCGCACGCGCGACCATTCCTACTCCGAACTGCAGGAGACCATGAGCCAGGTCGTGCCCATGGGCGAGCGCTTCAACCGCAACGTGCTGTTCACCTGCCTGGGCAGCCCCGGCAAGCCGGTGGTCGACACCGTCGGCCCGCTGATGCTGCAGGCGGGCGACCGCCTGCTGCTGTGCAGCGACGGCCTGTGGGGCACGGTGGCCGACGCCGAGATCGTCGATCAGCTCTCGCGCAACGCGATTTCCGACGCCGTGCCCGAGCTCGTCGAGCAGGCGCTGCGCAACGGCGGCCCGAAGTGCGACAACGTCTCGGTGCTCGCCGTCGAGTGGGAAGCCGCCGAAGATCACGACAGCGAAATCGGCATCTCCACCCAGTCGCTCGGCGAGGAGGTGTTCGCCTCCACGATCCAGGCCAGCGTGCTCGGCACCGACTCGCCCGACGAGCTCGACGACGCCGAGATCGAGCGCTCGATCCGCGAGATCAACGAGGCGATCCGCCGCTCGTCGCAGCAGAAGAAGGGCTGAGCTTCCGGCTGCGAGCCACGCGCGCTGCGACAATCGCAGCATGACGTCCTTCCAACGAACAAATGGCCGTGCCGCCGACGCCCTGCGTCCGGTGAGCATCACGCGCCACTACACCCGCCACGCCGAAGGTTCGGTGCTGGTCTGCTTCGGCGACACCAAGGTGCTGTGCACCGCCTCGGTCGAGGAGAAGGTGCCGCCGCACAAGCGCGGCTCCGGCGAAGGCTGGGTGACGGCCGAATACGGCATGCTGCCGCGCGCCACCCACACCCGCAGCGACCGCGAGGCCGCCAAGGGCAAGCAGAGCGGCCGCACGCAGGAGATCCAGCGCCTGATCGGGCGCTCGATGCGCAGCGTGTTCGACCTGAAGGCGCTGGGCGAGCGCACCATCTCGCTCGATTGCGACGTGCTGCAGGCCGACGGCGGCACGCGCACCGCCGCGATCACCGGCGCTTTCGTGGCGGCGCACGACGCGGTGAGCTGGCTGCTGGCCGGCAAGAAGATCGCCGCCAGCCCGATTCGCAGCTTCGTCGCCGCGGTGTCGGTGGGCATCGTCGAAGGCACGCCGCTGCTCGACCTCGAATACGTCGAGGATTCGGCCTGCGACACCGACATGAACGTGGTGATGACCTCCGAGGGCGGCTACGTCGAGGTGCAGGGCACGGCCGAGGGCGTGCCCTTCACGCACGCCGAGATGGCCAGGCTGCTGGCGCTGGCCGACAAGGGCATCCGCGAACTGGTGGCGGCGCAGAAGGCGGCGCTCGGGGTCTGAGCCGATGCGCCTCGTGCTCGCTTCCAACAACGCCAAGAAGCTCGCCGAGCTGAAGGCCTTGTTCGCGCCGCTGCCGCTCGAGATCGTCGCGCAGGGCTCCCTCGGCGTGGCCGAGGCCGAGGAGCCGCACCACACCTTCATCGAGAATGCGCTGGCCAAGGCGCGCCATGCAGCGCGTGCGACGGGCGGCGCGGCGATCGCCGACGACTCGGGCCTGTGCGTCGATGCGCTGGGCGGCCAGCCCGGCGTGGCCTCGGCGCATTTCGCCGACGTGGTATTGCCGGTGGGCGAGCGCGAAGTGCAGCGCCGCGTGCAGGACGAAGCCAACAACGCCTTGCTGCTGCAACGCCTGCAGGGCCGGCCCGACCGCCGCGCCAAGTTCGTCTCCACGCTGGTGGCGATCCGCTCGGCCGACGATCCCGAGCCGCTGGTGGCCGTCGGCCGCTGGCAGGGCGAGATCCTCGCGGCGCCGCGCGGCGCCGGCGGCTTCGGCTACGACCCGCTGATGTTCATTCCGGCGCTCGGCAAGAGCGTCGCCGATCTCGACGCGGCGACCAAGAACGCCCACAGCCACCGGGCGCTGGCCGCGGCGCAGATGCTGGCGCTGATGCACGAAAGCTGGCACCTTGGCTGAATCGACGAGCGAACGCCTGGCGCGCTACATGCGGCCGGGCACGCTGATGCTCGCCGCGCTGCCGCCGCTGGCGCTCTACGTGCACCTGCCCTGGTGCCTGAAGAAGTGCCCCTACTGCGACTTCAACTCGCACGAGTGGCGTGACGGCGGCACGCCGCCCGAAGCGCGCTACCTCGACGCGCTGCGCGCCGACCTCGAAGCCGCGCTGCCCTTCGTCTGGGGCCGGCGCGTGGTGAGCGTCTTCATCGGCGGCGGCACGCCCAGCCTGTTCTCGCCCGACGCCATCGCCACGCTGATCGGCGACATCCGCGCGCGGCTGCCGCTCGAGCCCGGCGCCGAGATCACGCTGGAGGCCAACCCCGGCACCTTCGAGCGCGACCGCTTCCGCGCCTTCCGCGAGGCCGGCGTCACGCGTCTGTCGATCGGCGTGCAGAGCTTCGACGACGCGCGGCTGCGCGCGCTCGGCCGCGTGCACGACGCGGCCCAGGCGCGCGCGGCGGTGGAGGAGGCGGCGCGCCACTTCGAGACCTTCAACCTCGACCTGATGTACGCGCTGCCGGGCCAGACCGTGGCCGAGCTTGGGCGCGAGCTCGACGAGGCGCTCGCCTTCGCGCCGCCGCACCTGTCGGTCTACCACCTGACGATCGAGCCGAATACGCTGTTCGCCAAGCGGCCGCCGGCCGGCCTGCCCGACGACGACCAGGCCTCCGACATGCTCGACTGCATCACCGAGCGCACGGCGCGCGCCGGCCTGGAACGCTACGAGGTCTCGGCCTTCGCGAAGGCCGGCCAGCGCTGCGTGCACAACCTCAACTACTGGCAGTTCGGTGATTACCTGGGGCTGGGCGCCGGCGCGCACGGCAAGCTGAGCTTCCCGCACCGCGTCGTGCGCCAGGTGCGCTGGCGCGAGCCCGCGAGCTACATGGACAACGCGCTCGCCGGCACGGCGATCTCCAACGACGAGGAAGTGGCGCGCCGTGCGCTGCCCTTCGAGTTCATGCTCAACGCGCTGCGCCTGCGCGAGGGCTTCGAACTCTCGCGCTTCGTCGAGCGCACCGGGCTGCCGCTGTCGGCGATCGCCGCGCCGCTGGCCGAGGCGCAGACGCGTGGGTTGATCGAGCCGGCGAACGGATGGCTCAAGCCGACGCCGCGCGGCTTCGACTTCCTCTCCGATCTGCAGTCGCTGTTCCTGGCCGACTGATCCTGGTCGACCGATCAGACGCGGTTCATCGACGCGCCGACCGTGCTGCGCAGCCGCTCGATCAGCTTCCCCGCAATCTGCGTCAGCGGCAGCACCTCGTGCACCGCGCCGTGGGCGATCGCTTCGCGCGGCATGCCGAACACCACGCAGCTCGCCTCGTCCTGGGCGAAGTTGTAGCTGCCGGCGTCGCGCATCTCGCGCATCGCCTTCGCGCCGTCGGCGCCCATGCCGGTGAGCATGATGCCCAGCGCGTTCGGGCCGACCACGCGCGCCGCCGACTTGAACAGCACCTCGACCGAGGGCATGTGGCGGTTGACCGGCTCGCCGGCCTGCACGCGCGCGATGTAGTTGGCGCCGCTGCGCTCCACGCTCATGTGCATGCCGCCGGGCGCGATGTAGGCATGGCCGGGCAGCACGCGCTCGCCGTCGCGCGCCTCGGCGACGCGGATGCGGCACAAGCTGTCCAGCCGCGCCGCGTAGCTCTTGGTGAAGCCGGGCGGCATGTGCTGGGTGATCATCACCGCCGGGCTGTCCGGCGGCAGCTGCACCAGCACTTCCTTGGTGGCTTCGGTGCCGCCGGTGGAGGCGCCGATGAAGACGATCTTCTCGGTCGAGAGCCGCCCCAGCGAGTGCGTCACGGCCGGGCGCTGCGGCGCCGCCGCGTCACCCGGGCTCGCGTGGCCCGCCGCCGGGCCGGCCACCGGCACGGCCAGGCGCTTGAGCTGCGCCTTGGCGGCGATGCGGATCTTGTCGGTGATCTCCTCGGCCAGCTGCTTCAGGCCGTCGGCGACGCCGATCTTGGGCTTGGCGACGAAGTCGACCGCGCCGAGCTCGAGCGCGCGCAGCGTCACGTCGGCGCCACGCTCGGTCAGCGTCGAGACCATCACCACCGGCGTGGGGCGCAGGCGCATCAGCTTGCCGAGGAAATCGATGCCGTCCATGCGCGGCATCTCCACGTCGAGCGTGATCACGTCGGGGTTGGTGTTGCGGATCATCTCGCGGGCGACGAACGGGTCGGACGCCGCGCCCACGCATTGCATGTCGACCTGCCGGTTGATGATCTCCGACAGCAGGCTGCGCACCAGGGCCGAATCGTCGACCACCACCACACGCGTCTTGGCCATGTTCTTCGCTCCTCGTGTCGCCGGTCAGAACAGGTCCACCGAGCCCGCGCCGCTGGACGGCGGCACCGGCTTCTGCGCGGCGGCACGGTCCTGCGCGACCAGCGCCTCGGCGTTGGTCGGCGAGAGCCGTTTCACCATCGCCTTGCCGCAATGCGGCAGGAAGCACACCTTGCGCGGGTAGACGTCCATCACGTCCTTGGAGACCACCGGGATGCGTTCGGTCTTCAGGTAGTCGAGCACGAACTCGGTGTTGCGCTGCCCGACGTTCATGGTGTTCATGCCCGCGATCACCTGGCCGCCGCCGAAGACCTTGGCTTCCAGCGTGCTGCGCGTGGCGCCGCGCTTCATCAGCTCGTTGATCAGCACTTCCATCGCGTAGGAGCCGTAGCGGCCGCTGTCCAGGCCGTTGCCGGCGCCGTCGGGCAGCATGAAGTGGTTCATGCCGCCGACGTGGGCGTTGCGGTCCCACAGGCAGGCGGCGATGCACGAGCCCAGCGTGGTCATGACGAGGATGTCCTCGTCGTCGACGAAATACTCGCCGGGCAGGATCTTCACGGCGTCGTTCTTGAAGTGCGCGTCGTAGAAGAAGAACGAGGCTTCGCCCGGCTTGCGGGCCTGCGCCTTGAGGCGCGCGAGGCGCGAGCCGGCCGCGCTGTTGAGAGGGGAGGCGAGGGCCATGGTGTCAGACGCGCTCGTAGATGGTCTTGCCGCGCAGGCGGAACAGCTCGCGCGAATCGGAGAAGTTCTCGGAGTGCCCGACGTAGAGCAGCCCCTTGGGCTTCATCACCGCGTGGATGCGCTCGAGCACGCGGCGCTGGGTGGCGGCGTCGAAATAGATCATCACGTTGCGGCAGAACACGAAGTCGAAGGGCTCGCCCAGCGACCAGTGCGCGGCCATCAGGTTGTGCGTGCGGAACTCGATCAGCTTGGCGAGCTCGGGGCGGATGCGCATGAAGCCGGCGTTCGCGCCGGTGCCGCGCAGGCAGTGGCGGCGCAGCCGCTCGCTCGAGAGCCCGCGCGAATCGGCCGGGTAGACGCCGCGCGCCGCGGTGGCCAGCACCTTGGTGTCGATGTCGCTGGCGAGGATGCGCGCGCCGGTGGAGGCACCCAGCGTCTCCTGCACCGTCATCGCGATCGAGTAGGGCTCCTCGCCGGTGGAGGCGGCGTTGCACCAGATGCGCGGGTTGGCCACGCCGCGCGCCTTCAGGTCGTCGGCGAAGGCGTGGAAGTGATGCTCCTCGCGGAAGAAGGCGGTGAGGTTGGTGGTCAGGCAGTTGACGAACTCCTGCCACTCGGCCTCGCCGCTCGCGCCGCCGTTCGTCTCCAGCCACTGCAGGTAGCTGCCGAAGCTGCGGTGGCCGGTCTCGCGCAGGCGGCGCGACAGGCGGCTGTAGACCATGGCCTGCTTGCCGGCGTGCAGGCTGATGCCGGCGCGCTGGTAGATCAGCGCGCGCACGCGCTCGAAGTCGGCCTGGGCGAAGCTGAACTCCTGCTCCGGCGCGGCCGGGGCTGCCGCTGGGGCGGTGCTCCGGCTCGTGGCGTTGGCGGCGAAGGCGTTCATCCGTTCTCCCGGGTTCTGGCGGCCGTGGCGTGGGCTCCCCGGCCGGGGTCTGCCCGGGTTATCGACTCGGCCCGCAAGCTCTTGAGGTCACTCGTCACGCCCGAGAAGGCCGGTCAACACCCGTCATTTCGAAGCCTGGGCGCCGAAGGCCGCTGCTAGACTGCGATGTAAGCCGGTACCGACTTCAGTTCTTGAACGCCCCCACCTCGCCCCCACAGCCCAAGGCCGGCTCGCTGCGCCTGGACGTGGCGCTGCAGTTGCTGCAGCAGTCGGGGCTGGCCTTGCCCGATACGCGCCAGAGCGATCCGGCCGGCTGGCTGCAGGCCGTGCTGGACGGGCTGTGCGAGCTCTCCAGCCGCGATGCGCTCACCGGGCTGGCCAACCGGCGCCAGTTCGAGCTGGCGATGGCGCGCGAGATCGACCGCGTGGCGCGCGCCGGCGAGCCGGCGCTGGTGCTGATGATCGACATCGACCACTTCAAGCGCGTCAACGATACCCACGGCCACCCCGCCGGCGACGTGGTGCTGCGCGCGGTGGGCCAGGCGCTGCACGAGTGCATACGCCCGATGGACACGGTGGCGCGCTTCGGCGGCGAGGAGTTCGCGATGATCCTGCCCAACTGCCCGCCTGCCTTCGGCCAGACCGTGGCCGAGCGGGTGCGCAACAAGGTGCAGTCGCGCCCGGTGAGCATTGCGCCCGGCGTCGACGTGAGCGTGACCGTCAGCATCGGCGGCGCCTTCGCGCCGCAGTGGGTGCGTTCCTCGGCGGCGCTGTGGATCGAGCGCGCCGACCAGCAGCTCTACCGGGCCAAGCAGGACGGCCGCAACCGCGCCTGCCTCGAGATGCCGCCGGTTTCGCATGTCAGCGCCGAGGAGAAGGGCCTGCTCTTCGGCCACTCCCAGTTCCAGGATCTCGAATGAGCAGCGACAGCCCATCGGCCCCGGCCCCGCGCGCGCGCATCCTCGCCGTCACCAGCGGCAAGGGCGGCGTGGGCAAGACCTTCGTCTCGGCCAATCTCGCGGCCGCGCTGGCGCGCCGCGGCGAGCGCGTGCTGGTGCTCGACGCCGATCTGGGCCTGGCCAACCTCGACGTCGTGCTCAACCTGTTCCCGAAGATCACGCTGCACGACGTATTCACCGGCAAGGCGCAGCTCGAGCAGGCCATCCTGCCCGCGCCGGGCGGCTTCTCGGTGATGCTGGCCGGCTCGGGGCTGGTCGAGTATTCGCGCCTCACGCCCGAGGTGAGCGAGAAGCTGCTCGACGTGATCCAGAAGGTGGCGCCGCGCTTCGACCGCATCCTGCTCGACACCGGCGCCGGCATCTCCGACGTGGTGCTGTACGCGGTCTCGCTGGCCGACGACGTGCTGGTGGTCGCCACGCCCGAGCCGACCTCGCTGACCGACGCCTACGCCACCATCAAGGTGCTGGCCACGCAGCAGCAGCGCCACGGCGTGAAGCTGCTCGTCAACCAGACCAGCCGGCTGGGCGAGAGCCGCGTGATCCGCGGCCAACTGCAGCAGGTGGTGGATCGCTACGTCACGCCGCAGCTGCAGGAGCCGGGCGTGCCCTTCAAGCTCGAGCTGGTCGGCGAGATCCCGACCGACAGCGCGGTGCGCGAGGCGGTGCAGAAGCGCCGCCTGCTGATGGAGATGCTGCCCGGCTGCCCGGCGGCGCAGGGCATCTCGGCGGCGGCGGAGAAGCTGCAGTCGTGAGCGAGGCGAGCGCGTTCGAACTGCTCGGCGGCGAGGTGGCGGTGCGCGGCATCGTCGACCGCTTCTACGACCTGATGGACCTCGAGCCCGAGTACGCCGCGCTGCGCGCCACGCACGGCAGCACGCTGGACAGCGCGCGCGACAAGCTGTTCTGGTTCCTGTGCGGCTGGCTGGGCGGGCCGCAGCACTACACCCAGCGCTTCGGCCACCCGATGCTGCGCGCGCGCCACCTGCCGTTCGCCATCGGCATCCGCGAACGCGACCAGTGGCTGGCCTGCATGAGCCAGGCGATGCGCGAGCGGGAGGTCGATCCGGCGATGGCCGAGCGCCTCGCCGAGGCCTTCTTCGGCACCGCCGACTGGATGCGCAACCGCGGCGGTTGACGCCGCGGTCGCGCTTCGCGCGCGATCACACCCACCCCGCCCAGCCCTCCCCGTCAAGGGGAGGGCTCCAGTCAGACCGACGTCGGCCGCAGCAAGACGATCAGCGCCCCATGCCCGCCGTCCTGCGCGCGCGCCTGCGTGAAGGCGATCACCTCGTCCTTCTGCACCAGCCAGTTGCGCACCTTGCCCTTGAGCACCGGTTCGCGTCCCGGCGAGCCGTTGCCCTTGCCGTGCACGACGCGCACGCAGCGCGCGCCCGCGCGCACCGCATCGCGCAGGAAGGCGGCGAGGCGCTCGCGGGCTTCGTCGCGGCGCAGGCCGTGCAGATCGAGCTGGGCCTGGATCGCCCACACGCCGCGGCGCAGCTTGCGCACCACCTCGGGCCCGACGCCGCGGCGGCGGAACGACAGCGCCTCGTCGGTTTCGAGCAGCGATTCGACGTCGAACTCGTCGGAGATCGATTCGGCCAGCACGGCCGCCTCGTCGCGCTGGCGCTGGCGCGGCTCGGGCTGCGCGCGCGCGGTCGCGGTCGGCGCACGTGCCGTCGGCCGCAGCGGCACCACGGCGCCGACGCTGCGCGCGAACAGGTCGTGCTCGCGGTGCTGGCGCGCGGCCTCGGCGCGCGCACGCGCCGCAGCCGCCGCGGCCTCGCGCTCGGCTTCGCGCATCGCCTGGCGCAAGACCTTCAGGTCGGCCAGCGAATGGACCTTGGCCGCGCTCACAGCAATCCCCGCTCGGCGAAGGACACGATCTGGCCGCGGCCGACGACGAAGTGGTCGAGCACGCGCACGTCGACCAGCGCCAGCGCGCTCTTGAGCGACTGGGTGAGGAACTCGTCGGCGCGCGAGGGCTCGGCCACGCCGCTCGGATGGTTGTGCGCGAGGATCACCGCGCCGGCATTGAGCGCCAGCGCACGCCGCACCACCTCGCGCGGGTAGACGCTGGTCTGCGTCAGCGTGCCGCGGAACATCTCGTCGAAGCGCAGCAGGCGCTGCTGCGCGTCGAGGAACAGCACCGCGAACACCTCGTGCTCGCGCGCGGCCAGCTGCAGCTGCAGGTAGTCGCGCACCGCATGCGGCGAATCGAAGGCGGGACGATCGGCCAGGCGCTGCTGCAGCGAGCGCCGCGCCAGCTCGACCACCGCCGCCAGCTCGGCGCGCTTGGCCGGGCCCAGGCCCTTGATGCGCTTCAGGTCGGCGCTTTCCGCGTGCAGCAGGCCGGCCACGCCGCCGAAGGCGTCGAGCACCTGCTGCGCGAGCTGCAGCACCGAGGTGCCCTTCAGCCCGGTGCGCAGCAGCAGCGCCACCAGCTCGGCGTCGGCCAGCGCGGCCGGCCCCTGGGCGAGCAGCTTCTCGCGCGGTCGGGCATCGGGGGGGAGGTGCTTGATCACGGTCGGGCGCGCGG
Organism: Piscinibacter sp.; assembly: GCA_017983795.1. Taxonomy (GTDB): domain Bacteria; phylum Pseudomonadota; class Gammaproteobacteria; order Burkholderiales; family Burkholderiaceae_C; genus Piscinibacter. The sequence continues at coordinate 93,033 of JAGOAS010000017.1, forward strand.
CGCGGCACGGGCTCGTAAAATTGCGGCCCAGTCTACTCAAACGGGCTCTGCCGTGAACCTCGTGCAGCCGGGGTCGTTCCTGACCCTGCACTACCGCCTCGCCGGGCCGGACGGCGCCGACATCGTCAACACCTTCGCCGACAAGCCGGCCACGCTCTCGCTGGGCACCGGCGAGCTCGCCGCGGCGCTGGAGCAGCGCCTGCTCGGCCTGGCCGAAGGCACGCGCGCGGTGTTCGACGTGCCCGCGGGCGAGGCCTTCGGCGAACGCAACCCCGAGCTGCTGCAGCGCGTGAAGCGCTCGCTGCTCGACGAGCTGGGCGACCCCGACCAGAGCTACAGCGTCGGCGACGTGGTGCAGTTCCCCACGCCCGGCGGCGAGGCGAGCTACGCCGGCGTGGTGCGCGAACTCGGTCCCGACTGGCTGCTGTTCGATTTCAACCACCCGCTGGCTGGCCGGCCGGTGGTCTTCGAAGTGCAGCTGATCGGGGTGCTGTGATGGCCGCGCCGGAGATCGAACTGCACGAGGTGCTGCTTGCCGAGCCGCGCGGCTTCTGCGCCGGCGTGGATCGGGCCATCGAGATCGTCGAGCGCGCGCTGAAGAAGTTCGGCGCGCCGATCTACGTGCGCCACGAGATCGTGCACAACACCTACGTGGTCAACGACCTGAAGGCCAAGGGCGCGATCTTCATCGAGGACCTGGACGAGGTGCCGCCCGGCGCCACCCTGGTGTTCAGCGCGCACGGCGTGTCGCGCGCGGTGCGCGACGAGGCGACGCGGCGCGGCTTCTCGATCTTCGACGCCACCTGCCCGCTGGTGACCAAGGTGCACGTCGAGGTCGCCAAGCTGCACAAGGAGGGCTACGACTTCATCATGATCGGCCACAAGGGCCATCCGGAAGTCGAAGGCACCATGGGCCAGCTCGACGGCGGCATCTACCTCGTCGACGACGTGGCCGATGTCGAGGCGCTCGTGCTGCCGCAGACCGAGCGCCTCGCGGTGGTGACGCAGACCACGCTGTCGGTGGACGACGCGGCCGAGATCCTCGCCGCGGTGAAGCGCCGCTTTCCCAAGGTGCGCGAGCCCAAGAAGCAGGACATCTGCTACGCCACGCAGAACCGCCAGGACGCGGTGAAGGTGCTGGCGCCGTCGGTGGACGTGGTGATCGTGGTCGGCAGCCCGACCAGCTCGAACAGCAACCGCCTGCAGGAGCTGGCGCAGCGCCTGGGCACGCCGGCCTACATGGTCGACCAGCCCGACGACCTCCAGGCCGAGTGGCTGGAAGGCAAGCGCCGCATCGGCCTCACGGCCGGTGCGTCGGCGCCGGACATCCTGGTTCGGCAGGTGATCGAGCGTCTGCGCTCGCTCGGCGCGGTGTCGGTACGAACGCTAGAGGGCGTACAGGAATCGGTTCACTTCCCGCTGCCGATGGGGCTGGGCGACAAGTCGATGGCCGGCCTCGGCTGAGGCCGTCGCAGCCGGCGCAGCCACCGGCGCCGCGACGCGCCTTCATGAAGGGGCGCAGCAGCAGCGTCCAGCCGGCGTAGGCTGCGCAGGCGGCAACGATCAGCGCGGTGATCCAGGTCTGGGCGGCCACGGCCTCAGCCCCCGAACCAGAGCGTGACGCGGTAGGTCACGAACGCTGCCGCATAGGCCAGCACGAACAGGTAGGCCAGCATCAGCAGCGGGTAGCGCCACGAGTTGGTCTCGCGCTTGACCACCGCCAGCGTCGACAGGCATTGCGGCGCGAACACGTACCAGGCGAGCAGCGAATACGCCGTGGCGAGCGACCAGCCCTGCGCGATCACCGGCGTGAGCGAATCGGCCAGCGCATCGCCGGCGGCCGACAGCGCGTACACCGTGCCCAGCGCACCCACCGCCACCTCTCGCGCCGCCAGGCCCGGCACCAGCGCGATCGAGATCTGCCAGTTGAAGCCGATGGGCGCGAACAGATGCTGCAGCAGCTGGCCGAGCTGGCCGGCCAGGCTGTACTGGATCGCCGGCCCGGTGGCGCCATCGGGTGGCGCGGGCCAGGTCGAGAGGAACCACAGCACCACCATCAGCGAGAAGATGATGGTGCCGACGCGGCGCATGAAGATCGTCGTGCGCTCCCACAGGCCGAGCGCGAGGCTGCGCAGGCTGGGGCGGCGATACGGCGGCAGCTCCAGCATCAGCGGCTGGTAGCTCTTGCGTGTCCAGAAGCGCTTGATGCCCCAGGCGACGACGCAGGCCGAAACCACGCCGGCGACGTACAGGCCGAACAGCGTCAGCCCGCGCAGGTTGAACGGCCCGACGTCGCGCTCGGGCACGAAGGCGCCGATCAGCAGCGCGTAGACCGGCAGGCGCGCCGAGCAGGTCATCAGCGGCGCGATCATGATCGTCGCCAGCCGGTCGCGCGGGTTGGCGATGGTGCGCGTGGCCATCACGCCCGGCACCGCGCAGGCGAAGCTCGACAGCAGCGGGATGAAGGCACGCCCCGACAGCCCGACCTTGCCCATCAGGTTGTCGAGCAGGAAGGCAGCGCGCGGCAGGTAGCCGGAGTCTTCCAGCAGCAGGATGAAGAAGAACAGGATGAGGATCTGCGGCAGGAACACCAGCACGCCGCCGGCGCCCGCGATCACGCCGTCGACCAGCAGGCTGCGCAGCGGGCCGTCGGCCATCGCGCCGGTGACGAACTCGCCGAGCGCGGCCATGCCGGCCTTGATGGCGTCCATCGGCAGCGTGGCCCAGGAGAACACCGCCTGGAACATCAGGAACAGCAGCGTCGCCAGCAACAGCAGGCCGGCCACCGGGTGCAGCACCACGGCGTCGATGGTGTGGCGGAAGCGCTGCATGCGCGGCGCCAGCGGCGCGGCGATGGCCAGGATGCGGCGCACCTCGCGCTGCAGCTCGGTGGCATCGCGCGCGACCGGGTTGTCGATCGCCGTCGGCGGCGGCGCGCTGCCGATCTGCGCGGCGATCTGCGCCAGCAGCGCATCGTGGCCGTGGCGGCGGATCGCCACCGTCTCGACCACCGGGCAGCCGAGTTCGCTTGCCAGTGCCGCCGCGTCGATCACCAGGCCTTGCGAGCGCGCCACGTCGGCCATGTTGAGCGCGACGATCATCGGCCGCCCGAGCCGTCCGAGCTCCAGCACCAGGCGCAGGTTCATGCGCAGGTTGGTGGCATCGACCACGGCGACGATCGCGTCGGGCGCGTCTTCGCCGGCGCGGCGGCCCTCGATCACTTCCAGCGTGATCTGCTCGTCCGGCGTGGCCGGGCTGAGGCTGTAGGCGCCGGGCAGGTCGACGACCGAGATCGTGCGGCCGTCGCGCAGCGTCGCGCTGCCGACCTTGCGCTCGACCGTGACGCCGGCGTAGTTGGCTACCTTCTGGCGCGCGCCGGTCAGCAGGTTGAACAGCGCGGTCTTGCCGCAGTTGGGGTTGCCGACCAGCGCCACGCACCAGGGGCGCTCGGCCAGGGCACTCGAGGAATGGCTCATGGGTCGGGTGCGGGCGGCCCGCTTCAGGCCTGGGCCGGCTCGATCTCGATGCACTCGGCCTCGACGCGGCGCAGCGCGAAGAGGGTGTCGCCGACCTGCACGGCCAGCGGCTCGCGGCCACCCGGGCCGCGGCGCAGCAGGTGCAGCGGCTCGCCGGGAATGAAGCCCAGCTCGCCGAGGCGGCGCAGATCGCCGGCCTCGAGCTCGGGCGAGGCGCCGCGCAGGGCCTTCACGGTGGCGCGCTCGCCGTCGCGCAGGTCGATCAGTTTCATGCCGCCATGGTATCGCTAATGAGAACAATTATCAATTGTGCCAGATCAAGCCCGGCGCTTCCAGGGCGTCGCGCCGATGCGCCTGCCTACAATCCTGCGGTTCCAGACCTCCGAAAGGGCGCCGCCGGGTGCCCGCCTTCCCATGCTCGACATCAACCTGCTGCGCAAGGACCTGGCGCACGTGGTCGCGCGCCTCGAGGCGCGCAAGGCGCCGCAACCCTTCCTCGACGTGCCGCGTTTCCAGTCGCTGGAAGCCGAGCGCAAGGCGATCCAGACCCGCACCGAGGAACTGCAGGCGCAGCGCAACAGCCTCTCGAAGCAGATCGGCCAGCTCAAGGGCAAGGGGCAGGACACCGGCGAGCTGATGGCGCAGGTGGCGGGCGTCGCCGATGGGCTGAAGAGCTCGGCCGAACGGCTGGAGGCGATCCAGGCCGATCTCGCCGAGATGCTGATGGCCGTGCCCAACCTGCCGCACGAGAGCGTGCCGCAAGGCGCCGACGAAACCGGCAACGCCGAAGTGCGGCGCTGGGGCACGCCGCGCGCCTTCGACTTCACGCCCAAGGACCACGTCGACCTCGGCGCCCCGCTGGGCCTGGATTTCGACACCGGCGCCAAGCTCTCCGGCTCGCGCTTCACCTTCCTGCGCGGCCCGGTGGCGCGGCTGCACCGCGCGCTCGCGCAGTTCATGCTCGACACGCAGACGCAGGAGCACGGCTACACCGAGTGCTACACGCCCTACATCGTCAACCGCGAGATCCTCGAGGGCACCGGCCAGCTGCCCAAGTTCCGGGAAGACATGTTCTGGGTCTACCGTGGAGGCGCCGGACAAGCCGGCGCCGGGGGCGGCGACGACACCCAGCGCGAGCAGTACCTCATCTCCACCAGCGAGATCTCGCTGACCAACAGCGTGCGCGAGCAGGTGCTGGCCGAGAGCGCGCTGCCGATCAGGCTCACGGCGCACAGCCCCTGTTTCCGATCCGAAGCCGGCAGCGCCGGGCGCGACACGCGCGGCATGATCCGCCAGCACCAGTTCGACAAGGTCGAGATGGTGCAGATCGTCCACCCCGAGAAGAGCTACGAGGCGCTCGAGCAGATGGTCGGCCACGCCGAGGCGATCCTGCGCAAGCTGGAGCTGCCCTACCGCGTCGTCGTGCTGTGCAGCGGCGACATGGGCTTCGGCTCGACCAAGACCTACGACCTCGAGGTCTGGCTGCCGGCACAGAACACCTACCGCGAGATCAGCTCCTGCTCGAACTGCGAGGCCTTCCAGGCGCGCCGCATGCAGGCGCGCTTCAAGAATGCGCAGGGCAAGAACGAACTCGTGCACACGCTCAACGGCTCCGGCCTCGCCGTGGGCCGCGCGCTGGTGGCGGTGCTGGAGAACCACCAGCAGGCAGACGGTTCGATCCGCGTGCCGGCCGCGCTCAAGCCCTACCTCGGCGGGCTCGACGTGCTGCGGGCCTGAGCACGTGCAGACCGCGGCGCTGGCCGACGAGCTGCTCGCGGCCTGGGACGAAGCCCGGCTGATCGATCTGCCGAGCGCGAGGCCGGGCGGGCTGACGCTGGCGCAGGCCTTCGAGGCGGCCGACCTGCTCCGCGCGCGCCGCATCGCACGCGGCGACGCGCCGCGCGGCTACAAGATCGGCTTCACCAACCGCACGATCTGGCCGCGCTACGGCGTGTTCGCGCCGATCTGGGCGCCGGTGTGGCGCAGCACGCTGACGCTGCTCGAAGGCAGCGAGGCGACGGTGTCGCTGGCGGGCCTGGTGCAGCCGCGCCTGGAGCCGGAGATCGTGTTCGGCTTCGCCGCGCCGCCACGCGCCGGCATGTCGGATGCCGAACTGCTCGGCTGCGTCGAATGGGTCGCGCACGGCTTCGAGATCGTCCACACCCACTTTGCCGACTGGCGCTTCACGGCGGCGGACACGGTGGCGGACTTTGCGTTGCATGGGCGCCTTGTCGTGGGCCCGCGCGTTCCGGTCACGCGCTTCGGCCGGCTCGGCGACGAACTGGCCGGCCTGCAGCTGACGCTGTCGCGCGATGACGTCGACGTCGACACCGGCCGTGGCGCCAACGCGCTCGACGGGCCCTTGACGGCGCTGCGGCTGTGGCTCGAAGCGATGGCACAGCACACGCCGCAGTGGAGCGTGCGTGCCGGCGACGTGGTGACCACCGGCACGATCACCGATGCCTGGCCGATGGCGCCGGGCCAGGTCTGGCGCAGCCGGCCCGACCATGCAGCGCTTCACGGACTGACGCTGCGCACCGCGCCCTGAGCGACCCGCCCGGCTGCGCTAGAATGCGCGGCTCGGCAACGACCCGCCGAACGCGCCAACAGCGCAGCGAACACCGGAGAGGTGGCAGAGTGGTCGAATGCGCCGGACTCGAAATCCGGTATACGGTTTCACCGTATCGAGGGTTCGAATCCCTCCTTCTCCGCCAAACGAACGAGCCGCCCGCGAGGCGGCTTTTTCGTGGCTGCGGCATTCACAGATCTTTACCCCCGCGCCATCCCGTCTTCACCCCCTGCGCCGAGCATCTCGCTCCATGGGCCGAACCGGCCTGCTGCAAAGGAGCCAGAGAGATGTCGCGTATCGAAATCGCCGCCGCCCGCCGCAGCGTGGGCCAGCGCGGCATGAAGTGGATGCTGTCGGGCATGGTGGTCGCGGTGGCGGCCACCTTCGCCCTGTCGGCCTGGGCCCAGCCCGCCGGCCCGGGGGCCGGCATGCATGGCATGCACGGCATGGCCGAGCCGGGGATGATGATGGGTGGCGGCCGCGGCGTGGACCGCATGCTCGACGGCCTGAACGCCAGCGAGGCGCAGCGCAGCCAGATCCGGCAGATCTTCAAGGCCGCCGCCGACGATCTGCGCGGCCAGCGCGAGCAGCGCCGTGCGCTGCACGAGCGCGGCCTGCAGATCTTCGCTGCGCCCACCGTCGACGTCGCGGCCGCCGAGCAAGTGCGCCAGCAGATGCAGGCGCTGCACGAGCAGGCCAGCAAGCGCATGCTGCAGGCCATGCTCGACGCCGGCAAGGTGCTCACGCCCGAGCAGCGCGCCAAGCTGGCCGAGCGCATGAAGCAGCGCGGCGAGATCATGCGCGAGCGCATGGACCGCATGCAGCGCGAGCGTCCGCGCCAGTGATGCGCACGGGAGCTGCCGTCATGGAGCGTGACGCTATGCTTGGCGCCATGAGCTCACGCGTGCTGCTGATCGACGACGACGCCCGCCTCTCCTCGATGGTGGGCGACTACCTGCGCCACGCCGGCTTCGAGGTGAGCACCGCCGGCTCGCTGGCGGCCGGCCGCGAGCGGCTGGCCGCGGAGAGCTTCGATGCCCTGCTGCTCGACCTGATGCTGCCCGACGGCGACGGCCTCGACCTGTGCCGCGAACTGCGCGCCAGCCCGCGCACGCGCGGCTTGCCGCTGCTGATGCTGACGGCGCGCGGCGAGCCGCTGGACCGCATCGTCGGCCTGGAACTGGGCGCCGACGACTACCTCGGCAAGCCCTTCGAGCCGCGCGAGCTGCTGGCGCGCATCAAGGCGCTGCTGCGCCGTGCCCAGCCGCAGCCGGCCGAGGACGAGGTGCTGCGCTTCGGCCGCCTCGAGATCGACCTCGGCGCGCGCATGGCGCGCCTGGATGGCAAGCCCTGCGACCTGACCAGCCACCAGTTCGACCTGCTGGTGGTGCTGGCGCAGAGCCCGGGGCGCGTGCTCTCGCGCGACCAGATCATGGATTCGCTCAAGGGCCACCCGCTGGAGGCCTTCGACCGCTCCATCGACGTGCACATCTCGCGCATCCGCGCGGTGATCGAGGAAGACCCGAAGACGCCGCGGCGCGTGCTGACGGTGCGCGGCGCCGGCTACGTCTTCGCGAAGAAGCAGGATGGCGACGACGAATCCTGATCGCGCATGAAGTCGCTGTACCTGCGCATCTACCTCACGGTGGTGGCCGTGCTGCTGCTGTTCGCGGCGGTGTCGGGCTGGGTGTTCCAGCGCCACCTCGAGCAGGAGCGCGTGCGCGTCGAGGGCCTGGTGAGCGACCGCACGGCCGCCTGGGGCGACTTGCTGCAGCGCGCCTTGCCCGGCGCCGAGGCGCCGGTGGACGAGCAGGCCATGGCCGTGCGCGACTGGTCGCAGCGCTTGCGCCTCGCGCTCGCACTGGACGACCCCACCGGCCAGCGCATCGTGGCCACCGATCTGTTCCTGCGCCGGCAGGCGGAGGAGGGCGTGCGCGTGGCCTCGGTGAAGCTGGACGACGGCCGCACGCTCTGGATCGTGCGGCCGCGCATGCGCCCCGGTGGACCCGGTGGCCCAGGCGGCGAACCGCCGGGCCCACCGCATCGCGTGGGCCGCGGCGGGCCGCCCGACGACATGCCGCTGCCCTTTGCGCCGCCCGGCTTGCCGCGCGGCCTGGGCGTGGTGGTGTTCCTGTCGGTGCTGTTCGCGGCGGTGGCGGCGGGTGCCTACCCGGTGGTGCGCCGGCTGACGCGCCGGCTGGAGTCGCTCAAGAAGGGCGTCGAGCGCTTCGGCGCCGGCCAGCTCGACCATCGTGTCGAAGTCACCGGGCGCGACGAGGTGGCTGCCGTCGCGGCGAGCTTCAACCACGCCGCGGCGCGCGTCGAGGCGCTGGTGCAGTCGAACAAGTCGCTGCTCGCCAACGCCAGCCACGAGCTGCGTTCGCCGCTGGCGCGCATGAAGATGGCCGTGTCCATGCTGGACGAGGTCGGGCCGGCGCAGCGCGCGCAGCTCAAGCGCGAGATCGAGACCAACGTGGCCGAGCTCGACGCGCTGGTCGAGGAGGTGCTGCTGGCCAGCCGGCTCGATGCAAGCGAAGCCGTCGACCGGCGCGAGCGCGTCGACCTGCTCGGCCTGGCCGCCGAAGAAGCGGCGCGCGTGGAGGCCGAGGTCGACGGGCCGGCGCTGCAGGTGCAAGGCGACGAGCGATTGCTGCGCCGTGCCCTGCGCAACCTGCTGGAAAACGCACGCCGCTACGGCGGCAGCGACGTGCAGGTGGAGATCGCACGCACTTCCGCTGGCGCCGAACTGCGCGTGTGCGATCGCGGCCCGGGCGTGCCCGAGGCCTATCGCGAGCGCATCTTCGAGCCCTTCTACCGCTTGCCCGGCCATGCCGAGCAGGCCGGCGGCGTGGGCCTGGGGCTGAGCCTGGTGCGCCAGATCGCGCAGCGCCATGGCGGCAGCGTGCGCTGCGAGGCCCGCCCGGGCGGCGGCAGCGTCTTCGTCTTCGCCCTGCCGCTGGCCTGAGAATCTGTGAGCGAAACGCCTTCCCGCGACCCGACCATCGCAATGCGAGGATGGTCGCAGCTTGGCTGCGACGCGGCTGCTCCTTGTCGGCAAAGAGGCCAGAAGGCGATGCAGTCGATC
>JAGOAS010000018.1 GCA_017983795.1 Piscinibacter sp.
AGAAGCCTGATCCCTCGCTGCCCGTCTTCTTCATGGGCGCTTAAGCCAGCGCCGCGAGACTCCGCCCATCATGGACGGAGCCCTGCAGGTGGACTTCGAGAACCAGCGAGTGACAGTCGATGGCAGGCCGGTGGATCTGACACCGCTCGAATGGCGCGTGGTCGAGCGCCTGGCCAACGAGGCCGGCCGCGCCGTGGCGCGCGCCGAGATCGCCCAGCTGATCGGCGGCGACGCTGGCGTGGCCAGCGACAACGCCGTCGCCGTGCACCTCTACAACCTGCGCCGCAAGCTCGGCCGCCACGCGATCGAGACGATCCGCGGCCGCGGCTTCCGTTTGAAGCTCTGAAGCTGGCTCAGCGCGCCGTGTAGCCGTGCGCGTCCATGCAGGCGAGCGTGGCGCGGTGGAATACGCTCGCGTCGGCCATCGCGGCCGGCTGCGTGGTCGCCCAGCGGTTGCATTCCTGACGGTCGGCCTCGACCTGGGCCGCGCTCTGGCCCTGGCGCGGATAGAAGATCGGCTCGGGCGCCGGCTTCGCGGGAACCGGCTGTGCGGCCGGCTCGGCATAAGCCACCGGAGGTGCCACCACCACCGGCGCCGGATAGGCCGGCCACGCACCGTAGTAGCCGGGGCCGTAGTAGCCCGGGCCGACGACCAGCGGCACGCCGATGCCGATGCTCACCCCGCCCCACCAGCGGCCGCCGCGGCCGTGGGCCTGCGCCGGCTCGGTGGCCAGCGCCGCGAGGGCGATCAGGGTCAGGCAGGTGGCTGCGCGGCGCATGGTGTTCTCCGTTCGGGGCCGGTCGGCGGCCCGCAGGTACTGATTCTGAACCTGCAGGCGGCGCTCAGGTTCCGCGCAAGGGCCGGCGTCGTGACGTGGCGTGACCGAACCACGACGCCACACGCGCCAGCCAGCCGCCGCGCTCGCGCGGCCCCTCGAGCACGTCCAGCGGCACCTGCGCGGTCGAGGGCGAGAAACGCGGCCGGCGCACGGATTCGCGGCGCGCCGTGGCGGCGCGTGCGCCGGGCTCCGCCTCGTCCGGCACGCCGGCCGCGCTGCGCGGTGCGGCGCTCAGCACCGGCTGCAGCCAGTCGAGGATGGGCCGCCACTGGTCGAGGTCGGCCTGCGCGCGCGCGGCCGGCAGGTCGAACATCGTCAGCCCCTGCTCGGCGCAGCGCACGTAGCCCTGCGTCTCGCGCAGCGCGCCCACGAAGGGCAGGCCGTGCTCCTCGGCCCAGGCTCTCAGCACGGCTTCGCCGCGCGTGCGCGCGTCCAGGCGCATGCCGACCACGCCGATGCGGCAGCGCCCGGCGGCCACGCGCGACAGCTGGCGCAGCTCGGCCACGCACTGCGCGGCGGACTCGCGATCGAAGACGGAATGGCCCACCGGCAGGATCAGGGCATCGGCCGCCGCGACGATCTTCGCCAGATCGAGCCCGCGCAGGCCGCCGGGCGTGTCGAGCACGACGTGCGTCACGCCGGCCGGCGGCCGCATCACGCGCCGCGGGTCGGCCGACCAGCCGAGGATCTCGCGGCCGCGTGCGTCCGGGCTCGCCCCGCGCCGCTTCAGCCAGCCCGACGACGAGCCCTGCGAATCGGTGTCGCCGAGCATGGCGCTGCGCCCGGTGACGGCGCACCAGGCGGCCAGATGCGTGGCCAGCGTCGATTTGCCGCTGCCACCCTTGCGATTGACGACGGCGATGACGGGCATGGGCGCTCGCTCAGGTGGCCGGATTAGACCACCGGCCTGCGCGCTCAATCGTCCTCGGACTCGGCCTGTATCTTCTTCGCGACGAGCACGCCGTCGACGAGCTTGCCTTCCACCTCGAGCCGCTGGCCGGCGAGCGTGGCAGCCGTCACGTCTTCGAAGAAGGTGACGCCGCTCCAGCTCACGTTGAGCGTGGCGCCGCCGGAGAGCGTCAGCACGAAGCGCTGCGCCGCGAGATCGACGCTGCCGGCCGTGCCCTTGCGCTCGACGGTGGCGCCGCTGGGTTCGTCCTCGCAATGCACCGACTTCGCGATCACGCCGGTGGCACCGAGCCGGCCCTCGATCTCCACGAACAGGCCTTCGGCGAGCTTGCCGGCGGGGCAGTCTTCGAACTTGGCATTGCTCGCGTCCACGCTGACGCCGCGCACTTCGAAATGCACGCCGGCCGCGTCCAGGCCCACCACGTTGCCCTTCAACTCGGCCTCGGCGTCGCTGTTGCCGTCGCGGATGCGCACGGTCTCGGCCTTCAGCGTGCCGTCCAGCGCCAGCGTGCCGCGCACCTGCACGTAGCGGCCCGCCGCCAGCGCGCCGGCTTCCGGCCGCACCGAGGCCTGGCGATAGTCGACGCGCAGGCCGCCGAGGTCGAAGCTGCCGTTGGCAAGGTCGAGCATGCCGACCACGCCGCTGGTGGCGACTTCATCGCCGGCCGCGCCGAGCACGCGGATGCGCACCTGGGCGGCGTGGATCTGCAGCCCGCTGCCCGGCGCCACCAGCGAAGCGGCCGGGGCCAGCACCGACACCATCTGGCCGTCGGCCAGCGCCGCGCCGGCGGGCAGCAGTTCGGCGCCGCCGGTCAGCACGCGCAGCGTGCCGAGCTGGAAGCCGGACGGGCCGGAGCCGCTCACCAGGCCGCTGACCTTGAGAAACTCGGGCAGCGCCGCCAGCCGCTCGACGCGCGTGGCCTGCAGCTCGAAGCCCGTCGCCGTGCGCAGCACGAAGGCGTGCACCTCCACCGCATCGCCGGCATTCACCGCGGCCAGCCCGCCGTAGCCGCCGCCGAACTGCGTGACCGGCCCGAGCGCGGCGTTGCCGTTGACGCGCACGGCCTGGCCGAGCACGCTGAAGCCGTCGGCGCGCAGCGCCTCGACCGCGCCGATCACCGACGCCTCGACGCGCAGGCGCAGCGCCTTGCCCTTGTCGGATTCGACCTCGACGCGTGCGCCCAGGCGCGCGCTGGTCTGCGTGGCCACGCCGGGCGCCGTCTCGGCGTAGGTGGCGACGTCGCTGTCGTCGAAGCGGTCGCCATCGACGAAGACGCTGCCGAAACCGTTCACCGTGCCTTCGGTCAGGCCGCTGGCCATGCCCGTGCCGCCGGAGCCGACGCCGCCGCCGCAACCGGCCAGCACCAGCCCCACCACCGCGGCGCAGGCCGCGGCCCGTGCCAGCCAGCTCGTGGCGTTCATGTCTTCTTCCCCTTGCGCGCCGCGCGCTTCGTCGCGCCGGCCTGGGCGTCCGCGGGCGCCGCAGCCTGCGGCTCGCTGTAGAAATAGATGCCGAAACGCATTCGCTGCTGCTCGTCCTCTGGCAGTGCATCGTCGCGCGCTACGCGCTTGCGGGCCGCCTTCACCATGTCCTCGAAGGCCCGTTGCCAGGCCTCGCGCGCCATCTCGTGGAGCAATTCCACCGAGTCGGCCCCGAGACCATCGGCGAAGACGCTCTGCTCGAGGTAACGGGGCGCGTCGGTGGTGAGATTGTGGACCGCCGCCGCCATGTGGTCAGCCGCGTTGGCGGCGAACAGCCCGGTCAGCTCGTCGCGCTGCCGGCTGGGCGTGAAGCTGGGCGCCGCCGGCATCAGCACGTCGCCCTCGGCCTGGATCAGGCCGAGGCGCAGCAGTTCGTCCATCACGGTGCGCGGGTGCACGTCGACCGAGACCTCGCGCGCCAGCGTCTCGAAGGTGATGCCCGGGCCGCTGCGCGGCAGCGCGCGCGGCTGGCCGTCGCGGCCGCGGTAGCGCTTGGCCGACAGCCAGCGCGTGTAGACCTGCGAGGCGAGCGGCACGCCGCGCGGGTGCGTCGCGGCCGCTTCGGCCGGCGCCTCGCTGAGCGCGCGCACGTCCTTGCGGTGCACGCCGGACAGCACGGAGAGCGCCGAGTAGGTCGGCTCGGTACCGGTGCGCGCCAGTTCCTCGCGCGCCGCCTCGACGAATACCGGCTTGAGCATGTGGGCCAGCGCGCCGTAGGAGACGCCGCTGCGCAGCAGCCAGCGGGCCACGGGCGCCATCAGCCCGGCGGCGTGGCGCAGCGCGAGCTCGGCAGTCTCCTCACCAGGCGAGACGAGTGCGGGCGCTACGGGCCCGACTCGGCGAACACGCTTCATGACGCTGCGACAACCCTTCCGAAGTCAATGGGATCGTATCCCATGCCGCGTCGCCACGCGCGCGAAGTGCAACCGGCCGATACACGCGCTTACGAACACGGCGCGCCGCCGGCGCCCTCTGTCGACGCCCGGGAAAACGGCCGCGGCGGCGGCGGCGCCATCGCGTGCCGGCGAGACAAGTTCACGCCTTTGCCGCACCAAATGTTGCAATGATGTGGGAAGGCTTCCCATAGGATTCCTGCGAACTCTCCGGCGCCGAGCGCGCCGCGCTTTGGCGCCTCCGTTCCGTCTCCCGCTCCGCTCTCCGATCGCCATGTCCAGCACCATCGACGCCGTCCTGACCGACTTCGCCACGCCCTCCGCGGCGCAAGCGGAAGAGACTCCCACCCGGCGCCTGTCCAGCGACCTGCTGGTCTACGCCCTCATCGCGGCCCTGGTCGGCGGCGCCTGGCTGTTCAGCCGCGCCGAGCTGTTCAAGGCCGGCGACGACATCGGCTACTGGCTGGGCGTGGCCGGCGGGGTGATGCTGCTGACGCTGTTCAGCTACCCGCTGCGCAAGTACGTGCGCGGCATGCACCGGCTGGGCAAGGTCAAGTGGTGGTTCCTGCTGCACATCGTGTTCGGCATCGGCGGCCCGGTGCTGATCCTGATCCACTCGACCTTCCGCGTCGGCTCGCTGAACGCCGGCGTGGCGCTCTACAGCATGCTGATCGTGGCCGGCAGCGGCGTGATCGGGCGCTTTCTCTACATGCGCGTCAACCGCGGCCTGTCGGGCGAGAAGACCAGCCTCAAGCAGCTCGAGGTGCGCGCCGGCCTGGCGCAGAGCGAGGCGCGCTCCAAGCTGCACTTCGCGCCCGAGGTCGAGGCGCGGCTGCTGAAGTTCGCCGAGGACGAACTGCACGCCAAGCCGGGCTGGCTCACGCATCTGCGCCGCATCACCGTGCTGCCGCTGCAGCAGCGCCTGGTCTACCGCCAGTGCGACGAAGCGCTGACGGTGCCGCTGCGCGCCATGGCCAAGGGCCGCGGCTGGTCGCGCAGCCAGTACATCGGGCGCAAGCGCGTGGCGCGCCGCTTCATCGAGAGCTACCTCGGCAGCGTCGTGCGCGTCGCGCAGTTCAGCGCCTTCGAGCGCATGTTCGCGCTCTGGCACGTGGCGCACGTGCCCTTCGTCTACCTGCTGCTGATCAGCGCGATCGTCCACGTGATCGCGGTGCACGCCTACTGACGGGCCAATGAAACCATGGGCCGCCTCGACTGCACTGCGCGCCGGCCGCTGGCTGCTGGTGGCGGCGCTGGGCATGATGGCGGCCTGGGGATCTTCGGCCTGGGCGCAGACCATCGAGTCGGTGCTGCGCCCCGGCGACGTGATCCAGGGGCACGCCAAGTGGGAAGAGGATTGCAAGTCCTGCCACATCAAGTTCGACCGCGCCGCCCAGGACAGGCTGTGCATGGACTGCCATAAGGACATCGGCCAGGACGTGCGCGCCAAGGCCGGCTACCACGGCCGGCTGAAGCCGCAGAACTGCCGCGGCTGCCACACCGACCACAAGGGGCGCGGCGCGCGCATCGTCGAACTCGACAAGAAGCAGTTCGACCACGACAAGACCGACTTCGCGCTGCGCGGCGGGCACCAGAAGCCCGACTGCGAGAAGTGCCACGAGCCGGCCAAGAAATACAGCCAGGCCGCGCAGGACTGCAACGCCTGCCACCGCAAGGACGACGTGCACAAGGGCTCGCTGGGCCCCAAGTGCGCCGACTGCCACACCGACAACAACTGGAAGGAAGCCAAGTTCGACCACTCGAAGACGCGTTTCGCGCTCGAGGGCAAGCACGTCGACACCAAGTGCGGCGACTGCCACAAGAACAAGGCCGACTACAAGGACGCGCCGCGCACCTGCATCGGCTGCCACAAGAAGGACGACGACGGCAACAAGGGCCACAAGGGCCAGTTCGGCGAGAAGTGCGAGAGCTGCCACAACGCCAAGGCCTGGAAGCCCTCGACCTTCAACCACGACGTCGACACCAAGTACGTGCTGCGCGGCAAGCACCGCAACACCAAGTGCACCGACTGCCACAGCGGCAACCTCTACAAGGTCAAGACCCCGCAGGACTGCAACTCCTGCCATGAGAAGGACGACAAGCACAAGGGCAGCCTGGGCAAGGAGTGCGGCGCCTGCCACACCGAGCGCGACTGGAAGGAAAAGGGCAAGTTCGACCACGACAAGACCAGCTTCCCGCTGCTGGGCAAGCACATCACGACCAAGTGCGACGCCTGCCACAAGACCAAGGACTACAAGGAAGCGCCCAAGGACTGCTACGGCTGCCACAAGAAGGACGACAAGCACGAGGGCACGCTGGGCGAGAAGTGCGAGAGCTGCCACGGCGAGAAGGACTGGAAGACCACGCGCGGCCGCTTCGACCACGACAAGACCAAGTTCGCGCTGCGCGGCGGCCACGCGGCCGAGAAGGTGCGCTGCAGCGACTGCCACAAGGACGTGAAGAGCTATCGCAAGACGCCGATGGAGTGCTACGCCTGCCACAAGAAGGACGACAAGCACGAGGGCCAGCAGGGGCAGGACTGCGCCAGGTGCCACATCGACAAGGACTGGAAGACCACGCCGCGCTTCGACCACGGCCTGACGCGCTTCCCGCTGCTGGGCAAGCACTTCAAGGTGGAGTGCAAGGACTGCCACAAGAGCCTGCGCTACAAGGACGCGAAGATCGACTGCCTGGCCTGCCACGAGAAGGACGACAAGCACAAGACGCGGCTGGGCACGGCCTGCGAGCAGTGCCACAACGCGCGCAGCTGGAAGGCCTGGGACTACGACCACGACAAGCGCACCAAGTACGTGCTCGACGGCAAGCACAAGGGCCTGGCCTGCGAGGCCTGCCACACGCGGCCGGCCGAGAAGGGCAAGGTGGTGACCTCGACCCAGTGCGTCGCCTGCCACTCCAAGAACGACGTGCACGACGGCAGCTACGGCCGCCAGTGCCAGCAGTGCCACGTCACCGATTCGTGGCGCACGATCCGCTCGGGCATGGGCCGCAAGGTCGGCGCCGGCCCGGACACGTCGACGATTCCGCGCAGCATGTGGACGCCGCGCATTCCCGCAGGAGCCTGGTCATGAGCACCGAACGGAGCTGGTTGGCCCCCTGGCTGCTCGCCCTCGCGGCGCTGCTGCTGCCGCTGGCCGCGAGCGCGCAGCCCGGCGGCGGCGCCTTCGATCACCAGACCACCGGCTTCTCGCTGACCGGCAAGCACGAGGACGTGCGCTGCGAGACCTGCCACATCAAGGGCATCTTCAAGGGCACGCCGAAAGACTGCGCCAGCTGCCACGTGCAGGGCAACCAGCGCGGCGCGCTGGCCAAGTCCGCCAAGCACATCCCGACCACGCGCGCCTGCGACGCCTGCCACGGCACCTCGTCGTTCAACGCGGTGCTGTTCTCGCACGCCAACGTCGACCCGGGCCGCTGCGCCAGCTGCCACAACAACGTGACGAGCCGCGGCAAGCCGGCCGACCACGTGCCGACCACCGCCTCGTGCGATGCCTGCCATTCGACGGTCGGCTTCGCGCCGGTGCTGAAGTTCGACCACCAGGCCTCGTCGTTCGGCAGCTGGACCTGCACCAGCTGCCACGACGGCCGCTTCGCCAAGGGCAAGCCGGCTAACCACATCCCGACGCAGGCCGCCTCGCGCTGCGAGAGCTGCCACCAGTCGGCCATCGCCGGCGGCTTCCAGAGCTGGGCCGGCGGCATGATGGACCACACCGGCTACGCCTCTGGCTGCGCGCAGTGCCATGCCTCGGGCGTCGCCAACAGCTTCTACGGCGTGCGCATCATGTCGCCCGCCTCGCTGACGCCGCCGCACCTGCCCACGGGCGACAACTGCGAGACCTGCCACCAGGCCATCCCCGCGCAGCTGATCCCGGCCACCGGCGCAGCCTCGGTGGGCGCCACCACCTTCGCCGGCGGCCGCATGGTGCACGCCGGCATCACCAGCGGCTGCGCAACCTGCCACGGGCCGAGCATCACCAGCGCCAGTTTCTACGGCGTCACGCCCAAGACCAACGCGGGCCTGGTGCCGCCGCACATTCCGGCGGGCACCAACTGCGAGGCCTGCCACTCGAACGCGATTCCCGCCATGCCCATCCCGGCCGCCGGCGCGGGCAGCGTCGGCGGCACCACCTTCGCCAACGGCCAGATGAGCCACGCCGGCATCACCAGCGGCTGCGCCGCCTGCCACGGCCCGGGCATCGGCGCGAGCAGCTTCTTCGGCATCAGCGCGATCGTGGTGATGCCGCCGACCACGCCGGCCGGCCCGAACTCGCACATCCCCTCCAGCACCGCCTGCGAGAACTGCCACCAGGGCAGCACGCCGGCCGGGCTGCTGCCGGCCAACGCCACGCGCAGCGCACCCGGCTCGGCCTTCGCGACGCCGGTGCCGACCTCCGGCCAGATCCACGCCGGCGTGACCGGCGGCTGCAACGCCTGCCACGACACCGGCGCGTCGTGGATGGGCATGTCCAACTATCCGATCTCGCCCTCGACCTTCGTGATGGGCGGCCGCTACACCGGCTTCCAGACCCGCCCGACCGCCAGCGCCAGCACCTTCAGCGTGGCCGATCCGGCGCACCCGGCCAGCGGCGACTGCTCGCAGTGCCACAGCAGCACCGCCTACTTCGACGGCGCGGTCAAGCCGGCCAACCACATCCCGACCGCCGCGACGGCGCAGTGCACGGCCTGCCACACGACGGGCGACTTCTCGACCCTGCCGACGCTGGCCAACATCCACGCCAACGCGCCGAGCACGACGAGCAACTGCGCGCAATGCCACGGCGCGGCCGCACCGAGTTTCGCGATTCCGGCGCGTGGCTTCAGCGTCGTCGGCCTGCCCTCCAACCACATCCCGACCAACGCATCCTGCGAGGCCTGCCACGTCGGCGCCGGCTCCAGCGTGCCGACCCTGCCGGTGCCCAACGGCGCGCGCTTCGCGGGCTCGGCGATGAGCCACGCCGGCATCACGAACAATTGCGCGGCCTGCCACGGGCCGGGCATCACGGCCAGCACCTTCGCCGGCATCACCGGCATCGTCGCGATGCCGCCGACCTCGCCGATGGGGCCGGGCTCGCACATCCCGTCGAGCAGCACCTGCGAGAGCTGCCACCTCGGCTCGCTGGCCAACGTCAGCGGCCTGATCCCGGCCAGCACCACGCGCACCGCGCCGGGCACGCTGTTCGCCACGCCGCTGCCCACCAGCTCGCAGATCCACGCGGGCGTGACCAGCGGCTGCGCCGGCTGCCACGAGGCCAACTACGCGTGGATGGGCATGAGCGCCTACCCGATCTCGCCGACCGTGAAGACGGCCGGGGCGCTCTACCGCGGCTTCCAGACGCGCCCCAACGCGGCCGGCGGCACGTTCGCCATCGCCGACGCGGCGCACCCGAATTCGGGCGACTGCTCGCAGTGCCACAGCAGCACGACGGCCTTCAGCGCCATCGACAAGCCGGCCAACCACATCCCGACCGCGGCCAGCGCCGAGTGCTCGGCCTGCCACACCAGCAGCGACTACTCGGTGATGCCCAGCATCACCAACATCCACGCCAACGCGCCCAGCACCAGCAACAACTGCGCGCAGTGCCACGGCGCGGCGGCACCCAGCTTCGCGATTCCGGCGGCCAACTTCAGCATCGTCGGCCTGCCTTCCAACCACATCCCGACCACCGTGTCGTGCGAGGCCTGCCACGTCGGCGCCGGCTCCAGCATCACCGCGCTGCCGGTGGTCGACGGCGCGAAGTTCTCCGGCTCGCGCATGAGCCACGCCGGCATCACCAACAATTGCGCGGCCTGCCACCTGCCCTCGGGCAGCACGGCGACCTTCGCCGGCATCACGCGCATCGTCGGCATGCCGCCGACCTCGCCGATGGGCGCGAGCGCGCACATCCCGTCGAGCACCACCTGCGAGAGCTGCCACCTCGGCACGCTGGCCAACGTCAGCGGCCTGATCCCGGCCAGCGCGACGCGCACCGCGCCCGGCACGCTGTTCGCCACGCCGGCGCCGACCGGAGCGCAGATCCACGCCGGCGTGACCAGCGGCTGCGCCGCCTGCCACGAGGCCAGCTATGTGTGGATGGGCGTGAGCGTCTATCCGATCTCGCCGACGGTGAAGACGGCGGGCGCGCAATACAAGGGCTTCCAGACGCGGCCGCGCGCGGCGGCGGGCACCTACAACGTCGCCGATGCCAGCCACCCCAGCACCGGCGACTGCTCACAGTGCCACTCGGGCACGACCGCGTTCAC
Source organism: Piscinibacter sp. (assembly GCA_017983795.1). Lineage (GTDB taxonomy): Bacteria > Pseudomonadota > Gammaproteobacteria > Burkholderiales > Burkholderiaceae_C > Piscinibacter. The sequence goes on from JAGOAS010000018.1 coordinate 10,382, forward strand.
GGCGACCGACAAGCCGGCCAACCACATCCCGACCGCTCCCAGCGCGCAGTGCACGGCCTGCCACACCAGCACCGACTACTCGGTGATGCCGACGCTCGCCGCGATCCACGCCAACGCGCCCAGCACCACCACCAACTGCGCGCAGTGCCACGGCAGCGCGGCGCCGAGCTTCGCGATTCCGGCCGCCAACTTCAGCATCGTCGGCCTGCCGTCCAACCACATCCCGACCAGCGCCTCCTGCGAGGTCTGCCACGTCGGCGCCGGCTCCAGCGTGCCGACGCTGCCGGTGCCCAACGGCGCGAAATTCTCCGGCTCGCGCATGAGCCACGCCGGCATCACCAACAACTGCGCGGCCTGCCACGGGTCGAACATCACCGGCGCGAGCTTCGCCGGCATCACCCGCATCATCGTGATGCCGCCGACCTCGCCGATGGGCGCGGCCGCGCACATCCCGTCGAGCAGCACCTGCGAGAGCTGCCACGCCGGCACGCTGGCCAACGTCAGCGGCCTGATCCCGGCCAACGCCACGCGCAGCACGCCGGGCTCGCTGTTCGCCACGCCGGCGCCGACCGGGCCGCAGATCCACGCCGGCATCACCAGCGGCTGTTCCGGCTGCCACGAGGCGGGCTATGTGTGGATGGGCATGAACGCCTACCCGATCTCGCCGACGGTGAAGACGGCGGGCGCGCAGTACAAGGGCTTCCAGACGCGGCCGCGCGCGGCGGCGGGCACCTACAACGTGGCCGACGCGACGCACCCGAGCGCCGGCGACTGCTCGCAGTGCCACTCCGGCACCACCGCCTTCACCGCGCAGGACAAGCCGGCCAACCACATCCCGACCTCGGCGTCGGCGCAGTGCTCGGCCTGCCACACCAGCAGCGACTACTCGGTGATGCCGACGCTGGCCAACATCCACGCCAACGCGCCCAGCACCACCACCAACTGCGCGCAATGCCACGGCGCGGCGGCACCGAGCTTCGCAATTCCCTCGGCCAACTTCAGCATCGTCGGCCTGCCCTCCAACCACATCCCGACCAGCGCCTCCTGCGAGGCCTGCCACACCGGTGCGGGCTCCAGCGTGCCGACCCTGCCGGTGCCCAACGGCGCGAAGTTCTCCGGCTCGCTGATGAGCCACAGCGGCATCACCAACAACTGCGCGGCCTGCCACGGCCCGACCATCGGCAGCGGCACCTTCGCCGGCATCACCCGCATCGTCGTCATGCCGCCGACCTCGCCGCAGGGCGCGGGCTCGCACATCCCGTCGAGCACGGTGTGCGAGAACTGCCACCTCGGCAGCACGCCCAGCGCCAAGGTGGCCGCCAACGCCACGCGCACCGCGCCCGGCACGCTGTTCGCCACGCCGGTGCCGACCGGCGTGCAGATCCACGCCGGCATCACGAGCGGCTGCAACGCCTGCCACGAAGCCGGCTACGTGTGGATGGGCATGGCCAGCTACCCGATCTCGCCGACCGTGCTGACGGCGGGCGCGCAGTACCGCGGCTTCCAGACCCGGCCGCGCGCCGCGGCGGGCACCTACAACGTCGCCAACGCCTCGCACCCGGCCAGCGGCGACTGCTCGCAGTGCCACACCGGCACGACCTACTTCAGCAGCCAGGGCAAGCCCGACGGCCACATCCCGACCACCATCGCCGCCTGCTCGACCTGCCACGTGGTGGCGGGCGACTACTCGGTGGCCGGCCTGACCACCAGCATGGCCACGCTGCACACCGGCATCTCGAGCGGCTGCGCAAGCTGCCACACGGCCGGCGCCGGCGCGGGCCCGTTCGCCGGCTGCACCACGCAGGCCACCTGCGCCTCGCCGCCGCCGATCACCTACCAGCCCAAGACCATGCCGCTGGCGGCGGGCGGCTCGCCGACCGCGCCCTCGTCGCAGACGCACGTGCCGGTGGGCGCGACGCCCTGCGAGAGCTGCCACTCGCGCACCGTGTTCACCTCGTTCGCGGGCATGAACATGAAGGGCAACTCGACGGCGCACGGCGCGGTGTCTACCGCCACCTGCATGAGCTGCCATGAGGGCACGCCCAAATACACCTGGTACGGCGTCAGCATCACCACCAAGGGGGTGGGCCACGAAGGCCGCAAGGCCGGCCAGGACTGCGTGCCCTGCCACCAGCGCAGCTTCAGCAAATTCATCACCCTGGCGCGCGTGAAGCCGGTGCTGCGCTCGGCGATCACGATGTCCAGCCCGCGCATGATGCCGGAGTTCCCTGGTTCGACCGCCGAGGGCGGCGTGGACGTCTCGGCGCGCTTCAACCACCAGGGCGTGCTGCCCGGCCAGTGCCAGAGCTGCCACAACGGCCAGCTCGCCAAGGGCCTGCCGGTCAAGCACGTGATGACGCGCCTGTCCTGCGACACCTGCCACCGCAACACGGCGTGGACGCCGGCGCAGTTCAACCACCAGGGTACGCTCGCGGGCCAGTGCCAGTCCTGCCACAACGGCAGCGGCGGCAGCGGCGCGACCGGCAAGCCCTCGGGCCACTTCTTCACCACGCGTTCGTGCGACAGCTGCCACCGCACCGTCGCCTGGGTGCCGGTGACCTACACGCACCTCGCGCCGGGCTACCAGCCGCAGGTGGACAAGCCGACCTGCGTGAGCTGCCACATCACCAACGGCGAAATCATCCCGCGCCAGCTGCGCGGCGGCCCGCGGCCCAAACCCATCCCGGTCACCCCGGGTTCATGAGCATGTTCCCTCTTTCCTCGGCTGCCCGCCGCCGGCTCGCGCGCTTCGCGCTGGCCTGCGGCCTCGCCGCCGTGCTCGCGCCGGCGCAGGCGCAGCTGCTCGAGGACCTCACGGTCACGCAGCAGGGCGCCGACGGCGTGGCGCGGCTTTCGTTCGGCAACGCGGTGCGCTTCGTGCAGCAGTCGCCGACGACGCCGGCCGATCTGTACCGCGTGAGCTTCGAGCTGGTGGCGCCCGACGAGGCGGTGCTCAACCAGATCGTCGGCGAGGCGCGCGCCTTCGCCGGCTCGGGCGGCGTGCCGGAGTTCAAGATCAGCTATGCGGTCGGCACCGGCCGGCGCAGCACCGCCCGGCAGCTGACGCTGCAACTCGCGCGCAAGGTGGCGGTGCGGGTGAAGCAAGGGCCGAACGCACGCGCCATCGACTTCGTCTTCGTCGGCCAGCGCCTCGCCGAGACGGCGCCGCCCAAGCCGATCGCGCCGGCCAGCGACAAGCGCTACGCGGTGCTGCTGCAGCGCGTGCCGGCCAGCGAGGGCGACAAGCTGCTGCCGATTCCGCTGCGCTTCCAGAACCTCGAGTCGATCAGCACCACCACGACCATCGGCGGCGTGGAGATGCTCGAGGTCAGCGTGGGCTATTTCGCCACCGAGGCCGAGGCCGAGTCGGCGCGCCAGGCCGCGCTGCAGCGCTTCCCGCAGGCGGCCATCGTCGACCTGGCCCAGCGCAAGCAGGAGACGCTGCAGGCGGCGGCCGCGGCCACGCCCGCTGCGCCCGCGGCACCGCCCGCGTCGGCACCGGCCGCCGCGGCGCCGGCGGCAGCCGCCGCGCCCGAGCCGCCGCCGGTGCTGGCCAGCGAGGAGATCGAGAAGCGCGCCGCCGCGCTGATGACCAGCGGCCGCGAGGCGCTGACGGGCCAGAAGTACGAAGCGGCGGTGAACGCCTTCAACCAGCTGCTGCTGCTGCCGCCGAACAGCCAGTCGCGCGATGCGCAGGAGCTGATCGGCCTGGCCTGGGAGCGGGCCGGCTCGCCGGCGCGCGCCAAGACCGAGTACGAGCTCTACCTGCGCCTGTTCCCGCAGGGCGAGGGCGCGCAGCGCGTGGCGCAGCGCCTCGCCTCGCTGGACTTCGGCGCGGCCGCCACGCCGGCCCTGCGCCAGGCCGGCGCGCCCGCCTCGGCGGCCAGCGAGCCGAGCCGCTACAACGGCTCGATCTCGCAGTACTACTTCGGCGGCAAGGCGCGCACGCAGTCGCTGGTGAATCTCTCCAGCGGCATCGAGCAGGCCACGCTCAGCCGAACCACCGAATCGGCGATCGTGACCAGCGTGGATCTCGGCGCGCGCTTCGTCTCGGAAGATTCGGAGACGCGCGCGGTGCTGCGCGGCACCGGCTCGACCAACCTGCAGACGACCTCGCGCAACCCCAGCCTGGTCAACGCCTTCTACGTCGACCACAAGCGCACCGCCAGCGGCCTGGCGATCCGCGTCGGCCGCCAGACCGCCATCAGCGGCGGCCTGCTCGGCCTGTTCGACGGCGTCTCGCTGGCCTACCCGGTGGGCCAGGGCTTCAAGATCGACGTGATGGGCGGCAAGCCGGCCAACAACCTGGTGTCGGCGCCGGGGCAGCGCCTGTTCGCCGCGGTGCTCGAAGCCGACGGCCTGTTCGACCGCTTCGGCGGCAACATCTACCTGATCGACCAGACCGTCGAGGGCAACACCAACCGGCGCGCCGTCGGCGCCGAAGTGCGCTACTCGGACGACAAGGTCTCGATCTACTCGCTGGTCGACTACGACACGGTATTCAAGGGGCTCAACGCCGTCTCGCTGCAGGGCAGCGTGCTGGCGCCGGCACAGACGTCGGTCACGCTGCTGCTCGACGCGCGCAAGGCGCCGACGCTGCAGCTGACCAATGCGCTGATCAGCTCGGGCCAGAGCTCGATCGACGCGCTGCTGCTGACCATGCCGCTCGACCAGGCCATCGCGCTGGCACGCGCCACCTCGGCCACGGCCAAGCAGGCGCTGCTGAGCGTGTCGCGGCCGATGTCGGAGCGCTGGCAGCTGGGCATGGACCTGCGCTACAGCGAGATCGGCGCGCTGCCGGCGGTCGGCATCTTCGAGGCGACGCCGGCGACCGGCGCGCAGTACGGCCTGTCGGCGCTGCTGACGGGCTCCAACCTCTACTCGACGCGCGACATCAACACCTTCAGCGTGAGCTACCTGACCACGCCGATGTTCAAGGGTGCGCAGCTCTCCTACAGCAACCTCACCGGGCTGCGCGGCGAGGTCTTCACGCTCGAACCCTCGCTGCGCTTCTACACACAGAACAGCACCGACGGCGTCAAGACGCAGCGCATCACGCCGGGCCTGCGCCTGTCGTACAAATATTCCTCGCGCACCAGCCTGCTGGGCGAGACCATCGTCGAGCGCTCCAAGACGGACGGCCCGCTCAACCACGACAGCTCGACCTCGGTGTTCTTCTACGTCGGCTACCGCTACGAGCTGTTCTGAAGGCGGATCGGGGATGAGCGTGGAGACGGCCGGGCGCCCGAGTTCATCAGCCTCGCGCAGGCACGCGCGGCGGCGCCGCGGCACGCCCGCGTGGCAGCTGGCGCTGGCCGGCGCCGCGCTGTTCTCGGCCACCGCCGGAACGATCTACTGGCTGGCCTCGCGACCGGCTGCGCAGGCGCCGCTCGCCGCCATGCCGCCGGCCCCGCCCGCGGCTTCGGCACCCGCCTCGCAGGCACAGGCGCCGGCGCGGCAGCTCTCCGCGGACCGCGTGCAGCACATGGTCGACGAGATGAGCGAACGCGTGAAGCGCGATCCCAAGGACAGCTCGGCCTGGGCGATGCTGGCGCATTCCTACGACATGCTCGGTCGCCGCGACGAATCGATCAAGGCCTACGCCCGGCTCGCCGAGCTGCTGCCCAAGGACGCACAGGTGCTGGCCGACTATGCGGAGGCGCTCGCTGCCACCCAGGAGCGCAGCTTCAAGGGCGAACCGGCGCGGCTGCTGCAGCGCGCGCTGGCGGCCGACCCGCGCAACCTGAAGGCGCTGCTGCTGTCCGGCAGCGAAGCCTTCGACCGCCACGCCTACCGCGAGGCGATCGGCTTCTGGGAACGCGCCAAGGCGGCATCGAACGACGCCCGCGTGGCGCAGCAGATCGACAGCGGCCTGGCCGAAGCGCGCCTGCTGGCGGCGCGCCCGGCCTCGGCGGCGGTCGCCAAGGCGACGGTGGCAGCCCGCCCGGCGTCCGCTGCTGCTGCCGCATCGGGTCGCACCGTCTCGGGCCGCATCGTGCTCGCGCCGGCGCTGCAGTCGCAGGCCTCGCCGGACGACACGCTGTTCGTCTTCGCCCGCCCGACGCTGGGCTCGCGCATGCCGGTGGCGCTGCTGCGCAAGAAGGTGCGCGACCTGCCGCTGGAATTCCGGCTCGACGACAGCATGGCCATGGTGCCCGACATCCACCTCTCGGCGCTGAGCGCGGTGGTGGTGGGCGCGCGCATCTCCAAGCGCGGCGATGCGACACCCCACAGCGGCGACATGGAAGGCCTGTCCGCACCGGTGACAGTGGGCGCGCGCGATGTGAAGATCACCATTTCTGAGGTGCTGAAATGATCCCCCCCGTAGCGCCTTCGGCGCTCCCCCCGAGGGGGCGCCGCCAGCGGCCCGGCCAAGCCGGTTCCGCGGCGACTGCTTGGCTGCCGGGCGCGTGTGCAATCGGCATCGCGCTGGCCCTGATGACGCCGCGCGCCCACGCGGTGCTGGGCGAGCCGCTGGCGCTGCCGGCCAACGCCTCACGCGCGCAGGCCGCCGCGGCGCCGCGCAGCGCGCTGCCTGCGGGCGTGCAGATGGTGGAGCGCGCCAGCGGCGACGGCGGCTGGATCCGCGAATACGTCTCGCCGCAGGGCATCGTCTTCGCGGTGAGCTGGAATACGCGCTTCAAGCCGCGCCTGGACACGCTGCTCGGCCGCTACCAGGCCGGCTATGCCGCCGCGGCCTCGCAGGCGCTGGCGCGGCCCGGGCGCGCGGCGGTGCAGCGTCAGGCGACGCTGCGCGCCGACGACCTGGTCGTGCAGTCCAGCGGCTTCCTCAACACCTTCCACGGGCGCGCCTGGGCGCCTTCGCTCGTTCCGGCCGGCTTCGATGCGGCCACGCTGCGATGAGACGGCTGCTGTCCACCCTCGGCCTCGTGCTGGCACTCGCCGGCTGCGGCGGCAACTCGACCGAGACGACCATCACCGGCGGCGGGCTGTCCGGCAGCCCGAACGGGCCGGTGGTCTCGCTCGACCAGCCCACCGGGCCCAACACCACCGAGGTGGTGGTCGACACCGGCCCGGCCTCCGGCTTCGCGCTCGGCGCGGCCAACATCCCCTACGTCACGGTCACGGTCTGCACGCCCGGCTCGACCACCGCCTGCGTGACGATCGACCATGTCTTCCTCGACACCGGCTCGATCGGCCTGCGCCTGTTCCGCAGCGCGGTGGCGTCGCTGAGCCTGCCGGCGCTGGAGGTGCCGGCCGATGCCGCCAGCCACACGCCGGCCGGCCCGCTGGCCGAGTGCTACCCCTTCGTGCTGGGCGCGGTGTGGGGGCCGATGGCACGCGCCGACGTGCGCATCGGCGGCGAGGCCGCGCCGGCACTGCCCATCCAGCTGATCGACGAGGCGAGCGCGCCCACGCTGGCCGTGCCCACCGACTGCAGCGCCGCGGCCAACGGCGGCGTGCTCGATTCGCCGGCCAGCCTGCAGGCCAACGGCGTGCTGGGCATCGGCATGGTCAGCTACGACTGCGGGCTCAACTGCGCCAGCGGCAACTATGGCTCGGGGCACGTGCTCTACTACTCGTGCCCCAACGGCAGTGCGAGCTGCGTGCCCGCCGCGGTGCCGGGCGATCTGCAGATGCAGAATCCGGTGGCGGCGTTCCTGCCGGACGCCGATGGAATCGTGGACAACAACGGCTCGGTGATCATGATGCCGGCGGTGCCCGATCTCGGCGCATCGGTGGTGCGCGGACGGCTGGTGTTCGGCATCGGCACGCGTGCCAACAACCAGATTCCGCTCACCGCCCACGTCTACCCGGTCGACACCAACCCGGCCAACGACACCTATCTGTCGCTGGGCACCAGCGCGGGCGGACTCGCCTACCCGAGCAGCTATATCGACAGCGGCTCGAACGCGATGTTCTTCGACGACCCGGGCATCCGCATGAGCTGCCAGAGCTCCAGCGGCTCGGCCGCCACCGGCCAGGGCTGGTACTGCCCGCCCACCGTGCTGCGCCGCACGGCCACGATCACCGCCGCCGACGGCAGCAGCGGCAGCGTGGATTTTTCCGTCGCCAATGCCGACGTGCTGTTCGGCGGCGGCAACGTGGCCTTCGCCAACCTGGGCGGCTCGGCGGGCCAGGGTGCCACCACCTTCGTGTGGGGCCTGCCCTTCTTCTACGGGCGCAGCGTCTTCACCTCGATCTGGGGCCAGGCGCTCGCCACCAACGGCCCATGGAACGCCTTCTGAGCGCGATCGCAGCGCGCAGCCGATGAACTACCTCTACGTCTACGGGGCCGCGCTTGCCGTCATCCTCATCCTCTACCTGCGGCGCAGCCGGCGGCTGCACCAGAGCGCCGCGCAGGAACTGAAGGAATCACTGGAGGCCGGCCTGGCCGAGCCGGCGTCGCTGCACCCGGTGGTCAACCCGGCGCGCTGCATGGGCTCGGGCTCCTGCGCGCGCGCCTGCCCGGAAGATGCGCTGGGGGTGGTCAGGGGCAAGGCGGTGCTGATCAACGCCTCGGCCTGCATCGGCCACGGCGCCTGCCTGTCGGCCTGCCCGGTGGAGGCGATCAGCCTGGTGTTCGGCACCGAGAAGCGCGGCATCGACATCCCCAACATCAGCCCCGAGTTCGAGACCAACGTGCCGGGCATCTACATCGCCGGCGAGCTGGGCGGCATGGGGCTGATCCGCAAGGCCGCCGAGCAGGGGCGCCAGGCCATCGAGGCGATCCGCAAGCGCTCCGACGGCTCGCGCGAGCTCGACGTGCTGATCGTCGGCTGCGGCCCGGCGGGCCTCTCGGCCGGGCTCTCGGCCATCCACCACAAGCTGCGCTACCGCATCATCGAGCAGGAAGACTCGCTCGGCGGCGCGGTCTACCACTACCCGCGCAACAAGATCACCATGACCGCGCCGGTGCAGCTGGCCATCGTCGGCAAGGTGAAGTTCGGCGAGGTCAGCAAGGAGAAGCTGCTCGAGTTCTGGACCGGCGTGGTGCAGTCGACCGGGCTGCAGGTGAACTTCCGCGAGCGGCTGACCGGCATCGAGCGCGACGGCGACGGCTTCGTCGTGCAGACCGACCGCGCGCGCTACTCGGCGCGTTCGGTGCTGCTGGCCATGGGCCGGCGCGGCACGCCGCGCAAGCTCGACGTGCCGGGCGAGGAGCATTCCAAGGTGGTGTACCGGCTGGTCGACCCCGAGCAGTACCGCGGCCAGAAGGTGCTGGTGGTCGGCGGCGGCGACAGCGCGCTGGAGGCCGCCATCGCGTTGGCGGAGCAGCCCGGCACGCGCGTCACGCTGTCGTACCGCAGCGCGGCGTTCTCGCGCGTCAAGGCGAAGAACCGGGAGCGCGTGGACGCTCTGCGCACGAGCGGCGGCCTGGAGGTGCTGCTCGAATCCAGCGTGAACGAGATCGGCGTGCGCGAGGTGAAGATCGCGCAGGGCGGCCAGACGCTGGCGCGCGCCAACGATGCGGTGATCGTGTGCGCCGGCGGCGAGTTGCCGACGCCGCTGCTGCGCAAGATCGGCATCCAGTTCGAGACCAAGTTCGGCACGCGCTGAGCGCACGGCCGGACCGACGGGCGCTGCAGCGGTGAGCCAGGATCTCGAGCGCCGCCGTCCGCGCGATCGCAAGAAGCGGCGCCGTTGGCGCCGCTGGCGCATCAGCATCCGGCAGGCCCTGGCGATCTCCGTGCTGATCCACGCGGCGGTGCTGGCGATCCGGCTCGATTCGCCCGGCCTCGGCTTCGCCAAGCCCTGGGCCGAGCGACGCCTGCAGGCGCCCGACATCAGCATCGTGCTGGTGTCGCCGCCCGAGGCGCCCGCCTCCGAAGCCGGCTTCAACGTGGTCGTGCGCGACAAGCCGCCGCCGAGCCGGGAGGCGCCGAAGGCGCGCGCCAAGCCGCCGCGAGCGCCTGCGCCTGCGAAGGCGGCACCTGCGCCCAAACCGCGCCGAGCCGCGCCGCCCGCGCCGAAGCTGGCCAAGGCAGCGCCCGAACCCGTGGCGGCACCGCCGCCCCCGCCACCACCGCCGGCTCCTGTGCCGCCGCCGCCCGAACCACCGCAAGCACCCCAGCGGCCGGAGGTTCTCGCGCAGGCCACCCCCGATCCGGAACTGCCCACGCTGCCGCCGCCGGCGCCGGCCGCCTCGGAGCCCGTGCCCGCCAGCGCCGCGGCCGCCAGTGCGCCGCCGGTGGAGAACAAGGAACTCGAGGCCGAGCGGGAACGCGAGCGTGAAGCCGCCGAGCGCGCTGCGCGCGAGGCCGAGCAGCGCGCGCTGGAGGCGAAGCAGCGTGCCGACGAGGAACGCCTCGCCCTGTTGCGCCAGGAAGCGGCGCGGGAGGAGGCGGTGCGGCAGGAAGCGCTCAAGCGCGAGGCCGAACGGCTGGAGGCGGCGCGGCAGGAGGCGCTCAAGCGGGAAGCCGAGCGCCAGGAAGCGGCGCGGCAGGAAGCGCTCAAGCAGGAAGCCGATCGCCAGGAAGCGGCGCGGCAGGAAGCGCTCAAGCGTGAGGCCGATCGCCAGGAAGCGGCACGACAAGAGGCAGCGCGCCAGGAGACAGCGCGCCAGGAGGCGGCACGCCAGGAGGCGGCACGCCAAGAGGCAGCTCGCCAAGAGGCGGCTCGTCAGGAGGCAGCGCGCCAGGAGGCAGCGCGCCAAGAGGCGGCTCGCCAGGAAGCAGCGCGCCAGGAGGCAGCGCGCCAGGAGGCAGCGCGCCAAGAGGCGGCTCGTCAGGAAGCAGCGCGCCACGAGGCAGCGCGCCAAGAGGCGGCTCGTCAGGAAGCAGCGCGCCACGAGGCAGCGCGCCAAGAGGCGGCTCGTCAGGAAGCAGCGCGCCAGGAGGCAGCGCGCCAGGAGGCGGCTCGCCAAGAGGCAGCGCGCCAGGAGGCAGCGCGCCAGGAGGCGGCACGCCAAGAGGCAGCGCGCCAAGACGCCCTCAAGCGCGAAGCCGAGCGCCAGGCAGCGCTGGCGCGCGCGGCGCCGACGCGCCCTGCGCTCGAACCCCCGCGCCCCGAGAGGCCGTCGCCGCTGCCCGACAACCGCCGCCGGCGCACGATCTTCGGTCGCACCGATCGCGACGTGGTGGCGATGATGTACGCCGAGGGCTGGCGCCAGCGCGTCGAGATGGGCGCGCCCTTCGACGTGATCAAGGCCGCCAAGGTGGCGCCCTACACCAACCCGGTCATCACGGTCGCGCTGCGCAGCGACGGCAATGTCGACAGCATCGTGATCAACCAGTCCAGCGGCGTGCCCGAGATCGACGCCGCGGTGGTGCGCATCGTGCAGGCGCTGTCGCCCTATGCGCCCTTCCCGCGCGACCTCGCCGCCGAGGTCGACGTGCTCGAGATCCGGCGCGTCTGGAGCCTGGACAACGCGGTGCGCCTGTTCGGCGCCGGGCGCTGAAAGTCCGAGCGGGACGCGCTACTCGAAGTCCTGCCAGAACTGGTCTTCGGCCTCGCGCTGCGCCTCCTCCTGCGAGTCGCAGGCGCCCGAGGCCCAGTCCCAGCCCGGCTCGATGGACTCGATCTCCGCTTCGCTGAAGACGCGGTACTCGTACTTTCCGCCGCCCGCCGCCTGGTCGGCGATCGCGCGCTTGGCCACGAACCACGGCATGCCGGCCTCCCCGTGCTGTCTCCCGCGGGTCTACGCACGGCAGCGCCGGCGAATTCCCGGCGCGACTAGAGGCCGAGCAGATCGGGGGTGGGCAGCAGTTCGAAGTCGGTCGCCTCGCGCAGGCGGCGGCGCGCCTGCGCCCGGCCGACGCGGCGCACCAGCAGGCCGACCTGGTCGGCGAGTTCGCTGCCGGCCACGGCATGCGGCAGCAGGTGCGCCAGCAGGGCGTCGAGCGTGGCCGAGGCCTCCTCTTCGCCGAGGCTGAGCACGAGCATGTGGGCGAGCGCGGCGGCCAGCGCGTCTTCGCTGCAGGCGGCGTCGAGGTGCTGGGCCGCGAAGGCCAGCTGCGGGCCCTCGATACCGTTCTCGCGCAGCAGCGCGATGGCCGGGCCCAGGCCGGCCAGGCCACGGCGCGCATCGGCGGCGTGGCGCAGCAGTTCGGCCACCACGCGCACGAAGCGCGAGCGTGCATCGAGCGGCTGCGTGCGCGGCATCGCCGGGCAGGCGCCCGACACGGTCTCGTCGATGCGGCCGTCGTCGCCGAGGCGCAGCACGTCGAGGTAGAGATGTTCGGCGTCGACGCCGGGCAGATCGGCGAAGCGCACGATCAGCGCGCCGGCGCGGTAGCCGGGCAGCTCGCGCGTGCCCAGCCAGCCGTCTTCACCGGCCCGGTGCCACGGCGCTCGCAGAGCGTCGCCGTGGCGTTCGGGATGGCCGAGAAGGGAGCCCATGGGAGCTCCGTCGTCAATCGCCTCAGGCGGCGCGGCGCGACTTGGCGGCCGGCTTGGTGGCGGCGCTGAACTTGACGATGTTGGCCTCGGCGGCCTCGGCAGCCTGCTTGGCGGCCTTCTGGGCATTGCCGAAGGCATCGTTGGCGGCGGCGAACGCGGCCTTGGCCATCGCCACGGCCTGCTCCGAACCGGCCGGGGCGTTCTTGGCGGCGGACTCGACCAGCGCGGCGAACTTCTTCTGCGCGTCGGCGGCACCGGCTTCGGCCACCTTGCTCAGCTCGGCCTGCACGCCGCTGACGATGTCGTACAGCTTGCGGCCGTAGGCGCCGGCCTTCTCGGGCGCGGGCTGCAGCAGTTCGGCCTGCAGCGCCAGCAGCGATTGCACGTCCTTGGCGCCGAGCAGCGACTGGGCTTGCGCGTCGGCTTCGGCCAGCGCGGCACGCGCGGTCTCGACGTTGAGGGTGGCGAGCTTCTCGGCGGCGTCCAGGCCGGTGGCGGCGAGGCCGAGCAGGGTGGCGAGCTGGGCCTTCTGGGCGGCAGCGAATTGTTCGACGTTCAGCATGGTGGGCTCCGTGGATAAAGGGTGGCGTTCACGATTGCTGCACTGCAGCATGAAGCCATGATAGTGGCCCCCTCCACGAAAGCAAGCCCATATTGCTGCGATGCAGCAAAGTTAGATGGAAATCCCTACTCGGCGGGGCCGGCCGCGGCGGCAACGTGCAGGCGGTTGCGCCCGGCCTGCTTGGCCGCCAGCACGGCGTCGCTGGCGCGCTGCACCAGGCCGAGCGTGTCGTCCTGGGGTGCGAGCGCCGCCACGCCGATGCTGGCGGTGAGCGCCACGCGGCGCCGGTCGACGCTGTGGATCTCGGCCGCCTCGACCTGCGCGCGCAGCCGCTCGGCCACGCGCGCCGCGGTGGCCAGGTCGGTGTCGGGCATCACGAGGCAGAACTCCTCGCCGCCGTAGCGCGCCAGCCAGTCGGTCAGGCGCACGCCGTGGCGCGCGATCTCGGCGAAGCGGCGCAGCGCCTGGTCGCCGCTCGGGTAGCCGTAGCTGGCGTTGACGTCGTGGAAGTGGTCGAGGTCGATCAGCGCGATGGCCAGCGCGCGGCCGTGCTTGCGCGCCGTCTCGACCTCGCGCGCCAGGCGGGCGTCGAAGTAGCGGCGGTTGTGCAGCTGCGTCAGCGCGTCCTGGTTGGCCTCGCGCCGCGCCGCCTCGACGAGGCTGCGGCCCATGTTGGTCACCAGCGTGGTCATGCGCTCGGTCAGCACGCGCGTGACGTTCTCGAAGTGGCGCACGTAGAGGTCGCGATCCTCGCCGCCAGAGCTCTCCTGCAGCGACTCGTAGGAGACCAGCCGGTTGCGCCCGCGGCCCTTGGCCTCGTAGAGCGCGACGTCGGCCTGGCTCATCAGGTCGGCGAAGGTCGAGCGCTCGCCGACGAAGGCGAGGCCGGCGCTGGCCGACACCGCCATGCGCTGCATGGGCTCGCCGTCCAGCGGCGCGGGCGCGGTGTCGTCGAAGCGGTTGACGAGGCGCTCGAAGCCGCTGCCCGCGGCGGCCGGCGCGAGAAAGACGTGGCCCGCCAGGCGCTGCAGCATGCGCTGCACGTCGGCCACGACGGTGGCGCGGTCGTAGCGCGCCAGCAGCGCGGCGAATTCCTCGCCGCCCCAGCGCGCCAGCCGGTCGCCCGGCGCCAGCGTCTCGAGCAGCAGCGCCGCCGACTCGCGCAGCACCTGGTCGCCGGTCTGGTGGCCGAAGCGGTCGTTGATCTGCTTGAAGTGGTCGAGGTCGAAGAGCACCACGGCGCGGCACTCCGCGCCCGCGGGTTCGGCGAGCTCCTGGGCGAGCAGCGCCTGCCAGCGCTTGCGGTTGGCCAGGCCGGTGAGCTCGTCGCTGAACTGCAGCGAGTGCAGCCGCGCCTCGCCGCCGGCGTGCTTGAGCAGCCGCGCCAGGCGCAGCAGCAGCAGCTCGAGCGGCTGCAGGCCGCGCACCACGTCGTCGCGGGCTTTCAGGAATTCGAGCGTGGCGGCTTCCTGCTCCGCCGTGGCGACGACGATCAGCGTCGGCCGCGCGTCGAGCAGGTACTCGCGGCGCAGGCGCCGCGCATCGCCGAACAGCTCGGCGCGCAGCACGCGCACGCCCGCCTCGGCCGGCAGGGCCGCGCCGCTGGCGCAGGCAACCACCCGCAGGCCCTGCGCTCGCAGCGCCGCGATGGCGGCTTCGTCGTCGTGGCCCTCGTGCGGCAGCACCCAGGCGATGGTCGTCGCTTCCACGCGCGCGGCCCCTCCCCGGCCGCATCACGCAGGATAGCGGCAGCACCCGCCTCAGCCGGCCGGCGCCGCGATGCGCGGCAGCGAGAGCGTGGCGAGCGCCCCGCCACCGTCGGCGTTGCGCAACGTCACGCGGCCATGGTGCAGCTCGGCGATCTCCTTGACGAAGGCGAGGCCGAGGCCGGTGCTCTTCTTGCCGGTGGCCGGGCGCGCAAGCGAATAGAACTTCTCGAAGACGCGCTCGTCGGCGTAGTCGGGGATGCCGGGGCCGTGGTCGCGCACGCTCAAGGACACGCTGCGCGGCTGGGCCGTCAGCGCGAGGTGGATCGTGCCGCCGTCGGGCGAGAACTCGAGCGCGTTGGCCAGCAGGTTGCCCAGGGCGCGGCGCAGCAGGAAGGCCTCGCCCTCGACCCAGGCGGTGTCGCCCGCGGCGAGCTCGACGCGCAGGCCGCGCGCCGCGCCGCTGGCCTCTGCGCTGGCCGCCAGTTCCTCCAGCAGCGGCCGCAGCGAGACCGGCTCGACCTTGGGCAGGCGGCGCTGCTGCTCGAGCGCGGCGAGCTCCATCATGCGGTCGACCAGCTCCTGGATGCGCTGCGTCTCGCGGCCGATGTTGGCGATGAAGCGCTGGCGGTCGGCCTCGGGCATGCCGCTCTCCTGCATCAGCTCGGCCGCGCCGCGGATCGCCGAGAGCGGGCTCTTCAGCTCGTGGGTGAGCGTCTGCACGTAGTCGGCCACGTAGTGGCGGCCGGCCAGCGCGTCGCGCATCTCGTCGTAGGCCGCGCCCAGCGTGCCGAGCGCGCGCCGGCCCAGGCGCGGCAGGCTGAAGCTGCGCTGCGCGCGCACGTAGCGCACGTAGTCGGCGATCAACCCGAAGGGCCGCACCAGCCACAGCGAGAGGATCAGCGCCAGCACCAGCACCGCGGCCACCGAGGTGGCGCCCACCACCATGGTCTTGCGCCGCGCCGCGGCGACGAACTGGTTGAGGCTCTGCACCGGCTTGCCGACGCTGACCACGCCGACGATCTCGCCGCCCGCCCGCACCGGCGCGGAGACGTACATCACCGAGCTCAGCTCGTCGCCGGGAATGCGCGGCGTGGTGCGCGCGCGGTATTCGCCGGCCATCCCCGCGCGCACGTCGCGCCACTGCGAGAAATCCTCGCCCTCGCGCTGGCCGATGGAGTCGAACAGCACGATGCCGTCGCGCCCGAGCACCAGCGCCTGCAGTTCCACGCCGGTCTTCTCGAAATCGAAGATGCGCGCCGAGAAGCTGCGCGCGTAGAGGCTGCGGAAGACCGGGCGCAGCGATTCGGCATCGATGCGGCCGTCGGCGCTGTGCTGCTCGACCTCGCTGGCCAGCAGGTGCGCCGTCTCGACCAGCGATTCCTCGGCCGACTCGCGGTAGCGCGGGTCGATGTCGGCCAGCAGCCGGTACATCAGCACGCCCACGCCGAGCGCGTAGACGAGCAGGATGCCGATGAAGACGACCGAACGCCGCTTCACGGCAGCGCCGCCGGCAGATCCTCGGCGAGCGCGTAGCCGCTGCCGCGGTGAGTGCGGATCGGCTCCAGCGCCGGCGCCACCGTCTTCAGCTTGGCGCGCAGCGTCTTCACGTGGGCGTCGACGGTGCGGTCCAGGCTCTCGCTGTGCGTGTCCCAGACCTTGTCGAGCAGCGTGTCGCGGCTGAAGACGTGGCCGGGGTGTTCGACCAGCGTCTTCAGCAGGCCGTACTCGTAGCGCGACAGCTCCAGCGCCTTGCCGTAGAAGCGGATCTGGCGCCGGCCTTCGTCGATGGCGAAGGGCTGCGGCGCCGCGCCGGGTGTCGCGGCCCGGGCCGCGCGGCGCAGGATGGTGCGGATGCGCGCCACCAGCTCGCGCGGCGAGAAGGGCTTGGCGACATAGTCGTCCGCGCCCAGTTCGAGCCCGACCACGCGGTCGATCTCGTCGGCGCGCGCGGTCAGGAACACCACCGGCACGTCGCTGAAGGCGCGCAGGCGCTTGAAGACCTCGAAGCCGTTCAGGTCGGGCAGGCCGACGTCGAGGATGACCAGCGCCGCGCTCTCTTCGCGCAGCCGCGCCAGCGCGGCCTCGCCGGTGGCCACCCACAGCGGCTCGAAGCCGTCGGTGCGCAGCGCGTACTGCAGCGTATCGGCGATGCCGGGCTCGTCCTCGACGACGAGGATGGCGGGCTTGCTCACTCCGTCGGCAGGAAGCCGTCGATGGAGAGGTAGCGCTCGCCGGTGTCGTAGTTGAAGCCGAGCACGCGCGACCCGGCGGCGAGCTCGGGCAGCTTCTGCGCGATCGCCGCCAGCGTGGCCCCCGAGGAGATGCCCACCAGCAGGCCTTCCTCGCGCGCGCTGCGCCGCGCCATCTCGCGCGCCGCCTCGGCCTCGACCAGGATCACGCCATCGAGCAACTCGGTCTGCAGGTTGGCCGGGATGAAGCCCGCGCCGATGCCCTGGATGGGGTGCGGGCTGGGCTTGCCGCCACTGATCACCGGCGAGGCGGCCGGCTCGACGGCAAACACCTTGAGCTTCGGCCACTTCGCCTTCAGCACGCGGGCGCAGCCGGTGAGGTGGCCGCCCGTGCCCACGCCGGTGATGAGCGCATCCAGGCCCTCGGGGAAGTCGGCGGCGATCTCGGCGGCGGTGGCGCGCACGTGCACGTCGATGTTGGCGGGGTTCTCGAACTGCTGCGGCATCCACGAGTTCGGCGTGGCGGCGATCAGTTCCTTGGCGCGCGCGATCGAGCCGTTCATGCCCTTCTCGCGCGGCGTCAGCTCGAAGGTCGCGCCGTAGGCGAGCATCAGGCGGCGGCGCTCGATGCTCATGCTGTCGGGCATCACGAGGATCAGCTTGTAGCCCTTCACCGCCGCGACCATCGCCAGCCCGACGCCGGTGTTGCCCGAGGTCGGCTCGATGATGGTGGCGCCCGGCTTGAGCGCGCCGCTGGCCTCGGCCGCCTCGACCATCGATAGGGCGATGCGGTCCTTGATCGAGCCGCCGGGGTTGGCGCGCTCGCTCTTGATCCAGACCTCGTGCGAGGCGCCGAACAGGCGGTTGATGCGGATGTGCGGCGTGTTGCCGATGGTCTGCAGGACGTTGCTGGCGCGCATGGTCTTCTCCTCGGAAGAGGGCCGCATTATGGGCGCGATAATTCAGCCATGTTTGCGCCTCTCCAGAACGACAGCTTCCTGCGCGCCTGCCTGCGCCAGCCCACCGAGCACACCCCCGTGTGGCTGATGCGCCAGGCCGGCCGCTACCTTGCCGAATACCGCGAGACGCGCGCCAAGGCCGGCAGCTTCATGGGCCTGGCCACCAACACCGCGTTCGCCACCGAGGTGACGCTGCAGCCGCTGGAGCGCTATGCGCTGGACGCCGCCATCCTGTTCAGCGACATCCTCACCGTGCCCGACGCCATGGGCCTGGGCCTGAGTTTCGCGATCGGCGAGGGCCCGCGCTTCGCGCATCCGGTGCGCGACGAGGCCGACGTCGCCAAGCTCGCCGTGCCCGACATGGACAAGCTGCGCTACGTATTCGACGCGGTCACCTCGATCCGCAAGGCGCTGAACGGCCGCGTGCCGCTGATCGGCTTCTCGGGCAGCCCGTGGACGCTGGCCTGCTACATGGTCGAAGGGGCCGGCTCGGACGACTACCGCCTGGTCAAGACCCTGCTGTACCGCCGGCCGGATCTGATGCACCGCATCCTCGAGATCAACGCCGACGCGGTGGCGCTGTACCTGAATACGCAGATCGAGGCCGGCGCGCAGGCGGTGATGGTGTTCGACAGCTGGGGCGGCGTGCTCGCCGACGGCGCCTTCCAGGAATTCAGCCTGGCCTACAACCGCCGCGTGCTCAAGCAGCTCAAGCGCGAGCACGCCGGCGCGCGCATCCCGCACATCGTCTTCACCAAGGGCGGTGGCCTGTGGCTCGAGCAGATCGCGCAGGGCGTGGATGGCGTGGCGCCCGACGTGATCGGCCTGGACTGGACCATGAACCTCGGCCTGGCCCGCCGGCTGACCGGCGACCGCGTGGCCCTGCAGGGCAACCTCGACCCCAACGTGCTGTTCGCAGCACCCGAGCAGATCCGCGCCGAGGCCGCCAAGGTGCTGCAGAGCTTCGGCGCACCGCGCAACGCCCAGGGGGGCTGGGGCGGCCACGTCTTCAACCTCGGCCACGGCATCAGCCAGCACACGCCGCCCGAAGCGGTGTCCGTGCTGGTCGACACCGTGCATGAGGTCTCGCGCCGCATCCGCGCCGGCGGCTGAGCGCTTCGCCCGCGATTGCTGCCGCTGCGCGTGAGTGAACGCTCAGGGCTTGACTTATCCCCAAAATTGGCCTTGCGTTGCGCGCGCCCGACATCTGCTGCAGCGCGTCACGGCGCGACCAGGCTCATGACGCAAGTCGTTGATTTCATTGAGCCTTTACTCCTGCTGGAAAAGTGGGCAAAGAGGCCCAGGCGTCGGCGTATCAAGCAGTTAGCGCGGCTTTGGGCAGGTTGCACACAAAGTTATCCACAGATCTGGGGGACAGACCGGAAAGTCCCGGTAAATCAGCAACTTGGCGGCATTCCTTCACGCCACGTCGAAGTGAAGCGGCTAACTCGCGGCGCTGCTGCAGCATGAGTGCGACGCAGCGCATCAAGGTGGCCGTCGAAGCGCCCCAGCATGCCGGCCTGGAGAACACGCTCGACTACTTGAGCGAGCAGCCACTCTCGCCTGGAACGCTGGTGCGTGCGCCGCTCGGCAAGCGCGAACTGCTGGGCGTGGTGTGGGCCGGCGCGCCCGGCGACTGGCCCGAGGGCGAGCTCAAGCCGCTTTCCGCCGTGCTCTCGGAGCTGCCGCCGCTGGACCCGGCGTGGCAGGATCTCGTCACTTTTGCATCTGCTTACTATCAGCGCGGCCTGGGGGAGCTGGCCATGTCGGTCCTGCCGCCCGAGCTGCACAAGCTCGATGCCGGCCAGCTCGCGCTGCGCCTGCGCAAGCTGCACAAGGCGATGGCGCAGCCGCTCGATGCCGCGCCCGACACGCCCCCGCCGCCCAGCGCCGAGCAGGCCGAGGTGCTGGCGCAGCTGGCAGCCACGCCGCTGGCCACCCCCGTGCTGCTGCACGGCGTAACCGGCAGCGGCAAGACCGAGGTCTACCTGAACGCCGCCGCGCGCGCGCTCGAAGCCGGCCGCCAGGTGCTGGTGCTGGTGCCGGAGATCAACCTCACGCCGCAGCTGGAGGCGCGCTTCGCGGCGCGTCTTGCCGGCCGGCGCATTGTTTCGCTGCACAGCGGCCTGACGCCGGCGCAGCGCCTGCGCAGCTGGCTGGCGGCGCACCTGGGCCTGGCCGATCTGGTGCTGGGCACGCGGCTGGCGGTCTTCACGCCGCTGCCGCGGCTGGGCCTGATCGTCGTCGACGAGGAGCACGACCCTTCGTACAAGCAGCAGGAAGGCGCGCGCTACTCGGCGCGCGACCTCGCGGTCTACCGCGCGCGGCTGCAGGGCGCGCGCGTGCTGCTCGGCTCGGCCACGCCTTCGCTGGAAAGCTGGCAGCGCGCCAACGAGGGCCGCTACCAGCGCCTCGCGCTGCCCTCGCGCATCGGCGGCGCGCTGCTGCCGCGCGTGCGCCTGGTCGACATGAACCAGCAGCCCAAGGAGCGCGGCGGCGCCGGGCTCTCGCCACCGCTGCTGGCGGCGATCCGCGAGCGCATCGCGCGCGGCGAGCAGAGCCTGGTGTTCCTCAACCGGCGTGGCTATGCGCCGGTGCTGCACTGCGCCGATTGCGGCTGGAAGAGCGGCTGCCCGCATTGCAGCGCCTGGCGCGTATTCCACAAGCTCGATCGCACGCTGCGCTGCCACCACTGCGGCTTCACCGAGCGCGTGCCGCGCGCCTGCCCGGACTGCGGCAACCTCGACATCGCGCCGATCGGCCGCGGCACGGAACGCCTGGAAGAGCAGATCGGCACGTTGCTGGCCGCCGGCGACGGCACGCTGCCACGCATCGCCCGCATCGACGCCGACAGCACGCGGCTCAAGGGCTCGCTGGAAGCGCAGCTCGGCGCGGTGCACGCCGGCGAGGTCGACGTGCTGGTGGGCACGCAGATGGTCACCAAGGGCCACGACTTCCGCCGCATCACCCTGGTGGCCGCGGTGAACCCCGACAGTGCGCTGTTCAGCAGCGACTTCCGCGCCCCCGAGCGCCTGTTCGCGCTGCTGATGCAGGCGGCCGGCCGCGCCGGGCGCTCGGCCGAGCATGCGCAGGGCGCGGAGATGTGGGTGCAGACCTGGCATCCGCAGCATGCGCTCTACGCGGCCTTGCGCCGGCACGACTTCGCCGCCTTCGCGGCCAGCCAGCTGGAGGAGCGCGAGGCCGCCGGCCTGCCGCCCTTCGCGCACCTGGCGATGCTGCGCGCCGATGCCAGGCAGGCCGAGCAGGCGCAGGCCTTCCTGCAGGCCGCCGCCGGGCTCGCCGCCACGCTGCCCGGCGCCGAGGCGGTGAGCGTCTATGCGCCGGTGCCGCTGCCGGTGGCGCGCGTCGCGAATGTCGAGCGCATGCAGATGCTGGTGGAGTCGGCCTCGCGGCCGGCGCTGCAACGCTTCCTCGCCGCCTGGGTGCCGGCGCTGCACGCTCTGCGCCGCGGCGGCGCGCACAAGGTGCTGCGCTGGGCGATCGACGTGGATCCCTTGGCGATCTAGCTGTGAAGTGTCAACAGGTTCTTTCGAGGAACCAAGAGACGTGAGACCGGCGGCTTGAGGTTGATGCCGTGGTGCGGCCTGTGCCAGTTGTAGAAGTGGTTCCAGGCCGGCAACTGCTCGCGGCGTTGGTCTGAACTGGAGTAGGGCTGGCCGTAGGCCCACTCGCGCAGGGCCGACTGGATGAAGCGCTCGGCCTTGCCGTTGGTCTGCGGGCGGTACGCGCGGGTGAACTTCTGGCTGATGCCCAGTTCCAGGCAGCTTGAGGCGAACAAGGCGGAGTGGAACGACTTGCCGTTGTCGGTCAGCACCCGCTGGATGGGCACGCCGAAGCGCTCGAAGTAGGCCACCGCCGAGCGTAGGAACGCCTCGGCGCTGTGCTTGCTTTCGTCGGGGTAGACCTGCGTGAAGGCCATGCGGCTGTGGTCGTCCACAGCCACGAAGACATGCTCCCAGCCGATGTGGCGCGCCCGCTGAGTGCGATCTCCGGTGATGCGGTGGCCGACCTTGTCGAACCGCCCGAGCTTCTTGATGTCGATGTGCAGCAGTTCGCCAGGCTGCTCGAGCTCGTAGCGCTGCACAGGCTCGGCAGGACGCAAGTCGCTCAGCTTGGACAAGCCAGCCCGCTTCAGAACGCGGCTGACCGTCGCCTTGGATACGCCCAGACAGGAGGCGATCTGCGCCTGCAGACACAGCTTCCGGCGCAGTTCGACGATGGTCAGCGCCACCTGCGGCTCGATGGCACGCGGCGACCTCTCAGGACGCGAGGACTTGTCCAGCAACCCGTCAGGTCCGGCCGCCAGGAAGCGGCCAAGCCACTTGCGCGCGGTCACCGCGCTGACGCCATGGCTGGCAGCTGCCGCGGCAATGGTCTCGCCCCGCTCGGTGATGTCTTGAACCATCTCCAAGCGACGCGCGTAGGTCAATCGGGCATTCTTATGGGTGTTCATCCGGATCCGGTTGTCGAGTGGACTGGGGGTTTGGCGATTTCCAGTCTCTCAGAACCTCTCCGGGTGAACACCCGCAACAACCTATTGAAGCTTCACATCTAGCCGGGGCCGCGCCGGCGCGGCGCGGCGGACAGCGGCCGCGACACGTCGGCCAGCAGCAGCGTCGCCTTGACCAGATCCTCGACCGCCTCGGCCAGATCCGCCGGCGGTTCGAGCGATTCGATCTCCTCGAGCAGATCGTCGGCGTCCTCGAGGTCGTCCGCATCGAGGTGGCGGTACAGCAGCGCCAGCGGCTCGCGCAGGGCCTGCGCGTCCAGCGCCATCAGCTGCGGGAAGAATTCCATCGCGGTGGCGAAGCCGGCCACCCAGCCCACCACCGCCTCGCTGGGCGAGGCGTCGTCGCCCTCGAGCTCGAACACCCAGGGATCGAACCACTGGCGCGCCTGGATCGCCGCGTCGAGCTCGGTATGGCGGCGCCGCACCAGCGCGAGCAGGCGGCCCGCGTCGACGGAAGGCGGCAGCCTGCGGCCGTCGGCATCGGTGACGTGGGGCAGCCAGGCGGCCTCGGGCACGCGGCGCGGCTGCAACAGCACGCCGCACAGAAAGCCGTCGAGCGCGCTGACGTCCAGCGGCTCGAAGGGCGCCGGCAAGGCATCGAGGCGCTGCTCCAGCTCGTCGAGCTCGGCTTCCGTGAGCGCTTGCTGCGCGGCGGGGCGCGGTGCGCCGCGCGGGTGGCGGGGTGGCGTGGCCATGGCCGATTGTGGACCGTGCGGTGCGCCGGGCGGCGGCCGTGAATGTGCGTCGCGCACACTCAAATCCAGCTTCCCACGTCTTTGGGATGGCCCGGGCTGGAACGCCCCCCTAGAGTGCCTGACATTGCTGTCACACGGGATCCGCACAGGATCGCGCGCTCAAAGGTCCGAAACGCCCGCGACAACAGGGTGAGAGACTGGCACCGCTCCCAACGACGTCCTTACTTGAGGACTTGACACAGCCCACCTGCCCACGCAGGTGGGCTCTTTTTTTGGCATCGCCGACAATCGCCGCTCCGACCTCCAGGAGACAAGCATGGGCGCGCCCGAAGCCTTCACCGCCACCACCGACGTGGGCCACTTCATCGCCGGACAGCGCGTTGCCGGCACGAGCGGCCGCCAGCAGCCGGTCTGGAACCCGACCACCGGCGCGGTGGCGCGCCAGGTGGCGCTGGCCAGCATCGACGAGGTGAACGCCGCGGTGGCCGCCGCGCGCGCCGCCTTCCCGGCCTGGGCCGATACGCCGCCGATCCGCCGCGCGCGCGTGATGCAGAAATTCCTCGAGCTGATGAACCTGCACCGCGACACGCTGGCCGCGATGATCACCGCCGAGCACGGCAAGGTGTTCACCGATGCGCAGGGCGAGGTGACGCGCGGCATCGACATCGTCGAGTTCGCCTGCGGCATCCCGCAGCTGCTCAAGGGCGACTACACCGACCAGGTCAGCACCGGCATCGACAACTGGACGCTGCGCCAGCCGCTCGGCGTAGTGGCCGGCATCACGCCTTTCAACTTCCCCTGCATGGTGCCGTGCTGGATGTTCCCGGTGGCCATCGCCTGCGGCAACGCCTTCATCCTCAAGCCCAGCGAGCGCGACCCTTCGGCCTCGCTGTTCATGGCCGAGCTGCTCAAGCAGGCGGGCCTGCCCGACGGTGTCTTCAACGTCGTGCAGGGCGACAAGCTGGCGGTGGACACGCTGCTCACGCACCCCGACGTGAAGGCGCTCAGCTTCGTCGGCTCGACGCCGATCGCGCAGTACATCTACGAGACCGGCGCACACCACGGCAAGCGCGTGCAGGCGCTGGGCGGCGCGAAGAATCACATGGTGGTGATGCCCGACGCGGATCTCGAACAGGCCGTCGACGCGCTGATCGGCAGTGCCTACGGCTCGGCCGGCGAACGCTGCATGGCCATCAGCGTGGCGGTGCTGGTGGGCGACATCGGCGACAGGATCATCCCCAAGCTGGCCGAGCGCGCCCGCACGCTCAAGGTCAAGAACGGCATGGAGCTCGACGCCGAGATGGGCCCCATCGTCACGCGCGAAGCGAAGGAGCGCATCGAGGGCTACATCGCACTGGGCGAGAAGGAAGGCGCCAAGCTCGTGGTCGACGGCCGCGGCCTGAAGGTGCCCGGCCACGAGAACGGCTTCTTCACCGGCGGCACGCTGTTCGACCACGTGACGCCGGCCATGCGCATCTACAGGGAAGAGATCTTCGGCCCGGTGCTCGCCTGCGTGCGCGCCAAGGACTTCACCGAGGCCATCACGCTGGTCAACGAGCACGAGTTCGGCAACGGCGTGGCCTGCTTCACCGGCGACGGCAACGTCGCGCGCGAGTTCGCGCGCCGCGTGCAGGCCGGCATGGTGGGCATCAACGTGCCCATCCCCGTGCCCATGGCCTGGCACGGCTTCGGCGGCTGGAAGAAGAGCCTGTTCGGCGACATGCATGCCTACGGCGAGGAAGGCGTGCGCTTCTACACCAAGCAGAAGAGCGTGATGCAGCGCTGGGCATCGTCTACGCCCAAGGGCGCCGAATTCGCGATGCCGACCGCGAAGTGATCACCATGACCGCCTTCCCCGCGCCGCCGGCCCTGCTGCCGATGACGCAGATCCGCTGCGAGGTCGATGCGCTGGTGAGCCTGGGCGCCGCGCCCGCCGGCGAGCGGCGCTACGTGCCGCTGGGCAGCGGCACGGCGCGCGGGCCGGAGCTCAACGGCGTACTGGTGGCGGGCGGCGTGGACTGGCAGCTCGCGCGCGCCGACGGCGTGCTCGAGATCGCGGCGCACTACGTGATCCGCACCGAGGACGGCGCCCTCGTCGAGGTGCGCAGCGAAGGCCTGCGCCACGGCCCGGCCGAGGTGATGCAGCGCCTCGCGCGCGGCGAGGCCGTGCCGCGCGAGGCCTACTTCTTCCGCACGCTGATGCGCTTCACCACCGGCGCGCCGTCATGGGCGCACCTCAACAAGGTGATGGCCGTCGCGGTGGGCCAGCGCGAAGCGCGCGCGGTGCTGCTCGACGTCTACCGCCTGGCCTGAAGCCTCACAGCTTCTCGGTTTCGCCGCTCTTCGGCTGCCACTTCATCAGGCGCTGCTCGATGCGGCCCACGGCGGCATCGAGCGCCAGCGCGAAGGCCGTCAGCACCAGGATGCCGGCCATCACGGTGTTGATGTCGAAGGCGCCCTCGGCCTGCAGGATCAGGTAGCCGACGCCGCGCGAGGAACCGAGGTACTCGCCCACCACCGCGCCGACGAAGGCCAGGCCCACGCTGGTGTGCAGCGAGCTGAACACCCAGCTCGTCGCGCTGGGCAGGTAGACGTGGCGCAGCAGCTGGCGCGGGCTCGCGCCCAGCATGCGGGCGTTGGCCAGCACCACCGGGCTGACCTCCTTCACGCCCTGGTAGACGTTGAAGAAGACGATGAAGAACACCAGCGTCACGCCCAGCGCCACCTTGCTGGCGATGCCCAGACCGAACCAGACCGCGAAGATGGGCGCGAGGATCACCCGCGGCATGCTGTTGGCCGCCTTGATGTAGGGGTCGAGAATGGCCGCGGCCATCGGGCTGAGCGCCAGCCACAGGCCGAATACCAGGCCGAGCGCGGTGCCGATGCCGAAGGCGAGCACGGTCTCGACCAGCGTCACCCACAGGTGCTGGTAGATGTCGGCGTTGCTGAAGAACCAGTCGCCCACGCGGCCGAAGATCACCAGCGGCTCGCCGAAGAAGAACGCGGCCTGGCGCTCGTTCTCGAAGACGAAGGGCGGAATCAGCCCCGGCTTGGTGAGCACGTGCCAGAGCCCGAACACGAGCACCAGCACGGCGAGCTGCCACAGCCGCAGGTTGCCCGGGCGGGGTTTGATCAGGTTCCAGAATTTCATGCGGCAAGCTGCTGCTGGTAGCCCTTCAACACCTCGTCGCGCAGCACGCCCCAGATGGCCTGGTGCAGCTCGACGAAGCGCGGCGTCGCGCGCACCTCGGCGACGTCGCGCGGGCGTTCGAGGTCGACCTTGAACTCGCCGATCGGCCGCGAGGCCGGCCCGGCGGAGAGCACCACCACGCGGTCGCTCATCGCGATGGCCTCGTCGAGATCGTGGGTGATGAAGAGCACCGCCTTCCGTCCTTGACGACCCCCGCTCGCTTCGCTCGCACCCCCCGAGGGGGTCGGCGACAAGCTTGGGGCGGCCCGGCGCTTGTCGCCGTCGCCTGCCCACAGCGCCAGCACCTCGTTCTCCATCAGCTGGCGGGTCTGGATGTCGAGCGCCGAGAAGGGTTCGTCCATCAGGATGATGTCGGGGTCCAGCGCCAGCGTCTGCGCCAGCGAGGTGCGCTTGCGCATGCCGCCGCTCAACTGGTGCGGGTAGCGCTCGCCGAAGGCCCCCAGGCCGACGCGCTTGAGCCACTCCATCGCACGCTCGCGCGCGTCGGGCACGCCGCGGAACTCCAGGCCGGCCATCACGTTGGCCAGCGCGGTGCGCCAGGGCATCAGGCTCTCGGCCTGGAACATGTAGCCCGCACGTGCGTTGATGCCCGAAAGCGGCGCGCCGAACACCTCGACCGTGCCGCTGCTGGGTTCGAGCAGCCCGGCCGCGACGTTGAGCAGCGTGCTCTTGCCGCAGCCGGTGGGGCCGACCACGCTGACGAATTCGCCGGCGCCGACGGTCAGCGTGACGTCGCGCACCGCGGTGTAGCGCTGCGCCGCATCGTGGCGGTCGACGAAGGTGCAGCTGACGCCGCTCAGCGACAGGGCCGGCGCACTCATCCCTTCGGGTACTTCGTATTGGCCTTGCGCACGAACTCGTTGGTATACGCCGCGGCCAGGTCGAACTTGGTGTCCTTCAGCGCCGGGTCGATGCTCTGCAGGGCGCGCACCGCCGTGGCCGCGCCGGCCTCGGGGAACAGGCCGTCGGGCGAGAGCGCGCCCTTGGCGGCCATGAAGGCGTCGATGTAGACGGCACGGTCGCCGAGCAGGTAGTTCTCGGGCACGGCCTTGATGATCTCGCCGGCGCCGGCGCCCTGGATCCACTTGTCGGCGCGCACCAGCGCATTGGCCAGCGCCTGCACGGTGGCCGGGTGCTTGTCGATGAAGCTCTGCGGCGCATACAGGCAGGCCGCCGGCATGGGCCCGCCGAAGACCTTGTCGGCCTCGGCGACGATGCGCGTGTCGGAGATGATCTTCAGGTCGCCCGAGCGCTGCAGCAGCGTGATCACCGGGTCGAGGTTGCTGATCGCGTCGATCTGGCCGGCGCGCATCGCCGCCACCGCGCCGTTGCCCGCGCCGACGCCGACGATCGACACTTCGCTCGGCTTGATGCCCGCCTTGGCGAGCACGAAGTTCGCCATCACGTTGGTGGACGAGCCCGGCGCCGTCACGCCGATCTTCTTGCCCTTCAGGTCGGCCAGCGATTTGAAGTTGGGCATGGTCTTCGGGTTGATGCCCAGCACGATCTGCGGCGCGCGCCCCTGCAGCACGAAGGCACGCAGCGCCTGGCCCTTGCTCTGCATGTTGAGCGTGTGCTCGAAGGCGCCCGAGACCACGTCGGCGCTGCCGCCGACCACGGCGCGCAGCGCCTGCGAGCCACCGGCGAAATCGGCGATGGTGACGTCCAGGCCCTCGGCCTTGAAGAAGCCCTGCGTCTCGGCGATGGTCAGCGGCAGGTAGTACAGCAGGTTCTTGCCGCCCACCGCGATGGTGAGCTTGGGTTTCTCGAGGGCCTGCGCGCGCACGAAGGCGGGCGCGGCGAGTGCGGTGGTGGCGGCGATCAGCAGGGTGCGGCGTTGCATGGCGGCAGTTGTGGTGCGGATGGCGAAGTGGCGCCGATTCTGGCGCGCCGCTTCGAGCCGCGCACCCGGGCAAGGCCCGACTCCGTAGAATGATTTTCGATGAAGCCCGCCCTGGCCGCCGCCCTGAGCACCATGGCCATCGCGGCCGCGATGGCATCGCCCGCCCCCCCGCCACCCGCCGCCGAGCCCGCCGACGCGGCCGGCAACGCCGGCACCACGCTCTCGCTGTCGGCCCGCAAGGTCTACGAGCAGGCGCGTTCGCAGCTGGTGCAGATCCGCACCGTGCTCAAGGGCCGCGCCAGCCAGACCTCGGTGGGCTCGGGCTTCTTCGTCACGCCCGAAGGCCACCTCGTCACCAACTTCCACGTCGTCAGCCAGGCGGCGCTCAAGCCCGAGCGCCACGACCTCGTCTACGTCACGGCCGACGGCCGCGAGGCGCCGGTCACCATCCTGGCCATCGACGTGCGCCACGACCTCGCGCTGCTCAAGGCGGGAGACGCCGGCACGCGCCGCTTCGACGCGCTGGCGCTGCGCCCGGCCGGCCGCGCGCTGGCCCAGGGCGAGCGCATCTACTCGCTGGGCAACCCGCTGGACGTGGGCTTCGCGGTGATGGAGGGCAACTACAACGGCCTGGTCAAGCGCAGCTTCTACCCGCAGATCTTCTTCGGCGGCGCGCTCAGCGGCGGCATGAGCGGCGGCCCGGCGCTCGACCAGGACGGCCAGGTGATCGGCGTGAACGTCGCGCGGCGCGTCGACGGCGAGCAGGTCAGCTTCCTCGTGCCCTCGGCCTTCGTCGCCGCGCTGCTGGCGCGCGCGAAAGACGGCGCGCCGCTGAAGACGCCCGCGCATGCCGAGGTGGCGGCGCAGCTGCAGGCGCACCAGGCCGAACTGACCGAGCGCTTCATCGCGCAGGGCTGGAAGCCCGACACCCACCCGCGCTACCGCGTGCCGGTGCCGCGCGAAGGCTTCATGCGCTGCTGGGGCGGCAGCGAAGTCTCGCGCACCGGCGGGCTCGACATGGAGCGCTCCGACTGCGTGATGGACACGCACATCTTCGCCGGCGAGTTCAACACCGGCACGATCTCGGTGCGCCACGAGAGCTACGACGGCAGCAAGCTGGGCGCTCTGCGCTTCGCGGCGCAGAACGGCCAGAGCTTCCGCAACGAGTCGTTCACGCGGCTGCGCGCCGACCTGCAGACGCGCCCGCAGTGCCACGAGGATTTTCTCGACCGCGACGGCCTCACGCTGCGCGCCGTGGCCTGCCTGCGCGCCTACAAGAAGCTGCCGGGGCTGTACGACCTCTCGGTGCTGGTGGCCACGCTCGACCAGCCGGCCTCCGGCGTGCAGGGCCGCTTCGACGTGCAGGGCGTGAGCTTCGACAACGCGCAGCGCCTCGCGCGCCATTACCTGCAAGCCTACGCGAGGGTGGCCCGATGAGCGAGAGCGCCGCCCTGGCCATCGTCGAAGTGCTCGACCGCGACGGCCAGGTGCGCCACTCGCAGCGCGTGCTGGCCTGGCCGCTGCGCATCGGCCGCGCGCTCGACAACGAGCTCTCGCTGGGCGACGTGCACGTCGCGCCGCACCACTGCGTGATCGACGTCGACGCCGAGGGCCTGGTGCTGCAGGCCCTGCAGACCGCCAACGGCGTGCAGCTCGGTGCGCGCGAACTGCACGCCGGCGAGCGCGCGAGCCTGCCCGACGACGGCCAGGCCGTCGAGCTGCTGGCCGGCCGCACGCGGCTGCGCCTGCGCCGCCCCGGCGACTCGCTCGCGCCCGAAGTGCCGCTGCCCGCCTCGGCCACGCGGCTGCGCCGCAGCGCACCCACGCTGCTGGCCGGCGCCGGCCTGGCGCTCGCGCTCGCCTTCGAGACCTGGCTGCACAGCGACCCCGAGGTCTTCGCGCGCTCACTCGGCAGCGCCGCGCTGGCGATGGTGATGGGCGCCGCGGTCTGGATCGCGCTGTGGTCGCTGCTGTCCAAGCTCTTCACGCGCCAGACGCATGCCGGCTGGCACCTCAAGGTATTCCTGTTCTCCTCGCTGGCCTGGATGGCGGCGAGCGCGCTGCCGGGCTTGATCGCCTTCGCGCTGTCCTGGCCCTGGGTGTCGGACTTCGGCTTCGTCGCCGGCTATGCGATCGCCGCCGCGGCGCTGTACTTCCACCTGCTCGCCGTCGAGCCGGCGCGGCCGCGGCTGATGCGCGGCGTGGCACTCGCCGCCTTCGTGCTCGGCACCGGGCTGACGCTGTGGAACCAGCAGCAGCGCAACGAGCGCCTCGGCAGCGACCTCTACCTCAGCAGCTTCCAGCCGCCCGCGCTGATCCTGGCGCGGCCGGTGCCGGCCGAGCGTTTCGTCGACGGCCTGGCGACGCTGCGGCCGCTGCTGGACAAGAAGGCCAAGGAGGAACCTTCGGCCGAGAACGGAGCAGGTAGCGATGAAGAGTGAAGCGCCCACGGGCACGGTGATCGTCACCGGCGGCAGCCGCGGCATCGGCGCCGCCGCCTGCCGCGCGCTGGCCGAGCGCGGCCATGCGGTCGCCATCAACTACACGCGCGATGCCGGCGCGGCCGAGGCGCTGGCGAACGAGCTCCGCGCGCGCGGCGCAAAGGCGCTGGCGGTGCAGGCCGACGTCGCCGATGCGGCGCAGGTGGCAGCGCTGTTCGCACGCGTCGACCGCGAGCTGCCGCCGCTCGCCGGCCTGGTCAACAACGCCGGCGTGGTCGACATGCCGGCGCGCGTCGACGAGATGGACGCGGCGCGCCTGCAGCGCATGTTCGCCATCAACGTCTTCGGCAGCTTCCACTGCGCGCGCGAAGCGGTGCGGCGGATGTCCACCAAACACGGCGGGCGCGGCGGCGCGATCGTCAACGTCAGCTCGGCGGCGGCGCGGCTGGGCTCGCCGGGGCAGTATGTCGACTACGCCGCCGCCAAGGGCGCGATCGACACCTTCACCATCGGCCTGGCCAGGGAAGTGGCCACCGAGGGCGTGCGCGTCAACGCGATCCGCCCCGGCATCATCGAGACCGACATCCACGCCTCCGGCGGCCTGCCCGAGCGCGCGAAGCAGATGGCGCCCATGGTGCCCATGCAGCGCGCCGGCAGCGCGGACGAAGTGGCGCAGGCGATCGTCTGGCTGCTGTCGGACGCGGCCAGCTACACCACCGGCGCGATCCTCGACGTGAGCGGCGGGCGCTGAACGCGCCCAGGCGGAAGAAACGGGGCACGGCGCACGTAAGCCACAGGCCATCCATGGCCTACGAGGAGACACGATGCACCGACTTCCCCGCCTCTGCGCACTCGCCGTACTGCTGGCCGGCTGCGCCAGCGCGCCGTCCAACCCGATGAGCTTCTTCGTCACCAGCACCGGCAGCGGCAAGGGCGCCGACCTGGGCGGCCTGGCCGGCGCCGACGCGCATTGCGAGAAGCTCGCCGCCAGCGTGGGCGCCGGCGGCAAGGGCTGGCGCGCCTACCTGAGCACCACCGGCGCAACGGGCGTGAACGCGCGCGACCGCATCGGCAGCGGGCCGTGGGTGAACGCCAAGGGCGTGCTCATCGCCAGCGACGTCGCCTCGCTGCACGGCAACAACAAGCTGAGCAAGCAGACCGCGCTGACCGAGAAGGGCGAAGTCATCAACGGCCGCGGCGACACGCCCAACACGCACGACATGCTGACCGGCTCCACGCCGGACGGCCGCGCGGTGGCCGATGCCGGCGACAGCACCTGCGGCAACTGGACCCGAAGCGGCGAAGGCTCGGCCTGGGTCGGCCACCACGACCGCATCGGCCTGCGCGACGACGACGCCTCGCGCTCCTGGAACGCCTCGCACCCCTCGCGCGGCTGCAGCCAGGACGCGCTCAAGGCGACCGGCGGCAGCGGCCTGTTCTACTGCTTCGCGACGCGCTGAGCCGCGCGCCGGCTCAGGCCTCGTTGGGGCGCAAGCCGTCGACGTAGACGAGCCGCCCGCTCGCCGCATCGACCACATAGCTCAGCACCTGGCGCCGGTTGCGGCCGGCGCCGGGCGGCAGCAGCGAGACGTGCACCCAGCCCGAGTTCGGGCCTTTGCGCGGGTCGTAGCACTCGCAGATGATCTGGTCGAAGTCGGCCAGCGTGGAGCTGGCCCAGCGTGCCAGCTCCAGCGTCGGCTTGGCGACGATCTCGACGTCGCAGGCACGGCCTTCGGTGTGCTGGCTGGTCGAGATCCAGCTCGAGGGCTTGCCCTTGAGCGAACGCTCCAGCGCCTGCGAACGGAACACGCTGTTGGGCGTGAAGCCGCCGAAGGCCTCGCGCATCGGATCGAGCACCTGGCGCGCCAGATGCACCGCGCTGCGCAGCACCTTGTCGTCGGGGATGCGGTTGGCGATGCGCTGGCGATCGGCGGTTTCGCTGACCGTCAGCTCGTAGAGCAGGAAGTACTTCGCGATGCGGTCCTGCGGATCGAGCTCGGCGATGCGCAGCTGCGCGAGCGGCGTGCTGGAAAGGTCCCGGCCGGCCATGGTCGATCTCCCTCGGGTCACATCGAGCGCCGCACCGCGGCGAGCGCCTCGCGCACCGGCTGCGGCCAGCGCGCCTCGCCCGCGCCGGTCAGCTCGGCGAGGAAGTCCAGGTGCTCCTGGATCGAAGCCACCTCGCGCGGGCTGGCGCCGCGCGCGAAGGCGGCGGCATAGAGCTCGGCGGCGGCGCGGCCCAGCCCTGCGGCGTCGGCCTTGGCATCGTCGGCCGCCAGCAGCAAGCGCACGATCTGCAGATCGCCGAGCCCGGTGGCCAGCCACAGCGAGGGTGATTCCTCGTGGCGCGCGCGCGTGGAATCCACGTGGCGCTCGGTCATCTCGGCCAGCGCCGGCAGCCAGTCGCCGGCGGCGCGCTCGGGGTCGAGCCGGCGCAGCAGCAGGCAGGCCACCGCCCAGTTGTTGAAGGCGTAGACGTCGTCGCCGCCCTTGCGCTCGAGCGCCTCGCGGTAGTACTGCGCCATGTTGAGCAGCGCCTCGACGCGCGGCCGGCCTGACTGCACCCAGGCCAGGCGCTTGCACGCGCTGCCCAGCAGCAGCAGCCGCTCGTCGGTGGTGGCGCGCGCGTTGATGAGGTCGAGCTGGTAGAGCGCGTGCTCGATCTGCTCGGCCAGCTCGGCGCGCCGCACCTGCAGCGCCGCGCTCTCCGCGTCGCCGCCGCGCGCACGCAGCGCCGACCACGCCGCGGCGGCGAGCCGCACCTGGTAGTTGGCGAACTGTTCGGCGGCGCGCACCGGGCAGTCGCCCTGGCTGGAGTGCAGCGCGCGGTCCAGCCACTCGGAAGCCTCCTCGAACAGCTTGCCCTCGCCGTAGGCGAAGCCGAGCGAGGCGCAGACGTCGGCACGCTTCATCCACTCGGCGCGCGCCGCCTCGGGCACGCGCGCCAGCAGCGCATCGACGCGCTCGCGCAGGTCTTGCGCGATGGCGGCCTCGTCGCGCTCGCGGCGGCGGCTGATCATGCCGATCGATTCGGTGAGGTTGTCGAGCTCGGTGGCCAGCTCCGAGGGCGCGAAGAAGGCCGGCGGCGCGACGCGGTCCAGCCCCGTGCCTTCGCGCACCAGCCGGAAGCCGGGGTCGCCGTAGCACTGGTAGGCGCCCCAGGTGTTGACGCCCGGGTTCGCGCTCCAGGTCTCGGCGCGCGCGCGGCGCACCGCGTCGCCGAACTCGCTGCCGGCCAGCATGCGGCCGTAGAAGGCCTCGGCGAAGGTCAGCGCGGCCGCGTCGTCCACCGCCCAGCCGGCGCACACCACGGCGCGCACGCCCATGCGGATGAACTCGACGCCGAGGTTGGCCGCGAGGCGGTTGAACTGCGCCGAGCCGGCGCCGGTGTTGCCGAGGTGGCAGCAGTTGATGAACACGAGCTCGGGCACGTGGCGCATCTGCTTGATGTCGCCCGGTGTGAGGAAGGTGTCGCGCCCGATCACCATGCCCGAGACGGTCTTGCCGTCGCCGATCACGAACTCGTGCTCGCCATGGCCGGCCAGGTGCAGCACGCGCCAGGCGCGCGCGTGCAGGTTGTCGACGATCTCGTTGGCCTGCGCGTCGATCGCCTCGCCGATGGCGTAGCCGGCGCGAGCGAACAGCTCGCGCACGCGCTCGGCCTCGCGGCGCGCGCCGGGCAGGTCGGGGAAGGTGGCCCAGCCGTTCAGGTCGGGGTTGCCGACCACCAGCACGGTATTCTCGAAGGCGTGCAGCGGCTCGATGCGGTATTCGCTGCTCTTGAGCTGGCGCACGATGCCGCTGGTCACCGCGGGCGGGCGGCCCTGGTGGCTCCAGCGGTCTTCGAGCAGCTCCCAGGGGAAGCGCGCCGCCGCCTCGTCGAGCAGGATCACGATGGCGCGCTGGTCGGGCGAGCTCTGCTTGAGGCGCTGCGGCAGCAGCATCTCGAACAGCGTCTTGGAGACCTCGCTGTTGGCGGTGGCGCTGCCGCAGGCCTGGGCGATGAAGCGGTCCGCCAGGCGCAGCTGCCCCTCGGCGAGCGACTCCTCGGCGCGCGCGCGGTCGGCGGTGGTGACGAAGCGCAGGCAGTCGGCCTTGCGGTCTTCGGTGACCTCGATGCGCTGCCACCACGACTGGTCGGCGTCGAAGCGGCTGCGGCTGCGGCGGCCCTCGCCCGCGATCACCGTGCCCTCCTTCCACAGGATGCGCGCGCCGAGCTCGGTGCTCTCGGCGAGCACGGCGAGCTCCTTGGCGGCGGCGATGGCGAGATCCTCGAACAGCTCGATGAACTCGACCTGGTCGATCAGCACCTGCTGGTCGAGCTTGGCGTCTTCGAGCTTGCGGTTGGCGGCCAGCGCGCCGCGCAGCAGTGATTCCAGCGAATCGCGCAGCTGCAGGCTGTTGGCGCCCGTGCCCACCAGCAGGCAGCTGACGCTGGCGCTGATGCGCGCCAGCGGCCCGCTCGCGCCGGGGCCGCGCGCGGTGGACTTGTAGGTGTGCAGGCGCAAGGCGTATTCGAGCAGCGCATCGCGCGAGCCGGTCTCGAGCCGCGTCGGCGAGAGCTCGCCCACCTGCCCGAGGCCGACCACCAGCGCGCCCATGGGCTGGCGGCTCGGGTCGTCGTTGAAGAACACCGCGTGCGTGCCGTGCGGGCCGGGGTAGAGGCCGAGGTCGCGGCGCCGCATCAGCGGGCCCTGCGCCTGGTCGCCCTTCATCTGGCGATCGAGCGCCTCCTCGGCGCTGACGATGGTGTCGCCGGCGTAGTGGCCCACCAGCACCGGATAGCGCGCGTAGCGCAGGTCGCCATGGCGGATGCTCACGCGCAGCTGCGCCGAGCGCACCGCGGCCGCGCCGCGGCGGCGCGGCCGGCTGCCGCCGAAGGCCAGGCCACGCACGGTGGCGGCGTCGGGCAAGTCGTCGGCCACCGGCAGCGGCGGCAGCACGAAGCGCTCGGCCTCGGCGCCGGCGGCGCGCGCACGGCCCGGCGGCGTGCTCGGCAGCTGGTCGGTCTTGCCGGTGAGCAGCAGGTCGACGTAGCCGCGGAAGATGCTGCGGTCGTCGCTGTTGCTGCACAGCTCGTCGTGGCTGGTGTCGGGTGCGTAGTAGGTCGGCACCTCGGCCAGCCGGCCGGAAGCCCAGCTCACCGTGCCGTCGCCCTCGCGCGTGGCGATGAAGCGCAGCTGTTTGCGTGCGAAGCCGAATTCCTCGTCGACCACCTCGTGCCCGATCACGGTGGCGCTCTGGCAGCCCGCCACGTAGATCATGCGGCCGGGCTCGGGCGGCGCCGCGCGCAGCAGCTTCCAGGTGGCCGCAGCCTGGCGCAGCACGGCGTCTTCGGCGAGCGGGAAACCCGCGCCGAGATCGCTCTTGAGCTGCTTCCAGGTAGCCACCTGGCCCCAGGGGCTGTGTTCGTCGTCGAAGGGCAGCAGCTCGGCGAGGCCAGGGTAGCGGCGCACGATGTCGATCACGCCATCGGTGCTGCGCGTGAAGTCGAGCAGCGCGAGCTTGGCCTCGGTCGGGTTGGTGCCGGTGAGCCAGCGCACCGCTTCGTGCGAGCCGAGGTTGGGCGTGCCCAGCATCAGCAGCCGGCTGCCCGGCAGCGCGCTCATGCGCCGCCAGGCCTGCGCGCCGGCGCCGCCGTCGGCGATCATCGCGCGCGCCACCAGGCCGCCCATCGAGTGCGCCACCAGGTGCACCGGCTGGCGCGTGCGCTCGGCCTCGGGCAGCAGGCCTTCGAGCCGCAGCGCGAGCTGCTGCGCCGCCTCGCGCACCGAGCGCCGCCAGTCGTAGGGGAAGATCTCGACGCGGTGCGTGCGCGTCAGGTGCTCGATGAGCGGGCCGTAGAAATCGGCCAGCAGATCGGTGGGCCGCACGTCGGGCTGGTCGATGGCGATGTCGCCCAGGCCGCCTTTCAGCAGCGCGAAATATTCGAGCCAGACGGCGCGATCGCGCGCCGACATCGCGCTGCCCATGGTGCCGGGGATCAGCACCACGATGGGCCGCGGCGTGCTCACCGAGCGGCTGGCGCGCAGCGCGGAACGCCAGCGCGGCTCCTCCTGCGGCGCCTCGGCCAGCGAGGCGAAGCCGGCATCGCTGCCGTCCTCGCGCGCCAGCGCATCGGCCAGCCAGGCTATCGACTTGCGATTGCTGAAGTAGCGGAAGTGGTTGACCTGCTCGCCCTCGTCGCGGCGGAAGCGCGCCGCGCCGCCGGCGCGCGCGATGCCGCCCAGCATCGAGCCGGTGTTGACGACGAGGTCGTGGTCGCTGCCGTAGAACCAGTCGAGCGCGAGGATCTTGAGCTGGCCGAACAGGCCCTTGCCCTGCACGTCGCCGCAGATCACGCTGAGGTCGGCGCTGGTGCTGAGCTGCGGCAGGTGCAGCAGCCGCGTCAGCGCCGAGCCCGGCATCATGGCCTCGACGCCGGGCAGGGTGCGCGGGTCGGTGCGCTGCTTGATCACGGCGAGCAGGAAGTCGGCCGTGCCGCCGATCAGGCCGTCGCCGGTGAGGAAGTTGATCACCGACAGCCAGCGATCGAGCCGCCCCGAGGCCAGCGTGGTGCCGCGCGCCGGGCAGGCGACGCGCACGAAGCGCTGCACCTGGATGCGCTTGTCGTCGAGCGTCTTGACGAGTTCGGCGAGCAGCTCGCGGTCGGCGGCGTAGGCGGCATCGCGCGCCTTGGCTTCGTCGCCATCGAGTGCGCCGAGGCCGAGCTGCTCGGCCACGGTGCGGTCGGCGGCGAACAGCTGGCCGAGCAGTTCGCTGCGCAGCGGGTCGTCGGCCTTGTTGCGGCCGGCCAGGCACAGCAGTTCGCCGACCAGGCCGCCGCGCGAATGCGAGACGAGGTGCAGCTGCGCGAGCGCCGGCAGCTCGCGCGCCAGTTCGAGCGCGTTGCGGATCGGGCTTTGCGTCAGCGTGCGGTGCTCGAAGGCATAGACCTCGCGGCCGTAGCGGCGCTGCATCGCGGCGCGCACGGCCGCGGCGGCCTGCGCGCCCTCGTCGCCGGCAGCGGACCACAAGGCGCCGAAGCTGCCCGCGAGGCTGGACATGGTGCCGTGCAGGAATACCAGCACCGGCTTGGCCGCGGGCAGCGTCTTGGGCCCGGCGCCGTCGGCGATGCGCGCCAGCGCCGGCTCGGCGCCGAGCGAGACGCGGAACAGCCCCGGCGTCGCGCCCTCGGGCAGCTTGAGCTGCTTGAGCTCGAACTTGTCGCCGATGAGGCGCGCCGACTTGGCCGCCACGTCGATGCCGAAGAATTCCAGCGCCTTGATGCCGAGGCCGACCAGGCCGCGGTCGGCGCCGCCGGCCAGCTCGTCGCGCACGCTGGAGACCCGCGCCGCGCTGTCGATCTCCCAGGCCGGCGCCTCGTTGCCGCGCGTGGCGGCGAGGCGGCCACGCTCGCGCAGCAGGTCGTCGGCGCGCATCCACAGGCGCACGCCGTTCTCGTACTCGACGCACACCGCGTCGTCGGGCTTCACGTCGACCCGGGCCGCGGCACCGGCCGCGTCGCGCGACACGGCGCCGACGCGCACGCGCCGCGCGCTGCGCAGCACCACGTCGTCGCCCGAAGTCACCAGTGATTGCGCGCTGCCTTCCTCGACCGCACGCAGCGCCAGCGTGGCGGCTGCCTTGTTCGTCTTCTTCGAGCTGCTGGTGGCCATGGCTGCTCCTGCGAGGCAGCCGATGACAGCACCGAGGCCGCGGGGGGTCAACCCCTGACATAGCCCCCCAGTCGCTTCGCTCCTGCCCCCAAGGGGCGCCGTCCGGCTTGGGGCGGCCCGGCGCCGGACAACCGGGACGAAGGCCTACAGCGTGTGGGTGTCGATCCAGCGCACCTCGCCATGCGCACGCCGCACCGCCTCGACCATGTGGCGCGTGCCGCCCGGCCCGTCGCCACCGCCGCCGTCCCACAGCGTGATGAAGCGCAGCCGCGTCGCGCCGAAGGCGAGCGCGGTGTCAAGCAGCCAGCGGTTGGCGCGCTCGAAGGCATCCTCGCCGGGGCGCAGCGGGCCCAGCACCGCATCGGCCACTTGCGGCGCCTCGTGCAGGCGCGCCTTCAGCGCCAGGTAGCGTGCGCGCCAGCGCGGGCCGTCTTCGCAGGGCAGCATGGAGCGTTCGATGAACTCGTGCTCCGGCAGCGGCAGCAGCAACCGCACCGGCACGCCGCGCGCGAGGCAGGCCTCGGCGAAGAGCAGGTCGCCGCCGGCCGCGCCCTGCGTCAACGCGAGATCGGCGGCGCCGGCGGCCAGCCGTTCGAGTTCGATCGCGATGCGTTGCGCGGCGGCCGCCTCCTTGGCCGCGGGAAAGCGCGGCAGCGGCCGATCAGGCGCGTCGATCAGGTGGCCGGAGAACAGCAGCACCTGGCGCGGCGCCGCGGCGGAGGGGGTGGGCATGGTCGCGCAGAGCATACTGTGCCGCTCCATCCCCACACGGAGAGCAGCGATGCCCGGTTGTGCCTTCGTCGACGGCCAGTACGTCGCCCCCGAGGAAGCGAAGATCTCGATCTTCGACTGGGGCTTCCTGCACAGCGACGCCACCTACGACGTCGCGCATGTCTGGCAGGGAAAGTTCTTCCGCCTCGGTGACCACATCGAGCGCTTCTTCGCCAGCATGGCGCGGCTGCGCCTGGACCCCGGCAAGACGCGCGACGAGGTGCGCGCCGTGATGCACGAATGCGTGCGCCGCAGCGGCTTGCGCGAGGCCTACGTGGAGGTGCTGTGCACGCGCGGCCTGCCCGCGCCGGGCTCGCGCGACCCGCGCAGCTGCACGAACCGCTTCATGGCCTTCGCGATCCCGTTCGTGTGGATCGCCGATCCGCAGAAGCAGGCGCGCGGCGTCGATCTCCACGTCAGCGACGTGCAGCGCATCGCGCCGGCGAGCGTCGACCCGCGCACCAAGAACTACCACTGGCTCGACATGGTGGGCGCGCTGTTCCAGGCCTACGAACACGGTGCCGAGACGGCGGTGCTGGTGGACGGCGCCGGCAACATCACCGAAGGGCCGGGCTTCAACGTCTTCGCGCTGGTCGACGGCGAGCTGATCACGCCCGCCGCCGGCGTGCTCGAAGGCATCTCGCGCCGCACCGTCATCGAGCTGGCGCGCGCCAACGGCATGGCGGTGCGCGAGGCGCTGCTGCCGGTGGCCTCGCTGCGGCGCGCCGAGGAGGTCTTCCTCAGCAGCACCGGCGGCGGCGTGATCGGCATCAGCCGCGTCGACGGCGTGCCGGTGGCGGGCCGTGCGGCCGGCATCTTCGGCCCGGTGACGCAGCGCCTGCAGGCAGCGTACTGGGGCTTGCACGAGGATGCGCGCTACGTCGAGACTGTCTCCTACGACTGATGCGCACGCTCACCGCCACTTGCTGCCTCGTCTGCGCGCTTGCCGCCGGCTGCGCCATGGCGCCGCTCGGCCCCAAGGACGGCGAGCTCGCCGTGCCGGCCGACTACAAGCGCTGGCCCAAATTCCTCTCCGCCGTGCAGCGCCCCGACGCCAAGCAGGTGCGCGAGATCTACATGAGCCCGGCCGCGGCGGCGGCCACCGCCAGCACCGGCTTCGGCCCGGGCACCGTCTTCGTGATGGAGAACTACGCCGCGCTCGAAACGACGGACGGCAAGCTCGCCACCGACGCCGAGGGCAAGCTGGTCAAGGCCGAGCTGCTGCGCGTCTTCGTGATGGGCAAGGGCGCCGGCTGGGGGCAGGAGGTGCCCGAATCGCTGCGCAACGGCAACTGGATCTATGCGAGCTACCTGGCCGATGCACGCAGCAAGGGCCCCGAAGACCTGACGACCTGCCGCGCCTGCCACCTGCCCTTGGCCAACAAGGACTTCGTGCCGCGCTACGACGAGCACTTCAGCGCCGCTCGACGATGAGCGGCACCAGCTGCAGCGCATCGCGCACGCGCTCGGCGCCCTCGCGCGCCTCCTCGCGGCTCGCATAGGGCCCGGCCTGCAGGCGGAACAAGGGCGTGTCGACGAATACCGCCAGGCGCGGTGCGAGCCAGTCGAGCTCGTCGGCCACGCGGCGCTGGAAGCTCTCGGCGCCGTCGCGCTGGCGGAAGGCACCGAGCTGGATCCAGAAGCCGCGCGGCGCGAGCTCCAGCGGGCGCGGCGCCTCGGCCGGCGGCGCGTCGGGCGCCGCGGCCACGGGCGCGATGTCGAGCGCGGGCGGCGGCGGGGCCGGCGCGGGCGCCGCCGCCACGGCCGGCGCGGCCTCGCCGCGCCGCCACGCGCCGCTGCGGATCTCGGCGAAGGTGATGCGCTCCAGCTCCACCGGCGCCACGCCGCGCAGCAGATCGAGCTTGAGCGCGGCGGTGTAGCTGAGGTCGACGATGCGGCCCGGGTGGAAGGGCCCGCGGTCGTTGATGCGCACGATCACCTCGCGGCCGTTGGCCGGGTTGCGCACGCGCGCATAACTCGGGATCGGCAGCGTCGGGTGCGCCGCCGTCATCGCGTACATGTCGTAGGTCTCGCCGCTGGCCGTGCGCCGGCCGTGGAACTTGCGGCCGTACCAGGAGGCGAGGCCGCGCTCCTTGAAGGCACGGTCCTGCGTCATCGGCACGTAGTTCCGGCCCAGCACCTCGTAGGGCCGGTTCGGCCCGCCGCTGCGGATGGGCTCGATGCGTGGCTCGGCATCGGCAACGCTGCCGAGGTTCGCAGGCGGGTTGGCCTCGGCGCCGTCGCGCGTGATGGTCTTGGGCCCCGAGCCGCAGGCGGCCAGCAGCAGCGCGAGCAGCAGGCCGGCGAGCCATTGCGCGGCGCGGCGATGGGTGTCGTGGGCGAGGGTCGTCACGGCGCCGCGATGCTATGCCAAGCCTGCATCGCCACATGACACAACCCGCAACGGACCGGAAACATGCGCACGTTACGATCGCGCACCTTTGCGCAGCACCCGAGGAGCAGTCCATGGCCCGTCGTCTCATGCATCGCGTCGCGCTCGCGGCCCTCGTCGCCGGCGCCTTCGCCGCGCCCGCCTGGGCCGATGCGACCTCGTCCGCCTCCTCGGCTTCGTCGGCTTCCTCGCAGAGCATCGGCAGCATCTCGGGCTCGATCGAGCGTTCGAGCAAGAGCTCCTCGGGCGACCGCAACGTCGCCGAGGGCGAGTACCGCATCATGGAAGTCGCCGAGGTGGCCGAGCAACCCGGCACGCAGCGCCTGAAGCTGCAGGCCGTGAAGGCGGCCGGCACGGCCGACGACGAGTTCTTCCTCTACCTGCCGCAGCAGGTGGTCGAGCAGGGGCGCCTCGCCGAAGGCGGCGTGGTGATGGCGCGCCAGAAGCCCTACGGCCTGGAGTTCGCCCACGCGAAGACGCTCAAGGGCTTCTTCATGGCGCTCAAGGACGAGTGGTACCGCGAGCTGCAGACGCGCCCGGTTTCGCTCTGAACCGCTGGCGCCGCGCGGCGGCCGCGCTGGCGTTCGGCCTTGCCTGCGCAGTAGCGCAGGCCGGCGCGCTGCGCTACTGCGACGCGCCCACCGAGATGTCGCTCGAACAGCGCGACCGGCTGTTCCGCTTCGCCGAGCTCGTGCGCACCGAGCTGGCCGGCTCGGGCCAGCGCGTCGCGCTGCTGTCGCGCGCCGGCATCGATCTCGCGCGCTTCGGCGAGCGCTATTCGCATGCCGGCGTCACGCTGCTGGGCAGCGCGATGGCGCCGTGGTCGGTGCGCCAGCTCTACTACGCCTGCGAGGAGAAGAAGCCGCGCATCTTCGACCAGGGGCTGACCGCCTTCCTGCTCGGCATGAGCGGCCCGGCGGGCGGCTACGTTTCGGCGGTGTTCCTGCCCGACGAGGCCGCCGCGCCGCTGGAACGCGCCGCGCTCGACGACCGCCATGCGCTCGCGCTGCTGCGCGGCGACTACAGCGCCAACGCCTACGTGTGGGCGCAGCGCTATCTGAACTGCAACCAGTGGGTGGCCGAGCTGCTGGGCATGGCCTGGGGCGACACGCCGGCCGGCGACGACGCACGCGCCCGGGCACAGGCCTGGCTGCGCGGCGCCGGCTACGAGGCGCACGCGTTCCACGTGCCCTTCGCGCCGATGATGTGGCTGGTCGCCGCGATTCCCTGGCTGCACCACATCGACCACCCGAGCGAGGATCTGGCGCAGGCGGTCTACCGCGTCAGCATGCCCTCGGCCATCGAGGCCTTCGTGCAACGCCGCTGGCCGCAGGCGCGGCGCGTCGAGTTCTGCCAGAAGGGCACGCGCGTGGTGGTGCGGCAGGGCTGGACGCCGATCGCCGAGGGCTGCACGCCGGAGCCCGGCGACCGGGTGCTGACGCTCGACTGAGCCGCTCGGCCGGACCGCCGAGGTGATCGGCGAGGCGATAGGCATTGCCAATCGCCGTGATTTCATCAATCAAA
Organism: Piscinibacter sp.; assembly: GCA_017983795.1. Lineage (GTDB taxonomy): Bacteria > Pseudomonadota > Gammaproteobacteria > Burkholderiales > Burkholderiaceae_C > Piscinibacter. Next base: position 53,170 of record JAGOAS010000018.1, read on the forward strand.
CCACGATATGCTGCAGCGCACACAGAATAGCGCTCGTTGACGCTCTTTCGTCACTTTCAACCCAAGGAAACCCCATGTCGCTCATCAACACGCAAGTCCAGCCCTTCAAGACCACCGCCTTCCAGAACGGCAAGTTCATCGAGGTCAGCGACGAATCGCTGAAGGGCAAGTGGTCGGTACTGATCTTCATGCCGGCCGCCTTCACCTTCAACTGCCCGACCGAAGTGGAAGACGCCGCCGACAACTACGCCGCCTTCAAGGACGCCGGCGCCGAGGTCTACATCGTCACCACCGACACCCACTTCTCGCACAAGGTGTGGCACGAGACCAGCCCGGCCGTCGGCAAGGCCCGCTTCCCGCTGGTCGGCGACCCGACCCACAAGCTGACGCGTGCTTTCGGCGTGCACATCGAGGAAGAAGGCCTGGCGCTGCGCGGCACCTTCATCATCAACCCGGAAGGTGTGATCAAGACCGTCGAGGTGCACGACAACGCCATCGCGCGTGACGTGAAGGAAACGCTGCGCAAGCTGACCGCCGCGCAGTACGTGGCCAAGAACCCCGGCCAGGTGTGCCCCGCCAAGTGGCAGCAGGGCGCCAAGACGCTGACGCCTTCGCTCGACCTCGTCGGCAAGATCTGAACCTCTCGAGACGCCTTCACCATGTTGGATGACAGCCTGAAATCCCAGCTCGCTGCGTATCTGGAACGCCTGCGCGAGCCGGTGCAACTGATCGCCACGCTCGACGAGCGCGAGGCCTCGGCCGAGATGCGCGAGCTGCTGCAGGAGATCGCGGCGCTGAATCCGCTGGTGGAGGCGCGTTTCGACGGCAACGATGCGCGCAAGCCCTCGTTCCAGATCAGCCGCAAGGGCGCCGACATGGGCCTGCGTTTCGCGGCCATCCCGATGGGCCACGAGTTCACCTCGCTGGTGCTGGCGCTGCTGCAGGCGGGCGGCCACCCGCCCAAGCTCGAGGCCGAGGTGATAGCGCAGATCCAGGCTCTCGAAGGCGACTTCGCCTTCGAGACCTACATGTCACTGACCTGCCACAACTGCCCGGACGTGGTGCAGGCGCTCAACCTGATGGCGGTGCTGAATCCGCGCATCCGCCACGTGGCGATCGACGGCGGCCTGTTCGAGGCCGAGGTCGCCGATCGCAAGATCATGGCCGTGCCGACCATCTTCCTCAACGGCCAGCCCTTCGGCTCGGGCCGCATGGAAATCGGCGAGATCCTCGCCAGGATCGACACCGGCGCGGCGGCGCGCGACGCCGCCAAGCTGGCGCAGAAGGACGTGTTCGACGTGCTCATCGTCGGCGGCGGCCCGGCGGGTGCGGCGGCAGCGGTGTATGCCGCGCGCAAGGGCATCAAGACCGGCATCGTCGCCGAGCGCTTCGGCGGCCAGACGCTGGACACCCTGGGCATCGAGAACTTCATCTCCGTGCTCGAGACGCAGGGCCCGAAGTTCGCCGCGGCGCTGGAGGCGCATGCGCGCCACTACGACGTCGACATCATGAACGGCCAGCGCGTCGAGAAGCTCGAGCCCGCGCTGCAGCCGGGCGGCACCAGCACGATCACGCTCGCCAATGGCGCGCAGCTGCGCGGCAAGACGCTGATCCTCTCCACCGGCGCGCGCTGGCGCAACGTCAACGTGCCCGGCGAAGCCGAGTACCGCAACAAGGGCGTGGCCTACTGCCCGCACTGCGATGGCCCGCTCTTCAAGGGCCGCAAGGTGGCGGTGATCGGCGGCGGCAACTCCGGCGTCGAGGCGGCGATCGACCTCGCCGGCATCGTCGAGCACGTCTCGCTGATCGAGTTCGCCGATGCGCTCAAGGCCGACGCGGTGCTGGTCGACAAGCTGAAGAGCCTGCCCAACGTGGCCATCCACGTGAATGCGCAGACCACCGAGATCACCGGCGACGGCCAGAAGGTCACGGGCCTGCGATACAAGGATCGCGCCAGCGGCGCCGAGCACTCGGTGGAACTGGCCGGCGTGTTCGTGCAGATCGGCCTGGTGCCCAACACCGAGTGGCTGAAGGGCACGCTGGAGCTGTCCAAGTACGGCGAGATCATCGTCGACGCCAAGGGCGCGACCAGCCTGCCCGGCATCTTCGCCGCCGGCGACGCGACGACCGTGCCCTACAAGCAGATCATCATCGCCGCGGGCGAGGGCGCGAAGGCCGCGCTGTCGGCCTTCGACCACCTGATCCGGCACGGCGCGAACGGCTGAGCGGCGCGGCGCTCCGAAAAGACAACGGCTCCGGGTCGCAAGACACGGAGCCGTTTCTCATCGCTGATCCGATTGGCGCGACCGGCAGGAATCGAACCTGCGACGTAGCCTTCGGAGGGCTGCATGATATCCACTTCACCACGGTCGCGCGGGCAACCGTGGATTCTAGCGCCGCAGCCCCTGCGAGCGCGGATCTCCTCAAGGATCCGGCTGCGATGCCGATAGTGCGTGATGACCGGCATGCCCCTGAAACCCCGCCGAGGAATCCGCATGAATCCCTGCCTCACGCGCCGCGCCGCGCTGCTCGCCGCCGCCTTCGCCCTCGCCGCCGCGGCCCTGCCGTCGCGCGCGGCCGGCGCCACCTACCAGTTCTCGCCGGTCAACCAGTACGGCATCCAGGTCACGGCGGCCTACTGGAACCCGATCATCGACTACGTCTCGGAGAAGAGCGGCGTGCAGCTGCGCCTGAAGATCGGCCGCACCTCGGCCGACACCACCGCCTACGTGCTCGCCCAGGAGGTGGACTTCGTCTTCACCAACCACCTGTTCAGCCCGGAGCGCGAGGCGCTCGGCTGGAAGGTCTTCGGCCGCCGTATGACGCCGCCGCTGCACGGCCAGATCGTCGTGCCGGCCGATTCGCCCATCGGCGAGCTCGCGCAGCTCGCCGGCAAGGAAGTCGCCTTCCCCGGGCCCGAGGCGACCATCGCCTACAAGTTCACCTACGCGCAGCTGCTGGCGCGCAAGATCGAGGTGATGCCGGTGTTCGCCGGCAACATGGACGGCGCGTTCGTGCAGCTGTTCGCCGGCAAGGCGGCCGCCGTGGGCGCGAACTCGCAGCTCGTCGAGGGCTACACGCAGCGCGAGGGCAAGAAGTTCAAGGTGCTGTGGAGCTCGCCGCCGCTGCACGACCTCGCGCTGATGCATTCGGCGCGCGTGCCGGCCGCCGATGCGCAGGCCGTGGCGCGCGCCTTCCTCGGCATGCACCTCGACCCGCGCGGCCGCGACATCCTCGAAGCCGCGTCCAAGCTCGCCGGCATCGCCAGCGGCGGGCACTTCGCGGCCTCGAACGGCTCCGAATACGGCGCCTACCGCGACTTCTACCGCACGGCGCCGCCGCAGCTGCGCTGATGTCCACCCTGCTGCGCCGGCTGCGCCCGAGCGGCCTGTGGCCGACCTCGCTGGTCGGGCGCGTGTTCGCGCTGTACACGCTGGCGCTGGTCGGCTTCGTCGGCGCGGGGGTGGCGCTGTTCATCCACTACGAGTTCACCATCGGCCTGGACAACGCCCAGCGCCGCGCCGAAGGCCTGGTGCTGGTGATGGCGCCGACCATCCTCGACAGCGTGGTGATCGGCGACTACGACACGGTGCAGAAGACGCTGCAGCGCGCCATCCGCCACTCCGACTTCGCATCGGCCGAGTTCATCGACACGCGCGGCGGCCGGCTGCACGTCGCCGACCCGGGCGGCGCGCCCGGCGCGGCGCCGCGCTGGCTCACCGATCTGGTCGCGGCACGGCTGTACGACGCCAACCAGACCATCACCGCCGGCGGGCGCGACTACGGCGTGCTGCGCATGAGCTATGCGCCGGACGCGATCGCCGGCCCGCTGTGGCAGCAGGCGACCCTGGCGGTCGGCCTCGGCCTGCTGGCGCTGGTGGGCGGCCTGGTCGGCATCCACGTGCCGCTCAGGCGCTGGCTCGGCAAGCTCGACCGCCTGCAGGCCTTCGACCGCGAAGGCGCGCTGGCCGCCGCCGAGCCGATGCCGCGCGCCGAGGACGCGCCGCTCGAGCTGCGCCGCACCTTCGAGACGCTCGAGCGCGCGGCGCGCTCGCGCGAGAACGCGCTGGCCGCGCTGCGCCGCGTGCTCGAGGGCCTGCTGCCGCAGGCCTCGGGCCCGCGCCCGGGCGACGACGACATCGAGGCGATCTCGCACCTGATCGGCGTGCTGACCACGCGGCTGCAGGAGCGCGGCGACCAGCTCGACGCGATCTTCGCGCTCAGCCCCGACGGCTTCGTCTCCTTCGACGCCGCGCACCGCATCAACCACGTCAGCCCCTCGTTCACCCGCCTCACCGGCCTGGGCGAAGCCCAGCTGCTGCGCCTCGGCGAGGAGCAGCTGATCCCGCTGCTGCGCGCCGGCTGCGGCGTGAGCGCCGAGCGGCTCGCCTCCTTCGCGGCGCTGCGCGCGCAGGCCGGCGAGGGCGACGGCCGCCTGCTGCTCGACATCGAGCGGCCCAAGCGGCGCGTGCTGGCGATCGCGCTGCGCACCGGCGGCAGCGCGGCGGTCTCACAGCTGCTGCACGTGCGCGACGTGACGCACGAGACCGAGGTCGACCAGATGAAGAGCGAGTTCCTGTCCACCGCCGCGCACGAGCTGCGCACGCCGATGGCCAGCATCTTCGGCTTCGTCGAGCTGCTGATGTACCGCCGGCTCTCGCCCGAGAGCCAGCGCGACGCGATCGCGACGGTGCACCGCCAGACCTCGCTGATGATCGCCATCATCAACGAGCTGCTCGACCTCGCCCGCATCGAGGCGCGGCGCGGCCAGGACTTCGAGATCGTGCGCACCGACCTGGCCGCGCTGGTGCACGAGTGCGTGCACGACTTTCGCGCGCCCGAGGGCCGCGACGCGCCGGCCCTGGCGCTGCCGGCCGCGCCGGTGATGGTGGCGCTCGACCGCGGCAAGGCGCTGCAGGCGCTGCGCAACGTGCTGTCCAACGCCTACAAGTACTCGCCCGAGGGCGGCGCGGTGGCGGTCACGCTGGCGGTCGAGCACGGGCAGGCCGTCGTGGCCGTGCGCGACCACGGCATCGGCATGACGCCCGAGGCGGTGCGGCGCGTCTGCGAGCGCTTCTTCCGCGCCGACACCTCGGGCAGCATCCCCGGCACCGGCCTGGGCATGGCGATCGTCAAGGAGATCGTCGATCTGCTCGGCGGGCGCCTGGCGATCGAGAGCGCGCCGCAGCAGGGCACGACGGTGCGCATCGTGCTGCCGCTGGCGGCCGAGCCGGCGCCGCTCGCCGAAGCCGTCGAGCCTGCGCCGCTGTGAGCACCCTCCTATAATTCGCCGGCTTTTTGCGCTCCCCGGCCCGCGCCGGGCGGGAGCACCCCCGACAGCCCCGACACCGAGGATTTCATGAGCAGTGACTCGCACGACCACGACGGCCCGCACGAAGGCCCGATCAAGACGCCCAAGCAGCTGATCCTGGCCGTGGTGTTCGCCTTCGTCGTGCCGATCTTCCTGATCGTGCTGCTGGTGAAGTACGTCGCCACCGACAACCGCGGCGGCGCCGGCAGCGACGGCCTGGGCGCCGAAGCGGTGGCGCGCCGCATCCAGCCGGTCGGCAGCATCCAGGTGAAGGACGCCTCCGACGCCGGCGCGCTCAAGACCGGCGAACAGGTCTTCACCGCCCAGTGCAGCGCCTGCCACGCCACCGGCGCCGCGGGTGCGCCCAAGTTCGGCGACAGCGCCGCCTGGGGCCCGCGCATCGGCGCCGGCTACGCGGCGCTGCTGAACTCGGCGCTCAAGGGCAAGAATGCAATGGGCCCGCAGGGCGGCGGCGACTTCAGCGACCTCGAGATCGGCCGCGCGGTGGTCTACATGGCCAACAAGGGCGGTGCCAGCTTCGCCGAGCCGAAGGCGCCAGCGGCCGCCGCCTCCGCTGCCAACTGAAGGCGCGACGCGCCCCGCAACGAGCCGGCCCGCGGGCCGGCTTTTTCATGCCTGCGCGGCGTGCTGCACGGCCGGGCTGAGCACGTAGCGGTAGCGCCGCGGCAGCTCGGCGAAGGCGATCTCCTGCGGCGCCCACTGCGCGCGCTCGACGGCGTCGGCCGCCAGGCCCATGTCCAGCGTGTGCACGATGCCGAGGCCGAGTTCGGTGGCGAGAAAGAGCCGGCCCTGCTCGTCGAGCCAGGCCGCATCGACGCCTTGCGCCGGCATTCCGGTATGGCTGGTCACTGCCGGCGCGCCATCGCCCTGCGCATGCAGACGCCACACGAAGGGCGCCGCCTCGAGCTCGACGTAGACACGCTGCGGGCCGTTCTGGAAGAACCAGGCGCCGCGCTCATCGGCGGCGTAGTTGCGGTGGATGAACTCGCGCAGCTTGTCGTGCAGGATGCGGCTGCCCTTGACCTGCGGGAAGGGCCCGGCACGCTGCACACGCTCGTCGCGCATGCTCCAGTCGCCGCGCGCATCCAGCGCCAGCCAGCCCCAGCAGTGCGGCACGTTGGGCCACTTCTTCAACGCCGCCTTGACGATCTCGTCCATGCGCCGATGCTGCGTCAAAGGTGGCGGGCGATCCAGCCCATCACCTCGTCGGGCAGGGTCATCACGTGGCCGGGCCAGCGCCCGGCCGGGAAGCCGACGTGGCCGCCGTGCTCGGGCTGCCACAGCGTCACCTGCGAGCCGACCTCGTGCGCGGCCGGCAGGCTCGCGCCCGGCACGAAGGGATCGTTGCGCGCGTTGAGCACCAGCGCCGGGATGCGGATGAGGGGCAGGTGCGGCTTGGCCGAGCCGCGCGCCCAGTAGTCGTCGGTGTTGCGGAAGCCGTGCAGCGGCGCGGTGAAGACGTCGTCGAACTCGTAGAGGTTGCGCGCGGCGAGCAGCTTCTCGCGGCTGAAGAGGCCCGGGTGCTGGGCCAGCTTGGCCAGCGCCTTGGGCTTCATGCTGCGCAGGAACATGCGCGTGTAGACGAGGCGGTTGAAGCCGCGCCCGATGGCGTGGCCGCCGGCGGCGAGGTCGATCGGCGCGCTGATCGCAGCCACGGCACGCGCGGTGGCGGCGGCCGTGTCGCCGGCCTCCTCGGCCCAGCGCAGCAGCGCGTTGCCGCCCAGCGAGACGCCCACGGCCGCGAGCGGCCCGGCATGGCGCGCCTTCGCCTGCGCCAGCATCCAGCCGATCTCCTCGAAGTCGCCCGAGTGGTAGGCGCGCGGCGCGAGGTTCAGCTCGCCCGAGCAGCCGCGGAAATGCGGCAGCACGAAGCGCCAGCCGTGCTGTCGCGCCCAGTCGGCGAAGGCCTGCGCGTAGTGGCTGCGCGTCGAGCCCTCCAGGCCGTGGAACATCACCAGCAGCGGCGCATTCGGATCTTCGCCCAGCCAGTCGGCATCGACGAAATCGGCATCCGGCGTGGTCCAGCGCTCGCGGCGGAACGCCAGCGGCTCGCCGTGGTGGCGGCGGCCGAACAGCGCCGGCCAGATCGTCTGGGCGTTGCCGCCGGGCAGCCAGCGCGGCGAGCGATAGCGCTGCTCCACCTCAGTGGATGGTCGCCGGTCCCTCGGCGATGTCCTGCGCCTCGCGCGGCGAGCCGGGGCTCGCGTGGTGCGCCGCCATCGCCCAGCCGCCGCCGGACTTCAGGTAGACGTTGGTCGCCAGCACCCAGGCCGTCTTCAGGCCGTCGGCAGTGGTGATCTCGATGCGCTCGAGCACGCTGTGCACGGCGCAGTTCAGGCTCTGCAGGCGGCGCACCTTCTGCGGCCGCACGGCGACCGCGCCGTTGGCGAAGATGGCCTCGAAGGCGGCGCGGATCGCCGCCGGCCCCACCACGCGCGGCCCACCCGGATGCACGCAGACGATCTCGTCGTCGTCCGACCACACCGCCATCAGCGCCTCGATGTCGGCGCGCTGCAGCGCCTCGTAGAACTGCTGCTCGATCTCGTCGGGCGTGGCGGGCGCGGGCGGGGGCTTGATGCGCGGCATGGTGCGCCTCAGCGGAAGACGACGGTCTTGCGCCCGTTGAGCAGCACGCGGTGCTCGAGGTGCCAGCGCACCGCGCGCGCCAGCACCACGCATTCGACGTCGCGGCCGACGGCGGTGAAATCCTCGGGGCTGAGCGTGTGGTCGACGCGCTCGACGTCCTGCTCGATGATGGGCCCCTCGTCGAGCTCGGCGGTGACGTAGTGCGCCGTCGCGCCGATCAGCTTCACGCCGCGCTCGTGCGCCTGGTAGTAGGGCTTGGCGCCCTTGAAGCTGGGCAGGAAGCTGTGGTGGATGTTGATGGCGCGGCCGCGCAGGAACTCGCAGAACTCGCCGCTGAGGATCTGCATGTAGCGCGCCAGCACGACCAGATCGATCTGCTCGCGCTCGACCAGCGCCTCGACCTGCCGCTCCTGCGCCCGCTTGGCCTCGGCGCCGGCGCCGGTGGGCAGCGGCAGGTGGTGGAAGGGGATGCCGTAGCTGGCGGCGAGGTCGGCGTAGTCGGGATGGTTGGAGACGATGGCCGGAATCTCGACCTCGAGCTGGCCCGAACGCCAACGGAACAGCAGGTCGTTCAGGCAGTGGCCGTGCTTGCTGACCATCAGCAGCATGCGCGGCTTGCGCGCCAGCGAGTGCAGCTTCGCGCTCATGCCGAACTGCTCGCGCAGGTGGGTGAACAGCGGGTCGAGCGTGGCCACCTCGGCCAGGTGCGGCGGCGCCTCGAAATGCACGCGCAGGAAGAACAGGCCGGTGGCGTCGGACGAGAGCACGTCGCCGTACTGCTGCGAATCGATGATGTTGCAGCCTGCCTGGAACAGCAGGCCGGAGACCGCATGAACGATGCCCTTGGCATCGCGGCACGACAGGGTGAGGACGAACTCGTTGCGATGGGGCATGAGGGGGCTTTCGCGGGATGCGCGATTGTAGGAGGCGCCCCTGCGCAGGCTCAGGACGTGGGCAGCACTTCCCGCAGCGCCGCCTCGACGCGCTGCGGCGCCACCTCGCTCAGGCAGCGGTAGTGCCCGAAGCGGCATTCGCGCTCGAAGCAGGGCATGCAGGCCAGCTTCAGTTCATCTTTCAGCCACAGCACGCGCGCCCGGGTGTTGAGCGGCGGCGTGTGCTCGGGGCTGGTGGAGCCGAATACCGCCACCTGCGGCAAGCCGAAGGCCGCGGCGACGTGCATCAGGCCCGAGTCGTTGCTGACCAGGCCGCGCGCGCCGGCGATCAGCGCCATCGCGTCCATCAGCGAAGTCTCGCCGGCCATCACGCGGCAGGCGGCGGGCGCGGCGGCCTCGATCTGCCGGCACAGCGCGGCCTCCTTGGCCGAGCCGAGCAGCAGCACCGGCAGGCCGTCGCGCTCGTGCAGGCGGCGCGCCAGCTCGGCGTAGTGGCCGGCCGGCCAGCACTTGGCGGGGCCGTATTCGGCGCCGGGCGCGAAAGCCCAGTAGCGGCCCGGCTCGACGCCGGCATCGCGCGCTGCGCCGTTCACCACCCGCGCCTCGAAGGCCAGGCGCGGGCGCTCGTCGCCGCGCGCCGCCTCGCCGGCCAGCGCGCTGTAGAAGGCCACCATCGGCGGCCGGCCGCCGGGGTTGGGCAGACGCTGGTTGAGCAGCACGTAGCGCCCTTCGCCGCGGTAGCCCACGCGGCGCGGAATGCCGGCGAACCAGGGAATCAGCGCGGCTTTGAGCGAATTCGGCAGCACGTAGGCGGCATCGAAACGGCCGCGCAGCGTGGCGGCGATGCGCCGCCGCGCCGCCCAGTCGAGCCGGCCATGCGCGAAGGGCAGCTCGATCACCTCGCGCACCTGCGGCATCGCGCGGTAGACCGGCGCCACCCAGGGCAGCGCCGCCACTGCGAGCTCTTCGCCGCGGGCCGCGAGCCGCGCCAGCAGCGGCTCGGACATCACCGCGTCGCCGATCCACTGCGGCGCGATGACCAGCGAGCGGGTCATGGCGCGACCCGGCTCAATGCGCGTGCAGCTTCTCTCCGGCCTTCAGCCGGTAGACGGTGCCGCAGTACGGGCACTGGCCCTGGCCCTCGGTGACCACGTCGATATAGACGCGCGGGTGGCTGCTCCACAGCGTCATCTTCGGGTTCGGGCAGAACACCACGCCGTCGCCCTGCACGTCTTTCGCGGTCACCTCGACCACGGCCTCGGGTTTGCTGCTCATGTTGTTCAGACCTTGGTCAGCCACTCGGCGTACTTGGGGTTGCGTCCGTTGACGATGTCGAAGAACGCGCTCTGGATCTTCTCGGTGACCGGCCCGCGCGAGCCGCGGCCGATCTCGACGCGGTCGAGCTCGCGGATCGGCGTGACCTCGGCGGCGGTGCCGGTGAAGAAGGCCTCGTCGGCGATGTAGACCTCGTCGCGGGTGATGCGCTTTTCCACCAGCTTGATGCCCAGATCCTGGCAGATCGCGAAGATGGTGTTGCGCGTGATGCCGTTGAGCGCACCGGCCGAGAGATCCGGTGTGTAGACCACGCCGTTCTTGATGACGAAGAGGTTCTCGCCCGCGCCTTCGGAGACGAAGCCGGCCGCGTCGAGCAGCAGCGCCTCGTCGTAGCCATCGTCGGTGGCTTCCATGTTGGCGAGGATGGAGTTGGTGTAGTTGCTCACCGCCTTGGCCTGCGTCATCGTGATGTTGACGTGGTGGCGCGTGTAGCTGCTGGTCTTGACGCGGATGCCGCGCTTCATGCCTTCTTCGCCGAGGTAGGCGCCCCAGGCCCAGGCGGCGATCATCAGGTGGATGGTGTTGCCCTTGGGGCTGACGCCCAGCTTCTCGGAGCCGATCCAGGTGAGCGGGCGCAGGTAGCAGCTCTCCAGCTTGTTGGCGCGCACCACCTCGCGTTGCGCGTCCATCACCTGTTCGAGGCTGTAGGGGATCTTCATGCGCAGGATCTTGGCGCTGTTGAAGAGCCGCTCGGTGTGCTCGCGCAGCCGGAAGATGGCGGTGCCGTTCACCGTGTTGTAGGCACGCACGCCCTCGAAGGCGCCGCAGCCGTAGTGCAGCGTGTGGCTCAGCACGTGGATCTTGGCGTCGCGCCACTCCACCAGCTTGCCATCCATCCAGATCTTTCCGTCGCGGTCGGCCATGGACATGGCGGTCTCTCCTCAGTTCGTCCGAACCGGCAATTTTACGGGGCGGGCCGCTCCAGCTCGAAGCGCGCCAGCTTGCCGCGGCTGAAGTGCAGCCGTACCGTGCTGCCGCCCTCGTCGCTCCAGGCCCAATCGTCTTCTCCTTCGCCGAGCTTGCGGCCCAGGCTCTTGGTCAGGCCCACCACCTGCAGCATGCTCATGCCCGGCTTGAGCTTGGCGTTGAGCATCACCGCGCTGTCGACCCGCCCCACCGGCGCCTGGCCGGCGGCGCGCATGGTGCGCATCACGCGGTTGAACTGCAGCAGCAGCCAGAACACCACCGCGCTGAGCGCGAACAGCGCGCCCTGCCAGCCGTACTGCTGCCAGGCGAGCGCAACGAAGAGGGCGGCCAGCGCCCAGCCGAGGATGGCATTCATGACGACCTCACAGACTGCGGACGATGTCGATCGCCTGCTCGACGCGCTCGACGGCGTGGATGGTCAAGCCCTCGATCGGCTTCTTCGGCGCATTGGCCTGCGGCACCACCGCCACCGAGAAGCCCAGCTTGGCGGCTTCCTTGAGGCGCTCCTGGCCGCGCGGCGCCGGCCGCACCTCGCCGGCCAGACCCACCTCGCCGAAGGCGAAGAAGCCGCGCGGCAGGGCCCTGGCGCGCAGCGAGCCCTGGATCGCCAGCATCACGGCCAGGTCGGCGGCCGGCTCGCTGATGCGCACGCCGCCGACGGCGTTGACGAAGACGTCCTGGTCGAAGGTGGCGATACCGGCATGGCGGTGCAGCACGGCCAGCAGCATCGCCAGGCGATCGCGCTCCAGGCCCACCGACAGGCGCCGCGGGCTGGGCCCGCCGGAATCGACCAACGCCTGCACCTCCACCAGCAGCGGCCGCGTGCCTTCCAGCGTGACCAGCACGCAGGCGCCGGGCACCGGCTCGCCGTGGGTGGACAGAAAGATCGCGCTCGGGTTGGCCACGCCCTTCAGGCCGCGTTCGGTCATCGCGAAGACGCCGATCTCGTTGACGGCGCCGAAGCGGTTCTTGATCGCGCGCACGAGGCGGAAGCTGGAATGCGTGTCGCCCTCGAAATAGAGCACCGTATCGACGATGTGCTCGAGCACGCGCGGGCCGGCGAGCTGGCCGTCCTTCGTCACGTGGCCGACCAGGATCACCGTCGTGCCCGTGGCCTTGGCGGTGCGCGTGAGGTGCGCGGCGCACTCGCGCACCTGCGCCACCGAGCCCGGCGCCGAGCTGAGCTGCTCGGAATAGAGCGTCTGGATCGAATCGATCACGCACACCGCCGGCGCTTCGGCCTCCAGCGTGGCGAGGATGCGCTCGAGCTGGATCTCGGCCAGCACGCGCACCTGCGAGCCGTCCAGGCCGAGGCGGCGCGAGCGCAGCGCCACCTGCGCGCCGCTCTCCTCGCCGCTGACGTAGAGCGTCTTCATCGAACGCGCGAGCGCATCCAGCGCCTGCAGCAGCAGCGTGCTCTTGCCGATGCCGGGGTCGCCGCCGATCAGCACCACGCCGCCTTCCACGATGCCGCCGCCGAGCACGCGGTCCAGCTCGCCGATGCCGGTCGGCGTGCGCTCCACGTCGCTGGCCTCGATCTCCGACAGCGTGGCCACCGGCTGGCTGCGCGCCAGCGATTGGAAGCGGTTCTTGCCGCCGCCCGCCTCCGCCACCGACTCCACCAGCGTATTCCACGCGCCGCAGCCCGGGCACTTGCCCAGCCACTTGGGGCTGCTCGCGCCGCACTCGTTGCAGACGTAGATCGACTTGTCCTTGGCCATGCGGCATTGTCCGCGACCGGCGAAAATCGCCCCCCATGGACCTCTCGACCTGGATCGCCTTCTTCGCCGCCGCCTGGGCCATCAGCCTCTCGCCCGGCGCGGGCGCCGTCGCCGCGATGAGCGCCGGCCTCAACCACGGCTTCCGCCGCGGCTACACCATGACCTTCGGCCTGGTCACCGGCATCTGGACGCAGGTGCTGGTGGTGGGCATCGGCCTGGGCGCGCTGATCGCCGCCTCCAGCCTCGCCTTCACGGTGGTGAAGTGGGCCGGCGTGGCCTACCTCGTGTGGCTGGGCATCAAGCAGTGGCGCGCGCCGGCCGCGCCGCTGGTGGCGGCCGATGGCGAGGCGGCAGCGGTGTCGCGCCGCGATCTCTACCTGCGCGGCTGGATCGTCAATGCGCTCAACCCCAAGGGCACGGTATTCCTGCTCGCGGTGGTGCCGCAGTTTCTCGACCTCGCCCGCCCGCTGCCGGCGCAGTACGCGGTGATCGCGCTGACGCTGGCCTTCACCGACCTGGTGGTGATGGCCGGCTACACCGCGCTGGCCTCGCGCGTGCTGCGCGCGCTGAAGGCACCCTCGCACATCAAGGCCATGAACCGCAGCTTCGGCGCGCTGTTCGTGCTCGCCGGCACGCTGCTGGCCTTCTTCAAGCGCGCCTGAGAGGCCTCGGCGTGGCACCGGTCACGCAGAGGTTTCATCGTGGCCTAAAGATGCCCGCAAATGTTCCTCTAGCATTCGCACCCTCGGCGCAGCCAGCGCCGCGACTCCCGGAGAACCCACCATGAACCGCAAGACCCTGGGCCTGAGCTTCGCGCTCGCGAGCAGCCTGCTCGCCGCCTGCAGCAGCACCCCCGTGACCCCGCCGGCCGCCCCGGCCACACCCGCTCCGGCCGCCGCCCCGGCGCCCAAGCCGGCTGCCGCCGCCACGCCGGCATCGACCGTCACCGCGGTCAACCTGCCCGCGCACCTGGATCCGAACAGCGCGATCTCCAAGGAGCGCAGCGTCTATTTCGACTTCGACGACTTCTCCATCAAGCCGGCCTACACGGCCCTGGTCGAGCGCCACGGCAAGTACCTCGCCGCCACGGCCGGCCTGACGGCCAAGGTGGAAGGCAATGCCGACGAGCGCGGCAGCGCCGAATACAACCTCGCCCTCGGCCAGAAGCGCGCCGAGGCGGTGGTGAAGGCGCTCAAGATCTACGGCGCCAAGGACGGCCAGCTCGAGGCCGTGAGCTGGGGCGAGGAGCGCCCGGTGTCCAGCGGCCACGACGAGGCCGCCTGGGCGCAGAACCGCCGCGCCGACATCGTCTACCCGAAGAAGTGATGGGCGCCGCCGGGCCGGTCAGAAGCTGACCTTCGCCCGGCCCGCCTTGACCCCGCCACGCAGCGTCTTGCCCCCCAGGCGGCGCTGCTGCGAGGCGCGCGTCGGCTTGGTCGGCCGGCGCGTGCGTGGCACCTGGGCCGCCGTCTCGATCAGCGCCTGAAGACGCTCGAGCGCCTCGGCGCGGTTCTTCTCCAGGCTGCGGTGCGCCTGCGCCTTGATCACCACCACGCCTTCGTCGTTGATGCGCTGGTCGCGCAGCGCGCGCAGGCGTGCCTTGAGTTCATCGGGCAGCGACGAGGCCGCGATGTCGAAGCGCAGGTGCACCGCGTTCGACACCTTGTTGACGTTCTGCCCGCCCGCACCCTGGGCGCGGATGGCGCTGATCTCCACCTGAGCCGGATCGAGCTCGAAGGGGATGCGCATCGCGCTGCCGACCGCGCTCAGCGGCGCAGCAGCCAGGCGGCCAGCGCAACACCGAGCAGCAGCACGACGACCAGCAGCACGAGCCAGCCGCGCCGCGCGCCGGTGCGCGTTGCGAGCAGGGGGTCGTCGACTGGCTGCGGCGCGGCGTCGGCCAGGTCGCCAATCTCCAGGCCGCTGTCGCCGCACTCGACGCCACCGCCGCCGCCGCGCGTGCCGCCCATGCCCCGAAAACGTCTGCGGTCGTCGCTCATGCCACGCTCACCGGCACGCGCGGCGCCAGCGCACACATCAGCTCGTAGCCGACCGTGCCGGCCGAGCGCGCCACCTCGTCGATGGGCAGCAGGCTGCCGTTCGGGCCGCGCCCCCACAGCGTGACCTCGGCGCCGAGGCCGGCCTCGGGCACCGGCGTGAGGTCGACGGTGATCATGTCCATCGAGACGCGCCCGACGGTGCGCGTGCGCACGCCGTTCACGAGCACCGGCGTGCCGGTGGGTGCGACGCGCGGGTAGCCGTCGGCATAACCGCAGGCGACCACGCCGATGCGCATCGCCGCTTCGGCGGTGAAGCCGCCGCCGTAGCCGACGCGGTCGCCGCGCTGCAGCGGCTGGATGGCGATCAGCTTGGCGGCCAGCGTCATCGCCGGCTGCAGATCCCAGCCGCGCACGTCGTGCGCCGGGTAGTCGGGCGCCGAGCCGTAGACCATGATGCCGGGGCGCACCCAGTCGGCCGCGACGCGTGCACCTTCGCCTTCGGCACCGGCAAAGCGCAGCGTCGCCGCGCTGTTGCTCACCGAGCGCTCGCCCGGCAGCTCGCGCGTGACCGCCTCGAAAGCCTCCAGCTGCGCGGCCACGCCCGCTTCACCGTCGGCATCGGCGAAGTGCGTCATCAGCGTGATCTCGTCGACCTGCGTCAGCCCCGACAGGCGCTGCCAGGCCGCGCGGTAGTGCTGCGGCCGGAAGCCGAGCCGGTTCATGCCGCTGTTCATCTTCAGGAAGACGCGTTGCGGCGCGTGGGTCTTGTGGGCGGCGAGCATGTCGATCTGCGCCTCGTGGTGCACCACATGCCAGAGATCGAGGCGCGAGCAAAGTTCCAGGTCGCGCGGCTCGAAGCAGCCTTCGAGCAGCAGCACGGGGCCGCGCCAGCCGAGCTCGCGCACGCGCCGCGCCTCGTCCAGATCGAGCAGCGCGAAGCCGTCGGCGCCGGAGAGGCCTGCGTAGGCGCGTTCGATGCCGTGGCCGTAGGCGTTGGCCTTCACCACCGCCCAGACGCGCGACTGCGGTGCGGCCTGGCGCGCGCGGCGCAGGTTGTGGGCGAGGGCCTCGGTGTGGATGGTGGCGGCGATCGGGCGGGGCATGGTGCGGATCATTCTGCCAGCCGCATCACACCCGGCAAAAGCCCGGCCGTGAGGGGTGGTAACCGCATGCTATAAACCGGCGCCGCCGACCTTTTTCCCGCCTTCCCGGGCATCGCGCGAGCGATACGGAGCGAATGAAAAAAGGCTTCTACACCATCATGTCGGCGCAGTTCTTCAGCTCGCTGGCCGACAACGCATTGCTGGTGGCGGCCATCGAATTGCTGAAGAGCTCGGGCGCTCCGACTTGGCATGTGCCGGCGCTCTCGCCGATGTTCGCGCTCTTCTACGTGATCCTCGCGCCCTTCGTCGGCGCCTTCGCCGACGCGGTGCCCAAGGGCAAGGTCATGTTCATCTCGAACGCGATCAAGGTGATCGGCTGCCTGATGATGCTGTTCGGCGGCCACCCGCTGCTGGCCTACGGAATCGTCGGCCTGGGCGCGGCGGCCTACTCGCCGGCCAAGTACGGCATCCTCACCGAGCTGCTGCCGGCCTCGCAGCTGGTCAAGGCCAACGGCTGGATCGAGGGCCTGACCATCCTGTCGATCATCTTCGGCATCCTGCTCGGCGGCCAGCTGGTGGGCAAGGTCGTCTCGGTGCATCTGCTGTCCTTCGACCTGCCGATGATCGAGACCGGCATCGACACCCCGCCCGAGGCGGCGATCTCGGTGATCGTGTTCTTCTACGTCGCCGCGGCGCTGTTCAACCTCAAGATCCCGCGCACCGAGGCGCCGCTGCAGCCGCTCACCGGCAACCTGCTCGAGCTGGTGCGCGACTTCTCCAACTGCAACGCGCGGCTGTGGAGCGACAAGCTCGGCCAGATCTCGCTGGCCACCACCACGCTGTTCTGGGGCGTGTCGGGCAACCTGCGCGTGATCGTCTTCGCCTGGGCCGCCGCGGCGCTCGGCTACACCACCACGCAGGCCTCCTCGCTGGTCGGCGTGGTGGCGATCGGCACCGCCATCGGCGCGGTGATGGCCTCGATGCGTTGCCGGCTCGACCAGGCCACCGGCGTGATCCCGCTGGGCATCGGGATGGGCGTGCTGGTGATCGGCCTGAATTTCATCGGCAACGTCTGGGTGGCGGCGCCCTTCCTGGTGCTGCTGGGCGCGATCGGCGGCTTCCTCGTCGTGCCGATGAATGCGCTGCTGCAGCACCGCGGCCACAACCTGATGGGCGCCGGCCGCTCGATCGCGGTGCAGAACTTCAACGAGCAGGCCTGCATCCTCGGCCTGGGCGCCTTCTATGCCGGCATGACCCGCTTCGGCCTGTCGGCCTTCGGCGCGATCACGATCTTCGGCCTGTTCGTCGCCTGCACCATGGGCCTGATCCGCGGCTGGCACCGCTCGAATCGCGTCAAGCACAAGGAGGAGGTCGACCACCTCCTGGCGATCGCCCGCACCGACAAGCACTGAACGGCGCTCAGCCCCGCTGATCGACGATCACCTTCTCGATCGCCGCCGCCCACGGCACGGCCAGCTTGCGGCAGCCCGCGCGGTTGAGGTGGATCTCGTTGACCCAGTCGCCGTTCTCGCCGCTGCTGCCGGCGGCCGCCGGCACGAGGGGAATCTGCGTGGTGTCGAAGAAGTGCAGGTTCGGATAGCGCGCCGCATCGGCCGCACAGCCGGCGATCAGCGCCGCGAGGCGGCCGATCAGCAGCGCGGCCACGGCTGCGTAGTCGGCCTCGGGGATGCCGTAGGCCTGCACCGAGGGCAGCAGCCACGGCCCGATTCCCAGCTCGGCCGGTGCCGGGCGCGGCGTCGGCACCGCGTAGCCGTGCAGGAACATCGGCGCACCCTTCGACGGCCCGGCGTCGCGCAGCGCCAGCATGGCGTCGAGGTTGGCGCGGAAGTAGCCGCAGAAGGTCTGCCAGCCGGCGTCGCTCAGGTAGCGCGCCGCGCCGTCGGATGCCGGCCCCCATTCGGCGGCGGTGCGCAGCAGGCGCAGGTTCAGCGCCACGCCGTCGGCACGCACGCCCAGCGCGTCGATCAGGTCGTTGCCGCCGCAGGACAGCAGCAGGCCGTCCCAGGCGCGCTTGCGCGCTCCGGTCAGCAGGTCGACGAAGGCCGGGTCGCGCCGCGTGTCGACCATGCGCCGCAAGGTGTCGCCCGGCGTCGCGCAGTTGATCGCCACGGCGCTCTGCGCGAAGCGCATCTCGAACAGCAGGTTGGCGTTCTTCAGCGGGTTGAGCGCACCGACGGTGAACCAGGAATCGCCCTCGGCGAGGAAGCGGATGCCGAAGCCGCCCAGGTTGGGCGCGAGGGTGGGCGAGTTCAGGTCGGACGGCGGGTGGATCTCGAGCTTGTTCATCGTGTGCGTCTCCAGGCTTGCCGCACGGTAGCCCCGCGCCCGCGCCGCGGCAATCCGGCAAGCTGGGGAGCTTGAGCCTGCTCAGCGAGAATCGAGCGGATGTCTTCCGTCTCCACGCGCGCGAGTTTCACCGCGCCGGCCCTGGCCCTCGTCATCAACGCCTTCGTCTGGGGCACCTCGTGGTGGCCGTTCCGGCAGCTGGAGGCGCGCGGGCTGCACCCGCTGTGGGCCACGGTGCTGATCTACGCGGTGGCGGTGCTGGTGATCCTCGCGCTGCGCCCGCGCGCGCTCGGCCAACTGCTGCGCACGCCGGTGCTGTGGATCCTGGTGCTGGCCTCGGGCACCACCAACGCCGCGTTCAACTGGGCCGTGACCCTCGGCGACGTGGTGCGCGTGGTGCTGCTGTTCTACCTGATGCCGCTGTGGGCGGTGCTGCTGGCGCGGCTGGTCCTGCGCGAGCCGCTCACGCACCACGCCGCGGCGCGCGTGCTGCTGGCGCTGGCCGGCGCTGCCGTGGTGCTGTGGCCGGCCGGGCGCAGCGGCTGGGAGGCGCTGCCGCTGCCGCGCACACTGCCCGACTGGCTGGGCGTGCTGGGCGGCTTCTGCTTCGCGCTCAACAACGTGATGCTGCGCCGCGAGGCGCATCGGCCCGAGGAGGCACGCGCGCTGGCGATGTTCGTCGGCGGCATGGCGGTGGCCGGCACGCTGGCCCTGGTCCTGGTAGGCAACGGCATGGCGTCGCCGCCGCCGGCGCCGGCGCCCGGCTGGGTGGCCGGCGTGGCGGCGATGGCGCTGCTCTTCCTGGCCGGCAACCTCGCGCTGCAGTACGGCGCGGCGCGCCTGCCCGCCAACGTGACCTCGGTGGTGATGCTCACCGAGATCCTGTTCGCCTCGATCTCGGCGCTCGCGCTCGGCGGCGGCCACCTGGACGGCCAGCTGCTCGGCGGCGGGGCCTTGATCCTCGCAGCGGCATTGCTGTCCACGCTCTCCGGCGCGGACGCGCACTGATCATCAGGCGGCGGTGGCCGTGTCGGCCTGCCACTCGAAGGCCGGGTCGACCTGCAGCAGCGTGGCGATGAACTCGCTCTCGTGCAGCGGCTTGGTGAGGTAGGCGTCGCAGCCGGCCAGCGAGCCGCGCACGCGGTCGGTGGCGCCGTCCAGCCCGGTGACCATCACCACCACCGTGCGCAGGCCGGCGCGCTGCGCGCCGCGCTGCTTGAGGCGCTGGCACAGCTGCAGGCCGTCGATGCTGCCCGGCGGGCCGAGCACCACGTCGAGAAACACCATCTCGAAGGTGCGGCGCGAAAGCAGATCGAGTGCCGCCTCGCCGGAGGCGCACTCGATGACGCGGTAGCCGAGGTGCTGCAGGCGCTGCTTGAGAAACTGGCGCGCGATCGGGCTGTCTTCGACCAGCAGCACCTCGCGCCCGCCGCCGCCGCGCGGGCGCGACGCGGCGGGGGCCGGCGCCGGCTCAGGCGCCGCCTCGGCGGCCGGCGCAGGCGGCTCGGCGCGGCGCTGCGGCAGGTCGTCGAGGCCGCCGCGCAGCGTGTCGACCTCCATCGGGTCGAGATCCATCATCGCGCTGGGCGGCTCGGGGGCGCTCAGGCGCAGTTCCACCAGCTCGTCGAGCGCGCGCATCACGTGCACCGGGTCGATCGGGCGCGGCAGCCAGGCGGCGGCGCCCTCGGGCGCGGCGGCGCCGATGAACACGGTGTCCTCGACGCGCTGGCCGCGGCGCACCGCGGCCACCGAGGCGGCGTGGTCGGCATCGGCGATCAGGAAGTCGGCCATGCCGGGCTCATCGACCTGGCGGAAGGCGGGCGAACGCCGCGCCGCGAGGCGGAAGAACGACGCCAGCGCCTGCCGCTCGAAGGCCGAGAAGCCCTCGATGGCGACGGTGAAGGTGTCGATGAAGCCGGCGTCGGACATGGTCGTTCATCATCGCCCGAGCCGCGCCGCCGTCAAGCGAGGCTCCTGGGGATTGCCGTTTCTTCACGGTGATTCCTCACGCCGCCCATGGCCGGGCCCGGCGGCCGTTACCATCGCGGCTCCACCTTCGGGAGAGCGAGCCATGGCCCAGCCCAGCGTCTACGACTTCGAGGCCTTGTCGATCACCGGCAAGCCGGCGCAGCTGTCGACCCAGCGCGGCAAGGTGCTGCTGATCGTCAACACCGCCAGCCAGTGCGGCTTCACGCCGCAGTTCGCCGGCCTCGAGCAGCTGTGGAAGGACTACCGCGATCGCGGCCTCGTGGTGATCGGCTTTCCGAGCAACCAGTTCGGCGGCCAGGATCCGGGCGGCAACGACCAGATCGCCTCGTTCTGCGAGATGAACTACGGCGTGAGCTTCCCGATGATGGCCAAGGTCGAGGTGAACGGCGGCAACGCGCATCCGCTGTGGCAGTTCCTCACGAAAGAAGCGCGCGGCGTGCTCGGCACGCAGGCGATCAAGTGGAACTTCACCAAGTTCCTGGTCGGCCGCGACGGCACCGTGCTCAAGCGCTACGCCCCCAACGATGCGCCGGAATCCCTGCGCAAGGACATCGAAGCCGCACTCGCGGCAAAGGCCTGACACACCCATGTTCTCCCACGTCGAACCCTTCGCCGGCGATCCCATCCTCAGCCTCAACGAGGACTTCCAGAAGGATCCGCGCGCGCACAAGATCAACCTGTCGATCGGCATCTATTTCGACGACGCCGGGCGCATCCCGGTGCTCGAGTCGGTGAAACGCGCCGAAGCCAAGGTGGTGGCCGAAGGCGGGCCCAAGCCCTACCTGCCGATCGAAGGCGCGGCCAACTTCCGCGCCGCGGTGCAGGCGCTGCTGTTCGGCGCCGATCACGAGGCGGTGAAGAGCGGCCGCGTGGCCACCATCCAGTCGGTCGGCTCCTCGGGCGGCCTGAAGGTCGGCGCCGACTTCATCGCGCGCTGGTTCCCCGGCAGCGGCGTGTGGGTCAGCGACCCGACCTGGGACAACCACCGCTCCATGTTCGAGGGCGCCGGCCTCGCGGTGCAGAGCTATCCGTACTACGACGCCAAGACCGGTGGCGTGCGCTTTGCCGACATGCTCGCCGCGCTCGACACGCTGCCGGCGAAGAGCATCGTGCTGCTGCACGCCTGCTGCCACAACCCGACCGGCGTCGACCTCACGCGCGCGCAGTGGGACGAGCTGATCCCGCTGCTCAAGCGCCGCAAGCTCATCCCCTACCTCGACCTCGCCTACCAGGGCTTCGGCGACGGCATCGCGGAAGACGCCTACGCGATCCGCGCCATCGCCGCGGCCGGCCTGCCGGCCTTCGTAGCGAACAGCTTCTCCAAGAGCATGAGCGTGTACGGCGAACGCGCCGGCGCGTTGAGCGTGGTCTGCCCGGATGCGAAGCAGGCGGCGCTGGTGCTGGGCCAGTTGAAGTTCACCGTGCGGCGCAACTACTCCAGCCCGCCCATCCACGGCGGCCAGATCGTCGCGCGCGTGCTCACCGACCCCGAGCTGCGCCCGCTGTGGGAGAGCGAACTCGCGGCCATGCGCACGCGCATGCTGGCGATGCGCCAGACCCTGCACGGCGTGCTCAGCGCCAAGCTGCCGGGGCGCGACTTCGGCTACTTCCTCAGCCAGCGCGGCATGTTCAGCTACACCGGGCTCTCGGCGGCGCAGGTCGACCGGCTGCGCGAGGAGTTCGCCGTCTACCTGATCCGCTCCGGCCGGCTGTGCGTGGCCGGGCTGAACCAGGGCAACGTCGAGGCCACGGCGCAGGCCATGGCCGCGGTGATGTGCTGAGGTCGATCGCGGTGGAGGCCGCCGCCTGCGTCACAGGCTCTCCAGCAGGCGGGCGATGGCTTCGGGCGACGGCAACTGGTCTTTCAGCTTCTTCGGCAGCGTCTTGGTGATTTCGTAGGTCGCCACGCCGATGGGCTTGCGCGCGTCGCGCAGCGCGTACTCGACGATGGTGCGCGTCTTCTCCTTGCACAGGATGATGCCGATGGACGGGTTCTCGTCCTCCTGCCGCACCTGCGCGTCCAGCGCGGCCAGGTAGAACTGCATCTTGCCGACGAACTCCGGCTCGAACTCGCCGATCTTCAGCTCGATGGCCACCAGTGCGCGCAAGCGCCGGTGGAACAGCAGCAGGTCGAGGAAATACTCCTTGCCGTCCACCTCCAGCCGGTACTGACTGCCCATGAAGGCGAACATGCCGCCCATCGCACGCAGAAAGTCTTCGATGCGGGCGATCAGCGAGCGCTCCAGTTCGCGCTCGCTGTGCTGCTCGCCCAGTTCGAGGAAGTCGAAGGCGTATTCGTCCTTCACCGCCAGCTTGGCCTGCGTGCGCAGGGCGGGAGTCAAGGTCCGGTCGAAGTTGGTCTGCCCCAGCAGCGACTTCTCGTAGCTCTGGTTGTCGATCTGGTGCGCGAGCACGTTCTTCGACCAACCGAACTTGCGCGTCATGCGCAGGTAGAACTCGCGCTCCTGCGCGTCCCCGCAGCGTTCGAGGATGATCAGGTTATGGCTCCAGCCGATTTCTCGCACCAGTGGTGCGAGTTTTCCCGCGCCGCTGTAGGTCTCGAAAAAGCTCTTCATCCGCCACGGGTTGGAGGCCGAGAAACCGCCCGTGCCCGGAAAGGCTGCTTGAAGGTCAGCGGCGAGCTGCGCCACCACGGCCTTGCCCCAGCCTTCGCTTTGCTGCCGCTCCACGATCAGCCGTCCGATGTCCCAGTACAAGCCGACCAGTTCCTTGTTGACCGCGCGCAGCGCGTGTGCAATCGAGGGATGCGCAGGCCGTCGCGATGCCGGCATCATGCAGCGTCCACCCACTGGAGGAATGACATGCCCCCATCCCTGCGCCTGTTTGCGCTCGTGTGCGTCCTCGTCGTCGTGGTGCTGACCCTGATGGGGCTCTACAAGCGGTTCAACTCGCCCGATGGAGAGCGCTGGCTCAAGCGCAGATTCCAGGGGCCGTTCGTCCCCACCGACGCGGTGGACGCGGCGCCGGGCCGCGAGCGCAAGGCGTCGTCGAACGAGCCCTGAGAGGGGTGCTAAGACTTCCTTAAACCGGCTCCGCAACCATGGCGACACCCGAAAGGAGTCGTCATGAAGAACAAACCCCTGCTCCTGCTCGCCGCCGCCGCGCTCGTCGCCGCGGCCGGCGCTCAGGCCGCTACCACGCCGGCCGAACAGCTCGCCGGCTACAGCGCCGCCGCCAAGGCCAGTGCCGATGCGGCGCGCGGCCAGAAGCTCTTCACCACCCAGGGCACGAAGGAGTGGAGCTGCTCCTCGTGCCACGGCGCCACGCCCACCGGCATGGGCAAGCACGCCTCCACCGGCAAGGCCATCCAGCCGCTCGCCCCGGCCTTCAACGCCGAGCGCTTCAGCGACACGGCCAAGACCGAGAAGTGGTTCCGCCGCAATTGCAACGACGTGCTCGGCCGCGAGTGCACGCCCGGCGAGAAGGCCGACGTGCTGGCCTGGCTGATGACGCTGAAGTGAGGAGTCGCCGCATGATCGCCTTGCGCACCACGCTCGCCGCATCGCTCGCGCTGGCCGCCACGCTGGCCCATGCCGACGACCGCTACGCCCTCGCCCCCGCCTACGTGCAGGAGTGCGGCGCCTGCCACACGCCCTACCCGCCCGCGCTGCTGCCGGCCGAATCCTGGCAGCGCGTGATGGCCGGCCTCGCCAAACACTACGGCACCGATGCATCGCTGGACGCCGCGGCGCAGAAACCCCTCTCCGACTGGCTGCTGGCGCGCGCCGGCAGCGGCAAGCGCGCGCGCGTCGCGCCGCCGGACGACCGCATCACGCGCGGCGAATGGTTCGTGCGCAAGCACCGCGAGGTGTCGCAAGCGGCCTGGGCGCGCCCGGCCATCAAGAGCGCCGCCAACTGCGGCGCCTGCCACCCGGGTGCGGCCGAGGGCGACTACGACGAAGACCGCGTGCGCATCCCGCGCTGACCGATCCCGGAGCACGACATGAAGACCGAAACCTCATCCTCTTCGTCCACGCTGGTGTGGGACCTGCCCGTGCGCCTGTTCCACTGGCTGCTGGTCATCTGCTTCGCCGGCGCCTGGCTCACCTCCGAGAGCGAGCACTGGCGGCTCGCGCACGTGTGGTTCGGCTACGGCATGGCCGGCCTGGTCGGCCTGCGCATCGTCTGGGGGCTGGTCGGCACGCAGCACGCGCGCTTCGCCAGCTTCGTGCGCGGGCCGCGCGCCGCCCTCGCCTACCTGCGCTCGCTGCTCGGCCCCCGGCCGCAGCACTACCTCGGCCACAACCCGGCCGGCGGGCTGGCCATCGTCGGCCTGCTCGCATTGATCGCGCTCACCGCGGCGAGCGGCTACGCGACGTACAACGAGCTCGGCGGCGACTGGCTGGAGGAGTTGCACGAGTTCGCCGCCGATGCCTTGCTGATCCTGGTCGGCGTGCACCTCGCCGGCGTGGCGGTGGGCAGCTTCGTGCACAAGGAGAACCTCGTCCGCGCCATGATCACCGGCCGCAAGCCGCTGCCACCCGAAACGAACACCTGAGCCGCATGCGCATCCTGCTCGTCGAAGACGATGCCCTGCTGGGCGACGGCCTGCGCGCCGGCCTGCGCCAGCTCGGCTTCAACGTCGACTGGGTGCGCGACGGCCAGGCCGCCGAGCGCGAGCTGCGTGCGGCGAACCACGATGCCGCCGTGCTCGATCTCGGCCTGCCGTTGAAGGACGGCATGGACGTGCTCGCCACCGCGCGCGCCGAGGGCGTCAAGCTGCCGGTGCTGGTGCTGACCGCGCGCGACGCCCTGAGCGAACGCATCCGCGGCCTCGACCTCGGCGCCGACGACTACGTGCTCAAGCCGGTCGACCTGCACGAGCTGGCCGCACGCCTGCGCGCGCTGGTGCGCCGCGCCCACGGCATGCCCGAGCAGCAGCTCGCGCTCGACGGCGTGGTGCTCGACCCGGCCAAGCGCCTCGTCACGCTGGACGGCGAGCCGGTCGCGCTGTCGGCGCGCGAGTTCGACGTGCTGCATGCGCTGATGCTCGCCGACGGCCGCGTGCTCTCGCGCGAGCAGCTCGAACAGCGCATCTACGGCTGGGGCCAGGAGGTGGAGAGCAACGCCGTCGAGGTGCACGTGCACCACCTGCGCCGCAAGCTCAAGCCCGCGCTGATCCAGACCGTGCGCGGCATCGGCTACGCCATCGCGCGGGCCGCGTCGCCGTGAGGGCGCTGCGCTCGCTGCAGGCGCGCGTGCTGGCGCTGGCACTGGCCGCCGTGAGCGCGGCCTGGATCGCCGCGGCCGTATTCACCTGGCGCGAGGCGCAGCGCGAGCTCGACGAGCTGCTCGACGGCCACCTCGCGCAGGCGGCGGCGCTGCTGGTCGTGCAACAGGCGCACGAGATCGACGACGACGAACACAGCGAGGCGCCGACGCTGCACCGCTACGCGCCCAAGGTCGCCTTCCAGGTCTGGCACAAGGGCGAGCTGGTGGCGCGCTCGGCCAATGCGCCGACGCAGCCGATGGCCGAGCAGCGCAGCGGCTTCGCCTCGCCCAGCATCGACGGCGAGCGCTGGCGCGTGTTCGCGGCGCGCGGCGCCAAGCAGCGCACCCAGGTCTACGTCGGCGAGCAGCTGGCCTCGCGCGAATCCATCCTCGCCGCGCTGCTGCGCGGGCTGGTCGCGCCCATGCTGCTGGCGCTGCCGGCGATCGCCTTGCTGCTGTGGTGGGCAGTGCGGCGCGGCCTGCTGCCGCTGCGCCGCTTGAGCGCCGCGATCGCCGCGCGCGAGCCACGCGCGCTGCAGCCGATCACGCCGGAGGCCAGCGGCGACGGCATGCCCAGCGAGATCGCCCCGCTGGTCGAGGCGCTCAACGGCCTGTTCGCGCGCATCGCCGAGCTGCTGGAGAGCGAACGCCGCTTCACCGCCGACGCAGCGCACGAGCTGCGCACGCCGATCGCCGCGATCCGCGCCCAGGCGCAGGTGGCGCAGGGCGCCGGCCGCGACGACGCCGCGCGCGCGCAGGCGCTCGCCGCCACGCTGGCCGGCTGCGACCGCGCGACGCGCCTGGTCGAGCAGCTGCTGACGCTGGCGCGGCTCGAATCCTCGGCGCAGACCTCGCGCGAGACGGTGGATCTGGCCGCGCTGGCGCGCGAGGTGCTGGCCGAGCTCGCACCGGGGGCGCTGGCGCAGCACCAGTCGCTCGAGCTGGAGGCCGAAGGTTCGTGGCCGGTGCGCGGCAGCGCCACGCTGCTGGCCGTGCTGCTGCGCAACCTCGCCGACAACGCGCTGCGCTACGGCGGCGACGGCGCACGCGTGCAGGTGACGCTGACGCGCGAGCCGGGGCAGGTGCTGCTGCGCGTGGAGGACAGCGGCCCGGGCCTCGACGACGAGCAGCGCTCGCACCTCGGCGAGCGCTTCTTCCGCGTGCTCGGCACGGCGGCGCCGGGCAGCGGGCTGGGCTGGTCGATCGTCAAGCGCATCGCGGCGGTGCACGGCGCGGAGGTCACGACCGCGCGCTCGGCGGCGCTCGGCGGTCTGGCGGTGCGAGTGGCCTTCCCCGCCTGAGACGTTCGACTGCTCGAGATCTGCGCTGGTGCGCCGGCGGCGAGAGGCATAAGCTGTGACGTTCCGGCCGGGCAGTTGAAGCGTGGCCGGCGTGAGCGAAAGGACTTGGTATGTTGTCCAGTGCCTCCGTCACAACGATGCTGCCGGTGAAGGACATCGCCCGCGCCCGGGCCTTCTACGAGGGCTGCCTGGGACTGAAGCCCGGTGGCTTCCGGACCGACGGCAAGTTCGTCTACGTGGTGGGTGGCAGCACGCTGGCGCTGTTCCCCAAGCCGGAAGGCACCAAGGCGGACCACACGGCGATCAGCTTCCGGGTCGACGACATCGCCGCCAGCATCGGCGAGTTGAAACGTGCCGGTGTGGTGTTCGAGGACTACGACTTCCCCGGGCTGAAGACGGTGAACCACGTCTGCGTTCTTGGCGCCGAGAAGGCCGCCTGGTTCAAGGACACGGAAGGGAACTACCTCTGCATCCACGAGGATCTTCCTCCGGCGTAGCGACGGGTCGGCGCTACGGCTCGGTGGATGCCGGCTGCAGCCAGTGCAGCGAGAAGCGGCGCGCGCCGTCGATCCACACTGCCTGCGGCGCCCAGCCCGCGCGGCGCGCCAGTGCCTGGAATCCGGCCACGCTGTACTTGTAGGAATTCTCGGTGTGGATGCTCTCGCCTTCGTCGAAGTCGAAGCGCTCGCCGCCCAGGCGCACCTGCTGCGCGCAGCGGCTGACCAGGTGCATCTCGATGCGCTGCAGCGAGGGCTGGTAGTGCGCGGCGTGCTCCCACGCGGCCAGGTCGAAATCGGCGCCGAGCTCGCGGTTGGCGCGCGCCAGCAGGTTCAGGTTGAAGGCGGCCGTCACGCCCTGTGCATCGTTGTAGGCCGCGTGCAGCAGCGCCGGTGACTTGACCAGGTCCACGCCGATCAGCAGCCCGCCGCCCTGCAGCCAGCGACGGTAGCGCTCCAGCAGCCGCACGGCCCACGGCGGCTCGAAGTTGCCGATCGAGCTGCCGGGGTAGAAGCCGACGCGCCGGCCCGCGGGCGGCGGCAGCTGCAGGCCCTCGACGGTGTAGTCGCCGACGAGCGGCCGCACGATCAGCCCGGGATGCTCGGCGCGCAGCCGCTCGGCGGCTTCGGCCAGGTGCTCGCCCGAGATGTCCACCGGCACGAAGCCCACCGGGCGCTGCAGCGCCGAGAGCAGCAGGCGCACCTTGCGGCTGGCCCCGGCACCGAACTCGACGATCTCCGCGTCCGCGCCGATGCACTCGGCCAGCTCCGGCGCATGGCGGTCCAGCAGGGCCAGCTCGGTGCGTGTCGGGTAGTACTCCGGCAGCTCGCAGATGCGCTCGAAGAGCCGCGAACCGGCCTCGTCGTAGAACCACTTGGGCGCCACCGCGCGTGGCCGCGCGCGCAGGCCGGCCAGCAGCTCGTCGGCGAAGGGGCCGGGCTCAGACATCCCGGGCCAGCCGCAGGCCGCTGAATTGCCAGCGCGCCGCCGGCGGGAAGAAATTGCGGTAGCTGCGCCGCGCGTGGCCCGGCGGCGTGGCCAGGCTCGAGCCGCGCAGCACGATCTGGCCGACCATGAACTTGCCGTTGTACTCGCCGACGGCGCCTGCCCACGGGCGGAAGCGCGGGTAGGGGTCGTAGGACGAGCGCGTCCATTGCCAGGCCAGGCCGAAGCATTGCGCCGGCGGAGCGCTCAGCGCGGCCGCGGCCTCCCACTCGAACTCGGTCGGCAACCGTGCGCCGGCCCATTCGGCATACGCCGCGGCTTCGTAGAAGCTCAGGTGCAGCACCGGTGCCGACGGGTCGCGCGGGGCCTCGCCGTGCAACCCGAAGGCGATGCCGCCGTCGCGCCAGTACGCAGGCCCGGTCCAGCCCTGCGCCTGCACCATCGCCCAGCCATCCGACAGCCACAGCGACGGCCTGCGGTAGCCGCCGTCGTCGACGAAGGCCTGGTACTCGGCGTTGGTGACCAGGCGGTGGCCGGTCTCGAAGGGCTGCAGCGTCACGCGATGCCGCGGCGTCTCGTTGTCGAAGGCGAACCCGTTGCCGTCGTGGCCGATCATGACCTCGCCGCCCGGGTGCGCCACCCAGCCCGCCTCGGCCGCGGCGATGGCCGGCGGCGCGCCGGCACGCAGCGCCGGCGCCAAGGGGTTGAGCGCCAGCAGCGCCAGGGCGTCGGTGAGCAGCAGTTCCTGATGTTGCTGCTCGTGCTGCAGGCCGAGTTCGACCCATGGCGCCGCGGCCGCGAGGCTGTCGGCATCGGCCGCGCCGATGAGGTCGAGCATCGCCGCGTCGACCGCCGCGCGGTAGTTCAGCACCTCGGCCAGCGAAGGCCGCGTCAGCATCCCGCGCTGCGGACGCGGGTGGCGAGGCCCCAGGCTCTCGTAGTAGGAGTTGAACAGCCGCGCAAAGCGCTCGTCGTGCGGCCGGTAGCCCGGCGCGTGAGGGCCCAGCACCAGCGCCTCGAAGAACCAGCTCGTGTGCGCCAGGTGCCACTTCGTCGGGCTCGCGTCGGGCATCGCCTGCACGCACTGGTCCTCGGCCGACAGCGGCGCCGCCAGATCGAGCGAGTGCCTGCGCACGCACAGATAGCGCGCGCTGAGCGTCGACGAGGGGGAGACTTGCATCCTCGGCGGGCGGTGGTCGAGGGCGCAGCTTACAGGCGCCTGCGAATCGGCGCCACGACCCCGGCGGCGCCGGCTTCGGCTTGCGACACGGGAGGATCGATTCAGACTGATGGCCTGATGGCAGTCATTCGCGGCCAGCTCCTCGGCAATGTGTGTCGGCCTTTCAGCATCGAACGACCGATCGGGCGCGCGGCGAAGTGGAAGTCCCGGCCCATAGGCCTCCTCGGCCGCGATCGACAGCAGACATTCGATGCGTTTACTCTCGGGACCGCGTGAGTTCCATCGAGAAAGTGAAGCGCTCGGCGGGATGGACCGTGACAGTCATCTCGAACACCTCGTCCGCAGCGTCGAAGTAGCGCCGGATGACCATCAGTGCCGGTGAGCCCGCTTCAACCTTCAGTTCGTCGGACAGTTGGGCCGGAACCGTCGAAGCACGAATGTCCTGCCGGATGCGCGTGATGCGGCGCCCATAGCGCGACTCGATGAGTTCGCTGATCAGCGTCTGCGGCGCCTCCCGGACCATCGGCCCGATCTCGGCGTAGGCCGGGTCGATGTACACGTCGGTCCAGCCAATGGGCCGGCTCTTCCTGCCGCCGTCCATCCGCAGGCTGGAGATGCGCAACCAGCGGCTGCCGCCGGGGCACCCCAGAAACTGCGCCTGCTGCACGTCGACGACCACCTCGCTGACGTCGCGCACCACACGCACGTGCGTAGCGCCGAACTGCGCGAGATCCTCCACCGACGCCAGAGACTGCATGAAGCCGCCGCTCGGACGCGAGGCCTCGACCCGCGTGCCCACGTTCTTGCGCCGCGAGATCAAGCCCTGTTCCTGCAACTGGCCCAGCGCCATGCGCACCGTATAGCGGCTGGCGTCGTAGCGCTCGCACAACTCGAACTCGGTCGGCAGCAGCGAACCCACCGGCACCTTGCCGCTGGCGATCTGCTCGGCCAGGTCTTTCGCGATCTCTGCGTGTTGCGCGCGTCCCATGGGCACCCTCCCAGTCATTACGGGTTAACCCGAATGGCAGATATGTTCGAACAAACTACATTGCGTATGTCCGAACATATCAATATGTTCGATGTTTGTCAACATATCGAGGCCGCCCATGTCTTCCGCATCCCTTGCCGGCGCCAGCACCGTCGTCGACTCCATCCTCTTCCGCGATGCCTTCGGCACGCCGCGCATGCGCGAGGTCTTCTCGGACCGCGCGCTGATCCAGCGCTACATCGAGACCGAGATCGCGCTCGCTCGCGCCGAAGCGCGCTGCGGCGTGATCCCGCAGGAAGCGGCCGACGTCATCGCCCGCGAGGCGCGACTGGACCGCATCGACTTCGACCACATGCGGCACGAGACCGACATCGTCGGCTACCCGATCCTGCCGCTCGTTCATCAACTGGTCGCGATGTGCGGCGAAGCCGGCCGCTACTTGCACTGGGGCGCGACCACGCAGGACATCATGGATACCGCGAACGTGCTGCAGGTGCGCGCTGGCCTGGACATCGTGGACGCGGACATCCGCGAGTTGCGCAAGATCCTCGGCGACCTGGCGAGGAAGCACCGCGACACGCCCATGGCCGGCCGCACCCACCTGCAGCAGGCGCTGCCCGTGACCTTCGGCTACAAGGTCGCGATCTGGCTGGCCATGTTCGATCGCCACCAGGAACGCCTGGCCGAGTGCGCCAAGCGCGTGCTGGTTGTCGAGTTCGCGGGTGCCGCGGGCACGCTCGCCTCGCTGGGCACGGCACAAGGCAACAAGGGCTTCGCGGTGCAGGCCGCGCTCGCCGAGGAACTCGGCCTCGGTGTGCCGACGACGACCTGGCACGTCGCCCGCGACGGATTCGCCGAAGCCGTGAACCTGCTGGCGCTGGTCACCGGCTCGCTCGGCAAGATCGCGCTGGACATCATGATCATGGCCTCGACCGAGTTCGCCGAGGTCTACGAGCCCTTCGTGAAGGGGCGCGGCGCATCGAGCACGATGCCGCAGAAGCGCAACCCGATCTCCAGCGAGCTGATGCTCGCCGCGGCCAAGGCGGTGCGCCAGCACGCCGGGCTGATGGTCGACGCGATGATCCAGGACTTCGAGCGTGCCACGGGTCCGTGGCACGCCGAGTGGGTGGCGCTGCCGGAGAGCTTCATCCTCACGGCCGGAGCGCTGCACCAGGCCAAGTTCGCGCTCGGCGGCCTGATCGTCGACGCCGATCGCATGCGCAGCAACCTCGGCATCAGCAAGGGGCTGATCGTCGCCGAGGCCGTGATGATGGGCTTGGCTCCGGCGATCGGGCGCCAGCAGGCGCACGACGTGGTCTACGACGCCTGCCGCACGGTCAACGAGAAAGGCGGCACGCTGGCCGAGGCGCTGTCAGCGCTGCCGACGGTCACCAAGTACGTCGACCGCGCAACGATCGATCGGCTCACCGACCCGGCCAACTACCTCGGCCTGGCACCGCAGATGGTCGACCGCGCGCTCGCCGCCTCGGCTGCCCCCGACGCCGTCCGCTGAACGCAGCAGGAGCCACTCACCATGACGCACGCTGCTCTCGGCCCGTCCTCTTCCACGCCCGCCAGGCCGGTCGCCTGGTACCGCAAGCTCGGCATGCAAGTGCTGCTGTCGCTGGTGCTGGGCATCGCCTTCGGGTTCCTGTTCCCCAAGTTCGCCACGCAACTCAAGTTGCTGGGCGACATGTTCCTCTCGCTGATCAAGGCCGGCGTCGCGCCGCTGGTGTTCCTCACCATCGTGCACGGCATCGCGTCGGCCGGCGACGTGAAGAGCGCCGGGCGGGTCGGCTGGCGGGCTATCGTCTACTTCGAGATCGTCTCGACCATCGCACTGCTGCTCGGCCTGCTCGCCGGCAACCTCGTCGAGATCGGCAAGGGCATGACGGCCGCGGGCGCCGCCGCGCTGCCGCCCTCGGCCGCCAAGGCCGCTCCGCAGGGTTTCCTCGAATTCATGGCGCACATCGTGCCGGACAACTTCGTCGGTGCCTTCGCCAAGGGCGAGCTGCTGCAAGTGGTCGTGCTGGCCGTGATGGTCGGCGTCGGCATCCTGGCGATACCGCAGCAGCGCCGCGAGGTGATCAACCACGGCCTCGACCAGATCGCCGAGGTGCTGTTCGCGTTCATCAACCTGGTGATGAAGCTGGCGCCCATCGGCACCTTCGGCGCCGTCGCGTACTCGGTGGGCAGCAACGGCGGCGCCGTGCTGCTGGCACTCGCCCAGTTGGTGCTCGGTTTCTATGCGCTGGTCGTCGTGTTCATCGCGCTGGCGCTCGGCACGATCGCCAAGCTGGCGGGCTTCAGCCTGTGGCGCTTCCTCCGCTTCATTAAGGACGAGATCCTGATCGTGCTGGGCACCGCCTCGTCGGAGAGTGCGCTGCCGCGCCTGCTGATCAAGCTGGAGCGCCTGGGCTGCGCCAAGCAGACCGTCGGCCTCGTTCTGCCCACCGGCTATGCCTTCAACCTCGATGGCACCTCGCTGTTCATGGCGATGGGCGTGATGTTCATCTCGCATGCCTACGGCGTTCCGCTGTCGCTCGACGCCCAACTCGGCATCCTGCTGCTGATGCTGCTGACCTCGAAGGGCGCGGCGACCGTGTCGGGCGGTTCCTTCGTCGTGTTCGCCGCAACGGTGACCTCCACCGGCATCCTTCCGGTCGAAGGGCTGGCGCTGATCTTCGGCGTCTACCGCTTCCTGTCGATGGCCATCGCCACCTGCAACACGATCGGCAACAGCGTCGCCACGGTCGTCATCGCCAAGTGGTCGGGCACCTTCGACGCCCAGACCGCCGAGCGTCACCTGTATCCCGAGCGCTACCCGGCGACCGCTGCCGCCGATGCCGCGCTCGCCGACGGCAACCTGCTCGAAGAGGACGCCGACGACCACAACCCCCATCCGACCGGCGTGGCGATGAGCAAGGCCGCCGCCTGATCCACTTCACACCACACCCTTCGGAGACTCCCATGCGCAAGACGACGTCCCTCTTCTTGTCCGCGGCCGCACACGGCGCCGCAGTGCTGGCGATGCTGACCGCCTCGGTCGGCGCCCATGCACAGGCCTGGCCCACCAAGACGCTGACCTGGATCGTTCCATTCGCTGCCGGTGGGCCAACCGACGCGATGGCGCGCGACATCGCCGACAAGGTGGGCAAGCAGATCGGCCAGACCATCGTGATCGACAACACGGCCGGCGCGGGCGGCACGATCGGCGCCGGCAAGGCAGCGAAGGCGCAGCCCGATGGATACACGTTCCTGGTCGGCCACATGGGCTACATGGGCGCCGGCCCGGCGCTCTACAAGAAGCTCACCTACGATCCGGTGAAGGACTTCGACGCGGTGTTCCGCTTCCCCGACACGCCGCTCGTGCTGCTGGTGCCCAAGTCTTCGCCGCACAAGTCGGCGGCCGACCTGATCGCCTTCGCGAAGAAGAATCCGGGCAAGATCAATTTCGGCAACGCCGGCGCCGGCTCGACCTCGCACTTGGTCGCCGCGTTGTTCGAGAACAAGGCGGGCATCGACACCGTCTCGGTGCCGTACAAGGGCGCGGCGCCGGCGATGAACGACCTGATCGCCGGGCAGGTGGATGCCATGTTCGACCAGACCAACACGGCGCTGCCCCAGGTGCAGGGCGGTCGGGTGGTCGCGATCGGGCTCACCTCTTCCGAGCCGATCGCGCAGTTCCCGAACGTGGCCCCGCTCGGCGCGAAGACACTGCCCGGCTTCGAAGCCGCAACCTGGTACGGCCTCTACGCGCCGAAGGGCACGCCGAAGGAAGTGATCACGAAGCTGCACCAGGCCTATCTGAAGGCCTTGAGCGACAAGGCGTGGACACAGAAGATGTCGGACCTGGGCATCCATCTGCTACCGGAAGCCCAGTACGCGCCCGAGGCGCTCGCGAAGCACACGGCGGCGGAAGTGGCCGTCTGGCGCAAGGTCGCGGCCGACGCCAAGATCTCGATCGACTGATCACCACCGCCATGCCGCGCCGCATCCAGCAAGAGGATCTCGCGGACAGCCTCGCCCGCGCGCTGCAATTCATCAGCCATCATCACCCGCCCGACTTCGTGCGAGCGATGCGGCGCGCCCATGCCGCCGAAACCCACGCGCCAGCCAAGGCGGCGATCGAGCAGATCCTGGTCAACAGCCGGCTCGCGGCGCTCGGTCGCCGGCCGCTATGCCAGGACACCGGTGTCGTGCAGGTGTTCCTGCGTGTCGGGGTGGAGGTGCAGTTTGGTCGCCGCGATGGGCAGGCGCCCGTTGCGCTGCAACGGGTGGCCGATGAAGCCGTGCGTCGCGCCTATACC
The DNA here is from genome assembly GCA_017983795.1 of Piscinibacter sp. GTDB lineage: Bacteria > Pseudomonadota > Gammaproteobacteria > Burkholderiales > Burkholderiaceae_C > Piscinibacter. The sequence goes on from JAGOAS010000018.1 coordinate 87,817, forward strand.
GATCCGATCAATCCGCTGCGGGCTTCGATGGTGCGCGACCCGCTGGGCGAGCGCCGGAACACGCGGGACAACACCCCGGCCATCGTTCATACCGAACTGGTCGACGGCGACCGCGTCGAGGTTCTCGTCGCCGCGAAGGGTGGCGGCGGCGACGTCAAGGCTCGGTTCGCAACGCTGAACCCGAGCGACAGCGTGGCCAACTGGGTGATCGAACAACTGCCCGGCATGGGCGCCGGGTGGTGCCCGCCGGGCGTGCTGGGCATTGGGATCGGTGGCAGCCCTGAGCAGGCGATGCTGCTGGCCAAGCAGGCCGTCTTCGAGCCGATCGACATCGACGCGCTGCGGCAGCGCGGGCCGGCTGACGCGGCCGAGGCGTTGCGGCTGGAACTGCATGAGCGCATCAACGCGCTAGGCATCGGGGCCCAGGGCCTGGGTGGGCTGTCGACGGTGCTCGACGTGAAGGTGGCCACGGCTCCCTGTCACGCTGCGACGATTCCCATCGCCCTGGTGCCGAACTGTGCCGCGACGCGCTACATCCGCTTCACGCTTGACGGCACGGGACCTGCGCGGTTCGAGGAGCCAGACGCCGAACTGTGGGCCGGCATTCCCGATCGCTTCGAGATGCCGGACGCTACCGCGGTGGATCTCAATCTCCTGGATCGGCAGACCGTCGCTTCATGGCGTGTGGGCCAGACTCTGCTGCTCTCAGGCCGCGTGCTCACGGCGCGTGATGCGGCTCACAAGCGCCTGGTCGATCTCCTCGAGCGCGGCCAGCCGCTGCCCGTTGATCTCCGGGGTCGCGTCATCTACTACGTCGGCCCGGTGGATGCCGTGGCCGGCGAAGCGGTCGGCCCGGCCGGCCCCACGACCGCCACGCGGATGGACAAGTTCGTCGGAGCCATCCTGTCGCAGTGCGGCGTTCTGGCGATGATCGGCAAGGCCGAACGCAGCGCGCAGACCGTGGCCGACATCCGGCGACATGGTGCGGCTTACCTGGCAGCCGTCGGCGGCGCCGCCTACCTGCTGTCCAAGGCCATCCGTGCCGCCCGTGTCGTGGCGTTCGATGATCTCGGCATGGAGGCGATCCACGAGTTCGAGTTGCGGGAGTTTCCGGTCACCGTCGCAGTCGATGCCAAGGGCCGGACCGTCTACCGATTCATCGAGGCGAGGACTCCGGCGCCTGAGTGACTCTTTATGGGCGGTTCACGGAATGGCCTTCCTTGGCAGGCTGTTGCCGTCCAGGCAGTCGAGGCCGAACGGCCGAGTTCACCGCCTGAAGCAGTCGCCCAAGCACGCAGCGGTGCCGGCTTCGGGCCGCTACTCGAACTGCACCTTGATCTCGTCCGCGCCGATGGTGATGCCCCGGACCTTGAGCCCGAAACGAAGCTCCTCCGGGCGGAAGGTTCGCAAGGGATAGCCTTGCAGCGCTTCCTGCACGACGGCCGCGCTGATGCGCTCGAGATTCTGTGCGTCGCTGCCGCTGACGCCGGCTATGCGCAGTTGCTCCGCGCGCGGATCCTGCAGGCGCACGGCCAGGCCCGCTTCATCCCAGCGCAGGCCGCTGCTCACGGCCACCCGCCCGCCCACGGAAGAGGGGCGCAGCAAGGGGCTGACGATCACCAATCGCGACGCCAGCGTGGCGCGGTTGGCACTGCCGTCCAGCGCAAGCTGCGGGTCGTGCAGCGACACCGAGGCCAGCTCGCCATAGCGGCTCGCGATCGGGAAGCGCCTGGCCAGTTCGGCTTGCAGCTCATCGCGCGTGAGGGTGAACTCGTTCGAGAGCAGGTTCAGACCGGCGCGGGCCGGCCGCGACTGCACGCACAGCGCAGGAACCAGGATCGCTGCGAGTGCCGCGCGCAGCGCTGGCCGCCTGCCTGCCGGGGAGGCGTCGGATGCGCGGTGTCGGTGCGGGAACAGGCCGTGGAACATGCCGGCGAGCTTGCCACGCCTCTTGCGCACCGGGTATCAAGACACTTCCAGCCCCAGCTCCGGATCAGACGCCCAGGAACCCGGCCAGTGCCGGATTCGCCGCCACGGCTTCGCTGCCGCCTTCCAGCACCACCTGGCCCTTCTGCAGCACGATGGCGCGGTCGCTGCGCGCGAGCACGCGGCGGTAGTCGCGGTCGACGATCAGCGTGGCGATGCCGCTGGCGCGGATCTCGCCGATCACGCGCCAGATGTCGGCCACGATCAGCGGTGCCAGGCCCTCGGTGGCTTCGTCGAGGATGATGAGTTCCGGGTGCGTCATCAGCGCGCGGCCGATCGAGAGCATCTGCTGCTCGCCGCCGGAGAGCTGGGCACCGAGGTTGCTCAAGCGCTCCGTCAGGCGCGGGAAGGTGGCGAGCACGCGCTCGCAGCTCCAGTCGCTGCGCCCGTCGCGGCCGGGGCGCGCCGCCATCAGCAGGTTCTCGCGCACCGTCAGGTTGCCGAACACGCCGCGCCCTTCGGGCACGTAGGCCACGCCCAGGCGCGCCACCTGGTGCGGTTTGGCCTTGGAGGCATCCTGGCCGAAGAAGGCGATGCGGCCCTCGCGCTGCGTCACGTGGCCGAGCAGCGAGCGGATCAGCGTGCTCTTGCCCATGCCGTTGCGGCCCAGCAGGCCGAGCGTCTGGCCGCGCGCAATGGCGAGATCGACGCCGTGCAGCACGTGGCTGGAGCCGTACCAGGCATGCAGGCCTTTCGCTTCGAGCAGGTAATCGTGGTTCATCTCAATGCCCGAGGTAGGCCGCCTGCACTTGCGGATTGCTGCGGATCGCCTCCGGCCCATCCGAGGCGATCACGCAGCCGTTGACCATCACGGTGATGCGGTCGGCGATGCGGAATACCGCGTCCATGTCGTGCTCGACGAGCAGGATGGCGTGGTCCGCGCGCAGCTCGGCGAGCAGCGTCAGCATGCGCTCGGTCTCCTCGGCGCCCATGCCGGCCAGCGGCTCGTCGAGCAGCAGCACCTCGGGCGCGGTGGCCAGGCACATGGCGATCTCGAGCTGGCGCTTCTGGCCGTGGCTGAGCGCGCCGGCGGGGCGCTCGAGCAGGGCATCGAGCCCGGCCTTCGCGGCGGCCTCGCGCGCTGCGCCGACGCTGGCGTCGCAGCGCCGCGCGTCGCGCCACCAGGCCCAGGGCTTCTGCACCGCCGCCTGCGCGGCGAGCCGGCAGTTCTCGAACACGCTGAAGCTCGGGTAGATGGTGTTGCGCTGGTAGCTGCGGCCCAGGCCGGCGCGCGCGCGCTTGGGCTGCGTCCAGCGCGTCACGTCTTCGCCCAGCAGTTCGACGCGGCCGCCCGAGGGCGGGATCTCGCCGGAGAGGATGTTGATCAGCGTGCTCTTGCCGGCGCCGTTGGTGCCGATCACCGCGTGCACGCTGCCGCGTTCGAGTTCGATGGAGACCTTGTCCACCGCCACCAGCCCGCCCCAGCGGCGCGTGATGCCGTGGCCGCGCAGCAGCACCTTGCGGTTCGCCTCAGGCTTCACTCAAGGCCTCCTCGCCGACCACGTCCGCACGGTTGCGCCCCACCAGCCGTTCGCGCCACTGTCCCGGCAGGCCGACGAGGCCGCGCGGCAGCAGCGCGACGCTGGCGATGATCGCCAGGCCCAGACCCAGGTGCCAGTGCCTGGCGAATCCGCCGAAGATCGCCTCGCTCTTGAAGAACTCCTGCAGCAGCGCGAAGGCGAAGGCGCCGATCAGCGCGCCACGCAGGTGGCCGATGCCGCCGAGGATGATCATGATCAGCACCGCGCCGCTGAGGTGCCAGCTCATCAGCTCGGGGTTCACGAAACCGTCCTTCACCGCGAACAGGAAACCCGCGAGCCCGGCGATGCCGCCCGAGAGCGTGAAGGCCGCCAGCTTGTACGGATAGGTGGAGAAGCCGGTGGCGCGCATGCGCTGCTCGTTGACGCGGATGCCGGCCAGCGCGCGGCCGAAGCGCGAGCGCAGCAGCACGGCGAGGAAGACGAAGGTGCCGGCCAGGCAGGCGAGGGTGAAGAAGTAGAGCGTCAACGCGCCGTCGAGATCGAGCAGCGTGCCCAGCGCCGGCTTCACGTTGAGGTAGATGCCGTCGGTGCCGCCGCCCAGCGGCGTGTCGTGCACCACGTAGTAGGCCATCTGCGCGAAGGCCAGCGTGACCATGATGAAGTACACGCCCTTGGTGCGCAGGCTGAGCGCGCCGACCGCGAGCGCGTAGAGCGCCGCCGCCACGATGCTCACCGGCAGCAGCCACCACAGGCCGGCCGCTTCGCTGGCCGGCGAGAGCAGCACCGCCGCATAGGCGCCGATGCCGAAGAACGCCGCCTGCCCGAAGCACACCAGCCCGGTGGCGCCGACGAGAAGCTCCAGGCTCAGCGCGAAGATCGCGTAGACCATGATCTTGGTGACGAGGTCGACGCCGTAGTTGCCGGCCAGCAGCGGCAGCAGCGCCAGCGCGGCGAAGCAGGCGAGCACGAAGGCGAGGGGAGCACGCATGGTCAGGCCGCCTTGAAGAGACCGTCGGGCTTCCACAGCAGGATCAGCGCCATCAGCACGTAGACCAGCACGCCGGCCGCCTGCGGCAGGAAGACCTTGCCGAAGGTGTCGACCACGCCGATCAGCAGTGCCGCCAGCAGCGCGCCACGGATCGAGCCGATGCCGCCGATCACCACCACCACGAAGCAGATGATCAGCACCGTGTTGCCCATGCCCGGGTAGACGCTGGACACCGGCGCGGCCACCATGCCGGCCAGCACCGCGATGGCCACGCCGGCAGCGAACACCACGCGGTAGAGAAACTTGATGTCTAGCCCCAAGCTTTGCACCATCTCGCGGTTGGTGCTGCCGGCGCGGATCATCATCCCCAGCCGCGTGCGCGTGAAGACGAACCACATGCCCAAAGCGAGCGCCAGGCACACGCCGCTGACGAACAGGCGATAGACCGGATAGGTCATCACCTCGCCCAGCGGCAGCGTGCCGGAGAGGATGGCGGGCGGCTGCACGCCGTGCACGTCGTCGCCGACCGCGAGGCTGCGCAACTCCTCGAACACCAGGATCAGGCCATAGGTCATCAGCACCTGCTGCAGATGCTCACGCTCGTAGAGGAAGCTGAAGAAAGCCCACTCGAGCCCATAGCCCAGCAGCACCGCCAGCACCACGCCCACCAGCAGCGTGGCGAAGAAGCCGCCGCCGAAAGTGGCTGCGACGACCGGCGCCAAGGCGAAGGCCATGTAGGCACCGATCATGTAGAAGCTGCCGTGGGCGAGGTTGATCACGCCCATGATCCCGAAGATCAGCGTCAACCCGCTCGCGACGAGAAACAGCAGCAGCCCGTACTGCAGCGAGTTCAGGCACTGGATGAGGAAGGTCGCCAGATCCACGGCAGCGCTCGCGTCTCAGCGCTTCAGAGCTTGCAGCCGCGGCCGGGGTCGGCGAGGGACTTGGAGGCCACGCTGACGAGCTTGTTCTCCTTGCCGCTCACCTGGCGCAGGTAGATGTCCTGCACCGGGTTGTGCGACTTGGAGACGCTGAACGCACCGCGCGGGCTGTCGATCTTGGCCTTCTCGATCGCGGCGGCGATCTCGGCCTTCTTGCTCACATCGCCCTTCACGGCGGCCAGGCCGATGCCGAGCATCTGCGCCGCGTCGTAGCCCTGCACCGCGTAGACGTCGGGCTGCAGCTTGAAGGCCTTGGCGTAGGCGAGGCGGAAGGCGTTGTCGCGCGCATTGCCCAGGCTGTCGGCGTAGTGCAGCGTGGTGAGCAGGCCGTCGGCGTCGGCGCCCTGCGCTTCGAGCGTGCCGTCGGTCAGGAAGCCCGCGCCGTAGAGCGGGATGTTCTTCTTCAGCCCCGCCGCGGCGTAGTCCTTGACGAACTTGACCGCGCCGCCGCCGGCGAAGAAGGTGTAGACGGCGTCGGGCTTGCTCGCCGCGATCTCGGTCAGCAGGGCCTGGAACTCGACGTTGGGGAAGGGCAGCGAGAGCTCCTTCACCACCTTGCCGCCGGCCTTCTCGAAGGCCTCCTTGAAACCGCGCACGGATTCGTCGCCGGCAGCGTACTTCCAGGTGATGGTGACGACGTTCTTGTGGCCCTTCTTGGCCACCACCTCGCCCATCGCGTAGCCCGGCTGCCAGTTGCTGAAGCTGGAGCGGAAGATGTTGGGCGCGCACATCGGGCCGGTCACCGCGTCGGCGCCGGCGTTGGGCACCAGCAGCAGCGTGCCGGTGTCCTTGGCGACCTTGGCCATCGCCATCGCAACGCCCGAGTGCACCGTGCCGACCAGCACGTCGACGTTGTCGCGCTTGATCAGCTTGTTGACGTTGTCGGTGGCCTTGGCCGGATCGCTCTCGTCGTCGACCTTGACGAACTCGATCTCGCGGCCGCCGAGCTTGCCGCCCTGCTCGCCGACGTAGAGCTTGAAGCCATTCTCGATGGCGGTGCCCAGCGCGGCATAGGTGCCGGTGGCCGGCAGCATCAGGCCGACCTTGAGCTTGGCCCCCTGGGCCTGCGCGGCGGAGGTGGCAACGAGGGCGGCGGCGAATGCGAGGGTCTTCAGCTTCACGTGTTGTCTCCGGTGGTGTGCGAACGAATGAATCGGGCAGCGGCCTCGATCACGGCCTGCGGCTGATCCTTGTGCGGCGAGTGGCCGCATTGCGGCAGTTCGAGCAGCGCGGCCTGCGGCACGCGCCGCGCGATGCCGCGGATCTGCTCCAGCGTGCCGTACTCGTCGTCCAGGCCTTGCACGGCCAGCAGCGGGCAGGCGATGGACGAGATCTCGTCCTCGATGGACCACTGCTTGAAGGGCGGGTGCAGCCAGATGCGGTTCCAGCCCCAGAAGGCCGAATCCGGGTCGTCGTGGTACTTGGCCAGGCGCTGCTTCAGGTCGGTGGTTTCGTAGGCGGTCTTGGCCTTGGCGATGCTCGCCACCGACAGGTCTTCGACGAGGATGTGCGGCGCCAGGACGATGGCGCCGGCGGTGCGCTCGCTGAACTTCGCGGCGTGCAGCAGCGCGATCGAGCCGCCGTCGCTGTGGCCGAGCAGCCAGACCGGTTCTGCAACGCCGAGGGCGGCCAGCAGCGCCGGCAGCACCTCGTGCGCCTGGCGGTGCATGAAGTCCAGATCCCAGGCTTCCTCGGGCGCGCGCGGCGTCGAGCGGCCGTAGCCGGGGCGCGACCAGACCAGGCCGCGCACGCCGGCGGCATCGCACAGCGCCTGCGGGAAATCGCGCCACATCGCCAGCGAACCCAGGCCTTCGTGCAGGAAGACGAGCAGCGGCGCACCACTGTCCCGTTCGCCCTGAGCGTGGCTAAGGGTCGGCGCGATGAAGGCGTGCTCGATGCGAACGCGCTTGCCGCGCCACTCGATCTCGACGAAGGACGAGCTCACTGGCCGGCGCCTTTCTCGAGTTCGCGCAGCTTGAAGCGCTGGATCTTGCCGGTGGCCGTCTTGGGCAGGTCGGCCACGAAGGCGATCTGGCGCGGGTATTTGTAGGGCGCGAGCTTGTCCTTGACGAAGGCCTTCAGCTCCGCGTCCGTCGCCTCGGCGCCGGCCTTCAAGACCACGAAGGCCTTGGTCTTGGTCAGCCCTTCCGCATCCGGCACGCCGATCACCGCCGCTTCCAGCACCGCCGGGTGCTGCACCAGCGTCGCCTCCACCTCGAAGGGCGAGACGTAGATGCCGCTGACCTTGAGCATGTCGTCGCTGCGGCCGCCGTAGGTGTAGCTGCCGTCGGCGTTGCGGATGTACTTGTCGCCGCTCTTGGTCCAGCCGCCCTGGAAGGTGTCGCGCGTCTTCTGGCGGTTGCCCCAGTACATCATCGCGGCGCTCGGGCCGTGGATGTAGAGGTCGCCCGGTTCGCCGTCGGGCACCGGCTGGCCCTCGTCGCCGCGCAGCTCGATGCGGTAGCCCGGCACCGGCCAGCCGGTGCTGCCGTAGCGCACACGGTCCGGGCGGTTGCTGATGAAGATGTGCAGCATCTCGGTGGAGCCGATGCCGTCGACGATGTCGACGCCGAAATGGGCCTTGAAGCGCTCGCCGATCTCGGCCGGCAGCGCTTCGCCGGCCGAGGAGACGAGGCGCAGCGCGACCTCGTTCTTCTTCGGCAGGTTGGGCGACGCAAGCATGCCGGCGAAGCCGGTCGGGGCGCCGTAGAACACGGTGGGCTTGGTTCCGGCAACGCCACCGGTCCAGCGATTGAAGGTGGCGTCCGGCGTCGGGCGCTCGGCCATCAACAGCGTCGTCGCGCCCACGCTCATCGGGAAGGTCAGCGCGTTGCCCAGGCCGTAGGCGAAGAAGAGCTTGGCAGCGGAGAAGCAGACGTCGCGCTCGGTCAGGCCGAGGATGGCCTTGCCGTAGAGCTCGGCCGTCCAGTACGGATTGGCGTGCGAGTGCACCGTGCCCTTGGGGCGGCCGGTGGAGCCCGAGGAGTAGAGCCAGAAGCCGGGGTCGTCGGCTCCCGTGGCGGCGGGTTTGGCCATCGGCGTCTGCGCGGCGAGAAAGGCCTCGAACTCGACTTCGGCCGGGTGCAGCGGCGCCACCGCGCGCGAGACGATCACCTTCTGCACCTCGTGGTCGGACTTGATCAGCGCGGCGGTCAGCGCCGGCAGCAGCGCGCCCGACACCAGCACCGCCTGGGCACGGCTGTGCTCGAGCATGTAGGCATAGTCGTCGGCGGTGAGCAGGGTGTTCACCGCCACCGGCACCACGCCGGCGTACATCGCGCCGAGGAAGCTCACCGGCCAGTCGTTGCCGTCCTGCATCAGCAGCAGCACACGCTCCTCGCGCTTGAGGCCGAGCGCGCGCAGGCCGGCGGCGAGGCGCTTCACGCGGTCGGCCAGTTCGCCGTAGCTCAGCGTGCCGGCGTCGTCGATGAAGGCGGCCTTGTCGGCACGCGCCGCGTTCACGCCCAGCAGGTGCTGCGCGAAGTTGAAGAGGTCCGGCGGCGCGGCGACGGCGGGGGTGTCGATCTCGGTCATGCTCGTCTCCTCTTGCTTCAGACCAGCGGATCCAGCACCGCGGTGCTGGCCTGGATCGCGGCGCGGCGGTGGTAGAAGTTCAGCGCGCGCGCTCCGCCCAGTTCCTCGCCGCCACCGGCGCGGCCGGGGCCGCCGTGCAGCGATTGCGGCATCACGTTGCCGTGGCCGGTGTGCAGGGCGCCGACGTCCGGGCTGATCACGTGCACGCGGCCGTGCAGCGGTGCGAGTTCGATCGCGGCGTCGGCCAGTGCCTTGGGATCGCTGCCGTACAGCGAGGCCACCAGCGAGCCCTGGCCGCGTGCGATCAGCTGCTGCGCATGGGCGGCGTCGCGATAGGGCACGAGCGTCGCCACCGGCCCGAACACCTCGGTGTCGTGGATGCGATCGCTGGCGTCGCTGCCGGCGGCATTGCGCGTGCCCAGCAAGGTCGGGCCGACGCAGCAGGCGATCGCCGCATCGGCATCCACCGGCGCGTGCCTGGCGCCGTCGTGCAGCGTCTCGGCCTGGGCCTGCAGCCGGGCGAGGCCCTCGCGCACCGCGTTGAGCTGCGCGCGGCTCACCAGCGCGCCCATGCGCACCGCCTCGTTGCGCGGGTTGCCGACCGTGGTCTTGGCCAGCCGTGCGGAGATCGCCTCGGCGGCGGCCCCATAGAGCGCCTCGGGCACGAAGATGCGCCGGATCGCGGTGCACTTCTGGCCCGACTTCTGCGTCATCTCGCGTGCCACTTCCTTGGCGAGCAGCTCGAAGGCCTCGCTGCCCGGCGCATCGCCCTCGAGCAGCAGCGCGCTGTTGACGCTGTCGGCCTCGATGTTGACGCGCACCGAACGCTGCGTCACCGCGGCATGCGAGCGGATCAGCGCGGCGGTGTCGGCCGAGCCGGTGAAGGAGACCACGTCGAAGGGTTCCAGCGCATCCATCAGGCCGGCCGAGCTGCCGCACACCACCGACAGCGCGCCCGCCGGCAGCACGCCGGCCTCGACCACGTCCTGCACCATGCGCTGCGTCAGCCAGGCGGTGGCGGTGGCGGGCTTCACCACCACCGGCACGCCGGAGAGCAGCGCCGGCGCGGCCTTCTCCCACAGGCCCCAGCTCGGGAAGTTGAAGGCGTTGATGAAGAGCGCCAGGCCGCGCGTCGGCACCAGCACGTGGCGGCTCTGGAACAGCGGCTCCTTGGCGAGGCGCGCGGGTTCACCGTCGAGCAGGAAGCGGCGCTCGCCGAGGCCTTCGCCCAGCTTGGCGTAGGTCGAGAGCGTATAGATGCCGCCGTCGATGTCCACCGCCGAGTCGTTCTTCACCGTACCGCTGTTGGCGGTGGCGATGGCGTAATAGTCGTCGCGCTTGGCCTGCAGCACCTTCACGGCGGCGGCCAGCATCGCGGCGCGCTCGCGGTAGGTCATGGCGCGCAGCGCGGCGCCGCCGCTCTCGCGGGCGAAGGCGAAGCCGGCGCGCAGATCGAGGCCTGTCGCATCGACGCGCACGAGTTCATCGCCCAGCACCGGATCGAACAGCGCCGTGCCGGCGCCGCTGCCGGCGACCCAGCGGCCGCCGAGGTAGTTCTTCAGAAGATCGCTCATGCGCACGCTCACCGGGTGAATTCGATCGCGCCTTGCGGCAGCAGGTAGAGCACCAGGGCGCGGCCCCGGCTCACGGTGGGGCGGTGTGCGCTGCCGGGCGGCATCACCACCCAGCCAGCCGAGCGGCCGTCGAACTGTGCCTCGCCTTCGATCGGCATCACGAGGTCGATTTCGCCGTTCGGGTGCACGTGGTGCGGCCCGGCGATGTCGGTCATGTCGACCACGTCGACCGAGAAGCCGTGCAGATCCTCGGCCGGCTTGAAGATGCGGCCGTACTTGATGCCGCCGCCTTCGCGATTGCACAGCCAGCCTTCGGCCACGCCGGCTTCGCAGCTCGCCTTGAGCGCGGCGTAGCTGGCGCTCGCAGCGCCGTGCTCGCGGTTCAGCCAGGCATCCAGATCGGCGGCTAGGGGCCGGCCGGCGATCTGCGCGGTCAGCGCGGCGATCTGTGCGCGGAACTTGTCGGGAGTCATGCTGCGCCCTTTCGGAAGCCGCATCCGCCTTGCCTTGGCCCAGGGGATGCAGTATTGTGCTTCAGGGCACTTTAGGGCGCACACCCAACCATGTCAAGCACTATATTGCAAGCTCCGGGGAATCCCCAGGGCGAAGCCGAAGCGGCCGAGCCGGGCGAAGAAGCCAAGAACCCGTTCCTGGTGGCGCTCGGCGAGCGGGCCCGCGCCCTGCGCTCGCGCCGCGGCATGACGCGCAAGGCCCTGGCCCTGGCGGCCGACGTCTCCGAGCGCCACCTGGCCAACCTGGAATACGGCGTCGGCAACGCCTCCATTCTCGTGCTGCTCGACGTCGCCCGCGCGCTCCAGTGCACGCTGGCCGAGCTTCTGGGCGATGTGACCACGAGCTCACCGGAGTGGCTGATGCTGCGCGAGCTGCTCGAGAACCGCGACGAAGCCACGCTGCACCGCGTGCGCGTGACGGTGGGCGAGATGCTGGGCACCGGCGGCGCCAACGCCAGCGGCGGGCGCCAACGCAGCCAGCAGGTGGCGTTGATCGGCCTGCGCGGGGCCGGCAAATCCACCCTGGGCGGCATGCTGGCCGAAGACCTGGGCTTCCCCTTCGTCGAACTGAGCCGCGAGATCGAGAAGTTCGCCGGCTGCAGCATCAGCGAGATTCAGGCGCTCTACGGCCAGAACGCCTACCGCCGCTACGAGCGCCGCGCGCTGGAAGAAGCGATCCAGATCTATCCCGAGGCGGTGATCGCCACGCCCGGCGGCATCGTCTCCGATCCGGCCAACTTCAACCTGCTGCTGCAGCACTGCACCACGGTCTGGCTGAAGGCCGACGCGGAAGATCACATGAAGCGAGTGCTTGCTCAAGGTGACACCCGCCCGATGGCAGCGAGCCGCGAGGCCATGGACGATCTCAAGTCCATCCTGGCCGGGCGCGCCGCCTTCTATTCGAAGGCCGAGTTCCAGCTGAACACCAGCGCCCAGCCGCTGGAAGCCAGCTTCCAGGCGCTGCGCAAACTCGTCCGCGAGGCGCTGCAACTGCCCGCTTGAATCGGTCGAACCGGATGCATGCATGAAATTGCATCTTTTCCTTGACGCATCAAATTGCATGCACTATGCTGCTCGTCATTCGATGGTTGAAAGACGGAGACACCCATGACCCCTGACCGCGTCGACTACCAGACCCAGCCCAGCGCCTACCGGCACTGGAAACTCAAGTTCGAAGGGCCGGTGGCGACGCTGGCCGCCGATTTCGACGAGAACGCCGGCCTGCGCCCCGGCTACAAGCTCAAGCTCAACAGCTACGACCTCGGCGTCGACATCGAGCTCAACGACGCCATCAACCGCATCCGATTCGAGCACCCCGAGGTGCGCACGGTGGTGGTCACCAGCGCCAAGGATCGTGTGTTCTGCTCCGGCGCCAACATCTTCATGCTGGGCGTCTCCAGCCACGCCTGGAAGGTGAACTTCTGCAAGTTCACCAACGAGACGCGCAACGGCCTGGAAGACTCGTCGAAGAACAGCGGCCTGAAATTCCTCGCCGCGGTCAACGGCGCCTGCGCCGGCGGCGGCTACGAGCTGGCGCTGGCCTGCGACGAGATCGTGCTGGTCGACGACCGCAGCAGCGCGGTGAGCCTGCCCGAAGTGCCGCTGCTGGGCGTGCTGCCCGGCACCGGCGGCCTGACCCGCGTGACGGACAAGCGCAAGGTGCGCCACGACCTGGCCGACATCTTCTGCACGACGAATGAAGGCGTGCGCGGCCAGAAGGCCAAGGACTGGCGCCTCGTCGACGACATCGCCAAGCCGGCGGTGTTTGCCGCCAAGGTGCAGGAGCGTGCGCTGGAACTCGCCAAGGGCAGCGACCGCCCGGCCAATGGCAAGGGCGTGGCGCTGACGCCGCTGCAGCGCACGATCGAAGCGAATGCGCTGCGCTACCCGTTCGTCAACATCGAGATCGACCGCGCCAAGCGCACCGCCAGCTTCACGATCAAGGCGCCGAGCGGCGCGCAGCCGGGCGACGTCGCCGGCATCGAAGCCGCGGGCTCGAACTGGTATCCGCTGCAGCTGGCACGCCAGCTGGAAGACGCCATCCTCGAAATGCGCACCAACGAACTCGACATCGGCCTGTGGCTGATGAAGACCGAAGGCGACGCGGCCGCCGTGCTGGCGATGGACGCCACGCTCGCCGCGCACAAGAACCACTGGCTGGTGCGCGAGACGCTCGGCTACCTGCGCCGCACCTTCAGCCGCCTCGATCTTTCCTCGCGCAGCCTGTATGCGCTGATCGAGCCAGGCTCCTGCTTCGCCGGCAGCTTCCTCGAGCTGGCGCTGGCCTGCGACCGCAGCTACATGCTGATGCTGCCCGACGACGCGGCCAAGACGCCCAGGATCACGGTAGACGACACCAACTTCGGCTTCTTCCCGATGGTCACCGGCCAGAGCCGGCTGCAGCGCCGCTTCTACGAGGAAGCGCCGGCGTTGAACGCGGTGCGTGAGCAGGCCGGCAAGCCGCTCGATGCCGACGCGGCCTTCAAGCTCGGCCTCGTCACCAGCAACCCGGACGACATCGACTGGGCCGACGAGACGCGCATCGCCATCGAGGAGCGCGTTGCGATGAGCCCGGACGCACTCACCGGCATGGAAGCCAACCTGCGCTTCAACGGCCCCGAGAACATGTTCACGCGCGTATTCGGCCGCCTGACCGCATGGCAGAACTGGATCTTCCAGCGCCCCAACGCCGTCGGCGAGAAGGGCGCATTGAAGGTCTACGGAAAAGGCGACAAGGCGGCTTTCGACTGGAACCGGGTCTGAACCCAACGAACCTCGAGGACGAGACAACATGAGCACCATCAACTACAGCGAGAAGATCCCCAACAACGTCAACCTCAGCGAAGACCGCACGCTGCAGCGCGCGCTCGAGCAGTGGCAGCCGAACTACCTGCAGTGGTGGGGCGACATGGGGCCGGACGGTTCGCAGAACTTCGACGTCTACCTGCGCACCGCGGTGAGCGTCGACCCGCAGGGCTGGGCGCAGTTCGGCCACGTGAAGATGCCCGACTACCGCTGGGGCATCTTCCTGAACCCGGCCGAGAAGGACCGCAAGATCCACTTCGGCGACCACAAGGGCGAAGACGCCTGGCAAGACGTGCCCGGCGAATACCGCGCCAACCTGCGTCGCATCATCGTCACGCAGGGCGACACCGAGCCCGCTTCGGTGGAGCAGCAGCGCCACCTGGGCCTGACCTGCCCGAGCCAGTACGACCTGCGCAACCTGTTCCAGGTGAACGTCGAGGAAGGCCGCCACCTGTGGGCGATGGTCTACCTGCTGCACAAGTATTTCGGCC
>JAGOAS010000033.1 GCA_017983795.1 Piscinibacter sp.
GAGTCTTCCTGCGTGTTGAAGAAGATCGGCGCGATCTTGCCGCCCAGCGTGACGCCGCCGAAGCGCTTGTTCGGCACGAAGGGGATGTCCTGGCCGGTGGCCCAGATCACGCTGTTGGTGGCGCTCTTGCGCGAGCTGCCGGTGCCGACCACGTCACCGACGTAGGCGACCAGATGGCCCTTCTTCTTCAGGTCCTCGATGAACTTCATCGGGCCGCGCTTGCTTTCCTCTTCGGGCTTGAACGCGGCATCCGGGCGGCTGTTCTTCAGCATCGCCAGGTAGTGCAGCGGGATGTCCGGGCGGCTCCAGGCGTCGGGCGCGGGCGAGAGGTCGTCGGTATTGGTCTCGCCGGGCACCTTGAAGACGGTCACGGTGATGGACTTCGGCACCTCGGGGCGCGAGGTGAACCACTCGGCGTCGGCCCAGGACTGCATCACTTCCTTGGCCCGGGCGTTGCCCGCCTTGGCCTTCTCGGCGACGTCGTTGAAGTAGTCGAACATCAGCAGGGTCTTCTTCAGGCCCTCGGCGGCGATGCCGGCGACCTCCTTGTCGTCGAGCAGTTCGATCAGCGGGTGCACGTTGTAGCCGCCGACCATGGTGCCGAGCAGCTCGGTGGCCTTGGCCTTGGACACCAGCTTCACGGCGAGGTCGCCATGCGCCACGGCGGCGAGGAACGAGGCCTTCACCTTGGCGGCGTCGTCCACGCCCGGCGGCACGCGGTGCGTCAGCAGATCCAGCAGGAAGGCGTCCTCGCCCGCGGGCGGCGCCTTGATCAGCTCGATGAGCTCGGCGGTCTGCTTGGCATCCAGCGGCAGCGGCGGGATGCCGAGGGCGGCGCGTTCGGCGGCGTGTTGGCGATAGGCTTGCAGCATGTGGAGCTCCGGTGGGTGGCGGATGGGCGTGTTCGGGTAACCCCGATATTTTATGTCTTATATAAGACTTGAGGGAAGCATCGCAGCGGCGGCTGACGCCGGACTGTCGCGCGGCTCGCGAGCAAAGAAAAGGCCCGCGCGCAGCGGGCCTGTTCGCTGAGGGGCGGAATGCTTACTTGGCGGCGGCCAGCGCGGCGGCTTTCTGCTTCTCGTGCACGCAGCCGTCGACCACGCGGCGGCCGGCCTTCTGGTCCATCAGCATCGACTTGTTGGCGATCTGCAGCAGCAGCGTCTGGCCCTTGACGTCTTCCAGGCGCAGCGCGCCGGTGGACGACAGCACCGGCTTCATCGTCCACACCTGCTTCTGGTGCTTCACGTCGACGTAGCCGTTGGACTTCGGGTTCATGGACACGTCGATCGACTGGCTGAACTCGCACTGGTACTCGCCCAGCAGCGTGCGGTCGGCGGCGGCCAGCTGGTCGGCATCGGCGGCGGGCAGCGTCGCGGGCGCCGGGGCGGCCTTCTTGGCGGCGGCGGCCTTGGCGGCCGGCTTGGCCGCAGCGGCGTTCTGCGCGAGGGCGGCAGTGGCGCCCAGGCAGAGGGCGGCGGCGATGGCGAGGGTGCTCTTCAGCTTCATGACGGTGTCGCGCAAGCGCGGGTCGGTTGACGGTGCGCGCAGCATGAGCCCGCCGGGCCGGGGCGTGCAACCAATTGCTGCGCTCCCGTGCCGGCGCTTACATGTGGCTACGCGCAACGGCGCCCGTCCGTGGCGCTTGCCACGGTCGCCGGCAGCGGCTCAGGCCGCGGCGCCGTCGAACCAGGCCTGGCGCACTTCGGCCGGCAGCGGCTGACCGGTGCGGCGAGCGCGCTCGACCACCTGCCAGAAGTAGCGGTAGCTGGCGCGGTCGTGCAGCGTGTCGCGGTGGCGGATCGGCGCCCACTGCGCCGCCTGCGCGGCGCGCAGGATCTCGATGGCCAGGTCGGTCTCGGCGGCGCTCGGCGCGAAGGCCTCGACGATGGTGCGCACCTGGTCGGGGTGGATGCTCCACATGCGCGTGTAGCCGAACTCGCGGCAGGCGCGCGTGGCGGCGGCCGAGAGGGCGCGCAGATCCTTGAACTCGGTGACCACGCAGTGCGACGGCACCTTGGCGTGGGCATGGCAGGCCGCGGCGATCTCGAGCTTGGCGCGCAGCACCAGCGGGTGCGTGAACTGGCCCTCGGCGCTCATCGCGCTGGCGGGAATCGCGCCGCGGTGCGCCGAGACGAAGTCCATCAGGCCGAAGGACACCGATTCGATGCGCGGGTGGGCAGCGATCGCGCCGACCTCGCACAGTGCGCCGTGTGTCTCCACCAGCACGTGCACCGGAATGTCGCGGCCGTGGCCGTGGATGCGGATGAAGTGGTCGATCTGGTCGACGGCGCGCTGCACGTCGGCCAGGCCGCGCGGTTTGGGCACCATCAGGTAGGCGAGCCGCGCGCCGGCGCGGCGCACCAGGGTGTCGACGTCGCGCTCGAAGCTCGGGTGATCAACCGGGTGCACGCGCGCGCCGACGCGGCCGAAGCGGTTGGCCGCCGACATCACCAGCTCGGCGCACAGCTGCGCATGCTCCGCCTCGCCGCCGACCGGTGCGCCGTCCTCGCAATCGAGCGTGACGTCGAACACCGGCCCGAGCTCGCCCTGCAACTCAAGGCTCTTGCGCATGCGCGCCTCGACGCCGCTGTAGTGATCGCACACCGGCAGGGCCGGTGCCACGTCAGCGGCGTCGAACAACGCCTCGCGAGGCGTCATGACGGCACCCCGTCCGCCGCAAGCGGCGGCCACCCCTCCGAGAGGGGCCGGGCCTTGCTTGGGGCGGCCCGGCGCGGCGGCCCGGGCCGCTTCGACATCACAGGAGGTGTTTGACGCCGTCCTGCTCGCCCTGCAGCTCGGCCAGGGTCTTGTTGATGCACTCCTGGCTGAAGGCGTCGATCGTCAGGCCCTCGACGATCTTGTACTTGCCGCCTTCGGTGGTCACCGGGAAGCCGAACACCACGTCCTTGGGGATGCCGTATTCGCCGCTGCTGGGCACGCCCATCGTGACCCACTCGCCCTTGCTGCCCAGCGCCCAGTCGCGCATGTGGTCGATGGCGGCGTTGGCGGCCGAGGCGGCCGACGACAGGCCGCGCGCGGCGATGATCGCCGCGCCGCGCTTGCCGACGGTGGGCAGGAACACGTCCTTGTTCCAGGTCTGGTCGTTGATGGCGTCCTTGACCGACTTGCCATCGACCGTCGCGAAGCGGTAGTCGGCGTACATGGTCGGCGAGTGGTTGCCCCACACGGTCAGCTTCTTGATGTCGCCGACCTTGAAGCCGCCCTTGGCCGCCAGCTGCGACGCGGCACGGTTGTGGTCCAGGCGCAGCATCGCGGTGAAGTTCTCGCGCGGCAGGTTGGGCGCGCTCTTCATCGCGATGTAGGCGTTGGTGTTGGCCGGGTTGCCGACCACCAGCACCTTGACGTTGCGCGAGGCGGCGGCGTTCAGCGCCTTGCCCTGCGCGGTGAAGATCTGCGCGTTGGCGGCCAGCAGGTCGGCGCGCTCCATGCCGGGGCCGCGCGGGCGGGCGCCGACGAGCAGCGCGTAGTCGGTGTCCTTGAAGGCCTGCATCGGGTCGCTGTGGGCTTCGATGCCGGCCAGCAGCGGGAAGGCGCAGTCTTCCAGCTCCATGATCACGCCCTTGAGCGCGTTCTGGGCCTTCTCGTCCGGGATCTCCAGCAGCTGCAGGATCACGGGCTGGTCCTTGCCCAGCATTTCGCCGGAGGCGATGCGGAACAGCAGCGCGTAGCCGATCTGGCCGGCAGCGCCGGTGACGGCGACTCGAACGGGTTTCTTGCTCATGGAAGGCTCCGGAAGAGAGGGGAGGGAGGGGTCTGGGAGGGTTTCAGGGCGCGAGTGTAGGACGAAGCGGGGCCGGGAGCGAGGGGAATCCCGAGTCTTATGTCTTCTATAAGACGTCTGTCAGCTGATCATGGACGATGGCGTCCTCTTGTGCTGCAATCCGGCCATGTCCAGCGCCGTCTCCGAGCCCGCCAGCCCCGCCTTCAGTCCGCTGTACCAGCAGATCAAGGCGCTGATGGTGCGTGAGCTGCAGGCCGGCACCTGGCGGCCCGGCGAGGCCATCCCGAGCGAAACCGAGCTGGCGCTGCGCTTCAAGGTCAGCCAGGGCACGGTGCGCAAGGCGATCGACGAACTGGCCACCGAGAATCTGCTGGTGCGCCGCCAGGGCCGCGGCACCTTCGTCGCCACGCACGCCGAGCAGACCACGCAATACCGCTTCCTGCGCCTGCAGGCCGACGACGGCGAGGCGAGCGGCACGCAGCGCCAGTTCATCGACTGCCGGCGCCTGCGCGCGCCGGCCGACGTGGCGCGCGCGCTCGGCCTGCGTTCGGGCGACGCGGCCATCCAGATCAAGCGCGTGCTGTCGCTGCGCGGCGCGCCGGTCGTGTTCGACGAGATCTGGCTGCCCGCCGCGCCCTTCAAGGGCCTCACGGCCGAGAAGCTGTCGGGCTACCGCGGGCCGATGTACGGCCTGTTCGAATCCGAGTTCGGCGTACGCATGATCCGCGCCGAGGAAAAGATCCGCGCCGTCGCGGCCGAGGGCCAGGCGGCCGAACTGCTGGCGGTGAGCCCGGGCACGCCGCTGCTGTCGGTGGAGCGGCTCTCGCTCAGCTACGGCGACAAGCCGGTCGAACTGCGTCGCGGCCTCTACAACACCAGTGCACACCACTATCGCAACGAACTGAGTTGACCCTTCTCCGAACGCAGCAGCGCGTGTGCGCAAGCACCGCGAAAGCCTGCTGCAGTGCAATAGAATCGTTCGGTTTCGCGTCGATCACATCTTCACTGAACAGGTTGGACATGGCAGACACCCTCAAGCAGCGGCGCCAGTTCCGCAACATCCACATCACACAGATCGTCGCGTATCGGCTGCCGCTGGCCGGCATGGTGTCGATCCTGCATCGCATCAGCGGCGTGCTGTTGTTTCTGCTGATGCCGTTCATCATCTGGATGTTCGACACCAGCGTCTCCTCCGAGATCTCGTTCGACGTCTTCCGCTCGGCCTTCGCCGCGGGCGTCGGCTTCATCCCCGGCTGGTTCCTCAAGCTGGTGGCGCTGGCGCTGATCTGGGCCTACCTGCACCACCTGATCGCCGGCGTGCGCCACCTCTGGATGGACGCGACGCACGCCGTCACCAAGGAATTCGGCCAAAGCTCGGCGATCGTCACGCTCGCGCTCAGCGTGCTGCTGACGCTGGCGCTCGGCTACAAGCTGTTCTTCTGAAAGCTCCCATGGCACAGAACTACGGATCCAAGCGCATCGTCGTCGGTGCGCACTACGGCCTGCGCGACTGGCTCGCGCAGCGCATCACCGCGGCGCTGATGGCGCTGTTCACCCTCGCGCTGGTGGTGCAGGTGCTGCTGCCCGGCGAACTGGGCTACGACAAGTGGGCGGGCATCTTCAGCCGCCAGTGGATGAAGGCGCTGACCTTCGTCGTGATCGTCGCGCTGCTCTACCACGCGTGGGTCGGCATGCGCGACGTGTGGATGGACTACATCAAGCCGGTCGGCATCCGCCTCGTGCTGCAGGTGTTCACCATCGTCTGGCTGACGGGCTGCGCCGGCTGGGCCATCCAGGTCCTTTGGAGACTGTGATTCCATGAGTTCCAACAACGTCTCGAAGCGCAAGTTCGACGTGGTCATCGTCGGGGCCGGCGGCTCCGGCATGCGCGCCTCGCTGCAACTCGCCCGCGCCGGCCTCAACGTGGCCGTGCTGTCCAAGGTATTCCCGACGCGCTCGCACACCGTCGCGGCGCAGGGCGGCATCGGCGCCAGCCTCGGCAACATGAGCGAGGACAACTGGCACTACCACTTCTTCGACACCGTCAAGGGCTCCGACTGGCTCGGCGACCAGGACGCCATCGAGTTCATGTGCCGCGAGGCGCCCAAGGTCGTCTACGAGCTCGAGCACTTCGGCATGCCGTTCGACCGCAACCCGGACGGCACGATCTACCAGCGCCCGTTCGGCGGCCACACCGCCAACTACGGCGAGAAGCCGGTGCAGCGCGCCTGCGCCGCAGCCGACCGCACCGGCCACGCGATGCTGCACACGCTGTACCAGCAGAACGTCAAGTCGCGCACCAACTTCTTCGTCGAGTGGATGGCGCTCGATCTGATCCGCGACGCCGAGGGCGACGTGGTCGGCGTGACCGCGCTCGAGATGGAGACCGGCGAGCTGCATATCTTCGAAGCCAAGACCGTGCTGCTGGCCACCGGCGGCGCGGGCCGCATCTTCGCGGCCAGCACCAACGCCTTCATCAACACCGGCGACGGCCTGGGCATGGCGGCGCGCGCCGGCATCCCGCTGGAAGACATGGAGTTCTGGCAGTTCCACCCGACCGGCGTGGCCGGCGCGGGCGTGCTGCTGACCGAAGGCTGCCGCGGCGAGGGCGCGATCCTGCGCAACGACAAGGGCGAGCGCTTCATGGAGCGCTACGCGCCGACGCTGAAGGACCTGGCGCCGCGCGACTTCGTCTCGCGCTGCATGGACCAGGAGATCAAGGAAGGGCGCGGCTGCGGTCCGAACAAGGACTACGTGGTGCTCGACATGACCCACCTGGGCGCCGAGACCATCCTCAAGCGCCTGCCCTCGGTCTACGAGATCGGCCACAACTTCGCCAACGTCGACATCACCAAGGAGCCGATCCCCGTGGTGCCGACCATCCACTATCAGATGGGCGGCATCCCGACCAACATCCACGGTCAGGTCGTCGTGCCGAAGAACGGCAATCCGAACACGGTGGTCAACGGCCTGTATGCGGTGGGCGAGTGCTCCTGCGTGAGCGTGCACGGCGCGAACCGCCTGGGCACCAACTCGCTGCTCGACCTGCTGGTGTTCGGCCGCGCGGCCGGCAACCACATCGTCGACGCGGGGCTGAAGGCCAAGAGCCACAAGCCGCTGCCCCAGGACGCCGCCGACGCCACGCTGGCGCGCCTGGCCAAGTACGAGAAGAGCAGCAGCGGCGAGTACGCCCAGGACGTCGCCAACGACCTGCGCAAGGCGATGCAGCAGCATGCCGGCGTGTTCCGCACCCAGGCGGTGATGGACGAGGGCGTGGTCAAGGTCAAGGCGATCGCCGAGCGCGTCAAGAACATCCACCTGGCCGACAAGTCCAAGGTCTTCAACACCGCGCGCATCGAGGCGCTGGAGGTCGAGAACCTGATGGAAGCCGCGCTGGCGACGATGATCTCGGCGGCGGCCCGCAAGGAGAGCCGCGGCGCGCACACCGTCAACGACTACAGCGACACGCCCGAGCATCCGAACGGCCGCAACGACACCGAGTGGATGAAGCACACGCTGTGGTACAGCGAAGGCAACCGGCTCGACTACAAGCCGGTGACCTTGAAGCCGCTGAGCACCGAATCCATTCCTCCGAAGGTCCGGACTTTCTGAGCACGACCATGGCCAAGCGCACCTTCCAGATCTACCGCTACGACCCCGATACCGACGCCAAGCCGCGCATGCAGACCCTCGAGGTCGAGCTCGACGGCAGCGAGCGCATGCTGCTCGACGCGCTCATCAAGCTCAAGGAGGTCGACCCGACGCTGAGCTTCCGCCGCAGCTGCCGCGAAGGCGTGTGCGGTTCGGACGCGATGAACATCAACGGCAAGAACGGCCTGGCGTGCCTGACCAACATGCGCACGCTGCCCGGCGTCGTGGTGCTCAAGCCGCTGCCCGGCCTGCCGGTGATCCGCGACCTGATCGTGGACATGACGCAGTTCTTCAAGCAGTACCACTCGATCAAGCCCTACCTCGTCAACGACGAGCCGCCGCCCGACAAGGAGCGGCTGCAGTCGCCCGAGGAGCGCGACGAGCTCAACGGCCTGTACGAGTGCATCCTGTGCGCGAGCTGCAGCACCAGCTGCCCGAGCTTCTGGTGGAACCCCGACAAATTCGTCGGCCCGGCCGGCCTGCTGCAGGCCTACCGCTTCATCGCCGACAGCCGTGACCAGGGCACCGCCGAGCGCCTCGACAACCTCGAGGATCCGTACCGCCTGTTCCGCTGCCACACGATCATGAACTGCGTCGACGTCTGCCCGAAGGGGCTGAACCCGACCAAGGCGATCGGCAAGATCAAGGAGCTGATGGTCCGCCGCGCGGTGTGACCATCGCCTGAAGCAAGCGCCACTGCCATGCCTGCGCTGATCGACGAACGGGCCCTCTCGAAGCTGCGCTGGCGCTGCCGCCGCGGCTTGCTCGAGAACGATCTGTTCGTCGAGCGTTTCTTCGACGCGCACGCCGGCCGCATCACCGAGCGCCAGGCCGCCGGCATGCTGGCGCTGATGGATCTGGCCGACAACGACCTGCTCGACCTGCTGCTGCGCCGCAAGGAGCCCGAAGGCGAGCTGGCGCGCGACGACGTGATCGAGGTGCTGGGCCTGATGCGCACGCCGATCCGCGACGAACAAGTACAACGAGAAGACCAAGGGCCGACACGAGCCCGACCGGTGGAGACAAGACCGGCCTCAACCCTGCCTCGCCACTAAGGAACCGACCATGACTCCGTCTGACGTCAAAGCCACCCTGTCATTCTCGGACGGCAGCCCGAGCATGGACCTGCCGATCTACAAGGGCACGATCGGGCCCGACGTGATCGACATCCGCAAACTGTACGCCCAGACCGGCAAGTTCACCTACGACCCGGGCTTCCTGTCGACCGCGTCGTGCAACTCGACGATCACCTACATCGACGGCGACAAGGGCGAGCTGCTGTACCGCGGCTACCCGATCGAGCAGCTGGCCGAGAAGTGCGACTTCCTCGACACCTGCTACCTGCTGCTCAAGGGCGAGCTGCCCAACGCGACGCAGCAGAAGGACTTCCACAAGCTCGTGACCAACCACACCATGGTCAACGAGCAGATGCAGTTCTTCCTGCGCGGCTTCCGCCGCGACGCGCACCCGATGGCGGTGATGACCGGCCTGGTGGGCGCGCTGTCGGCCTTCTATCACGACAGCACCGACATCAATAACCCGCAGCACCGCGACGTCGCGGCGATCCGCCTGATCGCCAAGATGCCCACGCTGGTGGCGATGGCCTACAAGTACGGCGTCGGCCAGCCCTACATGTACCCGCGCAACGACCTGAGCTACGCGGCGAACTTCATGCGCATGATGTTCGCGACGCCCTGCGAGGACTACAAGCCCAACGACGTGCTGGTGCGCGCGCTCGACCGCATCTTCATCCTGCACGCCGACCACGAGCAGAACGCCTCCACCTCGACGGTGCGCCTGTGCGGCTCGTCGGGCACCAACCCGTTCGCAGCCATCGCGGCCGGCGTGGCCTGCCTGTGGGGCCCGGCGCACGGCGGCGCTAACGAGGCGGCGCTGAACATGCTCGAGGAGATCCAGCGCAACGGCGGCGTCGAGAAGGTCGGCGAGTTCATCAAGCAGGTGAAGGACAAGAACTCCAACGTCAAGCTGATGGGCTTCGGCCACCGCGTCTACAAGAACTACGACCCGCGCGCCAAGCTGATGCGCGAGACCTGCCACGAAGTGCTGACCGCGCTGGGCCTGCACAACGACCCGCTGTTCAAGCTCGCGATGGCGCTGGAGAAGATCGCGCTGGAAGACGAGTATTTCGTCGCCCGCAAGCTCTACCCGAACGTCGATTTCTACTCGGGCATCGTGCAGCGCGCCATCGGCATCCCGGTGCAGCTGTTCACCGCGATCTTCGCGCTGGCCCGCACGGTCGGCTGGATCGCCCAGCTCAACGAGATGATCGGCGACCCGGAGTACAAGATCGGCCGCCCGCGCCAGCTCTACGCCGGCTCGGTGCGGCGCGACGTCAAGCCGCTCGCGCAGCGCGGCTGATCCGCGGATTCCCCGCTCCACGAAGGCCCTGGCACGACGTGCCGGGGCCTTTTGCTTGCGCAACGCCTAAAATTCACGGTTCCCCGCTGAACCGCCGCGAGAGCCCATGCCCCGCACCCTGTACGACAAGATCTGGGACGAGCACGTCGTCCACACCGAGGAAGACGGCACCTCGGTGCTCTACATCGACCGCCACCTGGTGCACGAAGTCACCAGCCCGCAAGCCTTCGAGGGCCTGCGCCTGGCCGGCCGCAAGCCCTGGCGCGTCAGCTCCATCGTCGCCACCGCCGACCACAACACGCCGACCACCGGCTGGGAGCTCGGCTACGACGGCATCGCCGATCCGACCTCGCGCCAGCAGGTCACGACGCTGGACGCCAACATCAAGGCCTTCGGCGCGGCGGCCTTCTTTCCCTTCCTCGACAAGCGCCAGGGCATCGTGCACGTGATCGGGCCGGAGCAGGGTGCCACGCTGCCGGGCATGACGGTGGTCTGCGGCGACTCGCACACCTCCACGCACGGCGCCTTCGGCGCGCTGGCGCATGGCATCGGCACCAGCGAGGTCGAGCATGTGCTGGCCACGCAGACGCTGCTGGCCAAGAAGGCGAAGAACATGCTCATCAAGGTCGAGGGCCAGCTCGCGCGCGGCTGCTCGGCCAAGGACATCGTGCTGGCCATCATCGGCCGCATCGGCACCGCCGGCGGCACCGGCTACACCATCGAGTTCGGCGGCTCGGCGATCCGTGCGCTGACCATGGAAGGGCGCATGACGGTGTGCAACATGGCGATCGAGGCGGGCGCGCGCGCCGGCCTGGTCGCGGTGGACGAGACCACGATCGCCTACGTCAAGGGCCGGCCGTTCTCGCCGAACGGCGTCGAGTGGGAGCAGGCCGTTGCCTACTGGCGCACGCTGCGCTCCGATGACGATGCGACCTGGGATGCGGTGGTGGAGCTCGACGCGGCGCAGATCCGCCCGCAGGTCACCTGGGGCACCTCGCCGGAGATGGTGCTGTCGATCGAGGACCGCGTGCCGGACCCGGAGCGCGAGAAGGATGCGGGCAAGCGCAGCGCCATGGAGCGCGCGCTGCAGTACATGGCGCTGGAGCCGAACAAGGCGATCGCGGACATCCGCGTCGACAAGGTCTTCATCGGCTCCTGCACCAACTCGCGCATCGAGGATCTGCGCGAGGCCGCGGCCGTGGTGCGCAAGCTGGGTGGTCGCGTCGCGGCCAACGTCAAGCAGGCGCTGGTGGTGCCGGGCTCGGGGCTGGTGAAGGCCCAGGCCGAGCGCGAGGGCCTGCACGAGGTCTTCAAGGCGGCTGGCTTCGAATGGCGCGAGCCGGGCTGCTCGATGTGCCTGGCGATGAACGCCGACCGGCTGGAGCCGGGCGAGCGCTGCGCCTCCACCTCGAACCGCAACTTCGAAGGTCGCCAGGGCGCGGGCGGCCGCACCCATCTGGTCAGCCCGGCGATGGCCGCGGCGGCCGCGATCGAAGGTCATTTCGTCGACGTCCGGCGCATCGCCTGAAGCGCCCCATCCAAGGAGACCGTTCCATGAAGCGCACCCTGTTCGCCGTCCTCGCCTCGCTGTACCTGCTGGCCGGCTGCAACACCATCGAAGGCATGGGCAAGGACATCCAGAAGGGCGGCGAGAAGATTGAAGAAGCCGCCAAGAAGAAGTAAGCCGATTCGCATGCAAGCCTTCACCGTTCACAAGGGCGTGGTCGCGCCGCTCGACCGCGAGAACGTCGATACCGACGCGATCATCCCGAAGCAGTTCCTCAAGTCGATCCAGCGTACCGGCTTCGGCCCGAACCTGTTCGACGAATGGCGCTACCTCGACCGCGGCGAGCCGGGCCAGGATCCGGCGCAGCGCAGGCCGAATCCGGACTTCGTGCTGAACCAGCCGCGCTACCAGCGTGCGTCGATCCTGCTCTCGCGCAAGAACTTCGGCTGCGGCTCCTCGCGCGAGCACGCGCCGTGGGCGCTCGACCAGTTCGGATTCCGCGCCGTGATCGCGCCGAGCTTCGCCGACATCTTCTTCAGCAATTGCTACAAGAACGGCCTGCTGCCGATCGTGCTGACCGAGATGCAGGTGAGCCAGCTGTTCGACGAGGTGGCGGCCTTCAACGGCTACCAGCTCACCGTCGACCTGGCGCGGCAGGTGGTGGTCAAGCCCGATGGCGCCGAACTGCCGTTCGACATCACGCCGTTCCGCAAGTACTGCCTGCTGGGCGGCTACGACGACATCGGCCTGACGCTGCGTCACGCCGACAAGATCCGCGCCTACGAGGCCGAGCGGCTGCTGAAGAAGCCCTGGCTCGCGCACACCCTCTGACCACAAGGACATCCGCTTGAAGATCGCCATCCTGCCGGGCGACGGCATCGGCACCGAGATCGTCGCGCAGGCCGTGCGCGCCATGGAGTGCCTCGACCTTCGCTTCGAGACCGAGACCGCCGCCGTGGGCGGGGCCGCCTACGAGGCGCATGGCCACCCGCTGCCGGAGGCCACGCTGAAACTGGCGAAGGAAGCTGATGCCGTGCTGTTCGGCGCCGTGGGCGACTGGAAGTACGACAAGCTCGAGCGCGCGCTGCGCCCCGAGCAGGCCATCCTCGGCCTGCGCAAGAACCTCGGACTGTTCGCCAATTTCCGCCCGGCGATCTGCTACTCGCAGCTGACCCACGCGTCGAGCCTGAAGCCGGAACTGGTGTCGGGGCTGGACATCCTCATCATCCGCGAGCTCACCGGCGACATCTACTTCGGCCAGCCGCGCGGCCGGCGCGAATCGCCCGACGGCGCCTTCAAGGGCGCACCGGAAGCCTTCGACACGATGCGCTACTCGCGCCCGGAGATCGAGCGCATCGCCCACGTCGCCTTCCAGGCGGCGCGCAAGCGGAACAAGAAGGTGACGAGCGTCGACAAGGCCAACGTGCTGGAGACCTTCCAGTTCTGGAAGGACGTGGTGACCGAGGTGCACGCCCAGTACCCCGACGTCGAGCTCGAGCACATGTATGTCGACAACGCGGCCATGCAACTCGTCAAGGCGCCGAAGAAGTTCGATGTGCTGGTCACCGGCAACATGTTCGGCGACATCCTCTCGGACGAGGCGGCCATGCTGACCGGCTCGATCGGCATGCTGCCCTCGGCGTCGCTCAACGAAGCCGGGCGGGGCCTGTACGAGCCCAGCCATGGCAGCGCGCCCGACATCGCCGGTAAGGATCTCGCAAACCCGCTGGCTACAATCCTGTCCGTGGCCATGATGCTCCGCTTCTCCCTGAACCAGCCCGAGGCGGCCGACCGGATCGAGTCGGCCGTCGAGCACGTGCTCGCGTCGGGGCTGCGCACGGCGGACATCTGGTCGGAAGGCACCACCAAGGTAGGCACGCGCGCCATGGGCGACGCCGTGGTCGCCGCGCTTTCCGGCAAGACCATCAAAACCATTACCAAGGGCTAGTTCAGCTCCGGTTCGTCTCGCCCCTCCCCCGGCGATGCGACCCGGGGGCACGAAGGTTTCCACTCCACTTCATTTCAAAGGGCGACGACGATGAGACTCACGGGACTGGTTGGCTGGCGGGGCATGGTCGGCTCCGTGCTGATGGACCGCATGCAGGCCGAGGGCGACTTCGCCCACATCGAGCCGGTGTTCTTCAGCACCAGCAACGCCGGCGGCGCGGCCCCGGCGATGGCGAAGAACGAGAAGACGCTGAAGGACGCCTACGACATCGAGGCGCTCAAGCGCTGCGAGATCATCATCACGGCCCAGGGCGGCGACTACACCACCGAGGTGTTCCCGAAGCTGCGCGCGGCGGGCTGGAAGGGCCACTGGATCGACGCGGCCTCGACGCTGCGCATGAAGGACGACGCGGTCATCATCCTCGACCCGGTCAACATGCCGGTGATCAAGGACGCGCTCGGCAAGGGCGGCCGCAACTGGATCGGCGGCAACTGCACCGTTAGCTGCATGCTGATGGGCGTGGGCGCGCTGTACAAGGCCGGGCTCGTCGAGTGGATGAGCACGATGACCTACCAGGCCGCCTCCGGCGGCGGCGCGCAGCATATGCGTGAGCTGCTGACGCAGTTCGGCACGCTGAACGCCGAGGTCAAGTCGCTGCTCGACGACCCGAAGAGCGCCATCCTCGAAATCGATCGCAAGGTGATCGGCAAGCAGCGTGCGCTCACCGAGGCCGAGACGGCCAACTTCGGAGTGCCGCTGGGCGGCTCGCTGATCCCGTGGATCGACAAGGACCTCGGCAACGGTGTCAGCCGCGAGGAGTGGAAGGGCGGCGCCGAGACCAACAAGATCCTCGGCCAGGGCGAGGGCTTTGGCAGTCGCGCCGTGCCGGTCGATGGCTTCTGCGTGCGCGTCGGCGCGATGCGCTGCCACAGCCAGGCGCTGATGTTCAAGCTGAAGAAGGACGTACCGCAGGCTGACGTCGAGGCGATGATCGCCAATGACAACGCCTGGGTGAAGGTCGTGCCCAACACGCGCGAAGCGACGATGAAGGACCTGACGCCCGTGGCTGTGACCGGCACGCTGACGATTCCGGTCGGCCGCATCCGGCAACTCGCGATGGGCCCGCAGTACTTGGGCGCCTTCACGATCGGCGACCAGCTGCTGTGGGGCGCGGCCGAGCCGCTGCGTCGCATGCTGCGCATCCTGATC
Source organism: Piscinibacter sp. (assembly GCA_017983795.1). GTDB lineage: Bacteria > Pseudomonadota > Gammaproteobacteria > Burkholderiales > Burkholderiaceae_C > Piscinibacter. Next base: position 14,440 of record JAGOAS010000033.1, read on the forward strand.
GAGGCCTGAGGTGAGCGCGCCCACGCAGACTCGTTGGCGCGCTGCAACATTTGTCACGCGAAGGCGCTGCGCAAGCGCTTCGGCACAAATATCAGCCAATGCATGAGCTTGTCATCGTATCCTCTTGATGTTATTGTGATTTCCAGCTCTTCGCGTGAAGTGCGGATGTGCTGCGCCGGTCACCGACTCGACAGATGAGGGCGGTACAGACCTTCCGCTGGGTCCTATTGGGAGACGCCTTGAAATCAAACTCGACCTTTGCAGGGCGCTTTGCCCTGACCGGTGTGGCCGTTGCCGCCATGTGGCTGGCCGCATCGAATGCGTACGCGCTGGGTCTGGGCAGGCTTGCGGTGCAGTCGGCACTGGGTGAGGCGCTGCGGGCCGAGATCGACATCACCAGCATCACGCCCGAAGAGGCCGGAACGCTGCGAGTCAAGGTGGCGGGTCCCGAGGCCTTCCGAGCTGCGGGCGTGGACTACAACGCCGTGCTGCCGGCCACCAATGTGGAACTGCTGCGCCGCGCGGATGGTCGTCCGTACCTCAAGGTCAGCAGTGATCGCGCGGTCCAGGAACCATTCGTCGACGTGATCCTCGAGATCTCCTGGGCCAGCGGCCGCCTGGTGCGCGAGTACACCATGCTGTTCGATCCGCCGACGGTGGCGCGTGCCCCGGCGCCGACCCCGGCAGCACCCGCCGCTGCGCCGGTGATCGCCGCGGCCCCGCCGGCGCCTGCCGCGTCGCCCGTCCCGGCAGCAGCCCCGGCTCCGCGTGCAGCGCGGCCCGCTCCCGAAGCCCGTCCGGCCGCGGCTGCGCCCAGCCCGGTTACCCCGCCGGCGGCAGCGCCCGCTGGCGCCGACGAGTACAAGGTCCGCGCTGGCGACACGCTCTCGCGCATTGCCGGCAAGACGCAGCGCCCGGGTGTGTCGCTCGACCAGATGCTGGTGTCTCTGTACAAGGCGAACCCGGAGGCCTTCCTCGGCAACAACATGAACCGGCTCAAGTCCGGTGTCGTGCTGTCCGTGCCGAGTGCCGACGACGCCAAGGCCGTCACGCCCTCCGAGGCGCGCCAGCTGATCCAGGCGCAGAGCGCCGACTTCGGCGCCTACCGTCAGCGACTGGCCGGCGCCGTGCCGGCCGCCAAGGACAGCGGCCCGGCGCGCCAGGCCACAGGCACCGTTCAGACCGAAGTCCAGGATCGCAAGCAGGCGGCCGCGCCCGCGCCGGACAAGCTGACCCTGAGCAAGGGCGCGGCTGCGGGCAAATCTTCGACCGAAGAAAAGATCGCCAAGGGCGCCGAGAAGAAGGACACCGCGACGCGCGTGGCTGAGCTCTCGAAGAACGTGGCCGAGCTGAAGAAACTGGGCGACGAAGCCGCCAAGGCCAAGGCCGCAAGCGCTGCGGCTGCCACCCCGGCGGCTGCGCCCGCTCCGGCCTCGGCGCCAGTGACGGTGGCCGTTTCGGCCAAGCCGCCCGTACCCGCCGCTGCTCCGGCGCCGGCCCCGGCCCCCGTGGTCGCGGCGCCCGCACCCGCCAGTGCGCCGGCCCCCGCGCCGGTCGTTGCGGCGGCCCCGGCTCCGGCTTCCGCTGTCGCGCCGGCTCCGGTCTCTCCCGCGCCATTGCCCACGCTCGTGGCGGCCCCGACTTCCGAGGCTTCGGCGCCGGCGATCGCCGCCGCGCCCCCCGCATCGGCGGCGGCGCCCAAGCCGGCGTTGCCCAAGCCCGCACCCGTGGCCGTTCAAACCGAGGAGCCCGGCTTTCTCAGCTCGCTGCTCGACGACAACCCGCTGGCGCTCGCGCTCGGCGGCGGCCTGATCGCGCTGCTGGCAGGCTTCGGCATCTACCGCTTCACCAAACGCAACAAGAAGGACAGCGGCGAGACCTCGTTCCTCGAGAGCCGCCTGCAGCCCGACTCGTTCTTCGGCGCCAGCGGCGGCCAGCGCATCGACACGCGCGATGCCGGCGGCAACTCGTCGTCGATGAGCTACTCGCTCAGCCAGCTCGACGCGATCGGTGACGTCGATCCGGTGGCCGAGGCCGACGTCTACCTCGCCTACGGCCGTGACCTGCAGGCCGAGGAGATCCTCAAGGAAGCGATGCGCGGCAACCCCGAGCGCATGGCCATCCGTACCAAGCTGCTGGAGGTCTATGCCAAGCGCCGCGACACCAAGGGCTTCGAGCTGCTGGCTACGCAGCTGTATTCGCTGACGCAAGGGCAGGGCGAAGACTGGGCGAAGGCCCAGGAACTTGGCGCGCAGATCGACCCCGAGAACCCGCTGTACCAGCCGGGCGGTGCGCCGGCCGGCGGCGTGGCCGGGGTCGGCGCGATGGTCGAGCCGCTTGGCGCGAGCACGATGCCGCAGTCTGTGCTGCCGTCGCCGTCGCAGTACGGCGCGTCGGCGCTCGACACGCGTCCGGCGCCCGATGCGGGCATCGACCTTGACCTCGACATCGGTAGCGGTGGAGGCGACGAGCCGGCGCCGGTGCTCGAACCGTCGCTTGCCACGCAGCCCGTTGTCGCCGCGCCGTCTACCGATGCCCTGCTGGACTTCGACGCCACCGGCGCCGATCTCTCGCTGCCTGACCTGGGAGCCCCGCCGACCGCCAGCCCCGCGCCGGCACCGGCCGTGGAGTTCGATCTCGGTGGGATTTCGCTCGATCTCGATCTGCCGGCAGGCGAGTCGGCCGCCCCGGCTGCGGCTCCCGGCCCGGTCACCGTGCCGTCGAGCTTCGGCGATTCCGGCCTGTCCGGGTTCGACGAGGACGACGCGGCCGATCCGCTGTCGCGCAAGCTCGAGCTGGCCGAGGAGTTCCGCCAGATCGGCGACATGGAAGGCGCGCGCGACCTGCTGCAGGAAGTCGTGTCCAAGGCCTCGGGCTCGCTGAAGTCCAAGGCCCAGGGCATGCTCGAGCAGTTGGGCTGATGCCCGGGCGCTTCGGCGCCCGCGCCGTCCGGCGGAGCGGACCATGAGGGTCGCCCTGGGCGTCAGCTACCGCGGCAGTGCCTACCAGGGCTGGCAGAGCCAGCCTGGTGGCCAGACCGTGCAGGATCGCCTCGAGGCGGCACTTGCACAGTTCCTCGACAACCCGGTGCGCGTGATGTGTGCCGGCCGCACCGACGCCGGCGTTCACGCGCTCAACCAGGTCGTCCATCTCGACACCGACGCGCAGCGCGAACCGTTCTCTTGGGTGCGCGGCACCAACCGATTTCTCCCCGACGACATTGCGCTGCAGTGGTGTCGCCCGGTCGACGAGCGCTTTCATGCGCGCAACAGTGCGCTGGGTCGCCGCTATGTCTACGTGATGCGCGAATCGCCGGTGCGCCCCGCGCTCGAGGCCGGGCTGGCGGGCTGGAGCTTTCGCGCGCTGGATGGCGAGGCGATGCAAGCGGCCGCGCAGCTGCTGATCGGCGAGCACGACTTCTCCGCGTTCCGCTCGGCCGAATGCCAGGCCGCTTCACCGGTAAAGACACTGCGCCGCATCCACATCGAACGGCGCGGCGCCTACTGGCGCTTCGAGTTCGAGGCCAGTGCCTTCCTGCACCACATGGTGCGCAACATCCTCGGCTGCCTCGTGGCAGTGGGGGCGGGCACGCGCGACGCCCGCTGGCTGGCCGGTGTGCTGGCGGCGCGCGACCGCAGCCTGGCGGCACCGACCTTCCCGGCCGATGGCCTGTATTTCGTCGGGCCGTACTACGATCCGTCCCTCGCGCTGCCCGAATCCACGGCAGCGATGGACTGGCTGCCCTGACCGTGCTCCCCCAGCGAACCCGCATCAAGATCTGCGGTCTCACGCGCGAGGCCGACCTGGACGTCGCCGTCGAATCGGGCGCCGACGCGGTCGGCTTCGTGCTGTACCCGAAGAGCCCGCGCGCGGTCTCGCTCGAGCGGGCAGCCGAACTGGCGCGCAGCCTGCCGCCCTTCGTGACGCCGGTGATCCTGCTGGTGAACGCGACGCCGGCGGAAATCGACGCGGCGCTCGCTGCGCTGCCGCAGGCGCTGATCCAGTTCCACGGCGACGAGACCTGCGCCGCCTGCGAAGCGCCCGGCCGGCCCTACCTGCGGGCCGCCCGCATGGCGCCCGGGTTCGATTTGGTAGACTTCGCGACTCGGTTTCCGAGTGCCCAGGCCATCCTGCTCGACGCGCATGTCGAGGGGTACGGTGGGGGCGGAAAGGTCTTCGATTGGTCGCTCATTCCCGCCAACGTGCCCCGTCCGGTCGTTTTGTCTGGTGGGTTGCATGCCGGAAATGTGATCGAAGGCATTCTTCAGGTGCGGCCCTGGGCCGTTGACGTGAGCACCGGCGTGGAGGCAGCCAAGGGCATCAAGGATGCCGGCCTGATCCGCCGGTTCTGCGAGGCGGTGCGCGAGGCGGATGCCCGCATCGCCGATTCCGAGACCTGAACTCTTTCCAGCACCATGTTGAACTACCAGCAGCCCGACGAGCGGGGGCATTTCGGCGTCTATGGCGGCACCTTCGTGGCCGAGACGCTGATCCACGCGCTCGATGAACTGAAGCAGGCCTACGACGAGGCCCGCGCCGACCCGGCGTTCATGGCCGAATTCCGATCCGAACTCGCGCATTTCGTCGGCCGGCCCAGCCCGGTCTATCACGCCGAGCGGCTGAGCCGCGAACTCGGCGGCGCCCAGATCCACCTCAAGCGCGAAGACCTGAACCACACCGGCGCGCACAAGGTGAACAACACCATCGGCCAGGCGATGCTGGCCCGCCGCATGGGCAAGCCGCGCGTCATCGCCGAGACAGGCGCCGGCCAGCACGGGGTGGCCACGGCCACCATCTGCGCGCGCTATGGCATGGAGTGCGTGGTCTACATGGGCAGCGAGGACGTCAAGCGCCAGTCGCCCAACGTGTACCGCATGCACCTGCTCGGCGCGAAGGTGGTGCCGGTGGAATCCGGCAGCAAGACGCTGAAGGATGCGCTCAACGAGGCGCTGCGCGACTGGGTCACCAACGTCGAGAACACGTTCTACATCATCGGCACCGTGGCGGGCCCGCACCCTTACCCGATGATGGTGCGCGATTTCCAGCGCGTGATCGGTGATGAGTGCCTCGTGCAGATGCCCGAGATGATCGCGTCGCTGGGCGGCCCGGCCGGCCGGCAGCCCGACGCAGTGATTGCCTGCGTCGGCGGCGGCAGCAACGCGATGGGCATCTTCTACCCCTACATCCCTCACAAGGGCACGCGCCTGATCGGCGTAGAGGCCGCGGGGCAGGGCCTGGCCAGCGGCAAGCACGCGGCCTCGCTGTCGGCCGGCACGCCTGGCGTGCTGCACGGCAACCGCACCTACCTGCTGCAGGACGCGAACGGCCAGATCACCGAGACGCACTCGATCTCCGCCGGCCTCGACTACCCCGGCGTCGGCCCGGAGCACGCGTACCTGAAGGACATCGGCCGCGCCGAATACGTCGGCATCACCGACGACGAGGCGCTGACGGCCTTCCACCGGCTGTGCCGCACCGAAGGCATCATCCCGGCGCTCGAGTCGAGCCACGCGGTGGCCTACGCGATGAAGCTCGCCCCGACGATGCGTCCCGACCAGCACCTGCTGGTGAACCTCTCCGGCCGCGGCGACAAGGACATCGGCACCGTGGCCGACCTCTCCGGCGCGGAGTTCTTCTGCCGGCCCTCGTGCCGCGGGCAGAGCGTGAAGGGAGGTGCCCGATGAGCCGCATTGCCGCCGCCTTCGCGGCGCTGCACGCGCGCGGCCGCAAGGCGCTGATCCCCTACGTGACGGCCGGCGATCCGTATGCCGACGCGACCGTGGACATCATGGTGGCGATGGCGAAGGCCGGTGCCGACGTGATCGAGCTCGGCGTGCCGTTCTCCGACCCGATGGCCGACGGTCCGGTGATCCAGAAGGCCTCTGAGCGCGCCCTCGCCAAGGGCATCGGCATGCCGCAGGTGCTGCAGATCGTGCGCGAGTTCCGCGCCCGCGACACGGCCACGCCGGTGGTGCTGATGGGCTATGCCAACCCGGTGGAGCGCTACGGCGTCGAGCGCTTCGTGGCCGACGCGAAGGCCGCCGGCGTCGACGGCGTGCTGGTGGTCGACTACCCGCCCGAGGAATGCGAGGCCTTCTCCGCTCGGCTGCGTGACGCCGGGCTGGACCTGATCTTCCTGCTCGCGCCCACGTCGACCGAACAGCGCATCCGTGACGTCGGCCGCATCGCGAGCGGCTACGTGTACTACGTGTCGCTGAAGGGCGTCACCGGCGCCGGCCACCTCGACACCAGCGCGGTGGCGCAGGCGGTTCCGCGCATCAAACAGCATGTCAAGCTGCCGGTGGGCGTGGGCTTCGGCATCCGCGATGCACAGACCGCGCGCGCCGTGGCGGCCGTGTCCGATGCCGTGGTGATCGGCTCGGCGCTCGTGCAACTGCTCGAGACGCGCGACCGCCAGGCGGTGGCCGCCGCGGCGGCAGACTTCATCGGCGGCATTCGCGCCGCCCTCGATTCCTGAAAGGATTGGCACCATGAGCTGGCTTGAGAAACTGCTGCCCCCGAAGATCCAGCAGACCGACCCGAGCGAACGCCGCACGGTGCCCGAGGGCCTGTGGATCAAGTGCCCATCCTGCGAGACGGTGCTGTACAAGACCGACCTCGAGCAGAACGTCAACGTCTGCCCGAAGTGCAGCCACCACCACCGCATCGGCGCGCGCGCGCGCCTCGACGCCTTCCTCGACGCCGAGGGGCGCTACGAGATCGGCCAGGAAGTGCTGCCGGTCGATGCGCTGAAGTTCAAGGACAGCAAGAAGTACCCCGAGCGCCTCAAGGACGCGCTCGAGTCCACCGGCGAGACCGATGCGCTGGTGGTGCTCGGTGGCTCCGTGATGAGCCTGCCGGTGGTGGCCGCCTGCTTCGAGTTCGATTTCATGGGCGGCTCGATGGGCTCGGTGGTCGGCGAGCGTTTCGTGCGCGGCGTCGAGACGGCGGTCGAGCAGAAGACCCCGTTCGTGAGCTTCACGGCCACCGGCGGCGCACGCATGCAGGAGGGCCTGCTGAGCCTGATGCAGATGGCCAAGACCAACGCCGCGCTGACGCGCCTAGCCAAGGCGGGCCTGCCCTACATCAGCGTGCTGACCGATCCGACCATGGGCGGCGTGTCGGCGAGCTTCGCCTTCATGGGCGACGTGGTGATCGCCGAGCCGAAGGCGCTGATCGGCTTCGCCGGCCCGCGCGTGATCGAGAACACCGTGCGCGAGAAGCTGCCCGAGGGCTTTCAGCGCGCCGAGTTTCTGGTCGACAAGGGCGCGATCGACATGATCATCGACCGGCGGGAGATGCGCGCCACCGTGGCGCGCTCGCTGGCGATGTTGCAGGGCCTGAGCGCCGACGCGATCGCGTGACCCGTCCTTGACGCCGAGGAACCTCGAGCAGTGGCTGGCGCATTGCGCCGGCATGCACCCGACCGAGATCGACCTGTCGCTCGAGCGCGTGGTCGAGGTGCGCTCGCGCCTCGGGCTCGAGTTCCGCGTGCCGGTCATCACCGTGGCCGGTACCAACGGCAAGGGCTCCACCTGCGCGATGCTCGAGGCGATCGCACTGCAGGCCGGCTACCGTGTCGGGCTGTATGCCAAGCCGCACCTCGTGCACTTCGAGGAGCGCTGCCGTGTCGACGGCCGCATGGTGGACGCCGAGGCGCTGCTGCCGCACTTCGAGGCCGTCGAGGCGGCGCGCGGCGAGATCACGCTGAGCATCTTCGAGTTCACCACGCTGGCTATCGCGCGCCTGCTCGCCCAGGCGCCGCTCGACCTCGTCATCCTCGAGGTGGGCCTCGGTGGCCGCTTCGATGCGGTCAACGCCTTCGATGCCGACTGCGCCATCATCACCAGCATCGACCTGGACCACATGGAGTTCCTCGGACCGGACCGCGAGTCGATCGGGCGCGAGAAAGCCGGCGTGATGCGCGCCGGCAAGCCGGTGATCGTCAGCGATCCGATGGCGCCGCGCAGCGTCATCGACGAGGCGGCGCGCATCGGCGCAGACCTGTGGCTGTTCGGGCGCGACTTCAACTACGCCGGCGATCGACAGCAGTGGGGCTGGGCCTGTCGCGAGCGCCGCTACAACGGCCTCGCCTACCCGGCACTGCGCGGCGCCAACCAGTTGCTCAATGCCTCGGGCGTGCTGGCGGCCTTCGAGGCGATGCGCGCGGTGCTGCCGATCACGGCACAGGCGGTGCGCAACGGCTTCGCGCTCGTGGAACTGCCGGGGCGCTTCCAGATCATCGCCGGCCAGCCGACACTGGTGCTCGACGTCGCGCACAACCCGCACTCGGTGGCTGCGCTGGCCCAGAACCTCGACCAGATGGGCTTCCATCCGCGCACGCACGCCGTGTTCGGCGCGATGCGTGACAAGGACATTCCGGCGATCCTCATGAAGATGGCGCCGCTGGTCGACGAATGGCACTTCACCGACCTGCCGATCGCGCGCGCCGCGCGCGCCGAAGAACTCGTGCAACTGCATGCCTCGCTGGGCGGCAAAGGTCCCGGGCCGGTGGGCGTGCACCGGCACGAATCGCCCTCGCAAGCCCTGGCGGCCTGCCTCGCCGGCGCAGACCCGGCTGATAGAATCGTCGTCTTCGGATCGTTCTACACCGTCGGCGGCGTGCTGAAGGACGGCCCGCCCCGACTGGGGGCGCGGCACGTGGCTTGAGCATCGCGGCAGACGCACCTCATGGGTCTGCTGACGTTCTTCCGGCGCCGCACGAACGCTGCCGACTCCCCGACGAGGTCGGTCGACTCCACCGACGACATCGCCCTGGCCCGTACCCGCGCCCGCCGTCGCCTGCTCGGCGCCGCGGTGCTCGTGATGGCCGGCGTCATCGGCTTCCCGCTCGTGTTCGAGACGCAGCCGCGGCCGGTGCCGGTCGACATTCCGATCGAGATTCCGCGCAAGGACGGCGCGCCGACCCTAGCGATGCCGCCTGCCCGCGTGGCCTCCGGCAAGGCGTCCACGCCGCTGGTGGCTTCTCCCCGCGAGGAGACTCCTGCGCAGCCACCGGCCGAGGGCCCGCGCGAAACTGCTGCGCCCGCCAGTGCACCGGCCGAGAAGCCTGCACCGGTGCCCGAACCGAAGAAGGCCGTGGCCGAACCGGCGAAGGTCGCGCCAGCGGCGGCGCCGGATGCCGCGCGGGCCAAGGCGCTGCTCGAGGGCAAGGCCGAAGCGAAGGCAGAGACGAAGCCGGCAGCCAAGCCCGCCGAGGTCAAGACGGAGCCGGCCCGGGACGGTGGACGGTTCGTCGTGCAGGCGGGCGCGTTCGCCGATGCGAATGCCGCGCGCGAGATGCGCACCAAGCTCGAGAAGCTCGGGCTGAAGAGCTACACGCAGGTGGTTGAGACCTCCTCGGGCAGCCGCACGCGGGTGCGCGCCGGCCCGTACGCGACGCGCGACGAGGCCGAGCGTGCGCTGGCGAAGGCGAAGTCCGCCGGCGTCGCCGGCGTGGTGCTGACGCTCTGAGGCGGCCGACCATGGACCTCACGCAGATCGGCTGGGTCGACGCGGCATTGCTGGCCGTGCTGGCGGTGTCGGTCGTCGTCGGGCTGTTGCGTGGCTTCGTGTTCGAGGTGCTGTCGCTGGCGGGCTGGATTGCTGCCTGGTTTGCGGCGCAGTGGTTTGCCCCGCTGGCGGCGGCCTACGTGCCGATTGGCGTGCCGGGCTCGGCGCTGAACCTCGGCGCCTCGTTCGCCGCGGTGTTCGTGCTCGCGCTGGTGGTGTGGGCCATCGCGGCGCGCCTGATCCGCCTTCTGATCCAGGCCACGCCGCTGAGCGTGCCCGATCGCGGCCTGGGTGCGCTGTTCGGCGCGCTGCGCGGCGTGGTGCTGTTGCTCGCGGTCGCGGCCGTGGTGGGGCTGACGCCGGCGGTGAAGTCGGCTGCCTGGCGGCAGTCGCATGGCGCCGGCATGCTGGCCGTGATGCTCGAAGGTTTGATGCCGCTGCTGCCGCCCCAGGTGGCCTCGCAGCTTCGCAGGGCCTGAAGGCGCTGCGCGAAGAGAAGGAGTCCAGGACATGTGTGGCATCGTCGGCGCGATCTCGCGATCGCCGGTCAATCAGCTGATCTACGACGCGCTGCTGCTGCTGCAGCATCGCGGTCAGGATGCCGCCGGCATCGTCACGATGCTCGACACCAAGTGCTTCATGCACAAGGCGCGCGGCATGGTGCGCGACGTCTTCCGCACCCGCAACATGCGCGCGCTGCCGGGCAGCGTCGGCCTCGGTCAGGTTCGTTACCCGACGGCCGGCAACGCCTACAGCGAAGAGGAGGCGCAGCCCTTCTACGTGAACGCGCCGTTCGGCATCGTGCTCGTGCACAACGGCAACCTGACCAACGCGCACACGCTGAAGAAGGAGCTGTTCGACATCGACCGGCGCCACATCAACACCGAGAGCGACACCGAGGTGCTGATCAACGTGGTGGCCCACGAGCTGGAGCAGGCCGCGCGCGACCTGCCGCTCACGCCCGAGGCGATCTTCAAGGCCGTCGGCGTGGTGCACAAGCGGGTCAAGGGCTCGTATGCCGTGATCGCGCTGATCGCCGGCCACGGGCTGCTGGCGTTCCGCGATCCGTTCGGCATCCGGCCGCTGTGCTTCGGCGAAGGCGAAGGCCCGGGCGGGCGCGAAGTGATGGTGGCCAGCGAATCGGTCGCGCTCGAAGGCACCGGCCACAAACTGGTGCGCGACGTGGCCCCCGGCGAGGCGATCTTCATCGACCTGGAAGGGCGTGTGCACGCGCAGCAGTGCGCCGAGCACCCGACGCTCAACCCCTGTATGTTCGAGTTCGTCTACCTCGCTCGGCCTGACTCCGTGATGGACGGCGTGTCGGTCTACCAGGCGCGCCTGAACATGGGCGAGACGCTGGCGCAACGGCTCATCTCGACGATGCCGCCCAGCGAGATCGATGTGGTCATCCCGATTCCCGAGTCGAGCCGTCCCTCGGCGATGCAACTGGCGCAGAAGATCGGCAAGCCGTACCGCGAAGGCTTCGTGAAGAACCGCTACGTTGGCCGCACCTTCATCATGCCGGGGCAGGGTATGCGCAAGAAGTCGGTGCGCCAGAAGCTCAACGCGATCGCCAGCGAGTTCAAGGGCCGCAATGTGCTGCTCGTGGACGATTCCATCGTGCGCGGCACCACGTCGAAGGAGATCGTGCAGATGGCGCGCGACGCCGGGGCCCGCAAGGTCTACATGGCCTCGGCTGCGCCGCCGGTGCGCTTCCCGAACGTGTACGGCATCGACATGCCGACCAAGGACGAGCTGATCGCGCATAACCGCAGCGCCGAGGAGATCCGCGAGTACATCGGCGCCGACGCGCTGATCTACCAGGACGTCGCCGCGATGAAGAAGGTGGTGGGCACCCTCAATCCGAAGCTCGACGGCTTCGAGGCCTCGTGCTTCGACGGTGTCTACATCACAGGCGACGTGTCGGCCGCCGACTTCGACACCATCGCGGCGCAGCGCCGCAGCCAGGGCGAGGAGGAAGAGGGCGACGATCGCTCGCGCCTTGCGCTGCACAACGCCTCGGAGGCGGGCTGATGAGCGACAAGCGGATCCCGCGCGTCGACCTCCCCGACGGCACGCACCTCGACACGCTCGCCGTGCGCGAGGGACTGCCAGCCAGCGCCTGGGGCGAGAACAGCGAAGCGCTGTTCCTGACCAGCAGCTTCCGCCAGCCCGACGCGGCGACGGCGGCGGCGCGCTTCGCCAATGAGGAAGAGGCGTTCATCTACTCGCGCTTCACCAACCCGACGGTGATGATGTTCGAGCGGCGCCTTGCGGCCCTGGAGGGGGCCGAAGCCTGCATCGCCACCTCCAGCGGCATGAGCGCGATCCTGCTGCTCGGCATGGGGCTGCTGAAGGCTGGCGACCACGTCGTTTGCTCGCGCAGCGTGTTCGGCTCGACCATCATGCTGTTCGGCCGCGAGTTCGCGAAATTCGGCGTCGAGACCACCTTCGTCTCGCAGACCGACGTGGCGCAGTGGCAGCAGGCCATCCGGCCGAACACGAAGCTGCTGTTCGCCGAGTCGCCCACCAACCCGCTCACCGAGGTGTGCGACATCGCGGCGCTGGCGGCCATCGCCAAGCGCGCCGGCGCCTGGCTGGCGGTGGACAACTGCTTCTGCTCGCCGGCCCTGCAGCGGCCGATCGAGTACGGTGCCGACCTCGTCATCCACTCCGGCACCAAGTACCTGGACGGGCAGGGCCGCGTGATCGCCGGTGCGATCTGCGCGAGCGACGCGCTCGTCAACGAGAAGTTCGTGCCGGTGATGCGCAGTGCCGGCATGAGCCTGTCGCCATTCAATGCCTGGGTGGTGCTCAAGGGCCTGGAGACGCTCTCAATCCGCATGGAGGCGCAGAGCAGGCGTGCGCTCGAACTGGCGCGCTGGCTGGAAGCGCAGCCGCAGGTCGAGCGTGTGTACTACCCCGGGCTCGAGTCACATCCGCAGCACGCGCTGGCGATGGCGCAGCAAGCGGGTTGTGGCGGCGCGGTGGTGTCGTTCATCGTGCGCGGGCAGGTGCAGGGCGGCGCGCCGCTCGCGCGCCAGAACGCATTCCACGTGATCGACCACACGCGCGTCTGCTCGATCACCGCCAACCTCGGTGACACCAAGACCACCATCACCCACCCGGCGAGCACGTCCCATGGACGGCTCACCGAGGAACAGCGGCAGGATGCCGGCATCACGCAGGGCATGATCCGCGTGGCCGTCGGCCTGGAAGACGTGCGCGACCTGCAGGCCGACCTGCTGCGCGGACTGTCGACGCTGTGAACATCGACGCACCATGACCCGAAGAGTCCGTACCCGCATCGCCCCGTCGCCGACCGGCTTCCTGCACCTCGGCACCGCCCGCACCGCGCTGTTCTCCTGGGCGTTCGCGCGCCACCACGGCGGCGACTTCATCCTGCGCATCGAGGACACCGACGTCGCCCGATCGACGCAGGAGGCGGTCGACCAGATCATCGCGGCAATGAAGTGGCTGCGTCTCGACTACGACGAGGGCCCGTACTACCAGATGCAGCGCCTCGATCGCTACCGGCAGGTGGTCGAGCAGATGCTGGCCGAAGGCTCGGCCTACCACTGCTATTGCACGCCGGAAGAGCTCGATGCGATGCGCGAAGCTCAGCGCGCACGCGGCGAGAAGCCCCGCTATGACGGCCGCTGGCGCCCCGAGCCAGGCAAGACGCTGCCGGCGGTGCCGGATGGCATGAAGCCGGTGGTGCGCTTTCGCAACCCGCTCGATGGCGACGTGACCTGGAACGACATGGTCAAGGGCCCGATCACCATCAGCAACCGCGAGCTCGACGACCTGATCATCTGCCGCCCCGATGGCACGCCGACCTACAACTTCTGCGTGGTGGTCGACGACTGGGACATGCAGATCAGCCACGTGCTGCGCGGCGACGACCACGTCAACAACACGCCGCGCCAGATCAACATCCTGCGCGCGCTCGGTGCCGAATTGCCGCAGTACGGCCACGTGCCCATGATCCTGGGACCGGACGGCGACAAGCTCTCCAAGCGCCATGGCGCGGTCAGCGTGATGCAGTACCAGGAAGGCGGCTACCTCCCCGATGCGATGGTGAACTACCTCGCGCGACTGGGCTGGAGCCATGGCGACGACGAGCTCTTCGACCGCGATCAGCTGATCGCCTGGTTCGACGGTGCGCACCTCGCCCGCAGCCCGGCTCAGTGGGATGCAGCCAAGCTGAACTGGGTCAACGCGCACGTCATCAAAAACACGTCCGATGCCGAACTCGCGCCGCTGGTGGCGCAGCACTTTGCAGCGCGCGGTATCGCCGCGGCTGCCGCCCCCACACTGGAGGCGCTGTGCGCGCTCTTCAAGGATCGCTGCGCGACGCTGGTCGAGTTGGCGGACTGGCTCGGCATGTACTTCGTCGAGGTCTCTCCGCGCGAGGAAGACCTGGCGCAGCACGTGACCGACGCCGTACGCCCGGCGCTGCGCGCGCTGCGCGACCGCCTGGCCGAGATCGACTGGGACAAGGGCACGATCGCCTCGTCGATCAAGGAAACACTCGCCTCGCATGGCCTGAAGATGCCCCAGATCGCGCACGCGCTGCGTGTGCTGGTGTGCGGCCGCGTGCAGACCCCGTCGATCGATGCCGTCCTTGCGCTCTTTCCCAGGGAGACGGTGCTGCGCAGATTGCAGGGGGTCTGAGAATCACGCTATACTCGCGGTCTCGCTTGAAACTGCGACTGCTGACCAACGGCAACCACGGGGGTATAGCTCAGCTGGGAGAGCGCTTGCATGGCATGCAAGAGGTCAGCGGTTCGATCCCGCTTACCTCCACCACCGCCCAAGGCACGGCGCAGGTTCAAGTCGATGAAGGTTCCAGTCCCCTTCGTCTAGAGGCCTAGGACACGACCCTTTCACGGTTGTAACAGGGGTTCGAATCCCCTAGGGGACGCCAAGTTTCGGCAGCGCTTGAGGAGTGATCCTGGAGCTGCCGGCCACGCGGAGTGGTAGTTCAGTTGGTTAGAATACCGGCCTGTCACGCCGGGGGTCGCGGGTTCGAGCCCCGTCCACTCCGCCAATTCATAAGAGCGCCCGCCCAGTGCGGGCGTCTTTCATTTTTGGGCGTGAATCTGCGCACGCAGAGCAAGGCACCGTGATCGGCGGGATTGCGCGAACGAGGGCGTGTCCACGTGCGATGGGCGGCGCCTCGAGGGTCCAAAGTTGTCCATCACGAGGTGAGTTCAAGTGCTGCGGGCACGTTCGCCTCGATGGCGCGCAGGAATTGCAAGAACTCGCTGCTGCGGTGAAGACGATGCAGATGCCCGGGGACCGCTCTAGTGGCGATATCCAGCGCAGCGATGTCCGAGTCCAGGTACAGCCCGCCGATGTCGCGGTCCCCTTCGCCTAGCAGCGGGGGCGTTGGAAAGCCTGAAGGTCTTCTGTCGCTGAGGCTGCAAGCCAAAGGCTCGCGACCTGAACGAGACCGCCGTTTGCCACAAGCATTGCGCAGGCTGCCGAGTAGGTTCTCGACGAATCGGCCACAACACTTCGAGACGGTCCGATGCGCCTTTGGCTACCCACGCATCACCACCTCGTCAGGCATGCACTATTCGCGAGCGATGCGACCTGCTTTGGTGGGTTCAATGAACTTCCAGTTCGCCACCCTCGAGCATGTGCAGCGCCTTCTTCTCGTCGTTGACGCGCGACTTTAGTCGAGATGCGTGATAGGTCAAGACGCGGGAAGCAGCCTCAAACATCGCATGGCGAGCCGCCTGCGTTGCGCTGGCGAACGGAAACGGCCGGGAAAGCTCCGGGGGTGTCACGCGCTCGTTGCGTGCCGATTGGATCGCTTCATTCATGCCGCAAGGATGCACAGGCCTGGCCCAGCGCGCTATCACCCAGGTGAGTGGGCGATGGCGACTGACAACGTTGATGTCCCAGGAAGTGGTGTAAGTCCTTGAGTGCGCGGCAGTTCGCGGAGGGTGGAGCCCGTAGGGCGTAACCCGCAGCGAACTGCCGCGCGGCGGCGGCCGTCCCGGGTGGGGTGGTCATC
>JAGOAS010000034.1 GCA_017983795.1 Piscinibacter sp.
CTGGTGCCGGTGCCGATGGCGTCGGCGCGCTCGAGCACGATGGTCTCCAGGCCGCTGCGCGCCAGCGCGCGGCCCACCGCCAGCCCCACCACGCCGGCACCGATCACCAGGGCATCGACTCGATCCATGCTTGCGATTCTCGCGCCACAAAAGCAAACGGCCGGGGAATCCCGGCCGCGCTTGCTGATCTGTCTGGATCGGTGGTGGGCGGCGAGGGTTTCGAACCCCCGACCCCCGCAGTGTGAATGCGATGCTCTACCCCTGAGCTAGCCGCCCTCGCCTTTCCGCAGAGCCGCAGATTATGCCACAGCCGGCTCGGCCGCCTTCCACACCGTCTTGCCGCCGCTGGCCTGGTCGAGCTCGGCGATCAGCGCCGCATGCGCCTGCACCTCGTCCGCATCGGCCGCGATCACCGGCAGCGTGAAAGCCGACAGGTCGACGCTCTCCAGCGCCACCTCGGCCGTCGACGCCTCGACCTCGTCGATGACCAGCGAATCCTGGCCGCGCGTCATGCGGATGTAGACCTCGGCCAGCAGCCCGGCGTCGAGCAGCGCGCCGTGCAGGCTGCGGCTGGCGTTGTCGACCTCGAGGCGCTTGCACAGCGCATCCAGCGAGTTCGACTTGCCCGGGAACATCTCGCGCGCCATCAGCAGCGTGTCGGTGATCTGGCCCACCTGCGCCTCGAACGCCGGCCGCGCGAGCCGCTTCAGCTCGGCGTTGAGGAAGCCGACGTCGAAGGCGGCGTTGTGGATCAGGATCTCGGCGCCGGCGAGGTAGTCCATCAGCTCGTCGACGATCGCCGCGAACAGCGGCTTGTCGGCGAGGAACTCGTCGGTCAGCCCGTGCACCTTCACCGCGTCCTCGTGGCTCGCGCGCTCGGGGTTCAGGTAGAAGTGCAGGTTGCGGCCCGACAGGCGCCGGTTGAGCATCTCCACGCAGCCGATCTCGATGATGCGGTCGCCGGATTCGGCGTTCAGGCCGGTGGTTTCGGTGTCGAGGAAGATCTGTCGCATGGTCTTGCCTCAGGCGGATGCGAGCCGCGCCCCGCGCAGCCACAGCCAGGCGCCGACCGCGACCATGGGCACGCACAGCCACTGGCCCATGCTCATGTTCAGCGCCAGCAGGCCGAGGAAGGCATCGGGCTCGCGGAAGAACTCGGCGATGAAGCGGAACACGCCGTAGCCGATCAGGAACAGGCCCGCCACCTGGCCCGGGCCGCGCGGCTTGCGGCCGTAGATCCACAGGATCACGAACAGCGCCAGCCCTTCCATCAGGAACTGGTAGACCGGCGAAGGGTGGCGCGGCAGCAGGCTGCCCGACTGCGGGAACACCATCGCCCAGGGCAGGCCCGGGTCGGCGGCGCGACCCCACAGCTCGCCGTTGATGAAGTTGCCGACGCGCCCGCTCGCCAGGCCCGTGGGCACGGCCGGCGCGATCAGGTCCATCAGTTGCAGGAAGGGCCGGCCCTTGGAGCGCGCGTAGAGCGCCATCGCGCCGATCACGCCGAGCAGCCCGCCGTGGAAGGCCATGCCGCCCTTCCACACCGCGAACACCTCGAGCGGATGCTCGGCGTAGTAGCCGGGCTTGTAGAAGAGCACGTAGCCGAGCCGCCCGCCCACCACCACGCCGAGCACGCCCCAGAAGAGCAGGTCCTCGACATCGCGGCGCGTCCAGCCCGCCTGCGCGAACTGCGGCATCTGGGCGCGGCGCCCGGCCAGCCAGAGGAAGAGGCCGAACGCGACCAGGTAGGTGATGCCGTACCAGTGGATCGCCACCGGCCCGAGCTGCAACGCGACCGGATTGAACTGCGGATGAACGAGCATGCGCGAACGATAACCCAGCCCGCGTGGCCGGCTTTGCATCGGTTGGACGCAGCTGCTGTTGCCGCGGCCGACAATCCGCCTCCCGATCCCGCGCCGACCGAGGGGTGAGCGATGAGCAAGATCAACCGCCGTTCCGCCAACATCACCGAGGGCGTGGCGCGCGCGCCGAATCGCTCGATGTACTACGCGCTGGGCTACCAGGAAGGCGACTTCAAGAAGCCCATGATCGGCGTGGCCAACGGGCACTCGACCATCACGCCCTGCAACTCGGGCCTGCAGCGCCTGGCCGACGCGGCGGTGATCGGGCTGAAGGAAGCCGGCGCCAACCCGCAGATCTTCGGCACGCCGACCATCTCCGACGGCATGGCGATGGGCACCGAGGGCATGAAGTATTCGCTGGTGTCGCGCGAGGTGATCGCCGATTGCGTCGAGACCTGCGTCGGCGGCCAGTGGATGGACGGCGTGATGGTGATCGGCGGCTGCGACAAGAACATGCCCGGCGGCATGATGGGCATGCTGCGCGCCAACGTGCCGGCGATCTACATCTACGGCGGCACCATCCTGCCCGGCCGCTACAAGGGCCAGGACCTCAACATCGTCAGCGTCTTCGAGGCGGTCGGCCAGTTCACGGCCGGCAAGATGAGCGAGGAGGACTTCTGCCAGATCGAGCGCCGCGCGATCCCCGGCAGCGGCTCCTGCGGCGGCATGTATACCGCCAACACCATGAGCTCGGCCTTCGAGGCGCTCGGCCTGAGCCTGCCCTACGCGTCGACCATGGCCAACGTCGAGGGCGAGATCGTCGCCATGGTCGAGCACGCGGCCAAGGTGCTGGTCGAGGCGGTGAAGGCCGATCTCAAGCCGCGCGACATCGTCACGAAGAAGGCGATCGAGAACGCCGTGGCCGTGATCATGGCCACCGGCGGATCGACCAACGCGGTGCTGCACTTCCTCGCCATTGCGCATGCGGCCGGCGTGGAGTGGACCATCGACGACTTCGAGCGCATTCGCCAGCGCACGCCGGTGCTGTGCGACTTGAAGCCGAGTGGCCAGTACCTCGCAGTCGATCTGCATCGCGCCGGCGGCATCCCCGCGGTGATGAAGCAGTTGCTGAAAGCCGGCCTGCTGCACGGCGAGTGCAAGACCATCACCGGCAAGACCGTGGCCGAGAACCTCGCGGCCGTTCCCGATCTTTCGAGCGAGCAGAAGGTGATCCGCCCGGTGGCCGACCCGATCTACGCGCAGGGCCACCTCGCCATCCTCAAGGGCAACCTCAGCCCCGAAGGCTGCGTGGCCAAGATCACCGGGCTGAAGAACCCGAAGATCACCGGGCCGGCGCGCGTCTTCGACGACGAGCAATCGGCGCTGGCGGCCATCATGGCCGGCCGGATCAAGGCCGGCGACGTGATGGTGCTGCGCTACCTCGGCCCCAAGGGCGGGCCCGGCATGCCGGAGATGCTCGCGCCCACCGGCGCGCTGATCGGCCAGGGGCTGGGCGAATCGGTCGGCCTGATCACCGACGGCCGCTTCTCTGGCGGCACCTGGGGCATGGTGGTGGGCCACGTCGCGCCCGAGGCCTACGAGGGCGGCACGATCGCGCTGGTGAACGAAGGCGACTCCATCACCATCGACGCCACCACGCTGACGCTGCAGCTCAACGTGGCCGAGGCCGAGATTGCCAAGCGTCGTGCAGCGTGGAAGCGCCCGGCGCCGCGCTATACCCGCGGCGTGCTGGCGAAATTCGCGATGAATGCCTCGAGCGCCAGTTCCGGCGCGGTGCTCGACAAGTTCGAGCCGAAGTGAACTACTTGCCGGCCTTCCTGGCGCGCTTGGCCATCTTGTCCATGCCCAGCGAGACGAGGTTCTTCTCGCGGCGCTCGCGCTTGCGCTCGTCCATCTTCTCCATCTCGCGGCGCTTGGTCAGGCCGGTGCCGTCGGCCCAGGCCCACCAGACCGCGGCCAGCGCGAAGGGAACGGCAAACTTCCACAGATCGCCGCTGAGATTCCAGGTCCAGTTGGCCATGGGGCCGAAACCGAGGAAGTGCAGCAGGATGATCCCCACGCCGATGACGATGAAAAACATGCTTCCGCTCCGCCGGGCCGGCACTTCGGCGCAAGTTGCGCGTCAACCGTAGCCCCTACAATTCGTTGATGGCACTGTAGCCGAGGCCTCGGCCGCCCGGGTGTCGAAACATCCGCAGATTTCCCCGTTTGACGTTTGATCTCGAAAGGAAAACGATGAAGCTGTTCCCCGCTCTCGCGCTGGTTGCTGCCGCCGCCACCGTGTCCGCTCCCGCCCTGGCCGACGAGGCCCTGGCCAAGGCCAAGAACTGCATGGCCTGCCACGCCGTCGACAAGAAGCTGGTCGGCCCGGCCTACAAGGACGTCGCCGCCAAGTACGCCGGCCAGAAGGACGCTGCCGACAAGCTGGCGCAGAAGGTGATCAAGGGCGGCGTGGGCGTCTGGGGCCAGATCCCGATGCCCGCCAACGCGCAGGTCAACGATGCCGAGGCCAAGAAGCTGGTCGCCTGGATCCTGACCCTCAAGTGATCCCGGCTCGCGCCTGATGAACGAAGCCCCGCTTAGGCGGGGCTTCTTCTTTTCTTGCCCAGAATCAAGCGCAGGCGCGGCGCAGCGCCTCACGAACCTGCGGCGCCAGCGCGAAGCGTTCGCCGTGGCGCTCGGCCAGTGCATCGGCGCGGCGCAGGAAGTTCTCCAATCCTTCGGAACGCACGAACTGCAGCGCCCCACCCGTCCAGGCCGGGAAGCCGATGCCGAAGATCGAGCCGATGTTGGCCTCGGCCACGCTGCCGAGCACGCCTTCGGCCAGGCAGCGCGCCGTCTCGATCGCCTGGCGGTAGAGGAAGCGCTGCTTGAGTTCCTCGAAGTCGCTCACGAGACCGGCCTTCTCGAAGGGCTTCAGCCCCGCCCACAGCCGCTTGGGCTCGCCCGCCGGATAGTCGTAGAAGCCGCCACCGGCGGCGCGGCCGGCGCGGCCGAACTCCTTGACCAGACGCTCGACCAGCGCCTCGCCGGCCGCCGGCTCGCGGCTGCGCCCCTCGGCCGCGAAGTCGGCGCGCGTCTGCTCGATCACGTGCACCGACAGCGACAGCGAGGTCTCGTCGAGCACCGCCAGCGGGCCGACCGGCATGCCGGCTGCCTCGGCCGCATGCTCGACCAGCGGCGCGGCGATGCCCTCTTCCAGCATCGCGGCGCCTTCCATCACGTAAGTGCCGAAGACGCGGCTGGTGAAGAAGCCGCGCGAATCGTTGACGACGATCGGCGTCTTGCCGAGCGCGAGCACGTAGTCGTAGGCGCGTGCGATGGTCTCGTCGTCGGTCGCCTTGCCGCGGATGATCTCGACCAGCTTCATCCTGTGCACCGGCGAGAAGAAATGCAGGCCGACGAAGCGCTGCGGTGCGGCGCTGGCCTGCGCCAGGCCGCTGATCGGCAGCGTCGAGGTGTTGGAGGCGAAGATGCCGCCCTCGGCGAGCAGCGGCTCGGCCTCGCGCGTCACCTGCGCCTTGAGCGCGCGCTGCTCGAACACCGCCTCGATGATGAGCTCGCAGCCCTTCAGGTCGGCCACGTCGGCGCTGGGCGTCACGAGTTCGTGCTTGGCCGCCTGCCGCGCCTTGTCGATAGCGACATCCTCGAGCACGCAGGGGATGCCACGCGACGCGTTCGCCTGTGCGATGCCCGCACCCATCATGCCGGCGCCGATCACGCCGACGCGCTTCGGCTTCCAGGGCGGAACGCCTTGCGGGCGCGCCTTGCCGGCCTTGATCGCGTTGAGGTCGTAGAAGAAGGCCTGGATCATGTTGCGCGCGGTCTGCCCGGTCATGATCCTGGCGAGCTTGCGGCTCTCGATGCGCGTGGCGGTGTCGTAGTCGACCAGCGCGCCTTCCACCATCGCCTCGAGAATCGCCTGCGCCGCCGGATAGAGCCCGCGCGACTTGGCGGCCAGCATCGCCGGCGCCACCGTCAGGCCCATCGCTATCTTCGGGCTGGCCGGCGTGCCGCCGGGCATCCTGTAGTCCTTGCGATCCCAGGGCTGCTGGGCCTGCGGATGCTCGGCGATCCAGGCCAGCGCCATCTCGCGCAGATCGTCCATCGTCGAGCCGATGCCGTCGACCAGGCCAAGTTCCAGCGCTTCGCGCGGGCCGAACAGCTTGCCTTCCATCAGCAGGGGCTGCGCCGCCATCAGGCCGAGCAGGCGCACGGTCTTGGTGATGCCGGTGGCACCAGGAATCAAGCCCAGCGACACCTCGGGCGTGCCGAAGCGGACCGTGCGCTCGCCTCGTTCATCCAGCGCGAAGCGCGCGTGCGCGGCCAGCGCCAGCTCCCAGCCGCCGCCGAGCGCCGCGCCGTTGAGCAAGGCCACCACCGGACGGCCGAGCGTTTCGAGGCGGCGGAAGCTGCGCTTCATCGCCTCGATCGCGGCGAAGGCCGCCGGCGCGTCGGCCTCGGTCATGGTCAGCACGCTGTCGAGCTGCGCGCCTGCGAAGAAGGTCTTCTTCGCCGAGGTGACGAGCACGCCCTTGATGCGCTCCTTGTCGGCCTCGACGCGCTCGACCACCGCGGCCAGATCGGCCTGCCACTGCACGGTCATGGTGTTGACCGGCGCGCCGGGTGCATCGTGGGTGATGGTCGCGATGCCGTCGGCGCCGAGTTCGTAGCGGATGGTGCCCAAGATCAGATCCTCTCGATGATCGTCGCGATGCCCATGCCGCCGCCGACGCACAGCGTGATGAGGCCGCGCTTGAGCCTGCGCCGCTCCAGCTCGTCGAGCAGCGTGCCGAGCAGCATCGCGCCGGTGGCGCCGAGCGGGTGGCCGAGCGCGATCGCGCCGCCGTTGACGTTGACCTTCTCGTGCGGCACGCCCATCTCGCGCATGAAGCGCATCGGCACGGCCGCGAAGGCCTCGTTGACCTCGAACAGGTCGATGTCGTCCACCGTCAGCCCCGCCTTGGCGAGCACCTTGCGCGAGGCCGGCATCGGGCCGGTGAGCATGATGGTCGGGTCGGCGCCCGACAAGGCGGTGGCGACGATGCGCCCGCGCGGCGAGAGCCCGAGCTCGCGCCCCTTGGCCTCGCTGCCGATCAGCACCGCCGCCGCGCCGTCGACGATGCCCGAGGCATTGCCGGCGGTGTGCACGTGCGCGATGCGCTCGACCTGCGGGTAACGCGCCAGCGCCACCGCATCGAAGCCCATCGCGCCCATCTCGGCGAAGGCCGGCTTGAGCTGCGCCAGGCCTTCCAGCGTGGTGCGCGGCTTGAGAAATTCATCGCGCTCGAGCACCGGCAGGCCGATCTCGTCGTCCACCGCGATCACCGAGCGGTCGAAGCGCCCTTCGGCCTGCGCCGCCGCGGCGCGCTGCTGCGACGTGAGCGCATAGCGGTCGACGTCGTCGCGGCCCCAGCCGCCCAGCGTGGCGATCAGGTCGGCGCCTATGCCCTGTGGCACGAAGCCGGTGGCGAAGTTGGTGGCTGGGTCCTGCGCCCAGGCGCCGCCGTCACTGCCGATGGGCACGCGCGACATGCTCTCCACGCCGCCGGCGACCACCAGGTCTTCCCAGCCGCTCGCCACCTTCTGCGCGGCGAGGTTCACCGCCTCCAGGCCCGAGGCGCAGAAGCGGTTGATCTGCATGCCGGCGACGCGGAAGTCCCAGCCCGCTTTCAGCGCTGCCGTCTTGGCGATCACCGAGCCCTGCTCGCCGATCGGCGAGACCACGCCCATCACCACGTCGTCGAGCGCGGCGGGGTCGAAGCCCAGGCGCTTCTGCAGCTTGACCAGCAGGCCGGCGAGCAGGTCGACCGGCTTGACCTCGTGCAAGCTGCCGTCCTTCTTGCCCTTGCCGCGCGGCGTGCGCACGGCATCGAAGATCATCGCGTGGTTCATCGCCATTTCCTTTCGCAGTCCCTATCATCGAGCACCATGCCCTCAACCCCCAAACCCTTCGAAGCCGAGTTCGTGAGCGGGCTCAAGGAGATCTTCGAACAACGCGTCGTCTTCAACCGCGTGCTCGGCCTGCGCATCGACACGGTCGCGGGCGACGGCGTCAGCGGCCACATCGAGATGCGCGAAGAGCTGATCGGCCACTACGGCCACCGCCGCCTGCACGGCGGCGTGATCAGCGCCGGGCTGGACGCGATGGGCGGCCTCGCGGTGATGGCCGCCATCGGCGCGCGCCACATGGACGAGCCGCCGCTGCAGCGCCTGCAGCGCTTCATCAAGCTCGGCACCATCGATCTGCGCATCGACTACCTGCGCCCGGGCATCGGCGAGCGCTTCGAGCTGCGCGCCGAGGTGCTGCGCCTGGGCTCGCGCGTGGCCTCCACGCGCATGGCCTTCAGCGGCGCCGACGGCAAGCTGCTCGCCAGCGGCGCCGCGGCCTACATCGTGTCGTAGGCGCCGCCGCTCACTGCGGCTTGACGTAGTCGGTCACCGGCTTCCAGCGCTCGTCCTGCAGCTGCGACATGCGCGTCATGTCGCTGCCGGCGCGCTTGGTCGGGCTGAAGGTCAGCTCGGCCGAGCCGAACATGTCGGGCGGGAACTTCATCGATTCCATCGCCTTGATGAAGCTGTCGGTGGTCAGGTTCGCTCCGGCCTTCTGCGCCGCGGCGATGAAGGTGTCGATCGCCGAGTAGCCGTAGACCGAGAAGACCGTCGGGTCGTCGCCGAACTTGGTCTGGTATTTCTTGGCCCAGAACTGGATCTTGGGCGAGGCTTCGTCGAGATACGGGTGCTGCACCGTGTGGGTGGCGTACAGGCCGTCCATCGCCTTCTTACCGAGCTTGTGGATCAGGTCGGTGTAGGTGGCGCTGGAGCCGAGGTAGACCGGGTTGAAGCCGGTCTTGCGCCCTTCGGCGATGGTGCCGATGGTCTCGCGGATGATGGTGCCCAGCACCACCATCTCGCAGCCAGCCGCCTTCATGCGCGCCACCTGCGAGGAGAAGTCGGTGGCGCCGCGCTTGTAGGTGGTCTTCTCGGTGAAGTCCATGTTCAGCGCCTTCAGCCCGGCCTCGGCGCCGCGGAATACCTCCAGCCCGAACTCGTCGTCCTGGTAGATGGTGCAGACCTTCTTGACGCCCTTGTCCTTCACCAGCTTGGGCACTGCCACGCGCATCTGGTCGTAGTAGCTCGAGCCGCCGGCGAGCTTGAGCCTGTGCGCCGGCTCGGTCATCTCGCGCGCGGCCGTCACCGGGAAGAAGTTGATGACGTTCTTCTCGAACTGCACCGGCATCGCGGCGTTGTTGGTGGCCGTGCCGATGTGCGCCACCATCGCGAAGATCTTGTCCTGGTTGACGAGCTTCTGCGCCGCCAGCACGGCCTTCTTCGGGTCGTAGGCCGAATCCTCGATCAGCAGCTTGATCTTGCGGCCGTTGACGCCGCCCTGCTCGTTGAGTTCCTCCACACGCAGCAGCATGCCCTGGCGCACCTGCTTGCCGAAGCCGGCGATCGGGCCGGACAGGTCCTGGATCGAGCCGAGCAGGATCTCGGTCTTGCTGATGCCCTGCGTGGCTTGCGCCTGCGCGGCGGTGCCGGCCAGCGCGAGCAGCGCGGCGGCCATGAGGTTCAAGGAAAGCGTGAATACGGGTTTCATCGTTGCCTCCTTCGGCGGTCAGGATCGGTCAATCTCGGTACAGCGCCTCGATGCGATCGGCGTACTTCTTCTCGACGAACTTGCGCTTGAGCTTCATCGTCGGGGTGAGTTCCTCGTCCTCGGCGCTCAGCTGCGTCTCGAGCAGGAAGAACTTCTTGACCTGCTCGACGCGCGCGAACTTGCGGTTCACGCGCTCGATCTCGCTCCAGATCAGCTCCTGCACCGGCTGCGCGCGCGTCAGGCTGGTGTAGTTGCTGAAAGGGATGTCGCGGTCCTGGGCGAATTTCTCGACGTTCTCCTGGTCGATCATCACGATCACCGTCAGGTAGGGCCGCTTGTCGCCGATCACCACCGCGTCGGTGATGAAGGGCGAGAACTTCAGGTCGTTCTCGATCTCGCTGGGCGTGACGTTCTTGCCGCCGGCCGTGATGATGATGTCCTTCATGCGGTCGGTGATGCGGAAGTAGCCGTCCGCGTCGACCTGGCCGACGTCACCGGTGCGCAGCCAGCCATCGCTCGTGAAGGTCTCGGCCGTCTTCTCCGGCAGGTTGAGGTAGCCCATGAAGACGTTCGGCCCTTTCACCTGGATCTCGCTCGTCACCGGGTCGAGCCGCACCTCGTTGAACGGGCAGGCCGGGCCGACCATGCCGGGCTTGATGCGCCCGATCGGCGAGGAGGTCGAGGCGCCGCAGGTCTCGGTCATGCCCCACACCTCGCCGAGCGGCACGCCCAGCGCGAGATACCAGCGGATCAGCTCGGGTGAGATCGGCGCTGCACCGGTGACGCAGAAACGCGCGCGGTGCACGCCGATCAGCTTGCGCACGTTGTCCAGCGCGATCCAGCGCGCCAGCGTGAACTGCAGCTTGAGCCAGGCGCTGACCGGCTGGCCGGCGAGCACGCGATCGGCGACGCGCCTGCCCACTCCGATGCCCCAGGCATAGGCGGAGCGCTGCAGCTTGCTCGAATCCTTGAGCGCGATGGTGACGCCGGAGTAGAGCTTCTCCCACACGCGCGGCACGGCGGTGAAGACGGTCGGCGCGATCTCGCGCACGTTCTCCGGCACGGTCTCGGGCCGCTCGACGAAGTTGAGCTTCGAGCCGGTGTAGACCGCGAAGAAGGCGCCGCCGATGCGCTCGGCGATGTGGCACAGCGGCAGGAAGGCGATGCGCTCGTCGCTCTCGTACTGCGCCACGATCAGGTTGTAGCCGCGCACGGTGTAGACGAGGCCCGCGTGCGAGTGCATCGCGCCCTTGGGCCTCCCGGTGGTGCCCGAGGTGTAGACGAGGATGGCGAGATCCTGCGGCTGCACCGCCGCGACGCGCGCCTCCAGCGCGCCCGGGTGTTCCTGCGCATGCACGCGGCCGAGCTCGCGCAAGGCCATCAGGTCGATCACGCCGGGGTCGGCGAAATCGCGCAGGCCTTTCATGTCCATCACGACGATCTTGCGCAGCCGTGGCAGCTGCTCGCGCACCTCGAGCGCCTTGTCGAGCTGCTCCTCGTCCTCGACGAAGAGCACGCAGGTGCGCGAGTCCTCGCAGAGGTAATGCGCCTGCGCGGCCGAATCGGTCGGGTAGATGCCGTTGCTGACGCCGCCGCAGGAGAGGATGGCCAGATCCGCCAGCATCCACTCGACGCGCGTATTGGCGAGGATGGACGCGCACTCGCCCGCCGCGAAGCCGAGGCTCATCAGGCCGTGGGCGATCTCGCGCACCGCCTCGCCGGTCTGCGCCCAGCTCCACTGCCGCCACAGCCCGAGCTCCTTCTGGCGCAGGAACACCTGGGGCCCGCGCTGCGCCACGCCGTTCCAGAACAGCGCCGGCATGGTCTCGCCCGCCAGCACGACCTCGGTGCAGGGTCTTAGCGAATCGAGCTTCCACAGGTTCGGCACGCCCTCACCTCCAGGTCTTCTTCTTCTTCCAGCGCCGCTCGCCGCGCACGCCGGATTCCTTCATGCCGAGATAGAACTCCTTGATGTCGTCCTTCTCGCGCAGGCGCTCGCAGGCGTCGTCCATCACGATGCGGCCGTTCTCCAGCACGTAGCCGTGGTCGGCCACGTTCAGCGCCATGTTGGCGTTCTGCTCCACCAGCAGCAGCGTGGTGCCGCGCTCGCGGTTGATGCGCACGACGATCTCGAAGATCTCGTGCGTCAGCCGCGGCGAGAGCCCGAGGCTGGGTTCGTCGAGCAGCATCAGCTCGGGCGCGGCCATCAGCGCGCGCGAGATGGCGAGCATCTGCTGCTGGCCGCCGGAGAGCAGCCCGGCATCCTGCCTGGCGCGCTCGCGCAGGATGGGGAAGTAGCCGTAGACGGTTTCCATGTCGCGCGCGACGCCGTCGCGGTCGCGGCGCGTGTAGGCGCCCATCAGCAGGTTGTCGTGCACCGACAGCAGCGGGAACACCTCGCGCCCTTCGGGCACGTGGCTGAGGCCGCGCTGCACGATCTGCGCCGGATCCTGCGCGGTGATGTCCTCGCCCTTGAAATGCACCGTGCCCTTGCTGGGGTCGAGGATGCCGGAGATGGTCTTGAGGATGGTCGTCTTGCCCGCGCCGTTGCTGCCCAGCACGGTGGCGATCTGGCCCTTCTTCACCGCCAGGCTGACGCCGCGGATCGCGCGGATCGGGCCATAGCTGCTCTCGACGTTGGCGAGCGCGAGGATGTCGCTCATGCCGCCTTCCTCCGCAGGCTCTCCACCTCGCCCGCCGAACCCAGATAGGCCTCGACCACGCCCGCATGCGCCTGCACCTCGGCCGGCGTGCCCAGCGCCAGCACCTCGCCCTGGTTCATCGCCAGCACACGATCCGACACCTTGGAGACCAGCGCCATGTCGTGCTCGACCATCAGCACCGTGACGCCGAGCTCGTCGCGGATGTCGCGGATCCAGAAGGCCATGTCGTCGGTCTCCTCGACGTTCAGGCCCGAGGAAGGTTCGTCCAGCAGCAGCAGCTTGGGCTCGGTGCACAGCGCGCGCGCCAGCTCCACCACCTTGCGCACGCCGTAGGGCAGGCCGGCGACCAGCGCATCGCGGTGCTTCTGCAGCTCGAGCAGGTCGATCACCTGCTCGGCCTTGTGGCGCGCGCGGATCTCGGCCTCGCGCGTGGCGCGCGTGAACAGCAGCTGGCTCCAGAAGCCGGTCTCGCGGTGCACGTGGCGGCCGATCAGCAGGTTCTGCAGCACGGTGGCGTGCTCGAACAGCTCGATATTCTGGAAGGTGCGCGCGATGCCCAGCGGCGCGATCTCGTGCGGCGCGCGCGCCAGCAGCGGCGTGCCGTCGTATTCGATCGCTCCCGAGGTCGGCGTGTAGATGCGGCTGATCAGGTTGAAGACGGTCGTCTTGCCGGCGCCGTTCGGCCCGATCAGCGTGAACACCTCGCCGCGGTGCACGTCGAAGCTGACCTTGTTGACGGCCAGCACGCCGCCGAAGCGCACGGAGAGTTCCTTGGCGGAGAGCAGCACGCCGGTACTCATCGCAGCCGCTCCGACTTCTGGAACGCCTTCTGGCGCTTGAACATGCCGCGCCGGTAGAAGGGAAAGAGCTGGAACCAGGTGCGCAGCTTCAACCAGCGGCCGTAGAGGCCGAGCGGCTCGAACAGCACGAAGGAGATCAGCACCACGCCGTAGACCACGCCCTGCAGCCCCGGCGCGAGCGCGATCGTCTCGGGCAGGTGATCCTTCGCCAGCGCGATGACCTGCGGCATGGTGATGAGGAAGATCGCGCCGAGGAAGGCGCCGTGCACCGAGCCGAGGCCGCCGATCACGACCATCAGGATCAGGTCGATGGATTGCAGCACGCCGAACTGGTCGGGCGAGATGAACTTCAGCTTGTGCGCATAGAGCGCGCCGCCGACGCCGGCCAGCGCCGCCGAGATCGCGAACGAGAGCGTCTTGAAGCGCGCCAGCTGGATGCCCATGCTCTGCGCCGAGATCTCCGAATCGCGGATCGCGACGAAGGCGCGCCCGGTGGGCGAGCGCAGCAGGTTGAGCACGCCCAGCGTGGCCAGCACGGCGAGCACGAGGCACAGGTAGTAGAAGGCCTCGCCCGATTCGAGCGTGAGGCCGAACAGGTTCGGATCCTTCAGGTGCTTGCCGGCGTTGCCGCCGGTGACGCTCTCCCAGCGCGCGAACACCTCCTCGACGATGAAGCCGAAGGCGAGCGTGGCGATGCCGAGGTAGATGCCCTTCAGGCGCAGCGCGGGCAGGCCGACGATCACGCCGACGGCGGCCGCGACGCCCGCCGCCGCGGTGATCGCGAGCAGGAACGGCACGCCGGCGCCGGTGAGCGCCGCCTGCGTGTAGGCGCCGACGCCGAGGAAGGCCGCGTGCCCGAGCGAGAACTGCCCGGTGAAGCCCGACAGCAGCATCAGCCCGAGGCCGACGATGCCGTAGACGAGGATGAAGGTCAGCTGCGCCAGCCAGTATTCCGGGATGGCCCAGGGCGCGGCCAGCAGCGCCAGCAGCAGCGCCGAATACCAGAACACTTGCCCGCCGTGCTTGGCGAGGCGGATGTCCTGCTCGTAGTTGGTCTTGAAGATGAAGCGCATCGGGTTCAGACCTTCTTGCGCAGCTTCTCGCCGAACAACCCGTTCGGCCGCACGACCAGCATCACCAGCACCACCACGTAGGCGGCGATGTCCTTGAAGCCTTCGGGCAGGTAGAAGCCCGACAGCGCCTCGACGAGCCCGATGACGATGCCGCCGACGATCGCGCCCGGCAGGCTGCCGAAGCCGCCGACCACCGCGGCCGGAAAGGCCTTCAGGCCGATGAAGCCCATATTCGCGTGCACGAAGGTGATGGGCGCGAGCAGCAGCCCGGCCACCGCGGCCACCGCCGCCGCGAGGCCCCACACCAGGCCGTTCAGGCGCCGCACCGGAATGCCCATGTAGTAGGCGGCGAGCTGGTTCTGCGAGGAGGCCTGCATCGCGATGCCGAGCTTGGTGAAGCGGAACATCGCGTAGAGCAGCGCGCTGAGCAGCGCGGTGGCGGCGATCACCACCATCTGCTCGACGTTGAGCACCAGCGCACCGAGGTTCCAGGCCTGGTCCTTGTACGGCACCTCCAGCGTGTGCGTCTCCGTGCCGATGGTCGGGATCATGGTGACGAGCCCGCGCGTCACGTAGCCGATGCCTATCGTCAGCATCACCACCGAGAAGGCCGGCTGGCCGAGGATGGGGCGGATCACCACGCGCTCGAGCGCGATGCCGAACAGCGCCATCGCGGCGATCGCCGACAGCACGGCGAGCCAGAACGGGAAGCCGGCGAAGCTCATCAGCGCCAGGCCGCAGAAGGCGCCGAGCATCATCAATTCGCCCTGCGCGAAGTTGACCGTCTCGGTCGCCTTGTAGATCAGCACGAAGCCCAGCGCGATCAGGCCGTAGATGCAGCCTTGCGCGATGCCGCTGATGATGATCTGCAGGAGCTGCAAGCGGGAGTCTCCGGAAGGCCCATGCCGGCAGTCTGGGCGCCGCCGGTCGGCCGAGTTGTATGCGAAGCCCAGAGGCGCGGGTGATCGGGCAAACCCGCCCGCGAAGTCACGTTGGCGACACGCGCACGCCCGTCAGGGGCATGTCCGAAAACGGCCAGCGCCACGCCGGCCGCTGCCCATAATCCCTCGCATGACGCTCGATGCCGACGCCGCCTACCAGGCCCTCGCCGCCCGCGATGCGCGCTTCGACGGGCGCCTGTTCGTGGGGGTCACGAGCACCGGTGTGTATTGCCGGCCGATCTGCCGCGTGCGCACGCCGCAGCGCCGCAACTGCCGCTTCTTCGAGACGCCGGCGCAGGCCGAGGCAGCCGCGTTTCGGCCCTGCCTGAAGTGCCGCCCCGAGATCGCCCCCGGCGCCGGCCTGCCGTGGAGCGTGATGGACGCTTCGCGCACGCTGGCGCGCCAGGCGGCGCAGGAGTTGAACGCACAAGCCGCCAGCGGCGAGGCCGCCTCGCTGGCGGCGCTGGCGGCGCGCCTGGGCGTCAGCGACCGCCACCTGCGCCGCATCTTCGCGGCCGAGCAGGGCGTCACGCCCATGCAGTACCTGCAGACGCGGCGCCTGCTGCTGGCCAAACAGCTGCTGACCGACAGCGCCATGCCGGTCGCGCAGGTGGCGCTGGCGGCGGGCTTTTCCAGCCTGCGCCGCTTCAATGCAGCTTTCGCCGAGCACTACCGCATGAGCCCGAGCCGCCTGCGCGGCGCGACCGAGCGCGAGACGCGCGAGGGCGACGCGCCCGACGCCGTGACCATCACGCTCGCCTACCGCGCGCCGCTGGATCATGCAACGCTGCTGCGCTTTCTCGCCCAGCGCGCGATTCCCGGCATCGAGGCGGTCGACACGCTGAGCGTGCGGCGCAGCCTGCGCGCCGGCGCGCTCGCCGAGGCGCCCGGCTGGGTCGAGGCGATCTTCGACCCGGCGCGCGAACGTGTGCAGCTGCGCTTCGCCCCCGCGCTGGCGAGCGCGAGCGCGCGCGTGGCCGCCGCGGCGCGGCGCTGGCTGGATCTGGACGCCGCGCCGGCCCACATCGACGCCGCGCTTGCCGAGCTGCCCGGCGCGCCGGGCATCCGCCTGCCCGGCAGCCTGGATGCCTTCGAGCTGGCGGTGCGCGCCGTGCTCGGCCAGCAGGTCACGGTGGCGGCGGCGCGCACGCTCGCCAGCCGGCTGGTGCAGCGCTTTGGCGCAGCGGCCGCAACGCCTTGGCCCGAGGTCACTCAGCAATTCCCGGCGCCGGAGCGCCTCGCCGTGGCCGGGCTCGCCGACATCGCCGGCCTCGGCATCGTGCGGCAACGCGCCGCGGCGCTGATCGCGCTGGCCGACGCCTGGCCGGGGCTGGAGACGCTGATGACGCCCGCCGTCGCGCCCGAGGAATTCATCGCCGCGCTGTGCGAGCTGCCCGGCATCGGCCCCTGGACGGCGCACTACATCGCGATGCGTGCGCTCGGCTGGCCGGATGCCTTCCCCCCCAACGACGTCGCCGTGCTCAAGGCCATGCAGCGCCTGTTCGGCACGACGCATCAACGCAGCGCCGACGAGCGCGCCCAGACCTGGCGGCCGTGGCGCGCCTACGCGGTGCTGCGCCTGTGGAACAGCCTGGAGACTTCAGCATGAGCCACCTGACCGACATGCTCAACGCCGCCTGCACCGCGCAGGCCATCATCGACACCCCCATGGGCCGGGTGCGCCTCGCGCGCACGGCGCGCGGCCTGGCCGGCCTGTGGTTCGAGGGCCAGAAGCACCACCCCGGCGAGCTCGCCGTGCCGCTACGGCCCGCCGATGCGCTGCTGCACGAGGCCGCATCGCAACTGCAGCGCTACTTCGCCGGCACGCTGACGCGCTTCGATCTGCCGCTCGATCTGCAAGGCACGCCCTTCCAGCGTTCGGTGTGGCAAGCATTGCTGCGCATCCCGAGCGGGCGCACCTGCAGCTATGGCGAGCTGGCGCGCAGCATCGGCGCGCCGGCGGCGGTGCGCGCGGTGGGCGCGGCGATCGGCCGCAACCCGGCCTCGCTGGTGGTGCCTTGCCACCGCGTGCTGGGCGCCGATGGTGCGCTCACCGGCTATGCCGGCGGCGTGGACCGCAAGCGCGCGCTGCTGGCGCTGGAGGCACGCGCATGAAGACCAACGATCTGGCCGAGCTGGTCGCGCTGGCGGCGATCTGGGGCGCCTCCTTCCTCTTCATGCGCCTGGGCGCCGCCGAGTTCGGCCCGGTGGCGCTGGCCGCCGTGCGCGTCGGCGGCGCGGCACTGGTGCTGATGCCGCTGCTGCACTGGCGCGGCCAGATGGGCGAGCTGCGCCGCCACTGGCGCGCGATCGTCGTCGTCGGCGCCACCAACTCGGCCCTGCCCTTCCTCTTCTTCAGCTACGCCGCGTTGGCTATCAGCGCCGGGCTGTCGTCGATCTTCAACGCCTCGGCACCGCTGTGGGGCGCGCTGGTGGCGTGGTGCTGGCTGCGCGAACGGCCGACGCTGGCGCGCACGCTCGGGCTGGCGATCGGCTTCGCCGGCGTGGTCGGCCTGGCCTGGGAGAAGGCCTCGTTCAAGCCGGGCGGTTCGGGCTGGGCCATCGTCGCCTGCCTGGCCGCGGCGCTGTGCTACGGCTTCTCGGCCAACTTCACCAGGAAGCGCCTGCAGGGCGTGGCGCCGATGGCGGTGGCCGCGGGCAGCCAGTTGGCGGCGGCGCTGCTGCTGGCGCTGCCGGCGCTGTGGTGGTGGCCGGCCACGGCGCCCTCGGCGCGCGCGTGGCTGATGGTGGCGCTGCTGGCCGTGCTGTGCACGGGGCTCGCCTACCTGCTGTACTTCCGGCTCATCGCGCACGTCGGCGCGGCCAACGCGATCGCGGTGACCTTCCTGATCCCGGCCTTCGCGGTGCTGTGGGGCTGGCTGTTCCTCGCCGAGGCGCTGACGCCGGCAATGGCGATCGGCTGCGCGGTGATCCTGCTCGGCACCGCGCTCGCCACCGGCGTGCTGGCGCCGCGCTGGCTCACGCCTGCTGCTAAGGCGCGGTGACGCGATCCTTGGCGTTGCGCCGCGCCGCGAGGAATACGGCCATGTGCTGCGCGATGCGTTCGGCCGCCTTGCCGTCCCACAGGTCGGGCGCGCGGCCGCGCCGGCCGCCGTTGAAGATGCAGTCCCACACGGCGCGCGTGGCGGCCGACTTGTTGCGGCCGACCACGAGGTTGGAGCCGACCGCCGTCGTGATCGCGCGCTCCTGCGCCAGGCCGATGGTCAGGCAAGGCACGGCGAGGATGGTGGCCTCCTCCTGCACGCTCCACGAATCGGTGATCACGCAGGTGGCGTTGCTCATCAGCTGCACCAGCGAGGGATAGCTCTGCGAGGGCAGCGTGGCGATGCGCTCGCTGGCCACGATGGCATCGAGCTTGAACTTGGCAAGCAGCTCGCGCGTGCGGCTGTGCATCGGCCAGACCAGCGGCACGTCGTGCGCGACGGCGCGCAGGATGTTGATCAGCTCGGCGAGCACCTGGCGATCGCCCACATTCACGGCGCTGTCGAGGATCACCACGCCGTAGCCGTTGCGGTCGTTCAGCAGGTTGGTCGGCAGGCCGAGCCGTTCGCGCGGGTTGGGCGTGGCGAGCTTGCTGCGCAGCGCGATCTGCAGCGCATCGGCCAGCGTGTTGCCGACGAAGCGGATGCGCTCGGCGGCCACGCCTTCCTGGGCAAGCTGCTGGTTGGCCTGCGCCTCGGTGGTGTAGAGCACGTCGGAGAGCTGGTCGGCCAGGCGCCGCGTGATGTCGGCCGCGTCGCTGGCCGCGCCGCTGCGCAGCCCGGCGCCGACGTGCAGCACCGGCAGGCCCTTGCGGCTGGCCACCAGGCCGCAGGACAGCGCCGCGTCGCTGCCGTCGAACACGATCACCGCCGCCGGCTGGCAATGATCGACGACGAATTCGAAGCGCTTCATCAGCTCGGCGGCGCGGCCGGCATAGGTGCCGCCGGCGATGCCGAGGCTGACGAGGCGGCCGGCGACGTCGAGCCCGCCGAACATCTCCTTGTGGCGCTCGAAGGCGTTGTTGGCGTAGCAACGCACCAGCAGCGTCACCGGCAGCTCGGGGTGCGCCGCCATCGCATGCATCAGCGCCGCCGCCTTGACGTGCTCGCCCTGCCCGCCCACCACGCACAGCAGCGGGCGCGACTCCTCGCCGCTGCGCAGCGTGGGCAGCGACGGTTCCTGGGCATCCGAGCCGGCCCCGAGCTCGACGTCGAGCTCCAGGTCGACCGAGGTCGGCGCGGCGGCGGCCCGCTTGTCCCGCGAGCGCGGCGCGGCCTTCTCGGCCTTGACCGGCATCTCGGCCGGCCGCAGCGGCATGCGCGCAGCTGCCGGCGCCGGTGCCGTTGTCGGTGCCACCGGATCGACGAGTTGGATGTCCACCGGCTCGCCGGACGTCGTCGGTGGCGTCGCCGGGGCCACAAGCAAGGGGGTTGCAGCCGGCGTTGGCGCGACGCCTTCCTCGAGCACCGGCAGCGCGGCAGCGTCCGCGGCCGGTGGTGAATCGAGTGCGGGCACCGGTGTCGTGTCACCGATCTCGGCGCGCAGGTCGCGTGCCGTGCGCTCGACCATTGCCGCATCGATGTCCGTCAGCATGCCGAGAAAGCAGCTCAACATCAGCCGGTTGCACAGCATGTTGATGCGCCGTGGGACGCCCCCCGTCCAGCGGTGGATCTCGCCGAATGCGTCGGCCGCAAACGCCGGCCTTCCCTTCCAACCGACGCGCTCGAGGCGATGGCGAATGTAGAGGCCAGTCTCGTCGTCGTTCAGAGGGCCGAGTTGACACTGCACGCTCACGCGCTCGCGCAGTGCCGCCAGATCCGCCGTGTCGATCAAGTTGCGGAGCTCCGGCTGGCCCACCAGAAAGACTTTCAGCGGCACCGCCGACCCGATACGCGCCTTGTCCAGCTCGACCAGCCTGAGCAGAGCATCAGAGTTCAGGTTCTGGGCTTCGTCGACGATGAGGACCGCGCGGCGCCCCCGTTCGGCATTGGAATCGAGGTACGAGTCGATCGCTGCACGCCATTCTTCGGGACTATCGCCGTCCAACGGCCCGCCGAATGCCACCAGCATGGAGCACAGCAGTTCGTCGGCGTCGAGCTGCGAGTACATGATCTGGCCGACGTGAAAGCGCGAAGCATCCAGACTTTCGATGAGCTTGCCCATCAAAGTGGTCTTGCCCGCACCCACCTCGCCACTCATGACGACGAAACCGTTCGGCTCGTCCAGTCCGCGGCGAAGCTTGCCGAGCGTTTCGCGGTGGCGGCGGCTGTCGAAATAGAAGCTCGGGTCCGGACGGAGCTGGAACGGCGGCCCGCTGATCCCGAAGTGGCGTTCGTACATGCGCAGAGTATGCCCCGCCGGGGAACCCTTCCCTCCCCCTCGAAGCTAGGCGGGCAGCGCGAAAGCGCGCACCGCCGTGACTTTGAAACCGGGAATTTTGCCGAAGGGGTCGAGCGCCGAGCCGGTGAGCCGATTGGCCGCCGCCTCCCAGTAGGCGAAGGGCAGGAACAGGTGGCCGGGCTTGACGGCGCGCGTGAGCTCGGCCACGCCTTCGATCGCGCCGTGGCGCGACTCGACGCGGATCGTCTCGCCATGCCTCACACCGAGCCGCTGCGCATCGTCCGGATGGATGCTCACGGTGGGCACGGGCGCGAGGGCGTCCAGCACGTTCGCATGCCGCGTCATCGCGCCGGTGTGCCAGTGTTCGAGCACGCGGCCGGTGGAGATCACCAGCGGGTAGTCGGCATCCGGCTGCTCCGGGCCCGGTGCGAAGTTCGCCGGCACCAGCGTCGCGCGGCCGTCGGCCGTGGGGAAGCGTTCGGTGAACACCACCGCGTGGCCCGGCTCGTCCTCGCGCTCTGCGGGCGTCACCACCGCATCCTCGCGCACCAGGCGGCGCCACGGCACGCCGGCCAGCGGCTCCATCACCGAGCGCAGTTCCTCGTAGACGCGCGCCACCGGGGCTTCGGCGGCAGCGTGGCCGTCGCCATCCTCGGCGCGCCAGTAGTCCCAGGGCAGGCCGAGGCGGCGGCCGAGCTGCTCGATGGCCCACAGGTCCTGGCGCGCCTGGCCGGGCGGCTTCAGCGCCGGGCGGCCGACCTGGATCAGCCGGTCGGTGTTCGTCACGCTGCCCCACTTCTCGGCGAAGGCCGAGGCGGGCAGCACCACGTCGGCGAGGATCGCCGTCTCGGTGGCGAAGATGTCCTGCACGACCAGGTGTTCGAGCCTGGCCAGCGCGGCGCGCGCGTGGTCGAGGTCGGGGTCGCTCATCGCCGGGTTCTCGCCCTCGACGAACATGCCGGTGATGCGCCCGGCCGCGGCCTCCTTGATGATCTCCACCACGGTCAGGCCGGCCTCGCGGCCGAGCGGCGTGCCCCACATGGCCTCGAACTGCGCATGCGCATCCTCGCGGACGACGCGCTGGTAGTTCGGGTACATCATCGGGATCAGGCCGGCGTCGCTCGCGCCCTGCACGTTGTTCTGGCCGCGCAGCGGGTGCAGGCCCGTGCCGGGCCGGCCGATCTGGCCGGTGAGCAGCGACAGCGCGATCAGGCAGCGCGCATTGTCGGTGCCGTGCACGTGCTGGCTCACGCCCATGCCCCACAGGATGATCGAAGCCTTGGAGCGGGCGAAGGCACGCGCGCAGTCGCGGATGGCCTCGGCGCTCACGCCGCAGATCTCGGCCATGCGCTCGGGCGTGGCCTCGGCCACGGCGGCCTTGGCCGCCTCGTAGCCGTTGACGCGCGCCTTCACGAAGGCCTCGTCGACCAGGCCCTCGCCGACGATCACGTGGAGCATGCCGGTGAGCAGCGCCACGTCGGTGTCGGGGCGGAAGGCGAGGTGCCAGCTGGCGAAGCGCGCCAGCGGCGTGGCGCGCGGATCGGCCAGCATCAGCTTCGCGCCGCGCTGGATGGCGTTCTTGATCCAGCTCGCCGCCACCGGATGGTTGGACGCCGGGTTGGCGCCGATCAGCAGGATCACCTCGGCCTGCGCAACGTCTTCCACCGGGTTGGACACGGCGCCCGAGCCCAGGCCTTCGAGCAGCGCCGCCACCGAGCTGGCGTGGCACAGCCGCGTGCAGTGGTCGACGTTGTGCGTGCGCAGGCCGGTGCGCACCAGCTTCTGGAACAGGTAGGCCTCCTCGTTGCTGCCCTTGGCCGAGCCGAAGCCGGCCAGCCGGCTGGGCGCGAGCGCCGGCGTCGCGTCGCGGATGCGCACGAGGCCGCTGGCGGCGAGGTCGAGCGCCTCGTCCCAGCTCGCCTCGCGGAACAGCGCGGAGAGCGGCAGCTCGCCGCGCTTGAACTGGTCGATGTGCGCCGCCTCCTTGGCCACGCCTTCGCGGCGGATCAGCGGCGTGGTCAGGCGGCGCTCGTTGTGGATGTAGTCGAAGCCGAAGCGGCCCTTGACGCACAGCCGGCCATGGTTGGCCGGGCCGTCGCGGCCGGTCACGTAGTGAACCTTCTCGGCGCCCTGCGCGTCGCGGCCGACGTGCATGGTCAGCTGGCAGCCGACGCCGCAGTAGGGGCAAATCGAATCGATCTCGCGCTCGATCTTCGCCAAGCCCGCGCCGCGCGCCGGCATCAGCGCGCCGGTCGGGCAGGCCTGCACGCACTCGCCGCAGGCGACGCAGGAGGAGACGCCGACGGCGTCGTCCTGGTCGAACACGATCTTGGCGTGCGCGCCGCGCAGCGACAGGCCCAGCACGTCGTTGACCTGGATGTCGCGGCAGGCGCGGATGCAGCGCGTGCACTGGATGCAGGCGTCGAGGTTGACCTCGAAGGCCGGGTGCGAGGCATCCGCCGCCACCGCCTCGCGGCCCGGCAGGCGGCCGCGCGGCGCCTTCAGGCGATCGGCCCAGAACAGCAGTTCGGAATCGTGCGTGTGCTGCGCGCTCGCGGCGCCCGCATCGCTGACCAGCAGCTCCAGCACCATGGTCTGCGCCGCCACGGCGCGCGGGCTGGCGCTGTCCACCGTCATACCCGGCGTGGGCACGCGGCAGCACGAAGGCGCCAGGGTGCGCTCGCCCTTCACCTCGACGACGCAGGCGCGGCAGTTGCCGGCGGGCTCCAGGCCCTCCTTGGCGCACAGGTGCGGAATGCGCACTCCGCTGCGCTTGGCCACCTGCAGGATGGTCTCGCCGGGCGCTGCGGCAGCGGCTTGTCCATTGAGGCTGAACTGGATCAGCTCGACCGGCTTGTTCATCAGCGCTCCAGTTCGTGCGGGAAGTAGCGGACCACGCAGTCCACCGGGTTGGGCGCGGCCTGGCCGAGCCCGCAGATCGAGGCGTCGCGCATCACCTGCGAGAGCTCGGCGAGCAAGGCCGTGTCCCAGCGCTCGCTCTCGATCAGCGCACGCGTCTTGGCGGTGCCGGCGCGGCAGGGCGTGCACTGGCCGCAGGACTCGTCCTCGAAGAAGCGCATCAGGTTGCGCGCCGCGTCCATCGCGCGGTCGACGTGCGTGGCGCTCTTGCTCAGCACCATCACCGCCGCCGAGCCGATGAAGCAGCCGTGCGGCTGCAGCGTGTCGAAGTC
Source organism: Piscinibacter sp. (assembly GCA_017983795.1). GTDB lineage: Bacteria > Pseudomonadota > Gammaproteobacteria > Burkholderiales > Burkholderiaceae_C > Piscinibacter. The sequence goes on from JAGOAS010000034.1 coordinate 23,435, forward strand.
GAGTGGAATATCCGCCATCGAGGCCGGCAGGATGCCGCCCGAGGCGCCGCCCGGCAGGTAGGCGTAGAGCTCGTGGCCTTCGGGCAGGCCGCCGCAGTATTCGTCGACCAGCTCGCGCAGCGTGATGCCGGCCGGCGCCAGCTTGACGCCCGGCTCGCGCACGCGGCCCGACACCGAGAACGAACGCAGGCCCTTGCGGCCGTGGCGGCCGTTGGACGCGAACCACTGCGGGCCGCGCTCGACGATGTCGCGCACCCAGTAGAGCGTCTCGAAGTTGTGCTCCAGCGTCGGCCGGCCGAACAGGCCGACCTGCGCCACGTAGGGCGGGCGCAGCCGCGGCATGCCGCGCTTGCCTTCGATCGACTCGATCATCGCGGACTCCTCGCCGCAGATGTAGGCGCCGGCGCCGCGGCGCAGTTCGATCTCGGGCAGGCCCGCCACCGGCGGCTGCGCACGCAGCGCCGCCAGCTCGCGCTCGAGCAGCGCACGGCAGCCGTGGTATTCGTCGCGCAGGTAGACGTAGACCTTGGCGACGCCGACGGCCCAGGCCGCTACAGCCAAGCCCTCGAGGAAGCGGTGCGGGTCGCGCTCGAGGTAGTGGCGATCCTTGAAGGTGCCGGGCTCGCCCTCGTCGATGTTCACGGCCATCAGCCGCGGTGCGGCCTCGCCGCGCACGATGCGCCACTTGCGCCCGGCCGGGAAACCCGCGCCGCCGAGGCCGCGCAGGCCGGAATCCTCCATCGCCTGGATGGCCGATTCGACATCGCGCGTACCGTCGTGGCACTCGCGCAGCAGCCGGTAGCCGCCTTGCGCGAGGTAGCCGGCGAGATCGATGGCCGCGGGCATGTCGTCGAAGCGGCGATCCGCCTTCACGAGCGACTGGATCGTGCCCGCATCGGCCTTCGGCACCGCGCGCTGGTGCAGCACCGCCACCGGCGCCTGCTCGCAGCGCCCCACGCAAGGTGCTTCTAGCACACGCACCTCGGCGCCGAGCAGCGCCGGCAGCTTCTCGATCAGCGCGCGCGCCCCGGCCAGCTCGCACGACAGCCCGCCGCACACCCGCAGCGTCAGCCTGGGCGGCGCCGCGTAGCGGCCCTGCGCATCCTCGCGCACGACCTCGAAGTGGTGATAGAAGCTGGCGACCTCGTAGACCTCGACCTGCGCGAGCTTGAGCAACTGCGCCAGCGCCGCGAGGTGGCCGGTGCGCAATTGCCCGAAGCGGTCGTTCAGCGCATGCAGGTGCTCGATGAGCAGATCACGCCGCAGCGGCAGCGAACCGAGCGTCGCGCGCACCTCGTCGAGCGTGGCGGCGTCGGCCGTGCGGCCGGCCAGGCGTGCCCGCTTGCGGCGCGGCAGTTCCGCGCTGACGTTTTCCAGCGCAATCGCGGTCGTATTCATGAGCGCCGAGGGTACGGCCGAGGCCCGGGCACAATATGTTCGGGATTTCATAATGGACATCAGACTGCGACCCGAATGGGACGTCGGCCCGCCCGGCGGCCCGCGCATCGACGCCAGCGCGCTGCTCGTGCTGCTGGCCGGCGTGCAGGACGGCGGATCGCTGGCCGACGCCGCGCGCGGCGCCGGCCAGTCGTACCGCCACGCCTGGGGGCTGGTGAAGCGCGCCGAAGCGCTGTTCGGCGCGCCGCTGATCGAATCGGGGCGCGGGCGCGGCTCGGCACTGACCGACCTGGCGCGCAAGCTGATCTGGGCCGATCGGCGCATCGCCGCGCGGCTCTCGCCGCTGCTCGAATCACTGGCCTCGGAGCTGGAGCGCGATCTCGAGCGCAGCCTGGAGCCGAACCGCGCCGTCGTGCGCATCGACGCCAGCCACGGCTTCGCGGTGGCGCGACTGATGGAGCTGACGCACGCCGCGGCGCTGCCGGTGGAACTGCACTACCGCAGCAGCCTGGAGTCGGTGGCCTCGCTGGCGCGCGGCGACTGCGACCTCGCCGGCCTGCACGTGCCGATCGGCGAGTTCGAGGCCCGCGCGCTGCGCCGCTACCTGCGCTGGCTGCGCCCCGACACGCATTGCCTGGTGCACGTGGCGCTGCGCACGCAGGGCCTGTTCGTGGCGCGCGGCAACCCGAAGAACGTGGGCGGCCTGGCCGATCTGCGGCGCACCGACCTGCGCTTCGTAAACCGCCCCGAAGGCTCGGGCACGCGCGTACTGACCGAACTGCTGCTCGAGCGCGAAGGCATCGCCGAGGGCGAGGTGCTCGGCTTCGACGACACCGAGCTGACCCACGCGGCCGTGGCCGCCTACATCGCCAGCGGCATGGCCGACATCGGCATCGGCGTGCAGACCGCCGCGCAGCGTTTCGGCCTCGACTTCATCCCGCTGCTGCGCGAGCGCTACTTCTTCGCGCTGCGCATCGCCAGCCTGGATCAGCCGCACGTCCAGCCAGTACTGGCGTTGCTTGCGTCACCCGCCTCGCGCGCGGCGATCGCTTCCTTGGTCGGCTACCACGCCGCCGAGACCGGGCGCGTCCAACGGCTCGACGAGGCTTTCGACCCGGCGCTCTTGCCTTGAGCATTCGATGGCCCCCGCTGCTCCGACTCCGTGACCCTGTCCCAGGATTCCGAACCGTTCGGTTACAGAGGCGACCGGCATGACTTGGGCCCCGAGGTGGGGCCGGGAGCATGTCGTGAAGAAAAGCAAGCTCAGTCAGCACCCGTCGCGCGACCAGGGTCGGGTTGCTCATGGCCGGCACGGCGAACGCCAGTTCGAAGTGGCAGGTCAGCTCGCGGCAGCGGCTCCTTGCGGAGCTCCAGCGTAGCAAATGGCCACGCCCGTGCGCCCGATCCTCCTGGCCCGCTCGGGCAGGTTCTCGCCCGCCGTTCTCGCCGCCGAGCTTGCCCAGGCGCTGGTCGGTGGAACTGCCCGGGCCCGGGGGCATGCGCGGTTGGCGATGGAACCAGTTCGGCAACAGTAGTGCATGCTCCCGCGCCCGAGTTGGAGTCAGCCCAATCGACACAAGCGCCACGACATCCCCGAGACGAGGGCTGCGTGCAGAATGAACCAGCGACAGAATATGTTCTCCAGTTGGCAAGAGGCGTACCGCGATGCAGGGCTCTCTCACAAGGCCTCATGTGCAAGCCACGAGTCAGGCCCGTCACAAGCCGATGTTCGAAGAACTCACATACAAGAGAACTTTCTTCAGCGCCCCGCAGTCGGTGACGTCGCTGGTCGCAGCGCTGCTCGAGCCGACGATCGCCGTGCTGACATTTCTGGCCGCGTCGATCTGGCACAGCGCCGCAATCGAGCGGCCCGAACTCATTCTCTGCCTCTTGATCTTCGCCATGACCTTCCCGGGGCGGAATCGCTTTCGTCAGCCGCCTTCCGGTGCTGCCATCGAAATCGTCGCGTCCTGGTCGGTTCGAGTCGCGGTGTTGCTTGTGTGCGGCTACGCCACCCGCAGCCTGGGCTTCTATTCGGAAGAGGTCGTACTGATTTGGGCCGTGGCGACACCGCTACTGCAATGTGTGGCGGTCTTGGTCGGTCGACAGTTGCTGATGCGCCGAGCCACCGCGCCGGAGGCGCGCCGAAGCGCGGTGGTCATTGGTGGCGGCCCGCTCGGCGTCAAGGTCGCTCTCGCGCTGCAGGCCAGCCGGGATCTGGGTAGCAACTTCAAGGGCTTCTTCGACGATCGCGCAGACGTACGGGTTGATGACACTGCCATGCCCAATCTCTTGGGCAGGTTGCGGGACGCCGCGTGGTACGTCCGCGAACAGAATATCAACGAGGTCTACATCACGCTGCCGCTCGGTTCTCAGCCCCGCATCATCGAATTCCTCGAGCAGTTGCAGGGCACCACGGCGTCGATCTTCTTCGTGCCCGACGTTTTCGGGATCAGCATCATCCAGGGGCGACTGCAGGACCTGGGCGGCATTCCCCTTGTCGGGATCTGTGAAACGCCGTTCACGGGCACGAACGAACTGGTCAAGCGCATTACCGACATCATCTTCGCAAGCATCATCCTGACGGCAATCTCTCCGGTGCTGCTGGCACTCGCCATCGGCGTCAAGCTCAGTTCGCCCGGGCCCGTGATCTTCAAGCAGCGGCGCAATGGTCTGGACGGCAAGGAGATCTTCGTCTACAAGTTCCGGTCGATGCGCACGATGGACAATGGCCCGGTGGTGAAGCAGGCCACGAAGGGCGATCCTCGCATCACGCCGTTCGGCGCCTTCATCCGGCGAACTTCTCTGGACGAACTGCCTCAGTTCATCAATGTTCTACAAGGGCGCATGAGCATCGTCGGGCCGCGGCCACATGCAGTTGCTCACAACGAACAATATCGCGAGCTGATCAAGGCGTACATGGTCCGCCACAAGGTCAAGCCGGGCATCACGGGGTGGGCGCAGATCCATGGCTACCGTGGTGAAACCGACACAATCGAAAAGATGAAGGCCCGGGTGGAATACGATCTGGAGTACCTGCGCAACTGGTCGCTCGCTTTGGACCTCAAGATCATCCTGCGAACCGTTCCGTTGATGATCTTTGACCGCGGCGCTTACTGACTCACACCACGCGGGGCCGATGGGTCTTGAGGAGATTGGGGTAATGAAAAAGACACTGCAGAGCCTGCGATTCGGCATTGCCGCACTCAGCACCATGACCGCGGGCGGCGTCATGGCACAGGAGAACCCGTACTACCTGGGCGCTGCATTTGGCGTCACCCATGAGTCCAACCTGTTCCGTGTCGCGACGGGACAGCCCGAGACCAGCGACTCCTACACGACGACTTCGCTGCTGGCAGGCGTCAATCAGCCCTTCGGGCGGCAGCGCTTCTATGCGGACGCAGCGATGCGGCACAACCGCTATCGGGACAACGATCAACTCAACAACACCGGGCACGCAGTGTCGGTCGGCCTGGATTGGGAGACGATCGAACGCCTCTCGGGCAAGATCAACTACCTCAGAAACCGGGCCCTCGCCCGAGCCGGGGCAGACCAGGGCCCTGCACTGACGACCAAGAATGAAGAAACAGGCCAGGAGTTCGGAGCAAGCGTCCGGTACGGACTCGCCTCGCTTCTGAGCCTGGAAGCGGCGCTGAAACATCGACAGCTCGACTACTCTGCCGTTGAGTTCAACTCCCTGGAACTCAAGGAAGACAGTCTTGAACTGGGTGTTCAGCACACCCTGAGCGGCCTGCTGACGCTGGGCGGCTCCGTCCGTTACAGCCAGGGCAAGTACCCGTTCTCGGTGCAGTCGGCTCCTGGTGTCTTCCAGGCCGACGATTTCGATCGCAAGGACCTGAACCTCACGGCCAAGTGGGTGCCTACGGGCCTGAGCACGGTCAGAGGCCGATTGAGCTACACGAAGGAATCTCACCAGGTGGTCGGCTCGCGCGACGTGTCTGGCGTCACGGGGGCGCTCAGTTGGGACTACAAGCCGACGGCCAAGCTCGCGTTCACGACCGATCTGATTCGCGACACGGGTGCGGAAGCGGCCTTTGCGTCAGCAACGGCGGGCGGAGGTGGCCAGATCGGGAACAGCAGCCAGCTGTCGAGCATCGTGCAGTTGCGTGCGCTGTACGAGGCCACGGCCAAGATCCAGGTCGAAGCCAACGCCCGTTACGTCGAGCGGGACCTCGTCACCACCTTCGGATTGAACACGGGCGCCTCGTCCGTCAATGAAGGTTCCGACCGCTACGGACAACTCAGGCTCGGCGTCAGCTACGCGCCGGTGCGCAATGGGCTTGTGGCGTGCAGCGTCAGCCATGAAAAGCGTGGCTCGTCGTCGGCCCTCTCGTATTCGTACCAGGCGAACGTCGCGAACTGCTACGTGCAGTTCAAGCTGCAGTAGCAGCCAGCCCATTGCTGCGACGTCGGCGAACGCTCGAGCCCGGGAGTTCGTCCTCGCACGGGGCGCAACAGCGCCTCCAAGCAGTTCGCAGGTGTTCAGTGGCCTTCTTCCGACGGAGCCTCGCCAGACGGCCTCCTGACATCGGTCGGCGGCGGCCCTGCACGCGTAGCACTTGCCTTCGTCAGCGCTCCCCAGACCTTCAGTCCTTGCGGTGTCGACCGTGCCCTCGGGGCCACGGAGACGTGAGGACTGAGTTGATGTCCCAGGAAGTGGTGTAAGTCCTTGAGTGCGCGGCAGTTCGCGGAGGGTGGAGCCCGTAGGGCGTAACCCGCAGCGAACTGCCGCGCGGCGGCGGCCGTCCCGGGTGGGGTGGTCATC
>JAGOAS010000019.1 GCA_017983795.1 Piscinibacter sp.
GCAGTACGCCGACGCCGAGAGCGGCCTCTTCTACAACTTCTTCAGAGACTACGATGCCTCGATCGGGCGGTACGCCCAATCCGATCCCATCGGGCTCAGCGGGGGCATCAATACGTTCGCGTATGTCGGCGGAAACCCACTGAGCTACGTGGACCCTGAAGGGTTGCAGTCGATTGCCGCGTGTGCGAACCCTGCCAATGCAGCCGTGTGTGCTGAGGCCGGCATCGTTGCGCCCAAGCCGGTGCCGGTGCCGGTGCCTGTACCTAGGGTCGTACCGCGAGACATCTGGTGGCCGGACAGAACTGCAGGGCAGTGGTCATGCAAGGCACGCGCCGATTGCAATGACAACATCCCGGGCAACTGCCCCGAGGACCCGTCGAAGCGCTTCTCATTTGGTGGCGGTACTGCGAACGACCTAGGCACGGCCAGAAACATCGCCAAGGCGAATGCCACTGCGAATTTGCAGTGTCAGCCGAAGCATGTCTCGTGCAAGTGCTCTGGGCCTAAGGGTGAGCAGTACTCAGGGGGATGTTGAGATGACTACCGACATCCGCGTGGGCGACCGCGTGAAGTTGCTTGGTCTGCCGGACTGGCTAACGCATGACCTGCCTGCAAGCGAACAGGAAGAGATGCGCGCATTCGTGGGTCAATCTGCTGTTGTGTGTGAAGTAGACTCCCATGGGTACTTCTGGCTTGGCTTTGGCAGCACGACCGAGGCGGGAGACTCCGCACACTACAGCGGGCATTCCTTCGGCGTGCCTCGTGAGTTCATAGAGCCTGTGGTTAGCTGAGTCGCTACATGGAGCGAACCACTCGCTCCATGCCATGCACCTGCAACCCTCGCCCACCTGGTACCTCTACAACGCTGACGGCGCCCAGCCGCTGCGCCTGCTCGATGACAACGTTGCTCGGTCGCTTCGGCGGTGCGAACTGGTCGCGCAACACGCTGGCCGCCAGCGTCGTGCGCGTGGGCGCCGCCGTGCAGCCGGTGATCAACCTGCTGCGCGACGCACTGCTGGACGCGCCGATCGTGCACGGCGACGAGACCGAGGTGCAGGTGCTCAAGGAGCCGGGCAGAAAGGCCCAGGCCAAGAGCTACATGTGGGTGCAGATGACTGCAGCCAGCGGCTCTGGGCTCGGGTCAGCGCAGCGCGCCGCGTTCAGCCCAACCCCGTCACCCGGAATTCCCTCCTCAACTCCCCGCCGTGCACGATCGAGTCCGCCACGTCGACTTGCAGAGAGAGTGATTGCCCCGGCGGCAAGGAGCGGATGCGCGCGAAGAGCGCGGCGTCGTCCACCTGGCACGCAAAGCTCCTCGCTCCGATCTCGAGTTTCTTCACCGTCGCCGACGCCTTGCACGCGCCTTGGAGCGCGAAGCGCCGGCTGCGGTCGACGATGGACACGATCGAGCCGTCCAGCGTGATCGATCCGACCAGCCGCGGCTCGGTGGCTGGTACCGAAGGGATCTCGAAAAGCTCCGCCGAGCCTCCGCGCACGCGGCGCCACAAGGTCTGTCGCCGGCCCGCCTTCACCAGCGCAGCGCGCACCGCGTCGATGGGTTGTTCCTCGGTCATCCATGCCGGGCGCCGGGCCTCGTCGCGGCGCAGTTGGTCGACGAGATCGTCGTTCACCATGCGGCGATACGCCTCCGTCTGCAGCGCGTTCAAAGCCTGGACAAGCTCCGCGCTGATCTGCTGCGCGACCCCGGCGGCGAGGCGTCGGCCGGTCTCGGGCGCAGCCAGCAGCGCCGCGCCGATGCGATCGGCCTGCAGGGCGTTGAGCTGGTTCACCACCACCAGCTTTACGCCATCGAGATAGCCGGGCCTGGCGTCGATCAGCCGCTGCCGCAAGCCCTCCAACACACCGCGTAGTCGCAAGGCTTTCGCGGCCAGGCGGAAGTCACCCAACAGCTCGTCTCCCTGGCGCACCACGGGCCAGCTGGCAGTCAGCGACAGCAGCACCACCCAGCCTGGCGCTTCCAGATCTTGAATCCTGAACTTCGTCACGTCACGTTCCTCCCTGTTGATCGTCGGTGGCGCCCAGCCATGCGGCGAGCACGTGCATGGCGCGGTGGAGCTGCGTCATGTGGGTCAACGGCCCGGCGCTGTTCTCGAGCAACTGCAGGCCGATCCGGACGCGGCCCTGGCTGCGATACGTGCTGCGCGCCGACGGCAAGCTCGAGGGCCGGCGCGCGATGGCCGGGCCGATGAGATGCAGATCGGACGGCAGGCAATCGTCGTCAGGCAGCAGTACCACCAGCCTGTCGGCGGCGATGTCGCTGGCGAGGCACCAGCTCGCCACGGCCTGCGCCTCCGAGCCATTGGCCAGCACCAGCGGCGTGCAACTCGCGCGGTAGCGCCGGATCCAGATCTCCGCCGCGCGCCGGGCGCTCGCCCGCCATGCCGGCTCGCGCGACCGATCGGTGAGGCGATTGAGGAACGAGCGCAGCCGCTCGGTTTCGGCGGGCTGGCGGCTGCCGGCGCGCAGGTGATTCATCGCACTGCGGCCCGGCGTCGGCGGCCAACCCGACTCCGCGAGGTCGTAGGTCGCGGCCTCACGGCAGGCGAACTCGGAGCGCAGCAGGCGCGAGATGACCTCGGGCGCGAGCATGAGGCGGTACGGCATCGATGCGTCGATGCGGCCGCGCCGATGGCTCAGCTCGAGCAGACGATCGACCTTGATGGGCGCGAGCGGCGGCTCGGATCGCACGGGACGTGGCGGCAGCGTCGCTGCGGCCGTGGCCAGCGGCGTAGCTTCGACCGAGCCGCAAGCACCATGCGTCATATGCTTCAGCACCCAAGCTTCGTCGATCACAAAGCGATGACGCGTGGGCGCCAGGCGGTACCCGCACGCATAGGATGCTGTCACCGCGTCGAGGCGGACCTCGAGCTCAGGCGCGAGGGCGTCGAATGCGTCCGCCAACTGGAAGTCGTGCGCGTGCAGGTACCAGCGCAGCGTGGTCGCGGGCGAGGCATGCCCGACCATCAGCGACAGCGCCCAGAAGGCGCGCTTGCTCGAGTCCTCGGTGTCCAGCAGCAGCCGACGCGTTGCGGCCGGGTCGCACGGGCCGATCAGCCGCTGCAGGATCGCACGGCGGAGCGGATCGGGCGGCCACGTCGACGTAGCCAGCAGCAATACCAGCCGTGTGGCGAAACTGTGCCGCAACTGGTGCGGATGCAAGGTGATGGAGCCTGTCGCGGCGCGCAGCGCATCCGTGATGCGGCTGCGCAGGCGCTGCTCATCCACCAGTCGCCGCGGTGCCTCGTCACGGCTCATCAGCACCGCGCACCGGTCCTCGCCTGCGGTCTCGTCCGCATGCTCCAGCCAGCCCTGCAGCACTTCGGTTTCCAGCGGGTCGAGCGGGCCGACCAGCGGCACCTGGCGCACTCCCGCGTCCGACTTCAGCTGCCGATAGGCGTTTCGGCGGACGAGCACGACCCAGGTCTCGCCGCAACGCAGCAGATCGGAGGCGCGCAAGGCGATGCACTCCTGGACGCGCAGACCGAAGCGGAACAGGAGCAGGAGGATGAAGGCCTGCAGTCGCCGCTCGCGCAGATCGGTGGAAGCGTCCTCGGCCAGCAGCCTGAGCGCAACGCGGTACTCGTTCCAACACATGAGCCCCGCGTCCGGCGCCATCAGGCGCGACATGCCCTCGGGCACGATCTCCGCCCAATCGATCTCCGGCGTGCCGTGGTGACTGACCAGGAAGCGGTGGAACTCGCGCAAACGATCCCAGGTGTAGGAGACGCGCCGCCTGCTGACAGTGCCAAGCATCTGGGCATAGGCGTCTGCGAGCGCGTCCTCGTCGGCTTCGGCCAGCGTCAGCTCGCTGAGTCCGTCGATGACCATACCGATCAGTTCGCCGTAGTAGCGGTAGGCCGAGTTCGATCGAAGCGCCCGCGGGCCGAGGCCGCTCTCCAGCAGGGCAATGAGCCACTGCACCGCTGCACGCGCGAAGCAAGGTGCCTGGCCGTGGCGTTCGAGCAGGTCAGTGAGGCGCGGCAGCAGCGCCGTGATGCGATTCAGCGATCGCTGTGTCTGCTCGGCGTGCTCGTCGGCGTTTCGATCGACCGCAGCGAACGCGCGGCGGACGTCGTCATGCAAGGCGCGGCCCAGCATGCGACGTTGACCGTCGCTGTCGGCGGCGGACGTCGCGCGGATTGCGGGAGCGAGCCGGTCCGGCTCTGCGGCTTCGGGCGGGGACGTCCCGTGCGGCGACGCCGCATCGGTTGGCATCGGCGGCGCCGAGCCGGTCATCCACCGCAACCAGTCATGCGGCGGGAGCGACACCGCCTCGGCGCTACCTTCGAGGTAGGTGACCAGATGGCCAGGCAGGCGCATGCGCGCCGCCCGGGCCACGATCTCGCACAGCCACCGGATCGCTTCGCCGACGCGAGTGAGCGCCGGTGCCGTTCCGCCTTCGCAGCGCCGCCGCAGCGTGCTGATCAGCGCTGCCACGGCGCGTTGACACTCGGCGCGTTGGTCAGCGCCAAAGCCTGTGGCGCTCGGCACGACACGGCCCAGCAGCAACGCCGACAGAGGATGAAGCCGTTAGCGGTTGACCGCCTCGTCGTGGTTCGGCCACAGCTGGCGCAGTTCCAGATAGATGCCCAGCCCGGGCACATGGACCAAGCGCCACGTCGACGGCTCGAGCAACCCGGCGACGGCCCGCGGATCGCACACGAAGCTGTACAGCACCAGCCCGACCAGCGCTTCGGCCAACTGGCTGACCGGCGTGAGCCTGGCGTTGCGCCTTGCGCGCTGATGAAGAATGGCTTCGAACGCGGCGCGAAGGTTCCGCCACAGCGATAGCTGCAGCAGATCGCCTTGGCGATGATCCACCGGTGTGGCGGCGAGGCTGCGGCTTGCCGGCAGGCGGAGGTGGTTCAGGGCGTAGCGCCGTTTGAGCCAGCGCAGCAGCCCGTCGATCCGTTGCACCGCCTGCAGCTCGGATTCGGTACGCGGGTGTTCACGCGCCCCCAGCGCTTCAGCATAGAGCCGGTCCACATCTGACTGAGAGACCTGGCGCAGGTCGCGTCCTCTGAACCAGCTACGCAGCGTCTTGTCGATGTGCGTGAGCGAGCGCTGCAGGTTCGACGCGAGCTGGGCTCGGCGCTGCGCCGAGCCCAGCAAGGTGGCAGCGGGGGCGTGCTTCGGCCGGGGATGCCCGCGCCGTGAAGGCCCCTCGGCCAGAGGCGAAGCGAGCTCGACCCACCCCTGCGCGGCCAGCATGTCCTCGAGCCGCGGCTTCAGCAGGTCGAGCGACAGGGGCGATTGGCAGGACAGCGGCCCGAAGACCGACTGCGACAAGTCGACATGCCCCAGGATCTGTTGGGCGAGCTCGGGCGGCCACGCCGCACGCTGCGCCGCCGTGGCCAGTTCGCGGCGGAACTGGTTGGCCGGCAGACCGGCGAGTGCGGCGGGCATCGCCAGCGACAGGGTTGTGCGGTCGATGCGGCGCGTCTCGAAGTCATCGCCGAGCAGAAAGAAGAGCGGCAGGGCTCGGGTACTGCTCGGCCGCAGCACGCTCTCGATCTGCAACGCGAGCGTCGGCCGCTCGGCGTTGACCCAGCGCGCGAGCCGCTGCAGATGTTCGAGCCAGTGGTGCATCAGGCGCACGGTCAGCGAGCACAGGGGCACGAGGCGGGCCTCGCCGGGCTGGTGTGCGGCTTTGTCGGCGAGCAGGGCGAGGCCGCGCTCGAGGTCGAGCAGGTCCAGCGACTCGACGGGATCGTTGACCGGGCGGTGGCCGGTCGCCGCCAGCATGTGTGTGAGCACGTAGAGGCAGTACGCGTTGTGCTGCCCGGCGAGCGCGCCCGCTTCCGACACGGCTGCGCGCAGCGATGCCGTCCAGGCCAGCATGGCGTCGCGGGTCAGCACCGGCGCGCCGTGGACCGACGCGGGGCCATCCTTCGACGCGCTCTCGGCATCAAACATCCGGCGCCACGCCTGAGCACAAGCACCGGCCAGCTTCGCATGGTCCAGCGCGAGGTAGTAGCCTGCGATCGGTGGCACCGATTCGTCAGTGGCCGTGATGCCGTGCACCACCACCTCCTCGCCTGCCGCTGCGAAGAGTTCGAGCGACAGCGTACGGGCGATCCGGCCATGCGTCAGCCGTGAGGACGGCCAGCGGCGCCGCAGTGGTTCGAGCCACTCGGACAGCACCTCGTTGGCGTCACCACGCGGCAGGCCCAGCAGGTCTCCAAGGCGACCCGGCCGGGATGACCTGCGCAGCAGAGCCGACAGCGCGTTGCGGACCGCTTCGGGGAGTTCGATCACGACGGCCGGTGCCACGGTCACGAGGCTCGGCGCAAGTGCCGGCGCGGGACGCCAAGCCGAAACAGGACGTCGGACGGGGCGGTGCCAGCGACCCTCGGCGTCGATCCACTCGCCTGTGCCGTGACCCTCGCCCACACACAAGTCGAGCACCTGCGCTGCAGAGCGGCCGAAGGCGAGCATGGCAAGGCAAAGCGTTGCGCCCGCTCGACGGGGACCATCGTCGGCCAGGTCTTGCGCGATGACATCGACGAGGATCCGGAGGTCCAGCGCGTTCACGTGGTCCCAACTCCAGCGCAGCCGCAACGAGATCTCGATCAGGCGGTAGCTGCCAAGGCGCCGCTCGCTTCGGGCGGACGCGCTGGACAGCGGCAGTTCATCGGCGGCCAGCGACGGGCTGGTCGTCAGCGTCAGGTTGGCGGGTTCGGGGTCCCAGTCCGGCCGCTCGTCGCCGAAGACGAGCACCTCCTGGATCGGCCGGAGCCGTTCCGCGACGAGCGCGTCCCGACCATCGCCGGGCGTCGTCTTGGGACCGGGGCGCCGTTCGCTGTCGATTGCGGCGTGGGTGCGAACGGCACCGCGCGGCTCGGAGTCGTCTTCATCTTCGTGCACCGCTCGTGCAGCCTGCTGGCGCGGCCGGGTCGAGGCGACCGTGCCGATCAGCGTCTGCAGCGCCGCGAAGAACGCTCGGATGGAGGTGGCCGGCACGTTCGCGAGATCGACCGGTGGTTCGGCCGTGGCCAAGTGCCGGGAGAGTTCGTCGAGCCAGGTTTGGAGATCCGCCGGCGCAGCCCCGGGCTGCGGCATGGCACCGATCACCTGACGCCATGCGCGCATGCTCTCCGCCTTGCGCACGGCATCCGCAACCGTGGTTGCAGCGCCGGGTTGCCGGCCGCCTCCTGCCGTGAAGAGGATCAGCAGCAGGCGCAAGCCGCTGAGCGCGGGGCGCTCGTCGGTAGCGATGCGGTTGGCGACCAAGCAGGCGAGCAGCGGCCGGTCGTCGACGCTGCCGCTGTGCCGGCCACCGCGCTGCAGCGGGTTCGCGTACTGGCGCCAGGTGCCGTCGCGCCAGTCGGAGTGGGCGCGAATCGAGGCGGCGGCGGCGCGAAGGGAATCCAGTTCGGCTTGGCCGCTACTGCCCGCCGTGTGGAAGGCAGCGAGGCATTCGAGCACGGTTTCGACGAAGGGGACGGCCGCCCCCGGATCCTCGCGCAGCGCCAGAGCGTCGACCAGCACCGCCCAGACGCCGCTCGTGTCGTCCACTGCAGCGGCAGCTCGGATCGCCAGGAAGGCTTGGAGGCGCGGAGAGGAGTCAAGCGGCATGGATCTTGTTGGCGGCATGGGTTCGTGCCGCTCAAGGATCCACGGTTGCGCGCGAACGCGCCAACGGAAATGCCGGTGCTACGACCCCCCGAAAGTGCCGGTCGATGCGGGCAGGGGGTGGTCAGGATTGACCAACCAGAGCGGCTTCTCGGGGCGCCGTGACGGCCGCCGCCGCAGGAGCCGGCTGGCCGAACTGAGTCCGCGCACTGGCGACGCCGGCTCGAAACGAGGGACAATCCGTCGTCTGCCCTCCCCGCCATGCCCGCCTTCGACAAGACCGACGTTCGCCACCAACCCGCCTACACCGTGGCGGAAGCTGCGCGCTACCTCAAGCTACCTCAGGCCACGCTGCGGACCTGGGTCCTGGGGCGCGACTATCCCGTTGCCGAAGGGCAGGGACGCTTCAAGGCGCTGATCAAGCCTGCACGCGGCAAGCCGCCCCTGCTGTCCTTCTACAACCTGATCGAGGCCCACGTGCTTCGTGCGCTGCGCACTGAGCACGGCGTATCGATCAAGGCGCTGCGTGACTCCATCACCTATGCGCAGCGTACGCTCCGGATCGATCGTCTGCTGCTCAGCGAAGACTTGCGCACCCATGGCGGCCGGGTGCTGCTGGATCACTATGGCCATCTGATCGAGTTGTCAGCCTCCGGCCAGATCGCCATCCGCAAGGCGCTGGAGGACCACCTATCTCGCATCGAGTGGGATGCCTGGAAGTTCCCGGTGCGCCTCTATCCCTACCCGACGCCGGCTCTGGATGGCGTGCGGGCGATCGCCATCGACGCGAGCATCGCGTTCGGCCGGCCGGTGCTGGTGTCGCGCGGCGTGACCACGCACGCCATCGCCGAACGCTTGGATGCTGGGGAGTCGGTGGACGACCTGGCCGCCGACTATGACCTGACGCCGGGCGAGATCGAGCAGGCCGCGCTGTACGAGCGGGCTGCCTGACCCGGTCGTGTGCCGACCGGGCATCCAGTCTTTCATCCGGTGGGCTACACGTTTTTCACGGATCGGGATCTCGGCAAGCAGTTTCCATCTCGTTTGCGGGAGGCCGGTTTGGTTGTGGAGCTGCATGGCGACCACTTCGCCGCTGACACGCCCGATGCACAGTGGCTGGCTGAAGTCGGGGGGCGCCGCTGGATCGCCATCACTCATGATGAACGGATCCGCTACAAGACCAACGAGCTCGCCGCAGTTGTGCAGCACCGAGTCGGCATGCTGCTCATCGTGGGCAGGGCACCGTTTCCCGTCCTGGCCGAGTACTTTGTCCGAACGCTTCCGCGCATCGAGGCGTTCCTGGGTGACAACCAGCCGCCCTACATCGCCAAGGTTCATCGTCCGACGCCGCACGAACTTGCCAGGCGCGAGGACGCGCCGGGCTCGATCCAGCTCTGGTATCCCGTGGGTCGATGACTATGCCCAACGGTCGGCCGGTAGCGTCCGCAGGCGTGCGGGGCTGAACGTGCCGAGTGCGCTAGCCTCGCGATTAGCATGTGGTGCATTGCTTTCGATCGGCGTTAAGGGGGCAGCCGAAACTTCTGTGCTGACAAGGGTTTAGAGTGCAGGTTGTATCGTTCGAGGACGAATGAGGCCGTTCAATGTCGACAGCCAACATTGAATGGGAGCATTCTCATAACCATCCTGCCCTCGCAACCACCGAATACCCAGTGCCTTCAAGCACTTGGCGAAGCCCGCCTTGAGCGGGCTTTGTCGTTTCTGGGCCATGTGGCCCAAGGGCCGAGCCAGGTTCCTTGTCGACGCTCGATGCGGCGGTTGCGATGCGTCTGCGCGGGTCGGTCGGACATCTTCTACGTGCGCCGATGCCGGTCGATGTCCCTCTGTGCCCGGCGTCTCGCTTCTCCTTCTGTCAGACGACCCCGCGCTCGCGCAGCCCGGCCAGCTCGGAGGCGCTCGCCCCGAGCCAGTCTTGCAGGACCTCCGCGCTGTGCTGCCCCAGCGTCGGCGGCGCGCGCC
This sequence comes from Piscinibacter sp., assembly GCA_017983795.1. Lineage (GTDB taxonomy): Bacteria > Pseudomonadota > Gammaproteobacteria > Burkholderiales > Burkholderiaceae_C > Piscinibacter. The sequence continues at coordinate 9,574 of JAGOAS010000019.1, forward strand.
GGTATTCGACCGGCGACTCCGACAGGCGAATGGGGTTGGCCACCAGCGGCACCGCGCTCGCCAGCGCGTGCGCCATGTCGATGCGCGTGCCGCGCGCCTTCACCTGCGGGTTCTCGAATACCTTGTCCAGCGTATTGATCGGCCCGCAGGGCACGCCGGCGGCTTCCATCGCCGCGACCCATTCATCGGTGCCGCGCGTGGCCGTTGCCTCGCGCATCAGCGTGACCAGCTGCTCACGGTGCCGCACGCGCTGCGGATTGCTCGCGTAGCGTTCGTCCGCGGCCCACTCGGGATGACCCAGCACCGCGCAGCAGCGCGCAAACTGGGCGTCGTTGCCGACCGTCAGGATCATGTGGCCGTCGGCGGTCGGGAAGTCCTGGTAGGGCACGATGTTCGGGTGCGCGTTGCCCATGCGCTGCGGCGCCTTGCCGCCCACCAGATAGTTGGCCGCCTGGTTGGCCAGCGAGGCGACCTGCACGTCCAGCAGCGCGAGGTCGATGTGCTGGCCTTCGCCGCTGCGCTCGCGCCGCGCCAAGGCGGCGAGGATGGCCACCGTGGCGTACAGCCCGGTCATCACGTCGGTGAGCGCCACGCCCACCTTCAGTGGCCCGCCGCCTTGCGTGTCGTCGGGCCGGCCGGTGATGCTCATCAGCCCGCCCATGCCCTGGATGAGAAAGTCGTAGCCGGGCCGCGAGGCATACGGCCCGTCCTGGCCGAAGCCGGTGATCGAGCAGTAGACGAGCCGCGGATTCGCCTGCTTCAGCGTGGCGTAGTCGAGTCCGTATTGGGCCAGGCCGCCGACCTTGAAGTTCTCGATCAGCACGTCGGCCTCGGCGGCCAGGCGCGCCACCAAGCGTTGCCCTTCGGGCTGCCCCAGGTCGACCGTGAGCGAGCGCTTGTTGCGGTTGGCGCTCAGGAAGTAGGCCGATTCGGCGGTGGGCGCGCCGCCGTCGTCGGCCAGCCAGGGCGGGCCCCAGGCGCGCGTGTCGTCGCCGACGCCGGGCCGCTCCACCTTGACGACGTCGGCGCCCAGGTCGGCCAGCAACTGCCCTGCCCACGGGCCCGCCAGCACGCGCGACAAATCCAGCACCCGCACGCCGGCGAGCGCGGCCTTTGAGCTGTCCATGCTCAGAACGCGGCGATGCCGGTGATCGCGCGGCCGAGGATCAGCGCGTGCACGTCGTGCGTGCCCTCGTAGGTGTTCACCACTTCCAGATTCACCAGGTGGCGCGCCACGCCGAATTCGTCGCTGATGCCGTTGCCGCCGAGCATGTCGCGCGCCGTGCGTGCGATCTCCAGCGCCTTGCCGCAACTGTTGCGCTTCATGATGCTGGTGATCTCCACCGCCGCCGTGCCTTCGTCCTTCATGCGCCCGAGGCGCAGGCAGCCCTGCAGGCCGAGCGTGATGTCGGTGAGCATGTCGGCGAGCTTCTTCTGCACCAGCTGGTTGGCGGCCAGCGGGCGGCCGAACTGCTTGCGGTCCAGCGTGTACTGGCGCGCGCGGTGGAAGCAGTCTTCGGCGGCGCCGAGCGCGCCCCAGGCGATGCCGTAGCGCGCGCTGTTGAGGCAGGTGAACGGGCCCTTCAGGCCGCGCACCTCGGGGAAGGCGTTCTCTTCGGGCACGAATACCTCGTCCATGACGATCTCGCCGGTGATGCTGGCGCGCAGGCCCACCTTGCCGTGGATGGCCGGGGCGGAGAGGCCCTTGAAGCCCTTCTCGAGCACGAAGCCGCGGATCGCGCCCTCGTCGTCCTTGGCCCAGACGACGAAGACGTCGGCGATCGGGCTGTTGGTGATCCACATCTTGCTGCCCGACAGCGAGTAGCCGCCCGCCACCTTGCGGGCGCGCGTGACCATGCCGCCCGGGTCGGAGCCGTGGTTGGGCTCGGTCAGGCCGAAGCAGCCGATCCACTCGCCGCGCGCCAGCTTGGGCAGGTACTTCTGCTTCTGTGCCTCGGTGCCGAACTCGTTGATCGGCACCATCACCAGCGAGCTCTGCACACTCATCATCGAGCGGTAGCCCGAGTCGACGCGCTCGACCTCGCGCGCCACCAGGCCGTAGCAGACGTAGTTCAGGCCCGCGCCGCCGTACTGCTCGGGGATGGTGGCGCCGAGCAGGCCGAGCGCACCCATCTCGCGGAAGATGCCCGCGTCGGTCTTCTCCTGGCGGAAGGCTTCCAGCACGCGCGGCGCCAGGCGCTCCTGGCAGTAGGCATGAGCGGCGTCGCGCACCTGGCGCTCGTTGTCGCCGAGTTGCCCATCGAGCAGCAACGGGTCGTCCCAGTGGAAGGTGCTTGTCTTGTGCGATGCAGTCATTCGTGGCGCTCGAAGGGGCTGTAGGTTTCGGCACTCTATGAGCGCGGTCGAGGCAGGGCAAGCGATGAATCTGCACGAACCTGTGCGTGGAATGCACAATAGGGCGGTGCGACGCAAGATCCCCTCCACCGCAGCGCTGACCGCCTTCGACGCCGCGGCGCGCCACCAGAGCTACACCAAGGCGGCCGACGAACTGGCCGTGACGCAGAGCGCGGTGTGCCGCCAGATCGCCGGCCTGGAAGACTTTCTCGGCGTGCGCCTGTTCCGCCGCAACCGGCGCGGCGTGATGCTCACCGAGGCCGGGCTCGCCTACAGCCGCACGGTGGCGGCGCGGCTCGACGACGTGGAGCGCGACACGCTGGCGCTGATGGCGCGTGGCGGCGAGGGCGGCACGCTGGAGCTGGCCGTGGTGCCGACCTTCGGCACCAAGTGGCTGCTGCCGCGCCTGCCGCTGTTCGCGCAGCGCCATCCGGGCATCCACGTCAACCTCACCAGCCGCACGCAGGCCTTCCTCTTCGAGGGCACGGCCCTGGACGCCGCCATCCAGGCCGTGGAGGCGAACTGGGCCGGCACCGAGGGCGTATTCCTCCTGCACGAGGAACTGGCGGCCGTGTGCAGCCCCAAGCTCATTGCGCCCAAGGCCGCGCTGGGCAAGGCCGACTGGCGCCGCCACACGCTGTTGCAGATGAGCACGCGGCCCTACGTGTGGCGGCAGTGGTTCGCTTCCTTGGGGCTGGAGGTCGAAGGCGATCTGGCCGGCCCGCGCATGGAGTTGTTCTCGATGCTCGGCGAGGCAGCCATCCATGGCATGGGCGTCGCCCTGATCCCGCCCTTCCTCGTCGAGGACGAGTTGCGCCGCGGCCTGCTCGTCAAGGCGTCGGCGCATACGCTACCCAGCGATCGCAGCTACCGGCTCATCTACCCGGAGGGCAAGGCCGAGACGCCGGCGCTGGCCGCGTTCCGCGCCTGGATCGTCGAGCAGGCGGCGCCGGGCAGGTAGTTCGACTCCGACGCGCAGGACTGCTGCGTGTCAGGCACTGGTCAGTGGCGCGCCCACTGTCCGCACGGCCGAATGGCTGCCTGGTGCCAATCAGCGTGAGCAGGGTCGCCAGTGCCCAATGATCGCAACCGCCGCGCAGCGGTCTCGCTTCAGGCAAGCTCGACAGGCGGCATCTACTTCACACTGCTTGGCTTGGACACCTTCGGCGCCGTGGAGTGCGCCTGCTGAGTTCGTCCTCGATCTTCTTCAGTTCGGTGGAGATGGTGTCGGCAATCATTTCGCTGCGGCACACCATGAAGATCCAACCGAGCGCCGCGAAAAGGCCGACGGCGAACAGGGCCAGGAGGCCCCACTCGAAGAGTCCAAGGATGGACACGCCCGCGACGCTGCCGCTGCTGAGCGCCTTGTCGCTGTTGCCCACGATCCCCACGGTTGCGGCGAAAAGGCCGAGCTGCAGTGCTGCCATCGGAACCTCCTGTGACCAAGCGACCCTGGCGCCGCAGAATGATCGGGAATGAGCGCTGGTTCAGCTACGAGCCTCACCCATGTTCCATCCTGGCGTTCAAGACTGGCCGCCGACAGTCGGATCCGGCAACGCGTGCAGGGATCGGGGCCATGGGCCGAGAATACGTGGCCCGGCTGCACAGCCCCGATGACCGACCTGCTTCGTTCCGATGCCTGACATCCCTGAGATTCCCGAGACTGCTCCGGGCGCTACGCCCGATGCGACGCTTGGCGCGCCGACGTCGCGGCCCGAACCCAGCGTGGCCGACACCGCGCGCCTGCTGGCCGAGCACTTCCCGGCGCTGTTCGGTGCGGGCGTGATCAAGCCGATCAAGCTTCGCATCCAGGCCGACATTCACCAACGTGCGCCAGGCGTCTTCACCAAGAAGGCCCTCTCGATCTTCCTGCAGCGCCACACCACCGGGACCGCCTACCTGCGGGCCCTGGTGGCCGCGGGCGCGACACGCATCGACCTCGACGGCCAGCCGGTCGGCGAAATCACCGCCGAACACCGCGATGCTGCAGGCGTGGAACTCGAGCGGCGCCGTGCCATCGTCGAAGCCAAGAAACACGCGGGGCGCGAGGCGGCCCGGGCTTCGCGTCATGACGCCCGAGCGCTGCGGCCACCCCGACCGCCCCAACCTGGCGTACAACGAGGCCCCGGCCGGCCCGGCGATGCTGGCTCGGGTGCATCACCGCGCTCGCGCAAGCCCCTGCCGGATCGGAAGCTTGCTCGTGCACATGAGCAAGAGCCCGCGCACGCACCGGCCCTGCCGCTGACACCCGAGCAGGCTGCCGAGGCCGAGGCTCGCCAGCAACGCGCATTGCTGCTGCGCAGCTTCGAGCAGAGCCCATTGTCGAATGCAAACTTTGCGGCCTTGAAGGGACTGAGCGAGGGAACCCTGGACGCGCTTCTGACCCTGGCGCGGCAGGAACGCGGCTCACGGTGATGGCCCCACCGCCGCAGGTACCGGGCCCATCACCTTCCAAACCTCCATCGGCAGGTGCAGCGAAACTTGCCTGAGTCTCCGGGGGGCATTCGCGCTCTACCTCAAACTGGCTGGCGCCGCGACCGAAGGCGTCGAGTGCCGCAAGGACAAGGACGTGATCGACGAGACGCCCGCGGCCTACAAGGACATCGACGCCGTGATGGAAGCGCAGCGCGACCTGGTGGACGTGGTGCACACGTTGAAGCAGGTGGTGTGCGTGAAGGGGTGAGCGACAGCTCGGCCAGTGCGGGGCGTTCGCCGGGGGCCGGGCGCCCCGTTTCGCGCTTGACGCTGCCGCGGCCGGCGGGAACGGCCGCCCAGGTCGAATCCGGCACCGTGATCTCTACCGGGCAGCAGTTCGTCGGCAGCCCGGCGTGGTCTGAGCTCGTGCTTCGTTGCTCTTGGCCACTCAATGGCTAAAATGGCCAATCACTTTCGGAGCCCCGCCATGCGCGTCACTGCCACCGAAGCCAAGAACCGCTTTGGCAGCCTCTGTGCCCAGGCCAAGCGCGAACCGGTGTTCGTGGAAAAGGCTGGGCAGATCGACACAGTGATCCTCTCGGCCGAGCACTATCAGGCCCTGCAGGCCAGGCACGACAAGGCCAGCCGCGCAGCGCGCAGGAAGGCGTTCGAAGCCGAATTCGGCGACTGGATTGCCGCCCAGAACGCCCGCTTCGAAACGCACGGCATTCCCGGTGCCGACTTGCGCCCGTGGTGAGCAGCCGATGGCCCAGTACGACGTCTACGCGAACCCGAGCAGCAGTGCGGCCGATGGCATTCCTTACGTGGTCGTGATCCAGAGCGACCTGCTCGATGCCCTGGCCACGCGGCTGACCATGCCGCTGGCGGTACTCGACGTCGCGACCAAGGTGCCGACCGCACTGTGTCCGGTCATCACGGTCAAGGGCAAGCGCCTGCATGCGCTTGCGCACTATGCCGCGCCCTTGCCTGCGAAGGTCTTGCGGCGATCGGTGGACAACGTGGCTGCACAGGCCAGCGCGCTGGTCTCGGCAATGGACGCGGTGCTGTCGGGCATCTAGTTCGTGCGGACGCCTTCCCGGCTTCTGAACAAGTCGGAAGCCACGCATGAACCTGAGCCGTCATCAGTCACCATCGCCCACACCGCCAGCCAAGTGAGCACCCGGAGCATGCAGCCCACGTCTTGCTACTTGCCGTCCGGGAGAGTGGTCAGGAGCTGGCGAACGACTTCCTTCCATCGGTGACGGCTATGCGGCTCTCCCTCCTTGAAAGATCACCGTCGTGCTGAAGAGCTAGAGCGGCGCGCCTCTGGCGCTCGAAAGTTGCACGTACGCCTGCGCAGCGTCATCGCCGTCCGAGCCTTGTTGTTGTTCGTCGAAGCCCAGGTCCCGCCGCATGGCGGAAGACAGCTTCGTCGCTTGAAGCATGCACTCCCCGAGCGCCGATGCAATCTGCTTCTGGGCCTCGTCGCGTGCCTGGCCGAGCGTCGCCAGCGCCTTCGATCGCGCGGCGTGCAGTGAATCCTGGCGCTCGCGAAGTTCGGCAAGTTGCTGGGTCAGCGCGGGCAGTTCGTCGAGTCCCTCCGGGTTGACGATTCCCCCGAGCTGTTGGCCGCGAATGTTGGACAGGCGCTTGCCGACCTCCTCGAGGTCTTCCGCCACATTGCGACAGGCGCGCTCCGAGCCTTCGAGCTCGAGACTGGCCTGCGCCACCGGCAGATGCGCGCCGACCACAACCCGTCCTGCGTCGTGGTACGCCTGCGCGACGGCCTGGGCGATCGGACGTGATCGGCTGTCGCCAACGAGCTCGATCCGGCCGAGCTCGAGAAACAGGTCGTCGGCCAACCCGGTCGGAACCGACTCCATCATCGGCACCTGGGCGAATCGCGCATGGGTTCGAGCGAGCTGCGACGCAACCGCGAAGTACACCTCTCGCCTCATCGAGTGCGTTCGCTCCAGCGCCTTCTCCGTCGCGGCCTCGGCGAGCTCGATGCCGAGCTTCGAGCTGTCGTGATCCAGCTGCTCGGTCAGCCGATCTCGCTCGGCTTCCAGCTGCAGCCGCAAGCGCTCGGCCTGGCCACGATTGGCCCACCACGCGACGACAGCTGCACCGACGATGCCCACCCAGGCCGCGGCGGGGATGCGCCCAATCTGCTCGGCGATGAACGAGACGAAGTCTTGGGCCTGCTGCAAGTCGAGGGGTGAGTTCATGCTGCTCCCATGGGCTACCGAGCCGGGAGTGCAGATTCTGCGCGAAGCGGCCAGTACCGACGACAAGCTCCTGCGCTGATCAGACCCAACTGGCCCGGTAGTCCTGCGCGTACTGCTCGATCGTGCGCGGCGGCTGGCCGGTGACCTGGAGCACGGCGTCGGTGGTGCGCTCGGCGTAGCCGGCCTTGAAGTAGCCCAGGATCAGCACCAGGAACTCCGCGTAGTCCCTGGGCAGGCCGGCCCCCTGCAGCCCTTGCAGCATGGCCTCGGGCGTGATGTCGGTGAAGACTATCGTCTTGCCGGTGGCTCGCGTCAGGATGGCCGCCACTTCGGCATGGTCGAGCGCGCGCGGGCCGGTGAGGTCGAAGTCGCGGTTGGCCAAGGCCTCGCTCGTCAGCAGCCGGGCGGCCACGAGCGCGATGTCGCGCGCGTCGATGAAGCTGCCCTTGGCGGCGCCCACCGGCAGGAAGATCTGGCCGGCCGTCTGGATGCCGTGCAGCCAGAAGGTGTTGAAGTTCTGCATGAACCAGTTCGGCCGGATGATGTTGTAGGCCAGGCCCGAGGCTTCCAGCCGGCGTTCGGCCTTGCGCATCGGCGCGTTCTCGTCGGCGTTGGCACCCATGGCCGTCATCAGCACGACCTTCTTCAGGCCGCGCGCCTTCGCTTCGTCGATCAGCGGGGCCAGCAGCGCTTCCTGGTCGGCATGCCCGGGCGGCGCCAGGAAGAAGGCGCGATCGATGCCGTCGAACGCCGCCTTCAGGCCGGCCCGGCTGACGAGATCCAGCTGCACCTGATCGGCGGCGCCGGGCTTGCGGCTGGTGGCCTTGACGACCGTCTCGCCCTGGGCGGCGAGCAGGCGGGAGAGTTCGGAACCGACGGTGCCGCTGGCGCCGACGACGAGGATGCGAGACATGGAATGCTCCGGGCTTGGGGTTGCGATGGTCGGCATCTTGCCGGCCCTTGCGTGAACGCGTAATGGACATGAGTTCGCATTTCATGTCCAATCGTCCACCATGGATCTGCTTTCGGACATCCTCCAGGATGCCGGCCTTCGCCGCCGGGTGCTGGGCCTGCGCGCCATTCCGGCCGACGTGGCGCTGCGCTTCCCCTGCGACAAGAGCATCGGCCTGCACGTGGTCGTGCAGGGGCCGGTGCACGTGCACGCGCCCACGCTGGCCGAGCCGCTGGCGCTGGCCACCGGCGACGTCGCCGTCATGGCGCGCGGCTGCGACCATGCGCTGAGCGTCGGCCCCCGCCTGGCCGGCCTGCGGCCGCAGACCATCACGCATGAACTCGGGCCCATCGCGGCCGGCACCAGCGTCGTGGTGGGTGGCGCCTACCAGCTGTGGAATGCGCCGCTGCATCCCTTCTTCGCCGAGCTGCCACCCTGGACGGTGCTGCGCGCCGACGCGCGCCCGCGTCTGGGCCCGCTGGCGCTGGCCGCGGGGCTGATGGAGCAGGAAATCCGCGCCGCCGAGCCGGGCACCGACACCATCGTTCAGGCCTTGCTCGACATGGTGTTCACCTATGCGCTGCGCGAGATCGCGGCCGAGCGCGGCCAGGCCGGCCACGGCTGGAGCCACGCCGTGCGCGACCCGCAGGTGCGGCGCGCGCTCACGCTGATGCACGAGCGCAGCGCGCACCCGTGGACGCTGGATGAACTGGCGCAGCACGCGGGCCTGTCGCGTACCGCGCTGGCCGAGCGCTTCCGTGAGGCCATGGGCGACACGCCGCTGAACCACCTGCGCGTGCTTCGCATGCAGCGCGCCATGCGCTTGCTGGCCGAGACCGACCACAAGCTGGAGGCGGTGGCCGCCGAGGTGGGCTACCAGGATGCCTTCAGCTTCTCCAAGGTCTTCAAGCGCACGGTGGGCGTGTCACCCAAGGCGTTCCGCCAGCGCGATGCCGCCGACAAGACGCACCCCTGGCGCCTGAGTGCGGGTTAGATGAGCTCAGACGCGCGCAGCGCTCACTGCGCCAGGAACAGCGCCGGATCGACCGGCGTCGCGTTCAGATAGACGCTGAAGTGCAGATGCGCACCGGTCACGCGGCCGGTCGCACCGACCCGGCCGATCTGCGCGCCGGCGCCGACGTTCGCGCCGACGCTGGTCTCGATCGCCGAAAGGTGGCAGTACAGCGTCAGGAACCCCTGACCGTGGTCGACGATCACGGTGTTGCCGTTGAAGAAGTAGTCGCCGGTGTCGGCCACCGTACCGGCAGCAGCGGCGACGACCGGCGTGCCTGCCGGCGCGGCGATGTCCATCCCGCTGTGCGGATTGCGCTTCTCGCCGTTGAAGATGCGGCGCAGGCCGAACGACGACGAGTGCGGCCCCTCGGTCGGGCTCGCGAGTAGCAGGGTGGCCGGTTCGCGCGACGCCGTGAAGCGGCTCGACACATCGGCGAGGTGGACGCGCTCGCGTTCGTAGCGCGCCATGTCCTGCGGCGACAGCTCGACGTGCCGGCGCGGGACCTTCAGCCGCTGCTCGGCGTAGCGCTTGGGCTCCAGCGCGAGCGCGATCTCGCGCACCGGGCCTTCGCCGGCGAGCACGCTGAGCGTCTGCCGACGCTGCGGATCTGCAGCGAGCCCGATGCCGACGACGGCGATCCAGAATCCCGGTCGTTCGGGCTTGGGCAGTACCATCACGCGGCGGCCATCGAACCTTGCCGACGGGCGCAGCGCGGCGGCGCCGAGTTCGACGATCGCGACGCCTCCCGGCACCGCGGCAGCGTGTGGCAGCGTTGCCGCTGACGCGCGTGCGAACCATGGTGCAGCGAGTCCGGCTGCGAGCGAGGTGAGAGCGAGGCGACGCTGCACGATGATCGCTATCGTAGTCGCGCTGTGCCGCGATGGCGCTCGCACCGCACCAAGGCTCAATCGATGTTTGCGACTGTATTTGCGCGGAACAACAAGCTGTTGTCTGGATTGAAGCCCGTCGTTCTCTCCAACTGGCACGACACCTGATTGCGGCAAGCCGCCCGAACATTCACACTCGGGCGCCGCCAGCTTCGTTCAGCTCAAAGTCACCGTGTCCTCCGCCGTGAAGATCTTCCAGGGCCGCTTCGGCCGTGTCGCCCTGCTCGACATGGACGCGCCGCTGGTCGGTCATGCCCATCACCACTGTCACATCCTGATCAAGGCCGGCGGCGCGGACAGTGCGTTCAGCGTGCGCGGCGAACGCGCGCCGCTCACGGACGAATCGGCCGTGCTGGTCAATGCCTGGGAGCATCATGCCTACGAGCACGACGCGGCACCGGGCCAGCGCACGCTGATCCTTGCGCTCTACATCGAGCCGAGCTGGCTGGCGGATCTGCAGCGATCACTCGCGTTGGCAGCGCATCCGCGCTTCTTTCCGCAGAAGTGCGTGGCGATCACGCCGCAGACCAAGCGCATTGCCGAGGAGTTCGTGCTCGAGATGTGGTGGGCCGACGAGGTATCTCCCGCGCGCATGGAGGAACTGCTCTTCAACCTCATCATCGCCATCATCGAGAGCTACTCCGGCTGGCGCGACCTGGCCGCCCTCCTGCGCGCCAAGCCGCCCGTGGCGATGGACCCTCGGGTTCGCCGGGCGATCGCGCTGATGCGCGAAGACATCGCGCATGAGCTCGACGTCGATGCCCTGGCCGAGCGCAGCGGGCTGTCGCGCGCGCATTTCTTTGCGCTGTTCCAGCGCGATACGCAGGTCACCCCGCTGGTGTACGCGAACGTCCTGCGCTTCGAGGCAGCCGTGCAACGCTTGTCCAAAGGTCAGGAACCGGTGAGCGCGGTCGCGCACGAGCTCGGTTTTTCTGCGCCGGGGCACTTCGCGCGCTTTTTCCGGCAGCACCTGGGCATCACCCCGACCGATTACCGCCGCGCGGTCAATCTCTTCGAGCCACCCGAGAACGCAATTCCGGGGCAGCCGCCGGTGATCTGATGTCGCAACGGGCCCTCGCGGGCCCGTTGTTCCGAGTGCCGGACACTGCCGTTGCTGCAGAGCAGCACGAAAGTCGCCGGACTTTTCGGCCAGCGATCGGACGATCTGGATCTTTGCCGGACGCTTGCGTTCACGCCTGCCTGCCGCGCCTGTCGACACTGCGTCCCACCGCAGAACGACAAGCAGGAGACAGGCTTGCACAGCGACCCGGGCCTCGCCGAGGCCCTGACCCCACGCCACCTCGGGCAAGCGATCGAGCGCCATGAAGACGCTGCGCTGCTGACGGGCCGCGGCCGCTTTGCGGACGATCTCGGCGAGCCTCCCGGCACGCTGCAGGCCGCCGTGCTGCGCAGCCCGCACGCGCACGCCGACGTGCTGGCGGTCGATGCATCGGCCGCGCTGGCGATGCCGGGTGTGCGCGCGGTGCTGACCGGCGAGGACGTGAAGCGCTGGTCGCAGCCCTTCGTCGTCGGCGTCAAGGCGCCGATGCAGCACTGGGCGCTGGCGGTGGACCGCGTGCGCTACAGCGGCGAGCCGGTCGCGGTGGTGATTGCCGAAGACCGCTACCAGGCGGAGGATGCGCTCGACGCCATCCGCGTCGAGTACCGCCCGCTGCGCGCGACAGTCGACATCGCCGAGGCCAGCGAAGCCGGCGCGCCGCTGCTGCACGAGGCAGTGGGCAGCAACGTGGTCAACGAGCGCCACTTCCGCTACGGCGATCCGCAGCAGGCCTTCGCGAACGCGGCGCGCCGCGTGGCGCTCACCGTGCACTACCCGCGCAACAGTTGCACGCCGATGGAGTGCGGCGTCGTGGTGGCCGAGCACCAGGCCGAGGCCGACGACGGCCATGCCTACGAGGTGCTGTCCAACTTCATGGGGCCGTTCTCGCTGCATTCGGTGATGTCGCTGGCCCTCGGCGTGCCGGCCAACAAGCTGCGCCACCGCGTTCCGCGCGACAGCGGCGGCAGCTTCGGCGTCAAGCAGTCGGTGCTGCCCTACGTGGTGCTGATGTGCCTGGCCTCGCGCAAGGCCAATGCGCCGGTGAAGTGGGTCGAGGACCGGCTCGAACACCTCGGCGCCGCCACCTCGGCCACCGCGCGGCTGACCCACATCGCGGCCGCCCTCGATGCCAACGGCCGCATCACGGCGCTCGACTGGGACCAGCGCGACGACGTCGGCGCCTACCTGCGTGCGCCGGAGCCGGCGACCTTCTACCGCATGCACGGCGCGCTCAGCGGCGCCTACGACATCCCGAATATCGCCGTGCGCAACCGCGTGGTCGTCACGAACAAGACGCCCACTGGCCTGGTGCGTGGCTTCGGCGGCCCGCAGGTGTACTACGCGCTCGAGCGGCTGATGGACCGCATCGCCGTCGAGCTGGGCGTTGACCCGGTCGCGCTGCGCCTGCGCCACTACGTGCAGCCGCAGCAGTTCCCCTACACCGCGGCCGCCGGCGCGGTGCTCGACTCGGGCGACTACCCGCGCCTGACCGAGATGGCGATGGCCGCCGCGCGCGAACAGGGCCTGTGGCAGCGCCAGGCTGCGGCGCGCGCGGCCGGCAGGCTGTACGGCATCGGAGTCGCCGCGATCGTCGAGCCCTCGGTGTCGAACATGGGCTACATCAGCACCGTGCTCACGCCCGAGCAGCGCGCCAAGGCCGGGCCGAAGAACGGCGCGATAGCCAGCGCCACCGTGGCCATCGACCTGCTCGGCGGCGTCAACGTGGTGGTGGCCTCGGCGCCGGCAGGCCAGGGCCACATGACGGTGTGCGCCCAGGTGGTGGCCGACGTGTTCGGGCTGCAGCCCGCGCAGGTGGTGGTGAACGTCGAGTTCGACACCGCCAAGGACGCGTGGAGCGTCGCGGCCGGCAACTACAGCAGCCGTTTCGCCGGCGCCGTGGCCGGCACGGTGCATCTGGCGGCCACGCGGCTGCGCGACAAGCTGGCGCGCATCGCGGCAGCGCAGTTCGGCTGCCCGATGCAACGGGTGCGCTTCGAGGGCGGCCTGATCTTCGATGCGGAGGCGCCCGAGCGCCGCCAGCCCTTCGCGCGCCTGGCGGCCAGTCCGCACTGGGCGCCGGCCCTGCTGCCCGAGGGCGAAGCGCCCGGGCTGCGCGAGACCGCTTTCTGGACTGCGCCGACCCTGGCCGCACCCGACGCACAGGATCGTGTCAACACCTCGGCCGCCTACGGTTTCGTGTTCGACGTCTGCGGCCTCGAGGTCGATCCGGCCACCGGCCGGGTGCGCGTCGACCGCTATGTCACTGGCCACGATGCAGGCAAGCTGCTCAACCCGGCGCTGGCCGACGGCCAGATCCGCGGCGCCTTCGCCCAGGGGCTGGGCGCGGCGCTGATGGAGGAGTTCCGCTACGGCGCCGACGGCAGCTTCCAGAGCGGCACCTTTGCCGACTACCTGGTGCCCACCGCCTGCGAGGTGCCCGACCCGGTGATCGTGCATCTGGAGACGCCGAGCCCGTTCACGCCGCTGGGTGCCAAGGGCCTCGGCGAAGGCAACAACATGAGCACGCCGGTGGTGATCGCGAACGCCTTCGCCGATGCGCTGCGGCCATTGCATGACATCGCCGACGTGCGCTTGCCGCTCACGCCGTCACGGGTGCTTGCCGTCATCGGCGAGGCCGAGCCTGCGCCTCCCGAGGGGCTGGTGCGCAGGGCCGAACCCACCCGATTGGCCGGCGGCCTCGCCCTGCAGGCCAGCGGCAGCGTGGACATCGCCGCATCGCCAGAAAAGGTGTTCGCCGTGCTGCTCGATCCGGTGGCGCTGGCGCGTGTCATCCCCGGATGCCATGCGCTGCAGCGCGATGGCGAACACCGCTACCGTGCCGACGTCACTGTCGGCGTGGGGCTGGTGAAGGCGCGCTACGAGGCGCGCATCGAGCTCTCGGAGATCGACGCGCCGCGCAGCTTGCGCCTGGCCGGTTCAGGACAGTCGTCACTGGGCACCGGGGCCGGCAGTGGCACGGTGCGGCTCGAGGCCACCCCTTCGGGCACGCGCCTGCACTACGACTATGCGGCGCAGGTGGGCGGCAAGGTCGCCGCGGTGGGCAGCCGCATGCTCGAAGGGGCCGCACGCATCGTGCTGGCGCAGCTGTTCGAATCGCTCGGCCGGCAGGCCTCGGGTGGTGCTGCGGCGACTCGCCCGCGCTCCTGGTGGCAGCGCCTGCGGGCCTGGCTCGGAGGCGCGCGATGAAGCCGGCGGCATTCGACTACCAGCGCGTCGAGACGGCGGGCGAAGCCACCGCCGTGCTCGCGCAACTCGGCGACGAAGCGCGCATCCTGGCTGGCGGCCAGTCGCTGATGGCCGTGCTCAACATGCGCCTGGCCCGGCCGCAGCGGCTGGTCGACATCTCGCGATCGACGGCGCTGGCCGGGCTGCGCGTCGACGGCGGCATGCTGCATGTGGGCGCCGCCGTCACCCAGGCGACGCTCGAATGGCGGCCGGGGCTCGCGCAGGACATCCCGTTGCTCGCGCTGGCCTTCCCGCACATCTCGCACTTCCAGATTCGCAACCGTGGCACGGTGGCCGGCAGCATTGCCCATGCCGACCCCTCGGCCGAGCTGCCGCTGGTGCTGCTGGCGCTCGGCGGCGAGGTCTGCCTGCGCAGCGCGCGCGGCGCTCGCCGGGTGGCGGCGCAGGACTTCTTCACCGGCATGCTGCTCACGGCGCGCAAGGCCGACGAACTGGTCGAGGCGGTGCGCTTCCCGCTCGCGCGGGCCGGCCAGGGCCACGGCTTCGAGGAGTTCGCGGTGCGCCATGGCGACTTCGCGATCTGCGCCGTGGCGGCGGTGGCCGATGCGCGGCGGCTGCGCATCGCCGTCGGCGGTGTCGCCGACCGGCCGGTGGCGCGCGATCTGCCGCTGCTCGAGGGCGCAGCCCTCGACGACGCCCTCAACGAACTGGCCTGGTCGCTCGACGTGCGCGACGAGCCGCAGGCCAGCGCAGCGTTGCGGCGCCAACTGGTCCGCCGCCTCGGCCGTCGCGCTGCCGATCGGGCCCTCACCACTCGGAGACCTGCATGACTGTGCTGGATGCACGCGCCGAACATCCGGTGCGCCTCACGCTGAACGGGCGCGAACGCTGCGCCAGTGCATCGCCGCGCCGGCTGCTGTCGGATTTCCTGCGTCACGACCTCGGCGCCACCGGTACCCACGTCGGCTGCGAGCACGGCGTGTGCGGCGCCTGCACGGTGCTGATCGACGGCGTCGCGCAGCGCGCCTGCCTGACGCTGGCGGTGCAGGTCGACGGCCGCGACGTGCGCACGGTGGAGGGCCTGGCCGGCAACGACGCCGTGAATGATGCCCTGCTGGGTGACCTGCAGGCGGCCTTCAAGCGCCACCATGCCTTGCAGTGCGGCTTCTGCACGGCGGGCATCCTGATGTCGTGCGCCGACTGGCTCGCGCGCATCGCCGGCCGCGGCGTGCCGGACGAAGAGCAGGTGCGCGAGATGCTGTCCGGACACCTGTGCCGCTGCACCGGCTACACGCCCATCGTTGCCGCGGTGATGGAGGTGGCGCGTGCGCGCGCTGCCACGGAGGCCACGCATGCTTGACCTCGGGCGCACCTTCCTGCAGAGCGTCGAGCGCAGCCCGCGCCAGGTGGCGATCGTCGACGGCGGCCTGCGCCTGAGCTACCTCGAATGGGCGCGGCGCATCGGCGCGGTGCAGCGCGGGTTGGCCGATGCCGGCCTCGCTCGCGGCGACCACCTGCTGGTGGTGCTGCAGAACCGCTGGGAGATGGCCACGCTGCACTGGGCCTGCCAGTTCGCCGGCATCGTGATGACGCCGCTCAACTGGCGCGCCAAGCCGGAAGAGATCGACTACTGCCTCGTCGATGCCGAGGCGAAGGCGATCGTCTGGGAGCCCGTCGCGGACGCCGCGGTGGCCGCTTCCTGCGCAGCGAGTCAGGCGCTGCGCATCGGGGTGGGCGAGGTGCATGGCGCGACGGTGCGTTTCGAGGACTGGATTGAAGCGGCCGCCGAGCCGGTGCCGCAGGCCGAGGCTTCGGACTGGTCGCTGATGCTCTATACGAGCGGCACCACCGGCAAGCCGAAGGGCGTGCCGCGACGCCAGCGCGCCGAGCGCATCGCCGCTCTGGCGCACGTGGCGCAAAACCGCTATGCGGTGGGCGAGTGCACCCTGGGCGTGATGCCGCTGTACCACACGATGGGCGTGCGCTCGCTGTTGTCGCTGGCGCTGATCGATGGCCGCATCGTCTGCCTGCCGCGCTTCGACGCCGCTCGCGCGCTGGAGGCGATCCGCGACGAGCGAGTGACGCACCTCTACCTCGTGCCCACGCTCTACCACGACCTGCTCTCGCACCCCGCCTTCGCGAGCACCGACACCCGCAGCGTGCGCAAGCTCGGCTTCGCCGGCGCGCCGATGCACGACGCGCTGCTGCAGCGGCTGCAGGCGGCGTTCGAGCCGGAGCTGTTCGTCAACCACTACGGCAGCTCCGAGATCTACACCTTCTCGATCAACCAGCGTGCGGTCGAGAAGCCGGGCTCCGCGGGGCGTGCCGGGCTCAACACGCGGCTGCGCGTCGTCCGGCTCGAACAGCACGATGCGGCCTGCGTGGTCGCGCCGATGGAAGAGGGCCAGATCATCGCCGAGCTGCGCAGCGACGAGGCCTTCGAGGGCTACCACAAGCGCCCCGACGCCGATGCCCGCAGTCTGCACGGCGGCTGGTACTTCACCGGCGACACCGGCTACGTGGACCACGACGGCGACCTGTTCGTCACCGGCCGTGTCGACGACATGATCATCAGCGGCGGCGAGAACATCTCGCCGGTCGACATCGAGTCCGTCCTGTCGCTGCACCCGGCTGTCGACGAGGTGGCCGTTGCCGGCCTGCATGACGCGCGCTGGGGCCAGAAGGTCGTCGCCTTCGTGAAGACACGCCAGCCGGTGGACGCGCAGGCACTCGACGCGCACTGCCGCGACAGCGATCTCGTCAACTTCAAGCGCCCGCGTGACTACGTCTTCGTGCGCGAGATTCCCAAGAGCCCGGTTGGCAAGGTGCTGCGGCGCAAGTTGCAGTCGGGCGAGTACGAGCCCGTGGACACCACGCTGCCCGCCATCCCACCCGCCTGAGGAGAACTCGTCGCCATGACCGCTGCGCACACCAGCCTGCGAAGCTGGCTCCGCCACCTTGCCGCCAGCGACCGCCTCGCCGCCATCCGGCCCGGCGTGGCACTCGAGCACGAGCTCGCCGCCATCGCCAAACGTCTCGACGGGCGGCAGGCGGCGCTCTTCCCACGTCCGGGCGGGCACTCGATCCCGGTGGTCTCGGGCTTCATGTCGCGCCGCTCCTGGATCGCCGAAGCGATGGGCGTGCCGGAGGCTCGCCTGCTGCAGCACTTTCGTGCTGCGGCCGAGAAGCCGCTGCCCTGGCGCGAGGTGGACCCGGCCGCAGCGCCGGTGCAGCAGATCGTGCACCGCTTCGACGGCGGCGCCGCCGACATCCGCACGCTGCTGCCCGTCCCGACGCACAGCGAGCACGACCACGGCGCCTACATCACCGCCGGCCTGGTGATCGCGCGAAACCCCAAGACGGGCGTGCAGAACGTCTCGATCAACCGGATCCAGATCCACGGCCCGGACCGGCTCGGCATCCTGATCCTGCCGCGCCATCTGCATGCCTTCTTCGCCGCCGCGGAGGCCAAGGGCGAGCCGCTGGAGGTGGCGATCGCGATCGGCGTGGACCCGCTGACGGCGCTCGCATCGCAAGCCATCGTCCCGATCGACTGCGACGAGCTGGAGATCGCGGGCGCCCTGCACGGCGCGCCGCTGCCTGTGGCGAAGTGCCTGACCAACGACGTGCGCGTGCCGGCCGAGGCCGAGATCGTCATCGAAGGCCGCCTGCTGCCCCGCGTGCGCGAGCTCGAGGGGCCGTTCGGCGAGTTTCCGAAGTACTACAGCGCCCGCGAGGAACGCGAGGTCATCGCGGTCGACGCGGTGACGCACCGCCGCGATCCGCTCTTCCACACCATCGTGCCGGCCGAGATGGAGCATCTGCTGCTGGGGGCGATCCCGCGCGAAGCCACCATGCTCGCGCACCTGCAGCGCAGCTTCCCGAACGTGACCGACGTGCACCTGACCGTCGGCGGCGTTGCGCGCTACCACCTCGTCGTGCAGCTGAGGAAGACGCGCGAGGGGCAGGCCAAGAACGTGATGCTCGGCGCCTTCGCCGGCCATTACGACATCAAGCAGGTGATCGTGGTCGACGAAGACGTCGACATCCACGACGCCAACGAGGTCGAGTGGGCCGTGGCCACGCGCTTCCAGGCCGACCGCGACCTCGTCGTGATCGCTGGCGCGCAGGGGTCCGCCCTGGATCCGTCGACCACGGTCGGCTTTCCCGGCAACAAGCCCTCGCCCGAGTGGCAGGGCTACGGCGCCAAGATGGGGCTCGATGCGACCAAGCCGCTGAGCAGCGCCGAGCACGTCTTCACGCGCGTGCGTATCCCCGGCGAGCGCGAGGTCGACCTCGCCCGGGTCGTGGCCGCCACCGGCGCCGCTGCGCTCGTCGGCACACCGCTGGAGGCCGAGTGAAGCGGCTCATCGTGGCGATCACCGGCGCCAGCGGCGCCATCTACGGCGTGCGCCTGCTGCAGCTGCTGCGCGCCGTTCCCGAGGTGGAGACGCACCTCGTGCTGTCCCAGGCCGGCGGGCTGACCGCCGCACAGGAGCTGGACATGACACGCGGCGACCTGGAGGCGCTGGCCGACGTCGTGCACAACCCGCGCGACATCGGCGCATCGGTGGCCAGTGGATCCTTCGTCACCGACGGCATGGTGGTTGCGCCCTGCTCGATGAAGACGCTGGCCAGCATCGCGCTCGGCCTGGCCGACAACCTGGTCAGCCGCGCCGCCGATGTCGTGCTCAAGGAGCGGCGCCGCCTGGTGCTGCTGGCGCGCGAGACCCCGCTGAACCAGGCGCACCTGCGCAACATGCTGGCGGTCACCGAGATGGGCGGCGTGATCTGCCCGCCGGTGCCTGCGTTCTACCAGCGCCCGAGGTCGCTCGACGATGTCGTCGACCACACCTGCGTGCGCGTGCTCGACCTGTTCGGCCTTGCCGACAGTGCGGCCGCCGCTTCCCCCCTCACCGTGCGTCGCTGGCCGGGGCTGGCCCCGGCTTCGGCCGCATGACTCTCGACGAAAAACACCAGGAGACTCCCGTGAAGAGCATTGTCATTGCCGCCGCCGCAGCCACCACGCTGCTGGCCAGCCTGCCTGCCACCGCGAAGCTGAACTCGTGCGACGGCCCGATCGTCTTCGGCACCACCCTCAGCGAAACCGGCCCCTTCTCCACGCTGGCCGACCGCTGGCGCAAGATGACCGAGGTCTTCGCCGAGGAGATCAACAAGAGCGGCGGCATCGCGGTGAAGGCCTGCAACAAGAAGCTGCCGCTGCAGTTCGTCATCTACGACGACCAGAGCGTGCCGGCCACGGCCGTGCAGCTCTACGAGAAGATGGCCACGGTCGACAAGGTCGACTTCTTCGTCGGTCCCGACTGGAGTTCGATCGGCGGGCCGGTGCCGCCGATCGCCGACAAGTACCAGATCCCGATGGTGATGGCCAACGTGGCCACGCCCGCGCTCTACGACCGCGGCCTGAAGTACGCCTGGGGCACGCCCTTTCCGGTGGTTCCCAACTGGTCGACGCGCTACTTCGACATGCTGAGCAAGGTCAGCCCGAAGCCGCAATCGATCTATTTCATCACCCACGACAACCCGGTGATGAAGGGGATCACCGCCACCTGGAGCAAGAAGGCCGAGGCGCAAGGCCTGAAGGTGCTGGGCAACGAGACCTTCAGCCCCGAACTGAAGGACTTCACCGCGCTGATCGCCAAGGTTCGCGCCGCCAAGGCCGACGTCATCTACATCAGCTCCTACGACAACGCCTCGGTGCCGCTGGTGCAGCAGATGCGCCAGCTGAAGGTGCGCGCGATGGACGTGCACCACACGATGTTGACGGGCGCGCTGGCGCGCCAGGTGGGTGCCGACATCGAGGGCATGACCGGCGAGCTGAGCTGGTACCCGGGCGTGAAGGGTGCCTACAGCGAGCTTGTCGAGACCGTCATGCAGCGCTCCAACGTCACGATGTTCGACTACATCTGGACGCTCAGCCGGCTGACCTCGTACCTGGCGATGGTTCAGGGCATCGAGAAGGCCGGGGTGGTCGATCGGGAGAAGGTGCGCGAGGCGCTCTTCAAGGCGACGATCAAGAGCCCTGCCGGTGACGTCACCTTCGACGAGCGCGGCTTCCCGAACACGGGCGCCTTCACCGTGCAGATGCAGAGCGGCAAGGTGAACGTGGTGTGGCCGCCGGAGATCGCCACCGGCAAGCTGGCCTGGCCTTCGCCGAGCTGGCAGCAGTGAGGCCGGAGCGCGGACACCGGTCATGGAAGTCCTGCTTCAAGTGCTGATCGGCGGCGTGCTGCTCGGCGGGCTCTACGCGCTAGTCGCGTTCGGGCTCTCGCTGATCTACGGCGTCGTCCGCATCCTCAACTTCGCGCACGGCACGCTGCTGGCGGTCTGCGGCGTGGCGGCGAGCCTGGCGTTCTCGGCCTGGCAGCTGCACCCGGCGCTGATCGCCGCGCTGCTCGCGCCGCTGCTGTTCGCCTTCGCCTGGGCCTACTACCACCTGCTGCTGCGCCCGCTGGCCTCGCGCAATCATTTCGAGGGCACGGTGGGCACGGTGCTGGTCACGGTGGGCACGCTGATGATCCTGTCGGACCTGACCGCCAAGGCGGCCGGTGCGACCCAGCGCAACATCCCGCTGCGCCTGCCGGCGCTGGAGTTCGGCGAGATCGTCGTCTCCAGCACGCAGATGCTGATCCTCGGCGGCATCGTCGTGCTGACGATCGTCATGCATCTGCTGCTCAAGCACACCTGGTTCGGCCGGGCGGTGCGGGCGGTAACCCAGGACGGCGTCGGAGCGCAGATCTGCGGTGTGCGCAGCGTGCACATGAAGGCGCTCACCTTCGCCTTCGGCTCGGCCACCGTCGCGGTGGCAGCGGTGCTGTACGTGCTGTCCTTCCCGGTCGATCCCTACATGGGCTTCGGCCTGACGGTGAAGGCCTTCACGATCATCGTCGTCGGCGGCATCGGCAACCTGCCGGGCGCGCTGCTGGCCGGCGTATTCCTCGGCGTGGCCGAGGGGCTCACGGGCCTGTACTGGAAGCCCGAGTGGGCGCCGGCGCTGAGCGTGATCGCGATGCTGCTGATCCTGGTCGTGTGGCCCAAGGGGCTGGGGAGGACGGCATGAAGGCGCTGCATCGTCTGCCCCCCCTGCTGGGATTGGGCCTGGTCGCGGCGCTGGCGGCGCTGCCGTTCAGCGGCAATGCCTACCTGACCACCTTCGCCTTCACGGTGCTGATTGCCTACATCCTCGGCCAGAGCTGGGATTGGGTGGCCGGCGAGATGGGCTACGTCAACCTGGGCCACTATGCCTTCTACGGCATCGGCGCCTATGCCTTTGCCATCGTGCTGGTCGGCGGATCGCCGTTCTGGCTCGCCTTCGTGGCGGCGCTGGGCGTCACGGCCATCGCCGCGCTGCTGCTCGCGGTGCCGCTGTTCCGCCTGCACGGCGACTACTTTGCCTTCGCATCGCTGGCGCTGCTGCCGTTGCTGGAAGTGCTGGCCTACAACCTGACGCCGATCACGCGAGGCGCCGACGGCATCGTGCTGCCGGTGGCCCAGGTGCTCAAGCCGGCCTATCTCATCGCGCTGGTCGTGTGCGTGATCACCTTTGCCGTCACGCTGCGCATCCACGGCGCCCGCTTCGGCTATGCGCTCAAGAGCATCCGCAACGACGAGCAGGTGGCGGAGACGGTGG
This sequence comes from Piscinibacter sp., assembly GCA_017983795.1. GTDB lineage: Bacteria > Pseudomonadota > Gammaproteobacteria > Burkholderiales > Burkholderiaceae_C > Piscinibacter. The sequence goes on from JAGOAS010000019.1 coordinate 31,344, forward strand.
GCGTGCGCATCGCGCCGGTCAAGCGGCGCGTGCTGGTTCTTTCCGGCGTGTTCGGCGCGGCAGCGGGGGCTTTGCAGGCCTGGCAGATGAGTTACATCGACCCGGCCACCGTATTCGGGCTGAACGTCGCGCTGGCGCCGATCGCGATGGTGCTGTTCGCCGGCTCGGGCTTGCGCTACGGGCCGCTGATCGGCGTCTTGCTGCTCGCCTCCATGCAGCAGTGGCTGCTGGTCAGCGTCAAGGGCTTCCAGGCCACGCTGTACGGCGCAACGCTGCTGCTCATCGGCCGCTTCATGCCGGGCGGCTTTCTGCGCGCGAAGTGGGTGCGACGGATCCCGGGGCTGGCGGAGTTCGGCCGCGAGCACCATGAGCACGCGGCGGCCAGCGCGATGCAGGCACCGGCACAAGCAGCCGGCGAGCTTCCGCTGCCGACGCTGCAGGTCGCCGGGCAGCGGCCTCTCATCGAGCTGCAGGGCGTGCGCATGCAGTTCGGCGGCAACGTTGCCGTCAACGACGTCAGCCTGTCCATCCGCGCCGGCGAGATCGTCGGGCTGATCGGCCCCAACGGTTCCGGCAAGACGACGCTGTTCAACTGCATCTCGCGGGTCTATGCACCCACCGCCGGTCGCGTGCTGTTCGACGGACAAGACCTCGCAGATCTGGGGCGCGATGGCATCGCCCGCCTGGGAGTCGGGCGCACTTACCAGATCCCGCGCCCGTTCTCCGACCTGACGGTGCAGGAGAACATCGCCATCCCGCTGATGTTCGGCGCGAATCCGCTCTCGCCGCGCGATGCCCTGCGCGAGGCGCGCGCCTTCGTCGACTACGCGGAACTCGGCCCGCGGCTGCACGACCGCGCCGATGCGCTGTCGATGCAGGAGAAGAAGGCGCTCGAGTTCGCGCGCGCACTGGCCTGCCGCCCGCGCCTGCTGCTGGTCGACGAGGTGGCCTCCGGGCTGACGCCGGCCGAGGTGAAGCGCTTCGTCGAACACATCCGCCACGTGCGCGACCGCTACGGCATCACCGTGATCTGGGTCGAGCACATCTTCTCCGCCCTGGAGCAGGTGGTCGACCGCGTGATCGCGCTCGAGCAGGGCGTGCTGATCGCCGATGGGCCACTCGACGCCGTGGTCAGGAACGAGCGGGTGCTGGCCACCTACCTGGGCGCGGGCGCGGCCGCCGCCCAGCCGTCGCCGCCGCCAGTGCTGATCGAGGGAGCCGCCTGATGCTGAGCCTCAACCAACTCGCCGTCGACCACGGCAAGCTGCGCGCGCTGTGGGACGTCTCGATGCGTGTCGGGCGCGGCGAGCGCGTCGGCCTGCTCGGCGCCAACGGAGCCGGCAAGTCCACGGCCATGGGGGCCATCGTCGGCCTGTACGCCGTGGCGTCCGGCGGCATCGAGTTCGATGGCGCACCGCTGCTGCGTGCATCGACCTCGCAGACCGTCGCTCGCGGCATCGCGCTGGTGCCGGAAGGACGGCGCCTGTTCCCCGGCATGACGGTTCAGGAGAACCTGGCCATGGGTGCCTACGCCGCAGCGTCCCGGCGTGCACTCGACGAACCCCTGGAGCAGGTCTTCGGCCTCTTTCCCATCCTGCGTCAGAAGGCCAGGCAGAACGCCGGCGAACTCAGCGGCGGACAACAGCAGATGGTGGCCATCGGCCGTGCGCTCATGTCGCGCCCGCGCCTGCTCCTGCTCGACGAGCCTTTCATCGGCGTGGCGCCCTTGTTGGTCGACGAGATCCTCGCCGCACTGCGCCGCATTGCAGAGCAGGGCGTGACCATGCTGCTCGTCGAGCAGAACACCCATCGCGCACTCGACTTCGTCGATCGTGCCTACGTACTCGAGAACGGACGCACCGTGTTGGAGGGCAGCCGCGAGGCGCTGCTCGGCGACCCGGCCTTTGCCGCCAAGTTCCTGGGCCTCGAATGAACCCGGAGACATGTCGATGACGAGAGAAGAAGAGATCGTCGCGCGCTCGAACGCGTCTCGTGCGCAGTACCGCGCCGACACGCCGGCCTGGTACCGCGGCGAACTGCATCTGGCCTTCACGCTGGTGTTCACCGTGGGCGTGATCGTCTACTGCGCCGCGCGCCTGCAGCAGCCCTCCTGGCTGGAATGGGTGGGCGTGGTGCTGCCGATGTTCCTGTTCGGCAACTGGGCCGAATGGGCGGCGCACCGCTACCTGCTGCACAGCCCGAGGAGCCTGCTGAAGTCGGCCTACAAGCGCCACGTCAACACGCACCACCAGTTCTTCTCGCACAGGACGCTGGACTACCACGGTCATCGCGATTGGCGCGCGCTGCTGTTCCCCCCGTTCGCCCCGGTGCTGTTCGTGCTGGCGGCGCTACCGCCTGCCCTGCTGCTGGGCGCGGTGTGGACGCCCAACACCGGCTACATCGCGATGCTGACCATGGCCGCGTACTTCCTGATGTACGAGGGGCTGCACACGCTGTCCCACATCGAGCACCCGCTGCTCGATCGCCTGCCGCTCGTCAACACCGTGCGGCGCATGCACGTGCTGCACCACAACCCGGACTTCATGCACACCCGCAACTTCAATCTCACCTTTCCGATCTGCGATGCGCTGTTCGGCACCAGCGACCTGGACAAGGGCGTGATCGGCACGCTGTTCAACGGCATGTCCGACGCAGCCCGCAAGCCCGAGGACCGCGCCCGTGTCGAGGCGCAGCAAAGCGAACGCGGCCGCGCTGCCGCCAGGAGTCTGTGATGCCCTCAGTTTCCGAGGCACGGCTGGAAGGCCGGGCCGCCATCGTGACCGGTGCCGCGCAGGGCATCGGGGCCCGCTACGCCGCGGCGCTGGCCGCGGCGGGCGCCGCCGTGGCCTGCTGCGACGTGCTCGATGCCGAACCGGTGGCGGCACGTATTCGTGATGCCGGCGGGCGCGCGATCGCGCTGCGCGTCGACGTCACGTCCCAGGAATCGGCGCGCGCGATGGCGGCGGCCACGCTCGAGGCCTTCGGTCGCATCGACGTGCTGGTCAACAACGCGGGGCTGTTCGCCAACCTGGCGATGAAGCCGTTCGACCAGATCGACGCCGCCGAGTGGGACCGGGTGATGGCGGTCAACGTGCGCGGCAGCTTCGAGTGTGCCAAGGCGGTCGTGCCGCAGATGCGCGCGCAGGGCTACGGCAAGATCGTCAACATCGGTTCGGGCACGGTGTTCAAGGGTGCCCCGATGCTGCTGCACTACGTGGCCTCCAAGGGTGCCGTGACCGCGATGACGCGTGCGCTGGCACGCGAGCTCGGCGATGCCGGCATCCGCGTCAACACGCTGTCGCCGGGGCTGACCGCCAGCGAGAACACGCTGGCCAATCCGGCGTGGCAGGGGGCGGTGAGCGCCAACAACATCGCCAGCCGCGCGATCAAGCGCGAGGTCACCCCCGAGGACTTGTGCGGCACGCTGGTCTATCTGGCCAGCGCGGAGAGCGACTTCGTCACCGGCCAGGTGATCGTGGTCGACGGCGGCTCGGTGATGCACTGACGAGGCCGCCATGACACTCGATGCACAACTGCTGATCGATGGCGCCTGGTGCGCCGCGCAGGGCGGGGCGACCGCGGCGTCGCTCAATCCCGCCAACGCGCAGACCATCGGCCGCTACGCCGCGGCCGGCCTGGCCGATGCGCATGGCGCGATCGCCGCAGCCCGCCGAGCCTTCGAACGACCCGACTGGGCCCAGGCGCCGCGGCTGCGCCAGCAGGTCATGCTCCATTGGGCAGACGCGCTGGAGCGCAAGAGCGATGAACTGGCGCGACTTCTGACGCTCGAGAACGGCAAGGTGCTCGCGCAGTCACGCGGGGAGATGGCCGGCGCGATCTCGGAGATCCGCTACTACGCCGGTCTTGCGCGCACCTACCCGGGCCACGTGTTCGAGGTCGAGCCGGGCACCTTCTCCACCTTGATCAAGGAGCCGGCCGGGGTGGCCGGCCTGATCATCCCCTGGAACGCCCCGGTGGTGCTGCTGATCCGGGCCCTGACGCCGGCGCTGGCGGCCGGCTGCACGGTGGTGATCAAGCCGGCGCCTCAGTCCGCACTGATCACCGCGGCGGTGATCGCCGAACTGCACGCCGTACTCGCCGCGCTGGGCGACAGGGTTCGAGGCGTCGTCAACCTGGTGAGCGAGAGCGGCCACGAAGTCGCCCAGGCGCTTGTCACCTCCCCCGAGGTGGACGTGATCAGCTTCACCGGCAGCAATGCCACCGGGGCTCGCATCATGGCGGCGGCCGCGCCGACGATGAAGAAGCTGTCGCTGGAACTCGGTGGCAAGGCGGCCTGCCTGGTGTTCGATGACGTCGACGTGGAGCGCGTGGCGGGCCAGTTGGCCGCCGCCGCAACCATCATCTCCGGCCAGCAGTGCACCGCGGCGCGGCGCGTGCTGGTGCACGCTTCGAAGTTCGAAGCGATGAAGGCGGCGCTGTCGCGCGCGCTGTCTTCACTGGTGGTGGCGCCGGGGGACTCGCCGGGCGCCCAGGTCGGCCCGCTCATCGATGCTGCCTCGCGCGAGCGAGTCGCGGCGCAGATCGAGCGCACGCTGGCCGAAGCCGACGAGGTGGTCCTGCGAGGCGGCCGGCCCGGGGGTGCGCTCGCGGCGGGCTGCTTCCTGTCTCCCACGCTGGTGGCACACCGCGATACCGGTGCCTTCTTCATGCAGGAGGAGATCTTCGGCCCGCTGGTCGTCATCGAGCGATTCGAGGACGAGGCCGAGGCCGTCGCGCGCGCCAACCACAGCGAGTACGGCCTGGCGGCCAGCGTGTGGACGCACGACGGTGCGCGGGCGATGCGCGTCGCGCGGGCGCTGCGCAACGGCACCGTGTGGATCAACGACCACAACAAGCTCTTCGCCGAGGCCGAGACCGGTGGCTACCGGCGCAGCGGCCTGGGCCGACTGCACGGAGTCGATGCACTCGTCGACTTCACCGAGATCAAACACATCTATCAGAACGTGGGCGTCGTTGGCGCCTGACCCCTGCACCCGAGGAACTGCCATGAAACTTCACGAACTTGCCCATCCCGCGGCTGTGCTGCCCGCCGAGCTTGACGGCTTCCGCATCGAGCTCAGGCCCGAGCAAGAACGAGCCGACATCGTGCTCGACCGGCCGCCATTCAACGTGGTGAGCATGCTTGCGCGCGATCAGCTTCGCATCGCGTTCGAGGCGTTGGATGCCGACGAGCGCATCCGCGTCATCGTGCTGCGCGGCGCCGGCGAACACTTCTCCAGCGGTGGCGACATCAAGGGCTTTCTCGCGGCGACGCCCGAGCACGTCAGCAAGCTGGCCTGGAACGTCGCGGCTCCGGCGCGCTGCAGCAAGCCGGTGATCGCGGCAGGGCGCGGCTATTGTTTCGGCGTCGGCTTCGAGCTGTCGCTGGCCTGCGACTTCCGGCTGGCCACGGAGACGACGCTCTATGCGCTGCCCGAGCAGAAGCTCGGCCAGATCCCCGGATCCGGAGGATCTGCGCGCCTGCAGAAGATGGTGGGCATCACGCGCACCAAGGACATCGTCATGCGCTCGCGCCGCATTACCGGCCGCCAGGCCTTCGAGTGGGGCGTGGCCACCGACTGCCTGCCGGACGGCGAGCTCGAGAAGGCCACCGATGCGCTGGTCGATGAACTGCGCGCGTTCTCGCCGATCGCGCAGCGTACCGCGAAGAAGCTGCTCAACGACACCGAAGACTCCCCGCTGTCGATCGCGATCGAACTGGAGGGGCACTGCTACTCGCGCCTGCGCAGTTCGGAGGACTTCCGTGAAGGGGTCGAGGCGTTCCACAGCAAGCGCAAGCCGAACTTCGTCGGCCGCTGATCAGATCGATCCACCCCACGCAAGGAGGCCACATGGCCACTGAAGTCTCCAGGCCGCGCCGCGCGCTGTCGCTGGCCGCCGGCGCCGTCGCGCTGGCGGGCCCATGGATCACCACGGCGCGCGCCGCCGACTATCCCGGTGGGCCGCTTCGCATCGTCGTGCCCTACCCGGCGGGCGGGTTCAACGACACGCTCGGGCGCCTGGTCGCCAAGCAGCTGTCCGCGGCGTGGAAGGTGAGCGCCGTGGTGGACAACAAGCCGGGTGCCGGAACGGTGATCGGCACGCAGGCCGTGGCCACGGCCCCGGCCGATGGCCAGACGCTGCTCGTCATCCAGTTCCCGTTCGCCACGAACCCCTGGCTCTACAAGCTGCCCTACGACAGCGAGCGCGCGTTCGCCCCCGTGATCCTGGCCGGGCGCTCGCCGATGGTGCTGGTCACCCATGCGGGCAGCCCCTATCGCAGCGCCGCCGATGTGATGGCCGCGGCGCGCGCCAATCCGGGCAACATCAACTACGGCACCTCGGGTGCCGGCTCGTCCAATCACCTGGCCATGGTGCTGTTCGAGAGCCAGGCCGGCGTGCGCATGAACCCCGTGCCCTACAAGGGCAGCGCCCCGCTGATGACCGATCTGGCGGGAGGGCACGTGGGCCTGGCCGTCGATCTGCTGCCGCAAGTGCTGCCCTTCATCCAGTCCGGCAAGGCGCGCGCCCTGGCGATTGCCAGCCAGCGACGATCCCCGCTGCTGCCGGATGTCCCCACTGCGGCCGAGATCGGCCTGCCGGGCTACGAGGTGTCGTCCTGGCATGGCCTGGTCGCTCCGGCAGGCACGCCGCAGCCGGCGCTCGACAAGCTCAATCGCGAGATCAACCGGATCCTCACCGAGGACGAGGTTCAGCGAGCGTTCGCTGCACAGGGCGTCACCCCCGACGGTGGCTCGCCCGCAGTGTTGCGCGACTTCATCGCCAGCCAGATGGCGTTGTGGAAGCGCGTCATTCAGCAGCACGGCATCAAGGCCGAGTGAACCCGGGCACAACCCAAGGAGACAAACCATGATTCGATACCACGTCAACACGATCGTCGCCGCGCTCGCGCTTGCCGCGCCGCTGGTCGCATCCGCCCAACCCGGCCCGATCCGCGTCGGCGTCGTCACCCCGCTGTCGGGCACGTACGCCGGCATCGGCCAGCAGGTGAAGTGGGGCCTGGACCTCGCGGCCGCACAGATCAATGCAGCCGGCGGCGTGATGGGCCGCAAGCTGGAGCTGGTCTACGAGGACGAGGAGGCCAACCCGGCCGTGGCGACTCAGAAGGCCGAGAAGCTGTTCCAGGTCGGCAAGGTCGACTTCCTCACCGGCACGGTCAACTCTGGCTCGACCCTGGCCGTGGGGCAGGTGGCCGAGCGCAACAACCGCTTGATCGCGACCACGGTGTCCTTCGCCGACTCGATCACGGCCGACAAGTGCAGTCCCAACGTGTTCCGCGTCAACGCGCGTGCCGGCATGCAGAGTGCCGCGCTGGCCGACTGGATGGCCTCGACGCACAAGAATGCCAGTGTCTTCTACCTCGGGCCCGACTACGAGATGGGCCGCAGCACGGTGGCGGCATTCAAGGCGGCCGCCGAGGGCAAGGGCGCCAAGACCGTCGGCGAGGTGTTTGCGCCGCTGGACAACAAGGACTACTCGCCGTACTTCGGCCAGATTCGCGGCGCACGCCCGACCGTGATCTACACGTCGGTGGCGGGCAACGACACGGTGCGCCTGTTCACGCAGATGGCCGAGTTCGGCGTCAACCGCAACGTGCAGGTCGTCGGCGCGTCGGGCACGGTGACCTCGCAGAACCTCGGCGCCATCGGCAAGGCGGCGGATGGGTTCGTCACCGGTGTCGGCTACGCGTCCAGCATCGACTCAGAGGCCAACCGCAAGTTCGTCGCCGAGTTCGAGGCGGCGAACAAGGCCAAGCCCGATCTGTACGGCGCCGACTCCTATGGCGTTCTGTTCCTCTACAAGGCGGCGGTGGAGAAGGCCAAGAGCACCGACACCGACAAGGTGCGCGACGCGATGCGCGGCCTGCAGTGGGCCACGCCGCAGGGCACGAAGACCATGCGCGCGGGCGACCACCAGGCGATGCAGGACATGTACGCCGTGAGGGCGGAGGGCGGCCAGTTCCGCATCGTCGGCAAGGTGGCTGCCGAGGCGGCGATCGGCGCCGACGCCTGCACCCGATTCTGAGAACGCCGCCATGCTGGACTGGCTGCAGTTCGTGCTGGCGCCGCAGGTCGTCAACGGCCTGTCGATCGGCGTGGCGGTGGTGTTGATGGCGCTCGGGCTGACGATCATCTTCGGCCTGCTCGACGTCATCAACATGGCGCATGGCGAGTTCTACGCGATCGGCGCCTACGCGGCGCTGGGGCTGATCGGCGCGGGCCTGCCGTTCTGGTGGGCGCTGGCGCTGACGCCGCTGCTGATGGCGCTGGTGGGCTACGCGACGGAGCGCGCGCTGATCCAGCGCGTCTTCCACAGCAAGGACCGCCACACGCTGACGCTGCTGCTGACCTTCGGCATCGCCATCATCCTCGAGGACATCTTGAAGATCGTCTTCGGCGCGAATCCGCTGCGCATCGAGCAGCCGATCACCGGCGCCACCGAGATGTTCGGGCTGTTCTTCCCCAACTACCGCCTGTTCCTGATGGCGGTGGGCGCGGTGGTGATCGCGGCGGTCTGGCTGCTCGTATTCCGCACCCGGCTCGGCGCGATGGTGCGCGCCGCCGCCTTCGACCGCCACATGGCCGCTTCCCTGGGCGTGCCGGTCAGCGTGGTCTACGCCGGCACCTTCGCCTTCGGGGTGGCGCTGGCCGGCCTGTCGGGCGTGCTGCTCGCGCCGATCTACTCGGTGTTCCCGACCATGGGGCGCGACTTCGTGCTGATCGCGTTCAGCGTGGTGATCATCGGCGGCATGGGCTCGATCAAGGGCGCGGTGATCGCCGGGCTGCTGCTGACCCAGGTGCAGTCGATCTCGAGCCTGGTCATCTCCCCGGTGTGGAGCGATCCGCTGTTGTTCGGAATCATGGTGCTGGTGCTGATGTGGCGCCCGCACGGTCTGTTCGGGAGGCTCGGCCATGGCTGAGGTACTGACCATGGTGCGGGCGAGCGCCCCGTCTGCCGGCGCGCGGCGGTCCGCGGTGCGCTGGTTGAGCTGCGGGTTCTTCGCGATCGGCCTGCTGTTCGCGGCCGTGGCGGCCGCACGCGGCGACGTGTTCTTCTTCCGCCTGGCCACCGAGGCGCTGATCTTCGGCGGGCTCGCGCTCAGCGTGGACCTGCTGCTCGGGCGCACCGGCCTGCTGCCGCTCGGGCAGGCGCTGTTCTTCGGCTTCGGCGCCTATGTCTCGGCGCTGACGCTCAAGCACCTGGCGCCTTCCCTGCCGCTGGCGCTGGCGATGGTGCTGATCAGCGGCACGCTGGTCGGCCTGGTCGGCGGGCTGATCGCGATCCGCGCCAAGGGCGTGTACTTCGCGCTGATCAGCTTCGGCCTGGCGCAGGTGGTCAGCAAGATCGTCTTCAACACCCGCGAACTGGGTGCGTCCGACGGGCTGATCGGCGTGCCCGCGCCCGTCATCCATCTCGGCGTGGCGAGCCTCGATACGGCTCACGCTCCGAGCTTCTTCCTGCTCGTGCTGGCCGGCATGGCCGCGGTTCTGGCCCTGCTGATGCGTCTGATGGACACGCCGTTCGGGCGCCAGCTCGACGCGATCCGCACCAACGAGCAGCGCCTGGCCTTCCTCGGCTTCGACCCCTGGCGCTACAAGCTGGCCGCCTTCGTGCTCGCTGCCGACATCGCCGCGCTCAGCGGCGCGCTCTACCCGATGCTGCGCGGCTTCGTCTCGCCCGAGCTGATGTTCTTCCAGGTCTCCGGCAACGCGGTGATCAACGTGATCGTCGGCGGTACCGGCAGCTTCATCGGCGCGCTGTACGGCTCGGCGCTGCTGACGGCGCTGAAGTCGGTGGTCGGGTCCTTCACGGCCCACCATGCCATCGCGATCGGCGCACTGTTCGTCGTGTCGGTGATCTTCTTCCCCAAGGGGCTGATCGGCTACCTCGCGCCGGCCCTGGAGCGCCGTTGGAGCCGCCGATGAACGATGCCATCCTGCAAGTGCGCGACCTGACGGTGCGCTTCGGCTCGCTGGTCGCGGTCGATGGCGTCGGCTTCGATGCGCAGCGCGGCCACATCACCGCCGTGATCGGGCCCAACGGCGCCGGCAAGAGCAGCCTGTTCAACCTGATCAGCGGCGCCATCCGGCCCAGCGCCGGCCGCGTGCTGCTCGAGGGTCGCGACCTGACCGGCGCGAGCCCCGAGCGCATGCTGGCCGCCGGGCTGTCGCGCTCGTTCCAGATCACCAACCTGTTCTTCGAGCTGCCGGTGCGCGAGAACCTGCGCCTGGCGGCGCAGTTCGTCGAGGGCGGCCGCGGTCTGCTGCGCCACGTCTCGGCCAGCCGGGTGGCGCAGCAGCGAGTCGACGAGCTGATCGAGCGCTTCTCGCTGCAGGGCCGCGCCGACGAACTCGCGGGCTTCCTGTCGCACGGCGAGCAGCGCCGGCTGGAGATCGCCGTGGCGCTGGCGGCGCGGCCGCGCCTGCTGTTGCTCGACGAGCCGACGCAGGGCATGAGCCATGCCGACACGCAGGACACGGCCGAGCTGATCAGCGGGCTGGCCGACGAGGGACTGTCGATCCTTCTGGTGGAACACGACGTCGACCTGGTGATGAACCTGTCGGACCACGTGGTCGTGATGCACCAGGGCGCCAAGCTCGCCGAAGGGCGGCCGCAGGCGGTGCGCGCCGACGCGGCCGTGCAGGCAGCGTATTTCGGGGAGGCGGCCCATGCTTGAGCTGAGCGACGTTCACACCCATTACGGGCTGAGCCATGTGCTGCAGGGCGTGAGCCTGCGCGTGGGGGCCGGCGAGGTGGTCGGCCTGTTCGGCCGCAACGGCGTGGGCAAGAGCACGGTGATGAAGACCATCGCCGGCTGGGTGGCGCCGAGCCGTGGCTCGGTGCGGCTGAACGGGCAGGAGATCGGCGGTTCGGCGCCGGAGCGCATCTGCCGGCGTGGCGTCGGCTTCGTGCCCGAGGACCGGCGCATCTTCCCCGGCCTGACGGTGCAGGAGAACCTGGTCCTCGGCTTCATGCAGAGTCCCGGCCGCAGCCGCGCCGAGGATCGGCGCCGCCTGGACGCCATATACACGCGCTTTCCGCGCCTGGCGGAACGGCGCGGCCAGATGGCCACGACGCTCTCCGGCGGCGAGCAGCAGATGCTGGCGATGGCGCGCGTGCTCGTCGGTGAGCCCCGGCTGCTGCTGATCGACGAGCCCACCGAGGGCCTGGCGCCGAAGATCGTCGACGAGATCTTCGCGCTGATGGAAGGCCTGCGCCGCGATGGCATCCCGATCCTGCTGGTGGAGCAGAACATGCATCGCGCCATCGGCCTCGTGCAGCGCTTCTACGTGCTGGAGCGGGGCGCCGTCGTGCTCGAGGGCGACGGCGGCAACCGCTCGCACCGCGAGGCACTGGTTCGGCAATTGGCGGTCTGACATGGTGGCCGACGACCGGCGCATCGCCTGGCTGCTGGCGGCCGAGACGCTCGAGCGCGGCCGCGTCGAGGCGAGGGCCAGCTTGTCAGCCGTCGCGAAGGCAGGCTTCCGCACGGTGGCGATGAGCGCGTCGACATCGGCCGACGCCATCGGGCGGGATCTCGAGGAGGAAGCGAAGCGCATGGGCCTGCAGTGCATCCTCCTCGAGGATTCGGAGTACTACCGGCTCAGCGCCGCGCTGGGCGAAGCGCAGCGCCGGGCGCAGGCAAGTGCACTCTCGCGTGACGGGTTCGACGGGTTCATCCTGTGCGCGAGCAGCGACAGCCGCATTCGGGCCGAGTCCCTGCTGGCAGCGGCCCGTGCGCTGCTGCGTGATCTGGACCAGCGCGATTGGGAGTCGTACCACTAGGGCACTGCGCTCCCAAGTCCAACGGCAACACAGGACCTCTCGCGCCGCCCAGGTCTCACACCATGCCGCGCCCTTGCCTGCAAAGGTCTTGCGGTGACCCGTGGACAACGTGACTGCACAGGCCAGTGCAAAACGACCCGCCGGGCCCGCCCTTGACCGGCTCGCCCGAAGCGCCCAAAGTCGCCGGCACGCCTACGTGTCGCCCGCGACTCACCGATGTCATCGCGCCTGATCCAGACCGCCGAGCACGGTCTCGTCGTCTTCTGCGGCGCCGGCGTGTCGATGGTTCCGCCGAGCAGCCTGCCGTCGTGGTGGGCGCTCAACGAACAGATCGTCGCCAGCCTCGCCGCGCTGATCGAGCGCTACTGCGGTGCGGCGCAGGCGCAGGCCTGGGCCGCGCTGCTGAATGCGCGGCGCACGGCGGGATCGTTCCCGCCCGAGTACCAGGCCGAGTTGATCAGCAGGCACTTCGGCTCGGCCTACTTCAAGGTGCTGCAGTGCCTCGACGGCGAGACGCCGAACGCGGTGCACGAATCGCTCGCCGCGCTCGCGCAGGCGGGCGTCGTGCGCGTGATCGTCACCTCCAATTTCGACCGGCTGCTCGAGCGCGCCTTCGCGCGCCGCGGCGTGCCGCTGGACGTGCACATCACGGCGGCGCAGTTCGAGGCGCTGGCCGATCGGCTGGCGGGCGAGCCGTCGCCGGCGGCGCCGTGCCAGCTGCTCAAGCTGCACGGTTCGGTGGAGGAGCCGGACACGCTGGTCGACACGCTTGCGCAGCGCATGCGCGGGCTGTCGCCGGCCATCTGCAGTGCGACGCGCTCCTGCCTGCAGCGCTACCACTGGCTGTTCCTGGGCTACTCCGGCGCCGACCTGGAGGCGAACCCGCACTACCTGGGCTTGCAGGCCGAGGCGGCCACCGCGGTGGGGTTGTCGTGGCTGGTGCGCGACGACGCCCGCGTGACGGTTCCGCCGAGCGTGACGCGCATCGTGTCGCTCTTCGGTGAACGCGGCGAGCTGCTGCGCGGAGAACTCCCCGGCTGGCTGCAGCAGGCCTTCGGTCGCTGGCTGGCGCCGGCCGCAGACCCTGCTGCCGCCACGCCGCTGACGCCGTCCGTGCCGGCGCGCGAAGCCCTCGTGCGCCACACCCGTGAATGGGCCGAGGCCCTGGGCCCCGAGCGGGCCGCACTCGTCATCGCCGACATGCTGGGCCACGTGGCCGGAGATCCGGCGGCCGCGCGTGAGCTGCTGGCGAAGGTGCTGGACGCCGCCTCGACGCCCCCCAATGCGCGGCCCGCGCTCGCCAACGCACTGGCGAATACGCTGAACAGCCTCGGCGACATCGCCGCGGCGCGCCAGGTCGCCGAAGCCGCGCTGGCGCGCCTGCCGGCGGGCGAGGGGCCGGAACGCATCGGCCTGCAAAGCACGCTCGGCCTCATCGACTTCGGCGCCGGGGCGTGGGCGGCGGCGCTCGAGGCCTTCGACCGCGTGGCTGCCGACAGCGCCGCCCGCGGCGACGACGAACGGCGCGGCATTGCGCTGCACAACCGCGCGATGGTGCTGGAGCGGATGGCTCGCTTCGACGACGCGGCCGAATGCTACGGCGAGGAACTGGCGCTGGTCACGCGCCTGGGCGACGTGATGGCGCAGGCGCAGGCGCAGAACAACCTGGCGGCGCTGCACCTGCGCACCGGGCACTACGCGCAGGCGATCGACGCGGCCCGTGCGGCCATCGCGCTTCGCGAGCGTCTCGGCGACGAGCTCGGCGTGGCCCATGCGATGGGCAACATCGGCTCGGCGCTGAGCCAGCAGGGCGACGTGAAGGGCGCGCTGGCGGCGTACGAGAAGATCCTGGCGGTCTTCCGCCGCATCGGCCATCGGCAGGGTGAGCTGACGACGCTGTTGAACCTGGGCACGGTCGCCGGCGAGGCCCATGACCACGCGCGTGCCGAAGCGCCGCTGCGCGAGGCGCTGGCGCTCGCGACGGCGACCGGCCATGGCGGCGAGCGCCTGCGCGCGCTGTGGGAGCTGGCCGCCACCTGCCGCGAAACCGGGCGCCCCGACGAGGCGCGCGCGCTGCTGGCCGAGGCGCTGGAGCAGGCCCGTGCGGCGCAGGACCGGGCCGCCGAAGCCAATGTGCTGGTCGAGACCGGCGTGCTGCACTGGCGCCGCGGCGCGCTGGCCGAGGCCGAGGCCGCGCTGCGCGACGGCATCCGCCTGCGCGAGACGATCGCCGAGCCGACGGCGCTGGACGCTGCGCGCTCCAACCTGGCACTCGTGCTGCGCGCGCAAGGTCGCCTCGACGAGACGGCGGCGCTGCTGGAAGCGCTGCTGGCGTCCGCCGCGCAGCGCGGCGAGCAGGGCACGGTGGCACACCTGCACTACAACCTCGGCGCCCTCCAGCACGAGCGCGGCCAGGTGGACGAGGCCGTGCGCCACTTCGACGCCGCGCAGCGCTGGTACCGCGACGCCGGCCAGACCACGCGCGCGGTGCAGGTGCTGTCGACGCTGGGCACCGTCTGCGGCACGCAAGGCAAGGTCGGCGCCAGTCTGGCGTGGTTCGACCAGGCGATCGCTCTCGCGTCGGAGGCAGCGCACCGGGACGCGATCGGGGCGGGCCTGAAGCGCGTCATCGAAGTTCTGCTGCGCAACGGCTACCCCGACATCGCGCAGACCTTTGCGCAGCGCGGCGCATCGGGCTAAAGGCTCCGCCCTTCGCCGCGCTCCTCGTGCGTGCGTCCGTCGCGGATGTGATAGAGCCGCTTGAAGGTCGGGATGATCTTCTCGTCGTGCGTGACCACGATGACCGCCGTGTGGTACTGCACCGCCATCTGGTCGAGGATGCGCACCACGGCGAGCGCGCGTTCGCTGTCCAGCGGCGCGGTCGGCTCGTCGGCGAGGATCACCGGCGGCCGGTTGGCCAGCGCGCGTGCGATCGACACGCGCTGCTGCTCGCCGCCGGAGAGCTCCGAGGGCTGCGCGGCGGCGCGATGCTCGACGTCCAGCGCCTTCAGCAACTCGCGCGCGCGTGCCCGGGCCTGCGCATTGGGCTGCCCCGCCAGCATGGGCAGCAGCGCCACGTTGTCGGTGACGTCGAGGAAGGGGATGAGGTAGGGCGCCTGGAAGACGAAGCCGATGCTGTCGCGGCGCAGCGCGCGCAGGTCGGGGATCTTCCAGCCCTCGTCGTAGATGGTGTCGCCGCCCAGCACCATCTTGCCGCCGCTGGGCTCGATCACCGCGCCCAGGCACTTCAGCAGGGTGCTCTTGCCCGAGCCCGAGGGCCCGATCAGGCCGACCACCTCGCCGGGCGCGACGACCATGTTGACGTCCTTCAGTGCATCGACCGCGGTGTCGCCCTCGCCGTAGCGCTTGCGCAGGCCTTCGATGCGGATGCCGAGCTCGGCCATCTCAGCCTCCGATCGCCGCAGCCGGGTCGACCTTGAGCGCGACGCGGATCGCCAGCGTGCTGGCCAGCGCGCAGATCAGCGTCACCGCCAGCAGGCCGCGCAGCGCGTCGCCCGGCTCGAGCAGCACATATTTGGGGAAGATCGGCGCCCAGACCGTGGCGGCCACCTTGCCCACCACGAAGCCGATCAGCCCCAGGCCCAGCGCCTGCTGCAGGATCATTCCGGCGATGGTGCGGTTGCGCGTGCCGATCAGCTTGAGCACCGCGATCTCGCGGATCTTGCCCAGCGTCATCGTGTAGATGATGAAGGCCACGATGGCCGCGCTGACGACGGCCAGGATGACGAGGAACATGCCGATCTGCTTGGCCGAGGTGGCGATCAGCTTGTCGACCAGGATCGCCTCCATCTGCGCGCGCGTGTAGGCCTCGAGGTGCTTCCAGCGCCGCACCGGCTCGGCCACGCGCTCGGCGTCCGCGCCCGGCCGCACCTGCACCAGGATCGCATTGACGTTGCGGTTGTTCGCCTGCGCGGCCTGGATCGCCTCGAGCAGCCCGGGAACGCCGGGGCGGTTCAGGGCCGGGTTGGCGGCGGTGCGCGCGCGCTCGTTGAGGATGGCGTCGTTGTCCTTGAGGAACTGCGCTTCCTGCGCGTCCTTGAGCGGAATGAACACCATCGGGTCGCCGCCCGAGGACACCATGCGCCGCGTCAGCCCGACCACGGTGTAGTCGTGGCGCCGGATGCGGATGCGTTCGCCCAGCGCGAAGCCGGTGCGCAGGTCGGCCACCGCCTCGTAGTGGCTGCGCGTGATGTGCCGGCCCGCCACCAGATAGGCGGGCTCGCCGGGCTGGCCGGGTTCGAAGCCGACCACCATCGCGCGCACGTCGCCGGCGCCGTCGCTGCGCCGCACCTGCATGGTCAGGTAGGTGACGTTGGCCGCGCGTGCCACGTCGGGCAGGCCCAGCACGCTGCGCACCACGTCGTCGCGCAGGCTGGACGATTCGGCATAGGGGCCCTGGGTGTCCTGCTGCACGATCCAGAGGTCGGCGCCGCTGTTGCCGAGCAGCGCGCGCGCATCGTCGACCATGCCGCGGTAGACGCCGGCCATGGTGAGCGTCACGCCGATCAGCAGGCCCAGGCCCAGGCCGGTGAGGACGAACTTGCCCCAGGAGTGCAGGATGTCGCGGCCGGCCAGGCTGATCATGGACGTTGCCCCGTCAGCGACTCCACCACGCGGATGCGGCTGGTGGCGGCGAGCTCCTTCTCGCTGTGCAGCACGACGGTGGAGCCGGCCGCGAGGCCTTCGAGCACCTGCACCTGGCCGTCGAGGCTGGCCCGGCCGACGCGGATGGGCGTGAAGTGCAGGCGCTCGTCCGCGATCGTCCACACGCCGGCGCGGCCTTGCTGCCGCTTGATCGCCGCGTTGGGCAGCGTCACGGCCTTGGGCGTCGCCGGCAGGGCGAGGCTCACCTCGGCGAGTTCGCCCACCGACAGCGCCGCCGGCGCCTGGTCGAAGGCGACCTGGGCGATGCGCTCCTCGGTGACGCTGTCGCTCACCGCCTCGACGCGCGCCACCTTGCCGGCCAGCGTGCGGCCCGTGTCGGAGCGCAGCACGATCTGCGCCGGCAGGCCCACGGCCAGGCCTGACGAACGCGCCTGGTCGAGGCGCACCTTGACCCACAGCGACGCGGGTTCGATCAGCCGCAGCACCGCCTGGCCGGCGACGACCGTGGAGCCGGGCTCGGCATCGCGGGCGACGACGATGCCGGCGATCGGCGCGCGCAGGCGCACGTTGGCGCGCTGCTGGTGGATGCCCGAGCGCTCGGCGGCGAGGCGTTGCTGATCCTGCCGCGCGGCGGCGAGATTGGCCTGCGCGGCGCCGAGCGCGGCCTCGGCCGAGGCCTGCTCCTGCAGCCGGGCTTCGAGCGCGCCGGCGCTGATGAAATTCTGCGCGGCGAGCTCGGTGTGGCGGCGCGCGTTGAGCGTCGCCAGCTCGCGCCGGGCCAGGGCGTCCTGCTGCTGCGCCGCGGCCGCGGCCACCGCACTGCCGGCGCGCGCGATGGCCGCATCGAGGGCCAGCGCGCGTTCGTCGAGGTCCACCGGGTCCATCTCCGCCAGCAACTGGCCGGCCGCCACCGTGTCGCCCACCTCCGCGGCCACCGTCTTGACGCGCCCCGCGACGGTCGGGCCGATCAGGATGCTGCGCCGCGCCTCGACCGTGCCGATGCCGAACAGGGCGGGCGTGATGCTTCCTTCGCTGGCCGTCGTGATGGTCACGCGCGTCGGCGCGAGCGGGCCGGAGCGCAGCGCCACCATGACCAGGGCGGCGAGCAGGGCGAGGCCCAGCAGCGCCAGCAGCCACCGGCTGCGGGTGAGCGCGCCGGGCTTCACGACGCCGCTCCGATGCCGCGCAGATACAGCGCGAAGACCGGACCCGCCTGCTGGCGCATCGCCGCCGGCCGGCCGCCCAGCATCGACTGCATCACCAGGCCCTGGATGAGCCCGATGAAGCCCGTGGCGGCCGCTTCGACATCGACGTCGGCGCCGATCTGCCGCTGCGCGACGGCCTCGTTCAACACCGCCAGCAGCAGCTTGCGGTAGCCCTGCAGCACCGCGCGCACCTCGAGCTTGGCCGCGGAGTCGGCGGGCTGCTGCAGCTCATGGAAGATGAAGCGCGGCACGCCGGGGTGCGCGATGACGAATTCGACGTGCGCCTGGAACATCGCCGCCAGCGCCTCGCGCGGCGTGCCGGCCTGCGCCGCCGCGTCCTGCAGGGCCTGCAGCAGCGCTTCGCGCACCCAGCGCATCGCGGCCAGCCAGATGGCGTCCTTGGTCGGGAAATGCTTGAACACCGCGCCCTGGGTGACGCCGATCGCCTCGGCGATGTCGCCGGTGGTGATCAGCGCCGGGCTGGACGCGCTGGCCAGCTGCAGGGCGGCCGCCACGATCTCGGCCTGGCGGTGCTCGGTGGGGAGGCGGGTCTGCATGGCTCACTGGTAAGTCATCGATTACTTGCCAGTGTACGTCGATTCCGGGATACCATCCACCGTATCTGCCGAGTGCGGCTTTTTTCACCATGGAGGAAGCGCCATGTACGGATTTACCACCACCCTCACGGGCCTCTCTTTCGACGCGGCGCTGGAGAAGACCACGGCGGCGCTCAAGGCCGAAGGCTTCGGCGTGCTGAGCGACATCGACGTGCAGCGCGCGATGAAGGAGAAGCTCGGCGCCGAGATGCGGCCCTACCGCATCCTCGGCGCCTGCAACCCGCCGCTGGCACATCAGGCGCTGCAGGCCGAACCCGACATCGGCCTGCTGCTGCCCTGCAACGTGATCGTGCGCGAGGAAGCGCCCGGGCGCGTCGTGGTCGGCTTCCTGGATCCGCAGACCATGGTGGGCCTGGTGGGCAAGCCCGGCGTGAAGCCGGTGGCCGACGAGGCCGAGCGCAGGCTGCGCCGGGCCTGTGCGGCGCTCGCCGGCGCAACAGCCTGACCGGGATGCAGCGCGAGGAGTGCGCTATCCTCGCGACCGCCATGGAGTGTTTGCAGCGCTGGTGTCCTGAGGTGGTGACGCAAGGGAAGAAGAAGACGCCCGCCGCAGATCGCCGCTCGGGCGGTGATCGGCGCAGGGTCGACAAAGGTTCGCCGAACGGCCGCGAGCGCCGCGTCGGCATGGAGCCGCGCAAGCCCGAGATCTCGGAAGTGGAGATCACGCCGTCCGAGTGGGCGGCCCTCGAAGAAGATCTGCTGCGGCCCAAGCCCAAGGGCTGAGGCGCCCGCCCGCGACGCGCCGGCTCAGAAGCTCGTCTTGGTCTTCACGTTGAGCTGCACCTTCTTGATGTCGGCCGAGGCGCCGAGGGGGAAGGCCAGGTCCACGTGCAGCACGTTGCTGAACGCCGAGCGCACGCTGACGATGCGCAGCCCGGCGCCGACGTTGCTCAGCCAGCCGGGGTCGATGCTGTTGACGTAGTCGCCGCCCCAGGCGCGGCCGGCATCGAAGAACAGCGCGCCGCCGACGCGGAACAGCTGCCAGACATAGAGATCGGTGTAGAAGCGCTCCTCGACGGTGAACAGCGCGCGCCGCGTGCCGCTCTGGTAGCGCAGCGGGTAGCCGCGCAGGCCGTTGTCGCCGCCGAGCAGCAGCAGATCGGGCAGTTCGGGCCGCGTCAGCTGGTCGAGCGAAGCAGCCGCGTAGAAGAGCCGGCGCCGGCCCTGCGGCAGGTAGTACTGCGCCTGCGCGCCGACGCGCTGGCGCTGCACCCGTCCGTCGTCGATCTGGCCGCTGATCTGCGCCTGTGCCATCAGGCGGTGCTCGGGCCAGGGCTCGAAGCCGCGGCCGATGCTGGCCGTATAGAGCCAGGGGCTGCGCGTCGAGCCGAGCCCGGCGGAGGCCTTGCCGAGCTGAAGCTTGGCCGCCAGGCCGAGCGCGAAGAACTCCGGGCGGCCGATCAGGTTGCGGTTGACCTCGCGCTCGAAACGATCTTCCACCAGCTCGTAGCGCACGAAGGGCGCGCGCAGTTTCTCGCTGGCCGGCAGCGCCGCGGGCGCGACCAGTGCCGGGTCGTTGGCATAACCGTCGTCCTGCAGGCTCAGGCCGAGCGAGTACCGTTGCACCCAGCCCTCGCGCAGGCCCGGCGAAAGCCCGCCGAACAACTCGGCGCGCCGCTCGCTGCGGCGGTACTGCGCGACCACCTCGCCGGCGTTGTAGACGCTGTCGATGCGCTTGTCGTCGAGGGCCGACACGCCGGCCGTCCAGCGCGCATCGAGCTCGTAGAAGGGCCGCACCAGCGAGACGGCGTCGCGGCTGCCGTCGCTGCTGGTGGCGTGCGAGTAGTCGAACGAGGCCCAGGTGCCGAAGGCGCGCGGGTTGGAGAAGACGAATTCGGTGCTGGTGCGGTCGACGTCCTTGGAGCGGCCGATGCCGACCGAGGTGCCGGTGCCGAGGATGTTGTAGTCGCGGATGCGGAAGCCGCCGGTGTTCGCGCCGCCGCTGCGCCCGGCGCTGAAGCCCGGGTCGAGCGACCAGGTATCGCGCGTTGCCACCTCGATGTCGACCACGCCGTCGTGCACGGCCGCCGGGCGGATCACGACCTCGTAGAGATAGCGGTTGCTGCGCAGCAGCCGCTCGGTTTCGTCGATCAGCCGCGCCGAGACCGGCTCGCCGCTCTTGAACAGCAGCGCACGTTCGATCACGCCGGTGTGCGTGACGATGTGCAGCCGGTTGGCGGCGCGGAACAGCGCCTTGTCCTCGTCCGGGTTGGCAAGGTCGAAGATGTCGCCGGCCAGCACGCGCACCTCGCCGATGCGCGCGCCCGCGGCCTCGAGCTCGGCGAAGCTGGGCAACGGGGCGTCGCCGCCCTGCGCGCGGGCCGGAGCCATCCACGCGAGGCCGACGCACAGGAGGATGGCGAACCACGGCATGCGCGCAGTGTGCGCCATGGCGCTTGCCTGGGGCTTAAGCTCTGAGCCCGCGCAGGTAGGCGTCGAGCGCCTGCTCGCCCACGCGCACCAGGTCGAAGGCCTGCGGGTCGATCATCCAGTTGCTGATCAGCCCGTCGACCAGCGCTTCGACGCCCTGCGCCGCGGCGCGCGCCGGCAGCGCGGATTTCCACAGGCCCAGCCGCGCCGCACGGCGCAGGCCGCGCTCGACGTTGGCGACGCGGTTGCGCAGCCCGGCCAGGCGGCGCTCGTGCACACCGCGCAGCGCATGGCCGTGCTCGACCTTGAACAGCGCCACCTCGAATACGCGCCGCGCCTGCGGGTCGGCCACGGTGGCGCGCAGCGCCGCCACGTAGCTGTTGCGGATCTGCGCCACCGGGTCGTCGAGCGTGCGCTCGCCGCTCTTCAGGATCTCCGCCTCCAGCGGCAGGGTGACGCGGTTGAGCATCGCGTTGAAGAGGTCGGCCTTGTTGCGGAAGTGCCAGTACACCGCGCCGCGCGTGACGCCAGCGGCGCGCGCGATCTGCTCCAGCGAGGTGCGCGACACGCCGCGGCGCTGGAATTCGCGCTCGGCCATGTCGAGGATGCGCGCGCGGGTGCGCTCGGCGTCTTGCTTGGTGCGTCGCGGCATGGGGTGAAACGAACTCGCCCTCACATACATTCAAACCTGTATGTATAGTAGCCGCCTTGTTGCCGGCGCCGGGAGGCGATTGGCCGCCGCGAGAGGATTTCATGAGCACCAGCCAGCCGGCCCGCCGCCGCATTCCGTTCCCCGTCCTGCTTGCCGCGCTGGCGCTGCCGCCGGCCCTGGCCTTGACCGCCTGCGGGCCCAAGACCGACGCCGCCGCGCCGGCCGCCCCGCCGCCGCCGGAAGTCGGCGTGGTGACGGCCACGCCGGCCGCGGTGGGCGTGCTCACCGAGCTGCCCGGCCGCACCGAGGCCTCGCGCATCGCCCAGGTGCGCGCGCGCGCCGCCGGCATCGTGCAGCGCCGGCTCTTCGCCGAAGGCAGCGACGTCAAGGCCGGCCAGGTGCTGTTCCGCATCGACGACGCGCCCTACCGCGCCACGCTGGCCGCCGCGCAGGCCACGCTGGCGCGCGCCGAGGCCAACGTGCTGCAGACGCGCGCCCAGGCAGAGCGCTACAAGCCGCTGGCCGAAGCCAATGCGGTGAGCCAGCAGGAATACATCGCCGCCCAGGCCGCCTTCAAGCAGGCCGAGGCCGACGTCGCTTCCGCCAAGGCGGCGGTGCAGACGGCGCAGATCAACCTGGGCTACACCAGCGTCGCCGCGCCCATCGCCGGGCGCATCGGCCGCGCGCTGGTCACCGAGGGTGCGCTGGTCGGGCAGGGCGAGGCGACGCAGCTCGCCGTGGTGCAGCAGATCGATCCGCTCTACGTCAACTTCACGCAGAGCGCCGACGAGGTGCTGCGCCTGCGCGCCGCCATCGCCGGCGGCAGCTTCCAGAGCGCCGGGCCGGCCGGCTCGGTGGCGGTGAGCCTGGTGCTGGACGACGGCAGCGTCTACCCGCAGCGCGGCAAGCTGCTGTTCTCCGACCTCTCGGTCGACCCCGGCACCGGCCAGATCGCGCTGCGTGCCGAGGTGCCCAACCCCAAGGGCGCGCTGCTGCCGGGCCTGTACGTGCGCGTGCGCCTCGCGCAGGCGCAGCTGCCGCGTGGCATCACGCTGCCGCAGCAGGCGGTGCAGCGCGGCACCGCCGGCGACACGGTGATGGTGGTCGGCACCGATGGCAAGGTCGCGGCGCGGGCGGTGAAGGTCGGCCAGGGGCCGGCGCGGCAATGGGTGGTGCTCGAAGGCCTCACGGGCGGTGAGCAGGTGGTGGTCGACGGGCTGCAGAAGATCCGCCCGAACGCGCCGGTGAAGGCGGTGCCCTGGGCGCCGCAGGCCGCGGCCTCGGCCGCTTCGGCGCCCGCATCGGCCGCCTCGCGCTGAGGAGCCGCCCGCCATGGCGCAGTTCTTCATCGACCGGCCCATCTTCGCGTGGGTGATCTCGCTGTTCATCCTGGTCATCGGCGCGGTCTCGATCACGCAGCTGCCGGTGTCGCAGTACCCGCCGGTGGCGCCGCCGTCCATCGTCGTCAACGTCAACTACCCCGGCGCCTCGGCCTCCACGCTGGAAGACAGCGTGATCGCCGTGATCGAGCGCGAGATGAACGGCTCGCCGGGGCTGGCCTATTTCGAGTCGGTCTCGCAGGCCGACGGCAGCGGCTCCATCACGCTGAGCTACGAGCCCGGCACCAATGCCGACCTGGCGCAGGTCGACGTGCAGAACCGCCTGAGCCGCGCCACGCCGCGGCTGCCGCAGGCGGTCACGCAGCAGGGCGTGCGCGTCGACAAGGCGAACGCGAACTTCCTGCTCTTCATCGTGCTGTCCAGCGACAAGGGCGTGCTCGATCCGGTGGCGCTGGGCGACTTCGCCTCGCGCAACGTGCTGCCCGAGATGCAGCGCGTGCCCGGCGTCGGCCAGGCGCAGCTGTTCGGCACCGAACGCGCGATGCGCATCTGGATCGACCCGGCCAAGCTGGTGGGCTACAAGCTCTCGGCCGCCGACGTCAATGCGGCGATCGCGGCGCAGAACGCGCAGGTGTCCTCGGGCACCATCGGCGAGCTGCCCAATACCGCCGACCAGGGCATCTTCGCGACGGTGGTGGTGAAGGGCCAGCGCGAGAGCGTCGAGCAGTTCGGCGAGATCGTGCTGCGCGCCAACGCCGACGGCTCCAGCGTCAAGCTGCGCGACGTGGCGCGCATCGAGCTCGGCGCGCAGAGCTACGGCATCCGCACGCGGCTCAACGGCGAGCCCTCCACCGGCATCGGCATCCAGCTCTCGCCCACCGCCAACGCGCTGCAGACCGCCGGGCTGATCAAGAAGCGCCTGGACGAACTGCGCCCCTATTTCCCGGCCGGCGTGAAGGCGACCATCCCCTACGACAGCTCGACCTTCATCGGCATCTCCATCAAGCAGGTCGTGGAGACGCTGGTCGAGGCGGTGGTGCTGGTGTTCCTGGTGATGTTCCTGTTCCTGCAGAACATCCGCTACACCATCATCCCGACGCTGGTGGTGCCGATCGCGCTGCTGGGCAGCTTCGCCGCGCTGCTGGCGATGGGCTTCTCGATCAACGTGCTGACCATGTTCGGCATGGTTCTCGTGATCGGCATCGTCGTCGACGACGCCATCGTGGTGGTCGAGAACGTCGAGCGCATCATGAGCACCGAGGGCCTGCCGCCGCTGCAGGCCACGCGCAAGGCGATGGGGCAGATCTCCGGCGCCATCGTCGGCGTCACGGTGGTGCTGATCTCGGTGTTCGTGCCGCTGGCCTTCTTCAGCGGCGCGGTGGGCAACATCTACCGCCAGTTCGCCGCGGTGATGGTGACCTCGGTGGCCTTCTCGGCCTTCCTCGCGCT
The DNA here is from genome assembly GCA_017983795.1 of Piscinibacter sp. Lineage (GTDB taxonomy): Bacteria > Pseudomonadota > Gammaproteobacteria > Burkholderiales > Burkholderiaceae_C > Piscinibacter. The sequence goes on from JAGOAS010000019.1 coordinate 55,411, forward strand.
CTCGTTCACGCCGGCGCTGTGCGCCACGCTGCTCGAGCCGGTGGAGGCCGGCCACCACCACGCCAAGCGCGGCTTCTTCGGCTGGTTCAACCGCGGCTTCAGCCGTACCGCCAAGGGCTACGAGGGCCTGGTCGCACGCATCCTGCGCCGCGCCGCGCGCTATATGGTCATCTACGCGGCCATCGTCGCCGCGGTGGTGCTGCTGTTCGGGCGCCTGCCCACCTCCTTCATCCCCAACGAGGACCAGGGCAACATCCTCGTCAACGTGCAGCTGCCGCCGGGCGCCACGCAGAACCGCACGCTGGCGGTGATGCAGCAGGTCGAGCAGTACATGCTCGCGCAGCCCGAGGTGCAGAACATGGTCTCGGTGATGGGCTTCAGCTTCTCTGGCAGCGGCCAGAACGCCGGCCTCGCCTTCGTGACGCTGAAGGACTGGAGCGAGCGCAGCGGCGCGGCCCATTCGGCGCAGGGCCTGGTCGGCCGCGCCTTCGGCGCGCTCGGCAAGATCCGCGACGCGATCATCTTCCCGGTCAGCCCGCCGGCGATCCGCGACCTGGGCCGCGCCAACGGTTTCGCGATGCGCCTGCAGGACCGCGGCAGCAACGGCCACGACGCGCTGCTGGCCGCGCGCAACCAGCTGCTCGGCCTGGCGGGCAAGAGCCCGCTGCTGGTGGCCGTGCGCCCCGACGGCCTGGAAGACGCCGCGCAGCTGCAGCTCGACATCGATCGCGACAAGGCACAGGCCATGGGCGTGGGCTTCACGGCCATCAACAGCGCGCTGTCCACGGCGCTGGGCTCCAGCTACGTCAACGACTTCCCCAACGCCGGCCGCGTGCAGCGCGTGGTGGTGCAGGCCGACGCGCCCACGCGCATGCAGCCGCAGGACCTGCTGCGCCTGAATGCGATGAACAGCGCCGGCAACCCGGTGCCGCTGGCGGCCTTCGCGAGCACGCGCTGGATCACCGGCGCGATGCAGCAGGTGCGCTACAACGGCTATCCGACCATGCGCATCGCCGGCGAGCCGGCGCCCGGCGTGAGCAGCGGCGCGGCGATCGCCGAGATGGAGCGCCTGGCCGCCCAGCTGCCGCCCGGCTTCGCCTACGAGTGGACCGGCCTGGCGCGCGAGGAAAAGCTCTCCGGCTCGACGGCGCTGATCCTGTTCGCCTTCTCGCTGCTGTCGGTATTCCTCTGTCTTGCGGCGCTGTACGAGAGCTGGTCGATCCCGCTGTCGGTGATCCTCGTCGTGCCGCTGGGCGTGCTCGGCGTGATCCTGGGCGCGAGCGTGCGCGGGCTGGAGAACGACGTGTTCTTCAAGGTCGGCCTGATCACCATCATCGGCCTGTCGGCCAAGAACGCGGTGCTGATCATCGAGTTCGCGAAGGATCTCGCCGCGCAGGGACGCAGCCTGGTCGACGCGGTGCTCGAAGCGGCGCACCTGCGCTTCCGCCCGATCGTGATGACCTCGATGGCCTTCATCCTCGGCGTGCTGCCGCTGGTGCTGGCCAGCGGCGCCGGCTCCGCCAGTCAGCACAGCATCGGCACCGGCGTGCTGGGCGGCATGCTGAGCGCCACCGCGCTGGCGGTGTTCTTCGTGCCGGTGTTCTTCGTCGTGGTGCGCAGCATCTTCAAGGGCAGCGAGCGGCAGCGGCAGTTCGACCGCGCGCACGGCCACGCGATCGGCGCGGATGCCGCGGCTGCGGCCGATGCCGCCGGCAAGGAGCAGGCATGAACGCGCCGCGTCTGGGCACCCTCGCCGCCGCCGCGCTGCTGGCCGGCTGCATGAACCTCGCGCCACGCTACGAGCGCCCCGCCGCGCCGGTGGCCGAGCGCTTTCCGCTCGCGCCCGAGGCCGTCGCGGCGGCGGCGAGCGCGCCGGCCGCGGCCGAACTCGACTGGCAGGCCTTCGTCGGCGACGAACGGCTGAAGCAGCTGATCGCGCTGGCGCTGATCAACAACCGCGACCTGCGCATCGCCGCGCTCAACATCGAGGCCACGCGCGCCCAGGCCGCGGTGCGCGATGCCGACCGCTGGCCGAGCGTCAACGCCGGCCTGAGCGGCTCGCGCACGCCCACCGCCGCCGGCGGCATCAACTCGCTCTACACCGCCGGCCTGCAGGTGACGGCCTACGAGCTCGACCTGTTCGGCCGCCTGCGCAACCTCGGCGACGCGGCGGCCGCCCAGGTGCTCGCCAGCGAGGAAGCGCGCAAGGCGGTGCAGATCAGTTTGGTCGCCGCAGTGGCCAACGCGCACATCGCGCTGGTGTCCGACGATGCGCTGCTCGAGCTGACGCGCCAGACGCTCGCCACGCGCGAGGAGTCGCTGCGCCTCGTGAAGCTGCGCTTCGACAATGGCGCGAGTTCCGAGCTCGATCTGCGCCAGGCCGAATCGCTGCTCGAATCGGCGCGCGCCAGCCTGGCGCTGGCCACGCGTCAGCGCGCGCTCGACGAGAACGCGCTGGTGCTGCTGGTCGGCCAGCCGCTGCCGGCCGCCTTGCCGGCCGCCTTGCCGGTGGAGGCCTCGGCCGGCCTCGCCGAACTGCCGGTGGGCCTGCCCTCGGAGGTGCTGCTGCGCCGGCCCGACGTGCGCCAGGCCGAGCAGCAGCTGATTGCCGCCAACGCGAACATCGGCGCGGCGCGCGCCGCCTTCTTCCCGCGCATCACGCTGACCGGCAGTGCCGGCGTCGCCAGTGGCCACCTCAGTGACCTGTTCAAGTCCGGCCACGCGGCCTGGAGCTTCGCGCCGCAGCTGATCCAGCCGCTCTTCGATGCGGGGCGCAACCAGGGCAACCTCGATCTGGCGAAGGCCAACCGCGACATCGCTGTGGCGCAGTACGAACGCGCCATCCAGAGCGCCTTCCGCGAGGTGGCCGATGCGCTGGCCGGCCGCGCGACGCTGGGCGATCAACTGAATGCGCAGCGCAAGCAGCTCGAGGCCGAACAGGCGCGCAGCCGCCTCGTCGAGCTGCGCTGGCGCAACGGCGCGGCCAGTTCGCTCGAACTGCTGGACGCACAGCGTTCGCTGTTCGCCGCGCAGCAGGCGCTGCTGCAACTGCAGGCGCAGTCGGCGCAGAACCTGGCGACGCTCTACAAGGTGCTGGGCGGCGGCTGGAAGTGATCAGCCGCCCCGGTAGGGGCTGTGCAGTTCCACCGGCTTGGCGCGGCGCTTGCGCGCGTTGATGTTGAGCATCTCCACCACCACCGAGAAGGCCATCGCGAAGTAGACGTAGCCCTTGGGCACGTGGTGGTCGAAGCCCTCGGCGATCAGCACCACGCCGACGACGACCAGGAAGGACAGCGCCAGCATCTTGATGCTCGGGTGGTCGGAGACGAACACGCCGATCGGCCGCGCAAACAGCATCATCAGCGCCACCGAGAGGATCACCGCGGCGATCATGATGCGCACGTCGTCGACCATGCCCACCGCGGTGATGATCGAGTCGAGCGAGAACACGATGTCGATCAGCATGATCTGCAGGATCACCGCGCCGAAGGTGCCCTTGACGGCGCTGCTCGCTTCGCCTTCCTCGCCTTCGAGCGAGCCGTGGATCTCGTGCGTGGCCTTCCACACCAGGAACAGGCCGCCGGCGATCAGGATCAGGTCGCGCCCGGAGATCTCCTGGCCGAACACGGTGAACAGCGGCGCCACCAGGCCGACGATCCAGGCCAGCACCAGCAGCAGCCCGATGCGCATGACCATCGCCATCGCCAGCCCGATGCGCCGCGCCCGCTCGCGCTGCGCCGGCGGCAGCTTGTCGACCAGGATGGAGATGAAGATGATGTTGTCGATGCCGAGCACCAGCTCGAGCGCGGTGAGCGTGGCCAGGGCGATCCAGGCCTCGGGCGAGGCGAGCAATTCCAGCATGTCGGTTCCCCTGCGGCGGCGATGCCGTTGACGGTCTGGCATGCTAAGCGCCCCGCCGGCGCGCCGGCCCGATGCCCGCAGGTTTCACTTTCCCATCATGCTGTCTTCCCTGTTCCCGCTCGGCTGGGCGCATTACCTCGCCGGCGGCCTCGTCATCGGCGCCGGTGTCGCGCTGCTCTATGTCGCCACCGGCCGCCTCGCCGGCATGAGCTCGGTATTCAGTTCGAGCTGGTCGTTCGTGTCGGCGCGCGCCGTCTTCCGGCAACCACGCTGGCTCGAGAGCCGCGCCTGGCGGCTGCAGCTCGCGCTCGGCCTGGTGATCGGCGCGGCGCTGTGGTGGCTCACGCTCGGGCCAATGCAGCCGCTTGCCACTGCGGTGCCGGCCTGGCGGCTCGCCCTCGGCGGCCTCGTCGCCGGCTTCGGCGCACGCCTGGCCGGCGGCTGCACCTCGGGCCACGGCATCTGCGGCATCGGCTCCTTGAAGCTGCCCTCGCTGCTGGCGGTGCTGACGTTCATGGCCACCGGCTTCGTCACCGCGCAGGGCCTGGCGATGCTGGGAGCGGCACCATGAGTGCGGCTGTCTTCACCGTCATCGCCGGCGCGCTGTTCGGCTTCGGGCTGGCGCTGTCGGGAATGATCCGGCCCGAGGTGGTGCTGGCCTTCCTGCAATGGCAGGACTTCGGGCTGATGCTGGTGATGGCCGGCGGCCTCGCGCTCACGCTCGTCGCCTACCAGTTCGCGCCGCGCTGGCGCCGCACGCCGCTGCTGGCCGCGGCCTACGAGGCGCACACGGCGCGCATGCAGCGCGACACCTTCGTCGGCGCGGCGCTGTTCGGCGTCGGCTGGGGCCTGAGCGGCGTCTGCCCGGGCCCGGCCATCGCCGGCCTCGGCGCGGGCAACCTCGACATGCTGTGGTCACTCGCCGGCCTTGCCGCGGGGGCCTGGCTGCAAGGCGTATTCGCGGCGCCGGCGGGCGAGGCCGACTGGCAGGAAGGCTGAGTCAGGCCACCTGACGCAGCCGCGCCAGCAGCTCGCGTCGTGCGGCCTCGCGCCGCGGTGAATCCTCGGCAGCCCATTCGGGATGCGCGCGCGCCGGCTGCAGCGCGCTCAGCACGTTCTGCAGCCGCTCCATCGCCACGGCATGGCGTTCCAGCTCGACGCGCCCCTCGGCCGCATGGCCGCGGGCCTGCAATGCGAAGTGCAGGCCGAGCAGGCGCTGCGCCGCGACCAGCAGCACGCTGTCTTCCAGCGAGAGCGATTCGCGCCCCTGCAACGCATCGGCGGCGCGCCGGGCCAGCGGGCCGAAGCCCTGGCTGATCGCGCCGCCGATGGTGGCGCCGAGCGCGGCCGCCGCACCCAGCGACAGCCCGGCGGTGGCGGCATCGACCGCCAGCCCGACGCCGGCGCCGATCGCCGCGCCCTTGCCGAGCCGCGCGCCGGCGTCGCGCAGCGTCTCGGGGTGGAACAGGTCGGCGGCCCAGCGGCCGTCGAGCCAGGGCAGCATGGCCAGCTCGGCGTCGCTGCGCGCGAAGGCGTGCAGATCGAGCAGCTCGCGCACCGCGCGGCGCGCGCGTTCGAGCGCCTCGGCGCGGAAGGCTTCCAGCGCCGCCGCCTTGCGCGCTTCGTCAGCGAGCTCGTCGCGCTCCAGCGTGCGGCGCAGCGCGGCGAGCGCGAGCAGCGCATCGGCCACGAGCCGTCGCCCGGCCTCGTCGCGCGCGGCGCGCTCGCGCTCGACGAAGCCCGCCACCGCGCGCAGCGGCGCCTGGCGCGCCGGCAGCAGCAGGGCGAGGCTGTCGTAGAGCTGGCGCTCGGCGCCGTCGAAGGGTGCCACCGCGTCGAAGCGCACCTGCGCGTGCAGCGCGAAGTCGGCCAGCAGCGCGCCCCATTCGGCCTCGCGCGAGCCGGCGTCGCGCACGAAGTTCAGCACCGGCAGCACCGGCTTGCCGCAGGAAGCGAGGATCTCGACCTCGCAGCGGAACTTGGCGAGCACCGGCTCGCGCGCGTCGATCACGAACAGCGCCGCATCGACTTCCAGCAGCGCGCGCAGCACCTTGGCTTCCTGCTCGAAGGCCTCGTCGGCGGCGCGCGTGGCGAGGAAGGCGCGGATGCGCTGCGGCGGCGTCATGTCGGCGCGCAGCGGGCCGAGCGCGTGCAGCAGGCCGATCGGATCTTCCAGCCCCGGCGTGTCGAGGAAGCGCAGGCGCACGCCGTCGTCGCCGGCCAGCTCCACCGCCTCGACGTGGCGCGTGGTGCCGGGCTGGCTCGATACCTCGCCGAAATCGCGCCGCCGTGTCAGCGTGCGCAGCAGCGAGGTCTTGCCGGCATTGGTGTGGCCGACCACGGCGAGGGCGAGGCGTTCAGCCATGGCTGCTCAGCGCCGCGCCGGCGTCGGCGTGCACCGTGATGTCGCCGCGCCCGCAGGCGGCCAGCCAGTCGCGCCAGCGCGCCAGTTGCGCCGCATCGGGCGCGGGCAGCAGCAGCAGCAGCGCGATGCTGCCCGCGCGTGCCGCCTCGATGAAGCGCAGCGTGCCGCGATCGGGCGTGGAAGGCGCGTGGCAGGCCATCAGCAGCCGCGCCGGCGGGTGATCGGCGATGCGGCGCAGCAGCGCCTCGCGTTCCTCCATGCCGCCGTCGACGCGCTCGCTCCACGCGGCGCGCTCGAGCAGCGCGGCGGGCAGCGCGAGCTCCTGCGGCAGCTCGAAGCCGATCAGCACCAGCGTGCCGGGCTCGCCGCCGCCGGCCGCGTGGGCCGGCGCAGGCGCGGCGTGTCGGGCGTGCTCGGCGTCCAGCACGCGCGTCGGCGCGAGCGCCTCGAAGCGGGCGATGAGGCGGCGGTAGTAGGGCTCGTCGAGGTCGAGGCGGCCGGCGTCACGGCGGCGCCACCACACCGCCGTGCACAGCATCGCCAGCAGCAGGCGCGGCAGGGCGCCGTAGGCCAGCGTGCAGGCGATCAGCCAGTAGCCCAGCAGGCGCGAGGCATCGGGGTCGTCGAGATCCTCGGGCACCGGCGCCGGCAGGCCGATGTGCTCGGGCAGCCAGGCGATCGCCTGCGCGGCGTCGTGCAGCGTCTGCGGCGCGAGGATGGTGGTCTCCCAGCCGAGCCGGTAGGCGCTGAAGGCGAGCACGGCCCACAGCAGCAGCGCCGCGGCGGTGTAGACGATGGCCCACAGCAGATGGTTGAGGCCGCCCAGCACCCAGGTGGTGAGGTGCTGCGCATCGAGAGCGCGCGCGGCCGAGGGCCAGACGCGCCGCACATGCGCCGGCGCGCGGCGGTGGCGTGCGAGCGCGGCCACCGCGCGGCCGAAGGCGCCGCCCTGGCTGCGCGCGCCGAGCACGGTGAGCAGCGCCCACACCACGATGCCCACCACGTTGGGCGCGATCAGCAGCGCGATCGCCGCCACCGCATTGATGTGCCGGCCTTCGCCGAGCAGCGCCATCGCCACCAGCAGCGCGAGCACGACGCCGAGCGCGGCCAGCGCGAGGCCGAGCAGCAGCAGGCGGTCGCGCAGCCGGGCGAGGTCGCGGTCCAGCCCGGTGTCGGCGGCCAGGCGCCGCGCGCGCTGCACGATGCGCGTCTCGCGCTCCTCGCCGGCGGCCAGGGCTTGCGCGAGCGCGGCGTCGTCGCGCAGCGGCGTGTCGGCCTCGAGATCCTTCACGGCCTCGGTGAGCAGCAGATCCGGGAGCGCGATGCCGTCGGTTCGGGAACTCATCACGGCAAGCCTAACAGGCGCGCCGCACGCCCCCGCGGCGTGGTCGATCTGCGATCGGGGCGGGAAAATTTCGCAGCCGGGCGGGCCGCCCCGCTGGCGCGCCGCGCCGCGCCCGTCGCACACTGGTGGCCATGAGCTCAGCCAAGCCCACCGCCTTGCACCAGATCGTCGTCAACGATGCGCGCGAGTTCGCCGTCTGGCCGAGCGCCAAGCCGCTGCCTTCGGGCTGGCGCCCGGCCGGCCGCACCGGCTCGCGCGAGGAACTGCTGGTGCACCTGCGCTCGGCCTTCGCGCCGCTGGTCGACCTGCCGCCTGTTCGGAAGTGAGGCGGAAGTGAGGGGCTGAGCTAGCGGCGCGGCCTCCGCGCCGCGCTGAGCAGCACCAGCACCGCCAGCGCCAGCGCCCCGGCGGCAGCGAGTGCGCTGGCCGGCGGCAGCGCGAAGCCGAACAGCGCGCGCAGCGCCGGCACGCCCAGCACCAGCGCGAGCAGCGCGGCGGTGGCGGCGAGCATGCGCCACAGCATCGGATTCGGCCGCGCCAGCGAGGCCCGCAGCGGGCCGTGCAGCACGCGGTTGGCGAGGATCAGCGCGACGTTGCAGGCCACCAGCGCGACGAAAGCCGTGGCGCGCGCCTGCGCTTCACCGAGCGCAGGCCGCAGCAGCGCGTGCAGCGCCGCCACCGCCACCAGCACCAGCGCACCCTGCGCCAGCGCCCCCGCCAGCAGCGCGGGGCCGAAGATCGGCGCGGCAGGGTCGCGCGGCGCGCGGCGCATCACGTCGTCTTCTTCGGGCTCGGCCTCGAAGACGATCGAGCACACCGGGTCGATCAGCAGTTCGAGCAGGGCGATGTGCAGCGGTGTGAAGAGCGGCGGCGCGCCCAGCAGCAGCGGCAGCAGCGCGAGCCCGGCGATGGGCACGTGCACCGCGAGCACGAAGCGCATCGCCTTGCGCAGGTTGTCGTGGATGCGGCGGCCCTGGCGCACCGCGCGCACCAGCGCGCCGAAGTCGTCGTCGAGCAGCACCAGCGCGGCGGCTTCGCGCGCCACGTCGGTGCCGCGCGCGCCCATCGCCACGCCGATGTGCGCGGCCTTCAGCGCGGGCGCGTCGTTGACGCCGTCGCCGGTCATCGCCACCACCTCGCCGCGCGCCACCAGCGATGTCACGAGTTCGAGCTTGCGCTCGGGCGTGACGCGCGCATGCACGGCATCGGCTTCGATGCCGGCCTGCGCGGCGATGGCGCGTGCGGTGACCGGGTGGTCGCCGGTCAGCATCAGTACGCGGATGCCGGCCTCGCGGCATTCCTGCACCGCCTCGCGCACGCCGGCGCGCAGCGGGTCGGCCAGCGCCACCAGGCCCAGCCACTCGAAGGCGAACTCGGCCGGGTCGGCCGGCCACGCGCTGCCCTCGAAGCGGGCCTGCGCCACGGCCAGCACGCGCAGGCCGCGTGCGCCCATGGCCTCGGCTTGCGCATGCGCGGCGGCGCGCTCTTCGTCGCCGAGCCGGCACAGCGCGGCCACGGCTTCCGGCGCGCCCTTGGTGGCCACGCTGCAGGCGCGCTCGCCGGGCAACTGCCAGACATGCGTCATCGCCATGCGCTCGGGTGTCAGGCCATATTCATGCACCAGTTCGCCGCCGCTGCGCAGCGGCGAGGGTGGCAGGTGTTCAGTGGCCAGCGCGATCAGCGCACGGTCCATCGGGTCGAAGGGCTGCTTCTCGCTGGCCAGCTGCGCGGCTTCGAGCAGGGCGTGGAAGGCTTGCGGCAGCGTCGCTTCGCCGGCGCGCCAGCGCTGCCATTGCGTGCCTTCGCGCCGCACCAGTTCGGCCACCGCCATGCGGTTCTCGGTCAGCGTGCCGGTCTTGTCGGTGGCCAGCACGGTGGCCGCGCCGAGCGCCTCGATCACCGCGGCGCGCCGCGTCAGCACGCGCTGGCGCGACAGCCGCCAGGCGCCCATCGCCATGAAGACGGTGAGGATGAGCACGAACTCCTCGGGCAGCATCGCCATCGCCAGCGTGATGCCTGCCAGCAGCCCGGCCAGCCAGTCGCCGCGTTGCAGGCCGTAGAGCAGCACGACCAGCGCGCTGAGCGCCAGGCCGGCGAGCGAGAACAGGCGCACCAGCGTGCGGATCTGCGTCTGCAGCGGCGTGGGCGGGCTTTCGATGGTGGCCAGCGCGCCGCCGATGCGGCCGAAGGCGGTGGCCGCCCCGGTGGCGTCGACCAGCGCCAGCCCGGCGCCGCTGGCCAGCAGCGTGCCGGCGAAGACGCGGCCGGCGTCGCCTGCGCCGGGCTGCTTGGCCACCGGCAGCGATTCGCCGCTGAGCAGCGATTCGTCGGCCTGCAGGTCGTGCGCCTCGATCAGCGTCGCATCGGCGGCGACGCGGTCGCCTTCGCGCAGCACCAGCAGATCGCCGCGCACCACCTCGCGGCCGGCGATGCGCCGCTGCTGCCCGTCGCGGATCACCAGCGCACGCGGGCTGCTGAGATCGCGCAGCGCTTCGAGCGCGCGCTCGCTGCGGCGCTCCTGCACCACGGTGATCGCCACCGTGACCAGCACGAAGACCAGCAGCACCGCCGCCTCGCCGTGGTCGCCGAGCAGCAGATAGAGCAGACCAGCGGCGATCAGCAGGCCGAACATCGGTTCGCGCGCCACTTCGAACGCGATGCGCCAGGCCGTGCGCCGTTGCGGCGGCGCCAGCTCGTTGGGGCCCTCGGCGGCCAGGCGCGTGGCGGCCTCGGCCGGGCTCAGCCCATGCGGCGAGTAGGGATCTGCGTCGGCCATGGCGGCGCATTGTCGGCGCTCGTGCGAGGCTTGATCTGTCGCACCTTGGCAGGCCGGGCTTGCGCGACACTCCGTGCATGAAGATCGAAGCTCTCGCCCTCGGCCTCGCCCTGCTGATCGCCGCGCCCGCGCAGGCGGCCGACGCTGCGGCGCTCGCCGCCGACCACGGCTGCCTGAACTGCCACGGCGTGCGCAGCCACCCGCACGAGGCGCCACTGCTGAAGGATCTGGCCGCGAGGCTGGGCCGCCGCAGCGATGTCGACGCGGCCGCCCGCCACGGCCTCGAAGAGCTGCGCGAGAAGGACTCGGTGCACGCCCATCGCATGACGAGCGACGAGTCGGCGCTGGCCATCCTGCGCTGGATGGCGCAGGGCGCCAAGATGCGCTGAAGCATGAAGCCCCCAAGCTCACGTTGTTCGCTGCCCCCCGAGGGGGCGCTCAGTGGCTTCGGAACGGCCGGGCGCCACTGACGATGCTCGCGCATCTGCCCCCGCTGCTGCGCGGCGTGATCACCGCCACGCTGCTCGGCCTGAATACGCTGGTCGCCTTCACGACCATGATCCCGCCGGCGCTGGTCAAGCTGCTGGTGCCCGCGACCGGCGTGCGCAACGCCTGCACGCGCATGCTCAACGCGATCGCCAACCGCTGGGTGGCCAACAACAACGCCTGGATCCACGCCGTCAATCGATCGCGCTGGGACGTGCAGGGCGTGGCCGGCCTGCACCGGCGCGGCTGGTACCTGGTGTCGAGCAACCACCAGAGCTGGGTCGACATCCTGGTGCTGCAGCGCGTGCTGCATGGCCACGTGCCCATGCTCAAGTTCTTCCTCAAGGCCGAGTTGATCTGGGTGCCGGTGATCGGCCTGGCCTGGTGGGCGCTCGACTTCCCCTTCATGAAGCGCGGCCGCGGCCATGGCGCGCGTTCGAGCGACCTCAAGACCACGCGCGAGGCCTGCGAGAAATTCAAGCGCATTCCCACTGCGGTGATGAATTTCGTCGAGGGCACGCGCTTCACGCGCGCCAAGCACCACGCGCAGAAGAGCCCCTACCGCCACCTGCTCAAGCCCAAGATCGGCGGCCTGGGCATCGCGCTGGCAACCATGGGCGAGCAGTTCGAATCCATGCTCGACGTGACCATCGTCTACCCGCACGGCACGCCGACCTTCTGGGAGCTGCTCTCCGGCCGCCTCGACGCCGTGCTCGTGCGCGTGCAGCAGCGCGACATCCCGGCCGATCTGCTGGGCGGCGACCCGGTGGGCGACAAGGCCTACCGCCAGCGCCTCACGGCCTGGATCGAGGGCCTGTGGGTCGAGAAGGACGAGCAGATCGGCCGTCTGCTCGGCGGCGGCGCCGACGGCGGTTAGAGTCGCGCCGGTGCAATCCTCACCGGCCGACCCCACCCGCGCGCAACTCGATCGCCTGCGCCGCGCCGCCTACCTGCTGCCGCAGGCCATCACCCCCGCCGAGTTTTGCGACGGTCCGCCCGCCGAGGGCGAGGCCGCCTTGCAGCGCGCCGGCTGGCTGATGCTCAGCAAGGCCGCGGCCGGCGCGCGGCCGAGCCGCTGGATCGCACCCGCCGACGTGGCCGCGGCGATCGCCCACCTGGAGGCCACCGGCGCCGCTGTGCAGGGCGCGCTGCCGCAGATGCTGGAGCGCCGCGCCACGCTGATCGCCCAGGGCGTGCAGCGCGTAGCCGGGCGCTTCATGCGCCAGGTGATGCAGACACTCGAGGTGCGCGTGCCCGACGCCGCACCCTGGCGCGTGGCGCTGGCGCATCTGGTGCCGGTCGATGCCGGCCTGGCCTGGGCCTTTCATCGCACGGGCGACGTCGACGCGCTGCGCGCCGCGCTCGGCGGCGGCGCGGCGCCGCACCCGCAGGCCGAGGCGATCCGCACACACCTGCAGTACCTCGTCGCGCGCAGCCAGGCCTACCAGCCGCGCCGGCTCGATTCGCTGTTCCCGCGCCTGGCCGCCGAATGCGCGCAGCCGCGCGCGCTCGACGCGCTGAAGACCGCGCTGACCAAGGCGCAGGACCGCTGGGAGCAGCGCGTCACCGAACTCGTCGCGCTCGAAGGGCTGACGCTGGATCTGGCCTTCCAGCGTTATCCCGACAGCTTCGCCGCGGCGCGCCAGCTTGGGCGGCGCATCACGCTCTACGTCGGCCCGCCCAACAGCGGCAAGACACACGCCGCTTTCGAGCGCCTCGCGCAGGCGCTGGACGGCGCCTACCTCGCGCCGCTGCGCCTGCTCGCGCTCGAGGGCCGCGATCGCCTCGTCGCGCGCGGCGTGCCCTGCTCGCTGCTCACCGGCGAGGAGAACGTGCCGGCCCCCGATGCGCGCGTGGTGTCGAGCACCATCGAGATGGTCAACACCGGCCGGCCCATCGACGTGGCGGTGATCGACGAGGCGCAGATGCTGTTCGACGTCTCGCGCGGCTGGGCCTGGACGCAGGCCATCGTCGGCGTGCCGGCGCGCGAGCTGATCGTGATCTGCTCCGACTTCGCCGTGCCGGCGATCGAGCGCCTGATCGCGCTGTGCGGCGAGACCTGCGAGGTGCGCCGCTTCGAGCGCAAGCAGCACGTGCAACTGCTGGCGCGGCCGGTGCCGCTGGCCAGCCTCGCGCTCGGCGACGCGGTGGTGGCCTTCAGCCGCCGCGACGTGCTGATGCTGCGCGACCAGATCGCCGCCGCCGGGCACCCGGTGTCGGTGATCTACGGCGCGCTGCCGCCCGAGGTGCGGCGCCGCGAGGCCGAGCGCTTTGCGGAAGGCGAATCGCACATCCTCGTGGCCACCGATGCGATCGGCATGGGCCTGAACCTGCCGATCCGCCGCGTGCTCTTCAGCACGCTGGAGAAGTTCGACGGCGAGGCCGATCGGCCGCTGGAGGCCAGCGAGGTGCACCAGATCGCCGGCCGCGCCGGCCGCTACGGCCTGCACGAGGAAGGCTTCGCGGGCGTGCTCGACACGGCCGAGCCGGAAGCGGCGCGCGAGTTGCGCGAGCTGATGGCGCGCCGTGCCGAGGCGCCGTCGCAGTTCAAGGCGCCGGTGGCGCCGAATCCGTGGCACGTGGAGACCATCGCCAGCCGCCTCGGCCGCCGTTCGCTGCGCGAGGTGCTGGGCGTCTTCGTCGACCAGCTGCGCCTGGACGACGCGCACTTCGAGGTCGCCGAGCTGGAGCAGATGCTGCTGCTGGCCGAGCAGCTCGACGCCTGCGCCGCAGCGCTGCCGCTGCAGCAGCGCTTCCGCTATGCGCAGGCGCCGGTGGACACGCGCACCGACACGCAGCTGCAGGCCTTCCTCGAATGGGCGGCCGCGCATGCGGCCAGCGGCAAGGCGGGGCGGCCCTGGTTCCTCGACGAGGTCGATGCGCACAGCCGCCTCGACCGCATGGAGATGGCGCTGCGTGCCTGCACGCTGTGGCTGTGGCTGGACCTGCGCTTCGAAGGCGTCTACGGCCACGTCGCGGAAGTGCTGGCGCTGCGCGGCGCGCTCAACGACGGCATCGAGCGCCAGCTCGGCGGCAAGCGCCCGCTGGCACAGCTGCGCCGCGGCATGCGGCGCGCGCGCTGATCAGACGAAGGCGAGCAGCCCGAGCGCGCTCTTGGTGATCGCGGTGGCGACGATCTGCGCGAAGCACAGCAGCGCCGCCAGCCAGGCCGCGATGCGCACGCCGCGCGGCCGCGTCGGCTTGAGCGCCAGCATGCCCAGGACTATGTAGGCGAGCAGCCCGACGATCTTGGCGCCCAGCCAGGGCGTGGTGAGCGGATTCAGGCGCAGCGTCCAGGCCAGCGTGATGGCCGAGACGAGCAGCACCGTGTCGACGATGTGCGGCAAGGTGCGCGCCGCGCGGCTGCGCACCCAGGCCGCATCGGTCAGCGCGGCCGCGCCGCGGGCGACGAAGCCCGTGATCGAGAGCGTCACCGCGCTCTGGTGGATGAGCTTGAGGGTGAAGTAGTCCATGTCGGTTCAGTCGTTCCACCGATGTTCCACCGAGCACGGCGAGGGCGTGGCCTGCCGGTCTGTGCGCGACCCGATATCCGTGCTCGACCGGCAGGCCACGCCCTCGCCGAAGCAGCACCGAGTATGTCGGGAATCGCGAACCCCGGTGGTGGCACGGCGTGGGCCGGGCAGGCGGGGCGAGCACGGATATCGGGCCGCGCACAGCCCCGCCTGCCCGGCACACGCCGCGCGCCGATGTCGCGCGCGAAGCCGGCCAATCAGCCCGGCTTGCCGTCGAGCCGCGGGCGGATGAGGAAGGGCGCGTAGCGGATCGCGTAGAGCATGAAGCCGCAGGCCCACAGCCAGCCCGAGACCATCGCCGCGCCGACGGTGAACTGCGGCGCCACCAGCGGCACGCCCACGCGCACCAGCGCCGCGGCGAGCACGCACAGGTAGCAGGCGACGTCGAAACGGTCGGAGCGCAGCGGCCGCGCGGTGTGGCCGCGTGCGGTGCGCGTCATCATGCCGATCGTCATGCCGCCGATCGCGCCGGCGGTGAGCGCATGCGTGGCCACCGAGGCGACGATCAGGCCCGCTTCGGCGCAAGCGCGCAGCGCGAGGTGCAGCACGATGAAGGCATAGGCCGCGTGCAGCACCCACACCAGCGGCGTGCGCAGCGTGCGCCAGGGCTGCCACAGGTAGAGCCGCGCAGCATGCAGCGCCGCGGCGAGCGCGAGCAGCACGGCCATGGCCGCGCCGTGCAGCCCGGCCAGATCGGCCGCCAGCAGCGCCAGCACCGCGCCAAGCGCGAAGCGCTCCAGCGTCTCGTTGCGGCGTGCCTGCACGCCGGGCACGCCGTTGTTGGTAAACATCGGGATGACGCGCCCGCCCATCACCGCCATCACGAAGATCATCAGGTCGAGTGCCACCTGCACGCCCACCCAGCCGGGCAGCGTGAGCACGCCCAGCTGCGCGAGATGCAGCGTGAACTGCGCGATGCCGAAGGCGAACAGCACGCCGACGAAGAAGTAGTTGCGCTTGTTGCGCGCGCGGTAGAGCGGGATGGCCAGGCCGATGCCCGCAGCGATCGGGAACGCCGCGTTCACCACCGCCGCCACCCAGCCGAAGGGCGTCAGCACCAGCACGCGGCCGGCCAGCCACAGCAGCGCCAGCAAGGCCAGCGGCAGCCCGGTGGGCGTGGGCTGGCCCGACCAGTTGCGCCCGGCGGTGAAGAGGAAGCCCACCACCACCGCGAGCGCGTAGCCGAACAGCATCTCGTGCGCGTGCCACAGCGGCCCGGCGAGATAGGGTCGGCCCAGCCAGCCGCTGAACTGCAGCGCCCACAGCAGCACCGAGAGCGCCGCGAAGCTGCTGGCCAGCAGGTAGAAGGGGCGGAAACCCAGTTCCCAGAGCGCGAAGCCGCGTCCGGGCTGAGGCTTGGGTTCTTCGATGTTGAGCAGCACCGTGGTCATGGTAGAGCCTTCGCCGCGGCGGCGCGAGGCCGCTCGCGGTCGATGAAGAGCAGGCGCGAGATCGTCGCGCGCTGTTGAACGAGATCGGCCAGCGTATAGCCGTCGAGCACGGCGTCGAAGGCCGCGGTGGCCTCGCGCAAGGCGCCGTGCAGGCGGCACACGCGGGCGATGGTGCAATGGCGCGCGTCGTCGTCGAAGCATTCGGCCGGCGTGGCGCCGCCCTCGGCGCGGCGCACCACCTCGCCGACGACCAGCGCGCTTGCGTCGCAACCCAGCGCCAGCCCGCCGCCCTTGCCGCGCACCGTGGCCACCCAGCCCTGCTGGGCGAGGAAGTGCACGACCTTGGTCAGGTGGTTCTCCGACACCTCGAAGGCCTGCGCGATCTCGGCGATCGTGGCGCGCCGGCCCGGTTCGCAGGCCAGGTAGATCAGCACGCGCAGGCTGTAGTCGGTGAAGCGGGTCAGGCGCATCGCACCGCCTCGTCGTGCGGAAACGCGGCGCTCAGCTGCCGCAGCAACCGCCGCAGCAGGAGCCGGCCGCTTCGCGGCGGGTGATCTTCACGCGCCAGGTCTCGGGGCCGGATTCGAGGTAGGTCCACGAGAAGCCGTTGGGCATCTGGGCCTGCAGCTGCTGGTGCAGCGGCTGCGGATCGTGGTCGTTCACCAGCTCCAGCGCGGCGCCCGGCAGCAGCGCGCCCAGCGTCGAGAAGATCAGCGGATGGCGCTCGCGCGGAGCGATGCTGCGCACGTCGATGGTGGTGGTGTTGGCGGACATGGGGCTGCGATCTCCATAAGATGCATTGACGATGCACCTATCCTAAAGGCGAAGCTGTTCATAAGCAACATTGAAAATGCATCTTCTGGCTTGTTTCGGTTGATGATGATCAAAGCGGCGCCGCGCCGTCAGGCCAACATCACGGCCATGGACACGAACCCCACGTTCGATGCCGAGCGTCGCCGCGCGCTCGAGGCGCTCGGCGCGGTGAACGACCCCGAGATCGGCGAGAGCATCGTCGACCTGGGTCTGGTGGAGAGACTGGACATCACGCCGCAGCGCGTCGAGCTCGCGCTGGTCTTCACCAGCCCGACCTGCCCGATGGGCGACGCCATCGCCGACGAAGCCTGGCAGGCGCTGCAGCAGGCCTTTCCGGACCGCGAGGTGCAGGTCGAGGAGGCCCTGGGCGTGCCGTGGGATCCTTCGCGCCTGAGCGAAGGCGCGCGCGAGCGGCTGGGCTGGAACGACCGACAGGCATGACGATGAAACGAGCCGAGGCAGGCATGCCCTCGCGGGGCTTTCCGCGCGCATCCATCCTGGTGCTGGTGATCGCGCTCGCGGCGGGTGCCGCGATGCTCTCCGGCCTGGCCGGTGGCTTGGTGCGCATCGGCTGGCCGCTGCTGCCCGAACATTTCGTGGCGCCAGTGGCGCTGCACAGCGCGCTGATGGTGTGCGGCTTCTTCGGCTTCGGCATCGCGCTGGAGCGCGCCGCGGCCTTGAAGAATCCGATCGCCTTCGCCGCGCCGGCGCTGGCGGCCTGCGGCACGGTTGCGGCGCTGGCGCTGCAGCCCGGGCTCGCGGGCATCTTCTGGCTGCTGGCCGCGCTGGCGCTGGTGGCGGTGTACGCCGAGGTGCTGCGCCGTGCGCCGGAATTGCACACTGCCGTCGAAGCCGCGGGCGCGCTCGTCTGGGCCGGCGGAACGCTGTGGTGGCTGCTGGCACGCCCGTTCTCGGTGGTGGTGGCCTGGTGGGCGGCCTTCCTGGTGCTGACCATCTTCGGTGAGCGCCGCGAGCTGGCGCGCTTCGTGCCGCTGTCGGAGAAGGCGCGGCGCGGCTATATCGCCATGGTTGTCGTGCAGGTGGGTGCGCTCGTCGTGCTGGCCGTGCCCTGGCACGAGCATCCGATCGCCGGCGGGCTGTGGTGGCTGTCGATGTCGCTGTTCTCCGGCTGGCTGCTGCGCTACGACCTCGCCTGCCGGCCCAAGGTGCACCGCTTCGGCTGGGCGCTGCACACTGCGCGCTCGCTGCGCCTGGGCTACACCTGGATGATGCTGGCGGGCCTGTGGGGCGTGGTGAACGCGCTGCGCGGCATGCCGCTCGATTCACCCGGCCCGCTGCACATGCTGCTGCTCGGCTTCGTCTTCTCGATGGTGTTCGGCCACGCGCCCATCATGCTGCCGGCGCTGCTGCGCACGCCGATCTCGCCGCCCGGCCCCTTCGCCTTCGTGCCGGTGGGCCTGATGACGCTGGGCGTGACGCTGCGCGCGGTGGGCGACGCCATCGGCAGCAGCGGCGTGCGCGCCGGCGCCGGCGCGCTGCAGGCGGCGGCGATCCTCACCTTCGCCTTCACGATGATCCGGCATCTGCGGCGCTGAGCGATCGTTCGATGAACTGCCGCGCCACGCGCGGCTTGGGTACCGGCATGTCGAACCAGCGGCGCACGTCCTGCTCCAGGGCGACGCCGTGCATGAAGTTGTAGATCGCCTTCTTGAGCCCGACGCCGAGGCGGTCGTGGTCGACGCCGGTCGGGTCGACGAAGGCTACGTCGTTCTTCGCGAAGCCGCCCGGCGGCAGCGGCAGCAGGGTCACGCCGAATGCGGCCGGATCCTTGCCCACCGGCGAATGCACGGTGCAGGCGAAGCGGTGGAAGAAGCCGCTCTGGATGCAGCCGGCGGCGAACAGCTGGCGCACATATTCGAGCGCGTCCACCGTGTCCTGCACGGTCTGCGTCGGGAAGCCGTACATCAGGTAGGCGTGCACCAGGATGCCGGCCTCGGCGAAGCCGCGCGTCACGCGCGCCACCTGCTCGACCGAGACGCCCTTCTTCATCAGCGCCAGCAATCGATCGGAGGCGACTTCCAGCCCGCCGGTGACGGCGATGCAGCCGCTCTCGGCGAGCTCCTCGGCGAGCGCCGGCGTGAAGGTCTTCTCGAAGCGGATGTTGCCCCACCAGGTGATGGCGACGCGGCGGCGCTTGAGCTCCGCGGCGAGCGCGCGCAGCGCCTTGGGCGGCGCGGCCTCGTCGACGAAGTGGAAGCCGGTCTGGCCGGTCTCGGCGACGATGGCCTCGATGCGATCGACCAGCGTGGCAGCGTTGGCCGCCTCGTAGCGCGAGATGTAGTCGAGGCTGGTGTCGCAGAAGCTGCACTTCTTCCAGTAGCAGCCGTGCGCCACGGTGAGCTTGTTCCAGCGCCCGTCGCTCCACAGCCGGTGCATGGGGTTGAGCATGTCCAGCAGCGAGAGGTAGCGCGCCAGCGGCAGGCCGTCCCAGGTGGGCGTGCCGGTTTCCTCGAAGGGGATGTCGGGCTCGGGGAAGTGCACGTAGCGGACCACGCCATCCTCGCGCACGAAGCTGCGCACCAGGCGCTCGCGCGAGCGCCGTCCTTCGAGATGCTCGATGAACGCCAGCAGCGGCCGCTCGCCGCCGTCGAGCGTGATCACGTCGACGAAGTCGAACAGGCGCGGCTCGGCCAGCTCGCGCAGCTCGGTGTTGATGAAGCCGCCGCCCAGCGCGACGGTGATGGCCGGGTCCTGCGCCTTGATCGCCTGCGCGATGCGCAGCGCGCCGTACATCGCGCCGGGGAAGGGCACCGACAGCAGCACCAGCGTGGGACGGTGGCGCGCGATGGCCTCGAGCGCGAGGCGCTGCAGCGTGCGGTCGAGGAGATTCGGCGGCGCGGCCAGCGCCTGCGCCAGCGGCTCGAAGCTGGCCTGGCTGGTGGCAAGCTGCTCGGCGTAGCGCACGAACTCGAAGCGCGGGTCGATGGCGTCGCGCAGCACGTCGGCCAGGTCGTTCAGGTAGAGCGTGGCGAGATGGCGCGCGCGGTCGTGCGTGCCGAGCGCACCGAAGGCCCAGGCGAGCGGGTCGCCGCCGTCCTCGTCGGCCACGTAGGCGTCGAGCGCGGCGAAGCGCTCGCCCTCGGGCAGCAGGCCGCGCGCGGCGATGCGGTGCATCAGCGTGGCGTCGCGACCCTGCAGGAAGGCGATCACCGGGTCCACGGTCGCCTCGTAGCGCTCGAACTGGTCGACGAAGGCCTGCACGCGCTCGCTGCGGCGCTCGCTCGGCAGTGCATCGATCTCGGTGCGCAGCGCGCGCAGGCCCTTGGCACTCAGCAGCTCCAGCACCAGCGCCAGCGCGAGATCCTCCTGCGCGGCGGCGATGCCGCGCGAGCGCAGGAATCCGGTCAGGTAGGCGGTGGAGGGGTAGGGCGTATTCAGCTGCGTCATCGGCGGGATGACGGCGAGCACGCGGGTGGCGGGGGCGGGCATGGATTGGCGGCGGATTTCACGCCATTCTCGCCGCCGACGGCCTGCGCTTGCGATCGGTCAAGCAGCCGGGGCGAGCCGGCGCCGAGACTGCCGCCCTGCCGGCGCTCAATGCCGGCGTGCAGCGGCCGAAATCACGACCACGCATTACCGGCTTGTGAGACTGTCTTGCCCAACCGCACCATCCTCATCGTCGACGACGACCCCGGCAACCTGACGCTGCTCGGCGAGTTGCTGAGCGAGCGTTACCGCGTGCGCGCCGCCAACTCCGGACCGCGCGCGCTGCAGCTGGTGGCGCAGGCGCCGGCGCCGGACCTGATCCTGCTCGACATCATGATGCCCGGCATGAGCGGCTTCGAGGTGCTCGAGCAGCTGCGCGCCGCGCCCGTCACGCGTGACATCCCGGTGATCATCACGACGGCGATGGACGGCGACGAGGACGAGCTGCGCGGCCTGGTGCTGGGCGCGGTCGACTACCTCACCAAGCCCCTGAAGCCGGCCGTGGTGCTGGCGCGCGTGCACACCCACCTCGAGCTGAAATCGGCGCGTGACCGGCTGCGCCGCGACAACGCCGCACTGGAGGACGAGATCGCGCGGCGCCTGCACGAGAACCAGGTGGTGCAGGAAGTCACCATCCGCGCGCTGGCGCGCCTGGCCGAGACGCGCGACAACGAGACCGGCAACCACATCCTGCGCACCCAGGCCTATGTCGAGACGCTGGCGTGGCGCGCCGGCCAGCATGCGCGCTTCGCGCCCGCGCTCGACGAGCACGCCATCGCGCTGATCGCCAAATCGGCGCCGCTGCACGACATCGGCAAGGTCGGCATCCCCGACACGGTGCTGCTCAAGCCCGGCAAGCTCACGCCCGAGGAATGGGAGGTGATGAAGACGCACGCGCGGCTGGGCGCCGACGCGATCGCTCGCGCCGTCGAGGACACCCACCAGCCGGTCGAGTTTCTCGCCTACGCGCACCAGATCGCGCTGCACCACCACGAGCGCTGGGACGGCAAGGGCTACCCCGACGGACTGGCCGGCGAAGCCATTCCGCTCGCGGCGCGGCTGATGGCGCTGGCCGACGTGTTCGATGCGCTGATCTCGCGGCGCGTCTACAAGGACGCCATGGCGCCCGAGCAGGCGCGCGCCATCATGGCCGAGCAGCGTGGCGGGCACTTCGATCCCGACCTGCTGGACGTCTTCCTCGCCGGCTTCGACGACTTCTGCGCCATCGCGCAGCGCTATCCGGAAGAAGCGGCATGAGTGGTGGCGCAGCCGGGCAGACGCGCCGCGCCGCGCTGCGCATCGCGCTGCTGTACGGGCTGCTGGCCGGGCTGTGGATCCTTGGCTCCGACTGGGCGCTGGCGCGCTTCGTGCACGACCCCGACTGGCTGACGCAGGCGCAGGCGCTCAAGGGCTGGGCCTTCGTTGCCGTGACGGCCTTGCTGCTGTATGCGCTGCTGCGGCGGCTGCGCATGGCGCCGGCGCTGCCCGATGCGCAGGCCGCGGTACCGGCGCGGCACGGCTGGCTGTGGGCGGGCAGCGCGGCCATCGTGGCCGGCAGCGCCGCGCTGCTCTGGGTCGAGCACCGCGATTTCGTCGAGCATGAGTCGGCGCAGCTGAAGGCCGCCGCCGCGGTGCGCGCCGGCGAGATCGGCGGCTGGCTGCAGGACCAGCGTGCGCAGGCGCGCTTCGCCAGCGGCAGCCGCCTGTGGGCGACGCTGTACGAGCGCTGGCAGCGCCAGGGCGACACCGCGGCGCGCGACGAACTGGCCGAGCGCCTGGCCGAGATGCGCCGCGCCTTCGGCGACCACGGCGCGATGGTGCTGGACGCCTCGGGCGCGGTGGTGCTGGCCGAGCCCGGCCTGGACAGCACGGTCGGCCCGGCGCTGAGCGAGGCGGTGCGCCAGGCCATCGACAGCGGCGAAGTGCAGCACGCGCGCCGCCTCACCGCCGGCCGCGGCGCCGACGTGCAGTGGTTCGACGTGGTGGCGCCGCTGGTCGGCGCAGGCTTGCCGGCGCACGCGGCGATCGTGCTGCGCATCGATCCGCAGAACTTCCTGCTGCCCACGCTCGAAGCCGCGCCGACCGCGCGCGGCGCCGGGCGCACCCTGCTCGTGCACGCCGACGGCGACCGGCTGACCGGCCTGTTCGGGCGCCGCAGCCTGCCGATGAATACGCCGGACCTGCTGGCGGCGCGCTTCGTCCAGGGCGAGCTCGCGATGGGCGATGTCGGCGAAGGCCTCAGCGTCGACGGCCGCGCGGTGCTCGGCACCGTGCGCCCGGTGCCGGGGGCCGACTGGTACCTGGTGGCGCAGCTCGACCGCGCCGAGCTGCGCGCCGAGTCGCTCAAGTCGGGCGCGTGGATCCTGGCCGGCGGCGCCATCGCCTTGCTGGCCCTGTTCATCACCGCTCACCTGCGCCGCGAGCAGCGCGCCCTCGAGCAGGCGCGCCGCGAGCAGGCCGAACAGCGCGAGCGGCTGCGCTCGCTGGCGCTGGTGCGGTCGATCGCCGAGGGCTCGAACGACGCCATCTTCGCGAAGGATCTGCAGGGCCGCTACCTGCTGTGCAACGCGGCGGCGAGCCGCTTCGTCGGCCGGCCGGGCCCCGAGGTGCTGGGCCAGGACGACCGGGCCTGGTTCCCGCCCGGGCATGCCGCCGAGGTGATGCGCAACGACGCGCAGGTGATGGCCGAGAACCGCACCCGCAGCTACGAGGAGGAGCTGCTGACGGCCGAGGGCACGCGCACCTTCCTGGCCACCAAGGGGCCGCTGCTGGGCCCGGACGGCCGGGTGATCGGCATGTTCGGCATCTCGCGCGACATCAGCGAGCGCAAGCGCGCCGAATCGGCGCTGCAGGACAGCGAGGCGGCGATGCGCACGCTCTTGGCCGCCATGGCCGACGGCATGTTCGTGCTGCAGGACCAGCGCATCGTGTTCTGCAACGCCGCGCTGCCGGCGCTGCTCGGGCGCGCGCCCGAGGACTGCATCGGCCTGCCCATCGCGGACTTCGTCGCGCCCGAGTTCCTGCCGCTGGCGCTGCAGCGCCACGAGCAGCGCATCGGCGACGGGCCCGAGCCGGAGGGCGCCTACGAACTGCAGTACCGCCGGCTCGACGGCAGCCCGCTGTGGGTGGAGCTGCGCGCCAGCCGCACGCAGTTCCGCGGCCGCCCCGCCGTGCTGGCCCTGGTGCGCGACGTGACCGAGCGGCGCCGCCAGGAGCAGGCGCTGCGCGAGGCGGTCGAGCTGGTGCAGGCGGTCGGCGACTCGGTGCCCGACCACATGGCCGTGCTCGATGCCGAGGGCGTGATCGTCAACGTCAACGCCGCCTGGCGCGGCTTCGTGCTGCCCGGCGACGGGCCCGCCGCGCCGGCGCCGGGCCACGGCGTGGGCACGAACTACCTGGAGGCCTGCCGCGACGCTGCCGACGTCAGCGAGGATGCCGAGCGGGCCGCGCGCGGCATCGCCGAGGTGCTGGCCGGGCGCCGCGAGCTCTTCGGCCGCGAGTACGCCTGCGGCGAAGGCGAGGCGCAGGTGTGGCTGCTCATGAGCGTGCTGCCGCTGCGCACGCGCGCCGGCGGCGCGGTGGTGGTGCAGACCAACGTGACCAAGCGCCACCGCGCCGAGCAGGCGGTGCGCGCGAGCGAGGCGCGCTACCGCTCGGTGGTGCTGGCGCTCGACGAGGGCGTGCTGGTGTTCGACCGCGAGGGCCAGCTCACGGGCTGCAACCCGCAGGCCGAGCGCTACTTCCGGCTCGACTTCGAGGCGCTGCGCGACCCCGCGGCGCTGCGTGCCTGGCGGCCGCTGCGCGCCGACGGCTCGCGTTTCGACTTCTCCCAGCTGCCCGCCTCGCGCGTGCTCGAGACCGGCCAGCCCTGCCGCGATGTCGTCGTCGGCCTGCAGCCGCCCTGGGGCGGCCTGCGCTGGCTGCTGGTGCACGCCCAGCCGGTGCAGGACGAGGCCGATGCGATGGGCGCGGTGGTGGTCTCGTTCAGCGACATCACCGAGCGCCACGTGGCGCAGGAGCAGCTGCGCAAGCTCTCGCTGGCCGTCGAGCAGAGCCCGATCGGCATCCTGGTGTGCGACACCGGCGGGCGCATCGAGTACGTCAACGACGCCTTCTCGCGCATCACGCGCTGGCCGCGCGCGATGGCGGTGGGGCAGCGCCGCCAGGAACTGCACCCGCTGGACGCCGCCGGCAGCGAGCGCGGCGCCGAGATGGTGGCGGCGCTGGCGCGCGGCGAGGCCTGGTCGGGCGAGTTCACGAGCGTGCGCCGCGGCGGCGAGGCCTACAGCGAGTTCGTGCACGCCGCACCGATCCGCCAGCCCGACGGCCGCATCACGCACCACCTGCTGATCGGCGAGGACGTGACCGAGAAGAAGCGCGTCGGCGCCGAGCTCGACCGGCACCGCCACCGGCTGCAGGAGCTGGTGGACGAGCGCACCGAGCAGCTCAGCACGCTGAACCGTGCGCTGCACGCCACCAATGAAGAGCTGATGGACGCGCGCGACCGCGCCGAGGCGGCGAACCGCGCCAAGAGCGCGTTCCTCGCCAACATGAGCCACGAGATCCGCACGCCGATGAACGCCATCATCGGCCTGACGCACCTGCTGCGCCGCGACGCCGACGACCCGGTGGCCATCGAGCGGCTGCGCAAGGTCGCCGAGGCGGCCGGCCTGCTGCTGCAGGTCATCAACGACATCCTCGATCTCTCCAAGGTCGAGGCCGGCAAGCTCGAGCTCGAGAGCACCGACTTCTCGCTCTCGCGCCTGCTCGAGCGCGCGCGCGCGCTGGTGATCGACCGCGTGCAGGCCAAGGGGCTGGCGTTCGACGTCGTCGCCGACCCGCGCCTGCCCGACGCGCTGCGCGGCGACCCGACGCGGCTGGCGCAGGCGCTGCTCAACCTGTTGAGCAATGCCGTCAAGTTCACCGAGCACGGCTCGGTCGAGGTGGGTGTCGAGCTGCTGGCGCGCGAGGGCGATGCGCTGCACGTGCGCTTCGTGGTGCGCGACACCGGCATCGGCATCGCGGCGGAGAAGCTGCCGCAGCTGTTCTCGGCCTTCGTGCAGGCCGATGCCTCGATGACGCGGCGCTTCGGCGGCAGCGGCCTCGGCCTGGCCATCACGCAGCGGCTCGCCGCGATGATGGGCGGCGAGGCCGGCGTGAGCAGCGAGCCGGGCCGCGGCAGCGAGTTCTGGTTCAGCGCGCGGCTGCTCGAAGGCGTGGCCGAGACGGTGCACGACGACGAGGCCGAGGCTCAGCACGCCGCCGCGGTGCTGCGGCGCCAGTTCGGCGGCGCGCGCGTGCTGCTGGTCGAGGACAACGAGGTCAACCAGGAGGTGATGCGCGAGCTGCTGCGCAGCGTCGGCCTGCAGGTGGAAGTGGCCGGCGACGGCCTGGAGGCCATCGCGCGCGCCGGCGCCGCGCCCTACGAGCTGGTGCTGATGGACGTGCAGATGCCGCGCATGGACGGCCTGGAGGCGACGCGGCGGCTGCGCCAGCTCGAAGGCTACGCCGAGGTGCCGATCATCGCGATGACCGCCAACGCCTACGGCGAGGACCGCATCGCCTGCTTGGCCGCCGGCATGGACGACCACCTCGCCAAGCCGGTCGATCCGCCGCAGCTGCACGCCATGCTGCTGCGCTGGCTGGCCCATGCCGGGCAGGCGCGCGGCGCCGCGGCCGCGACGGCGGTGGCCGCCGCCGACGACCTGCCCGCGATCGAGGGCGTCGACGCGGCCGTCGCGATGCGCTACCTGGGCGGCAACGCCGCGCTGTACGAGCGCGTGCTGCGCCAGTTCGCGCTGCACCACGGCGAGGACGTCGGCGAACTCGGCGAGCGGCTGCGCCGCGAGGGCACGGCGGCGATGCGCGATCTGGCGCATTCGCTCAAGGGCTCGTCGGCGGCGATCGGCGCGCTGCGCCTGCCGCGCAGCGCCGCGGCGCTGGAGGCGCGCATCCTCGCGCAGCGGCCCGAGGCCGAGATCGACGCGGCGCTGGCCGCCATGCTGGCCGATCTCGACGCGCTGGTCGACGCGATCCGCGAGGGGCTCGCTTCCGGCGACACGCAGCCGGCACCGCTGGACGACGAGGCGGTGCATGGCGAGGTGCTCGACCACCTCGAGACACTGCTGCGCGATGCCGACTACGAGGCGCTGGCGCAGTTCCGGCAGCTCGCCCCGGCGTTGCGCCGGCGGCATCGGCGGCGCGCCGACGAGATCGACGCGGCGCTGGCGCGCTTCGACTACGAGGGGGCGCTCGCCGCGCTGCGCGCCTTGCGCGCGCAGGGTGGTCAGCCGGCCTGAACCAGCCAGTCGACCAGACGACGGTCGAGCAGGGAGAGCCCCATGCACTCGGGCGGCAGCTGCATGTCGGGCTGGGCGGTGGCGGCGGCGGTCTGCGCCTCGTCCCAGTGGCGCAGCGCGCTGGCGCCGGAGGCTTCGCGCGTGGCGTAGACCAGGCGCGCGTCCGACTCCCACTGCAGGAGCATGGCCGGGATCAGCTCGGGCGTGTGCGGCAGCGCCGGGTCGAGCAGGATCACCGCGTCGCCGCGCGCCGCGAGGATGCCGGCCTCGAAGGCGGCTTCGAGCCGCGCCGGGCCGTCCAGCGTCAGGCGGCGGAAGCCGGGCAGTTCGCCCCAGGAGCTCATCAGCGAGTCGGTGCCGTCGCGGCTGCCGCAGTCGACCACGATCACCTCCCACGGGTAGCCGCACTCGGTGAGCGTGTCGCTCAGGATGGGCAGCAGCTTGGCGAGCGTGTGGGCCTTGTCGCGGCAGGGCAGCACGCACGAGACGGTCTGGCGTGCGCCGGAGAGCTGCGCCCAGCCCGAGGCATGCGCCCACGACGGTTGATCGTGCGGGGGCGCGGGCGTGGGGCGCTGGAGATCGGGTCGGGGGGGCATACCGTGATATTTGCCGCAAAGTCTTGGCGTAGCTTAAGCGGAGAGCCCGGAAATCGCGCCTGGCCGGTCACGTCGGTGACCACCTGTTTCCGGGGGGTGCGTGGGCGCGCTGATATGCTGCCCCGCCATGATGAAACCCCTCGCCTGCGTGCTCGCACTGGCCCTGGCCGGCTGCGCCTCCACCAAGAGCGGCAACGGTGTCGCCGACGCCGCCACCGCGCCGCTGTCCGACCTCAACCTGGTGCGCGCCGAGATCCCGCCCGCGCTGGCCGAGGCGCTCAAGAGCCCCTACAAGGCGCCGGCCGGCAGCGGCTGCGAGGCGATCGCCGCCGAGGTCGGCCAGCTCGAGGCGGTGCTGGGCGCCGACCTCGACGTGCCGCCCAGCGCGGCGCGGCCCAGCCTGATCGAGCGCGGCGGCCATGCCGCCGGCGAGGCCGCGGTGGGCGCTTTGCGCAGCACCACCGAAAGCGTCATCCCGTTCCGCGGCTGGGTGCGCAAGCTCACCGGCGCGGAGCGCTACTCGCGCGAGGTGGCCGCCGCGATCGCCGCCGGCTCGGTGCGCCGCTCCTACCTGAAGGGCGTGGGCCAGGCGCGCGGCTGCGCAGCGCCCGCTGCGCCGGCCGCGCCCGCCGCAGCGGCCGGCGCGGCAAGCGCTGCCAGCGCGGCGCAGTCGTGATGCGCCGCGCGCTGCTGCTCGCCATCGCACTGGCGGCACCCTGCCTCGCGCAGGCCGCCGGCTTCGATGCGCCCGGCCTGGCGCGTTTCGACACCGGCTACGCACGCTGCGAGGCGCGCTTCGCGCACATGAAGGGCGCGCGCGACGAGGCCTACCTCGCCGTCTACCGCGTCAAGGCCGATGCCAAGGCGCGCGCCCGGCTCGCCGAACTGCGCCGCAGCGCGGCCTACCGCAAGGAGCAACGCGCCGCGCAGGCCGAGGCCGCCAAGCCCGCGGCGAGCGCGCCCGCCAGCCCGCTCGAGCAGCAGTGCCAGGCGCTGTGGACGCAGGTGCAGCGCGCGCGCAGCACCGCCAAGGGCTGACGGACCTCAGGGCCGCTCGGGCATCCGCGTCACGCTGCACTGGATCACCGGCCCGGCCGGCGCCGGCGTGGCCTGGCAGGCCATCACGCGGGCGGAAGAGGGGTCGTGGAACCACGCCGTGCTGCTGGCACCGGCCGCGGCCGTGCCGATCGGCAGGAAGGCGGGCTGGATCTGCACCTGCACCTGCGAGCGCGCCAGCGGCGCGGCGAAGAGAACGGCCACGGCGGCCAATGCGGCCAGCCCCGCGGCGATGCGGACGGGTTGTTTCATGATCAGTCTCCGGCGACGGCGCGCCACTCGCGCGCCGAGGCCGAGCCTAGCAGCCTGCTAACGCTTCGCCCGCCGTTGCGGCGCCTCTCCCGCAGCGCGCAGCGCCTGCGCCTCGGCGCGCTTGGCCTTGGTGGCGGCGCGCTGGTAGGCCGCCTCCGCCTGCGCGCGCAGCGCCACCGCCTTGGCCAGCGCGGCGAGATAACGCTCCGGCGTGTAGGTGTTCTGCGTGCCGATGAACACGCTGCGGCGCAGCGGCGTCTCGCCGTAGCGCGGCAGCGAGACCGACAGGCTCGAGTCCATCGTGCTGGAGCCCGGCCGGCAGCGCACCACCGGGCCGGTGATGCCCACCGGCAGGTCGCTGCGCTTGTGGCCGCTGGTGCGGCGCGGCAGGCGCGAGGGCGCCGGCAGCTTGGCGATGCGGCGCAGCAGCTCCGTTCGCGCCGCTGCCAGCGCGGCGGCGGCGCCGCGTGCGCCGTCGGAATACAGCTTGGTGCCGCCGTAGCGCAGCTGCCAGCCGTGGGTGGAGCGATGGTCGATGCGCTGGATGCCCTGCGGCACCTCGAAGCGCTCGCCGGTGTGGATCACGACGTTTCTGGTCTTCATGGCCTTCCTCGCGGACTGCGTTGCGGGTCAGCCTCCCCGGGGTCTTGTCATTGTCGGTATGGCCTGCATGGTAGCGAGTGCGTGGCGCAACATGGATTGAGCGAGCTCTTCCTCGCCGAGAAAGACGCGCGCGCCGCCCTCCGCGGCCAGTCGATTCGCCTCGTCGGCGTTGTGCGAACGCACCGCCACCTGCACCTGCGGGTTGAGCGTGCGCGCGGTCTCGATCATGCGGCGCACGCCGAGCGCATCGGGCACGGCGATCAGCAGCAGCGCGGCCTGGGCGATGTGCGCCTGGATCAGCACCGCCGGCTCGGCGGCGTCGCCGCTCACCGCCGGCAGGCCCTGCGCACGCAGTTCCTCGACGCGCTCGCGGTTGGCGTCGACCACCACGCAGGCCGTGCCGGCCTCGCGCAGCGCGAGCGCGATGCGCCGGCCGACGCGGCCGTGGCCCACCAGCACCACCTGGCGCGCGAGGTAGCGCGCTTCGGTGTGGGCGGGCAGCTCGGCGAGCGGGTCGTCGCGCTGCGCGAGGCGCCGCGCCAGCGCCGAGCGCGCCAGGATCCAGCGCTCGAAGGGCGAGGTGCAGGAGAAGGTCAGCGGGTTGAGTGCGATCGAGATCAGCGCGCCGGCGACGATCAGGCTCTGGCCCTCGGGCGGCAGCAGCTGCAGCGAGACCCCCAGCGCGGCGAGGATGAAGGAGAACTCGCCGATCTGCGCCAGGCTGGCCGACACCGTGAGCGCGGTATTCAGCGGGTAGCGCAGCAGCAGCACCAGCGCGCCGGCGGCGAGCGACTTGCCGACCACGATCACCGCCACCACGGCCAGCACCTGCAGCGGCCGCTCGACCATCACGCGCGGGTCGAACAGCATGCCCACCGAGACGAAGAACAGCACGGCGAAGGCGTCGCGCAGCGGCAGCGACTCCTCGGCGGCGCGGTGGCTGAACTCCGACTCGCGCAGCACCATGCCGGCGAAGAAGGCGCCGAGCGCGAAGGACACGCCGAACAGCCTGGCCGAGCCGAAGGCGATGGTCACGGCCGCGGCCACCACGCACAGCGTGAAGAGCTCGCGCGAGCCGGTGCGCGCCACCTGCCAGAGCAGCCAGGGAAAGAGGCGCCGCCCCAGCACCAGCATCAGCGCGACGAAGGCCGCCACCGCGAGCAGGGTGCGTGCCAGCGTGAGCCACAGCTCGGCGTCGATGCCTGCCCCGCCGCCGCCGCGCAGCATCGGCGCGAGCGCCGGCAGCAGCACCAGCACCAGCACCATCGCCAGGTCTTCCACCACCAGCCAGCCCACCGCGATGCGGCCGTTCACCGTGTCGACCGCGCCCTTGGCCTCCAGCGCCTTGAGCAGCACCACCGTGCTGGCCACCGACAGCGAGATGCCGAATACCAGCGCGGCGCCGAGGTCCCAGCCCCAGGCGCTCGCCATCGCCGCGCCCATCGCGGTGGCGGCGGCCATCTGCACCACCGCGCCGGGCACGGCGACGCGCTTCACCTGCAGCAGATCGTCGAGCGAGAAGTGCAGCCCGACGCCGAACATCAGCAGCATCACGCCGATCTCGGCGAGCTGCGCGGCCAGCGCGGCGTCGGCGACGAAGCCGGGCGTGAAGGGGCCGATGACGATGCCGGCGGCGAGGTAGCCCACCAGCGCCGGCAGCCGCAGGCGCGCGGCGACGAAGCCGAGCACGAGCGCCAGCCCGAGGGCCGCGGCGATGGTGTTGATCAGCGCGAGTTCATGGTGCATCGGCAAGGGGTTCCATCGGGTTAGGGCCTGTTTGCCGAGTCACGCGAGCCTCCTCGCAGCGTTAACAGGCCCTAGCGTCGTTGCCGCCGGATGGCCTCGCCGAGTTCGATCACGGCCATCGCGTAGTAGCTCGACCAGTTGTACCTCGTGATGGCGTAGAAGTTCCCGGTGCCCGCGAAATACACCGGCGCGGCGTCGCCGTTGGCGAGCTCGATCAGCGCCAGCTTGCCGTCCCAGGCGCGGCCGGCCTCGTCGAGCCGGGCGCCGCGCTCGGCGAACTCGGCGGCGGCGAAGCTGGGCAGGATGTCGGGCACCAGCAGCAGCGCGCGGTCGCGCACCTCCACCGGCGCGGCCACGCCGAAGTGCGTCGGCGCGTCGCGCTCCCAGCCGAACTGGGCGAGGTAGTGCGCCACGCTGCCGATCACATCGGCCGGGTTGCGCTGCAGGTCGATGTGGCCATCTTCGTCGAAGTCGATGCCGTAGCGCAGCAGGCTGGAGGGCATGAACTGCGGCATGCCCATCGCGCCGGCGTAGCTGCCCAGCGGCTCGGTGGGGTCGAGGTTCTCCTGCCGGCAGTAGCGCAGGAAGGCCTCGAGCTCGCTGCGGAAGAAGGGCGTGCGGTCGCGCCGGCCGCTGGGGAAATCGAAGGACAGCGTGGCCAGCGCATCGAGCACGCGAAAGCCACCGGTGTTGCGGCCGTAGATGGTCTCGACGCCGACGATGCCGACCACGATGGCCGCCGGCACGCCCCAGCGCTCTTCGGCAAGCGAGAGCCAGCGTTCGTTCTCGGCCCAGAACGTTAGCCCGGCGCGGATGCGCAGCGGCTCGACGAAGCGCGCGCGGTAGGCGGCCCAGTTCTTCGCCGTGCCGGCCGGCGGCGGCATGATGAGCCGCGTCACCGCCGGCACGAAGCGGGCGCGCGCGAGCGCCTCGCGCGTCCAGGCCGGATCGAGCCCCTGGCGCTGCGCGGCTTCGTCGGCGAAGCGCATCACGTCCTCGCGTTCGCCGTAGGGCGGCAGTTCCTCGTCCTTGCGCGGCGCGGCGAGCGTGGGCAGGGCGATGGCGGCGGCGCCGGCGGTGAGAGCTTGCAGGGCGAAGCGGCGGGCGGGGAAGCGGTTGGAAGGGCGGGGCAGGTCGGTCATCGGGAAGTCGTGGCCGCGAGGCTGCGCGCCGCGGCGGCAAAGGAGCGGGTCAGCGATGGGTCGGGCGCGCGGCGTGCCTCGCGGCCGTAGCGCTGCGCCTGCAGGGTTTCGAGCAGGGCGGCGAGCGGCTCGCCGGCGCTGCCGTGGCGCTCGCGCACGCGCCGCGCCAGGGTGCCGGGTGCGTCCTGCGCGTCGGCCGCGATGCCGATGCGGCGCAGCGCGGCGAGCAGCGCCTCGCGCTGGCGCGCCCAGGGGTCGATGCGGTGGCGGTCCCACCAGGCCCAGGCCGCGCCGATGAGCGCCAGCGTGCTCAGCGCGGTGACGATCAGCTTGGCCAGCGTCTGCCAGTCGGGTGCCTCGACGCCGAGATCCTTGAGCAGGTCGAACTGCTGGCCGCGCGAGTAGTTGAGCACCCACTGGTTCCAGCGGTTGTCGATGGCCTCCCAGGCTGCGCGCAAGCGCTGCATCAGCTGCGGGCTGACGGCAGCGATCGTGCCGGCCACCAGCCCCGGCGGCGCGGCCAGGCGCAGGCTGCGCTGGATGCGATCGGGCGCCACCGCAGCGGTCGGGTCGGCGCGCACCCAGCCGCTGCCGGCCTGCCAGTATTCGGCCCAGGCGTGCGCGTCGCTCTGGCGCACGATGTAGTAGTCGTCCACCGGCTGCGGGTCGGCGCCCTGGTAGCCGGTGACGATGCGTGCCGGCACGCCGAGCGCGCGCATCAGCACCACGAAGGTGGCGGCGAAGTGCTCGCAGAAACCTTCCTTGCGGTCCAGCCAGAACTCGTCGATCGCGTCGCGCCCGTACTCGCCCGGTGCCAGCGTGTAGGTGTAGCCGCCCTCGCGGATGTGGCGCATCAGGTGCTGCGCGAGTTCGCGCGCGCCGGCGTTGGCGAGCCCCGGTTCGCGGCGCAGCGCGGCGGCCCATTCGAGCGTGCGCGGGTTGAAGCCGGCGGGCAGATCGAGGTAGTCCTGCAGGCCGGGCAGCGGCTCGCGCGGGCCGTGCTCGAAGCGCAGATGGGCCTCGGCGCGAAAGCGCAGGCGCTCGGCCAGCGGCCGGTCGACCAACCACTGCAGGTCCTGGCTGCGGCGCACGCGGTAACCCTCGATCTGCGGCGCCGTCGGGCTGGTCTCGAGCAGGGGCAGCGTCGGCAGGCGCAGCGGCTCGAGCGTCATCTCGTAGCGCAGCGCGGGGCCCGTGGTGCGCAGTTCGGCCTGCGGCTGCTGCGCGGGCGGGAAGTGCGGCAGCAGTGGCCGCCATTCGGTGCCGTCGAAGGCCGCCAGCACCGGGCCGCGGAAGTAGAGGCTTTGCGGCGGCGGCACGGCGCCTTCGAAGCGCAGGCGCAGCGCGACGCGGTCGTCCAGCGCCACCTCGGCCACCTGGCCGAGGCGCATGCGGTCGGACAACCCGGTGGCCGAGACGCCGTCCTTGGGCACGCCCCACAGCGGGCCGATGCGCGGGAACAGCAGGAACAGCAGCAGCATGATGGGCGCGCCCAGCAGCGCCGTGCGCCCGGCCAGCCGCGCGGCCTGCTTGAGGCTGGGCTGGCCGACCGGCATGTGCGCCAGCACCAGCGCCGTGAGCAGGCCCCACACCGACACCAGCATCGCCACGGCCACGCCCAGCGACTGCGAATAGAGGAAGTGCGTCAGCACCAGGAAGAAGCCGAGGAAGAAGACCACGAAGGCATCGCGGCGCGCGCGCAGCTCGAGCGTCTTCAGCGCCATCAGCACCACCGCCATGGTCACGCCCGGCTCCTTGCCGAGCAGGGTGCGGAAGCTCATGAAGGTCAGCCCGGCGGCGATCGCCAGCACCATCACCAGCAGCCAGCGGCCCGGCAGCGGCCCGTTGCCGACGGCGAGCGCGGCACGCCACAGCAGCATCAGCGCGGTCAGCGCCGTGCACCAGGCGGGCAGGTGCGGCACGTGCGGCAGCACCGTCCAGCCGATCACGCCGAGCAGGAACAGCGTGTCGCGCCCCTCGCGCGGCAGGCGCGACCAGCCCGGCCAGCGCGGCAGCCGCCAGCCGGGGCCGCTCAGGAATGAAGTTAGCGCCACAGCGCCAGCGCCTCCAGGCAGCGGCGCCGCTGCGCCTCGCCTTCGGCGGGCTCGATGCTCGCGCCGGGCAGGACCAGGCCGTATTCGGCGCCGGCGCGCTGCGCGGCCAGCACCCAGGCCGCCAGGCGCGACAGCCGCTCCTCCGGCGCCAGCGTGGCGCAGGCCTGCCAGTCCAGCCAGAGCTGCTGGTGCACCGCGCCGGCGGTGTCGCGGCTGACCAGCTCGCCGCCGCTGGCCAGGGCCTTGGCGGCCTTCTTCCAGTAGACCAGCTTGAGCGGGTCGCCGCGCCGGTAGCTGCGCACGCCTTCCATCTCGCCGCCTTCGGCGGAGCGGCTGCGCGCCAGGCCGCCGGCCACCGCGCGTGCCGGCGGCAGCGGCGCCGCGGGGCGCTCCGGCGCCGGGTAGACGAGCAGCTGCGAGGCCGGGCGCCAGATCGCCCAGGCGCGGAACAGGCCGAGCGGGAAACGCGTCTCGATGCTCAGCGCGGGCAGGGCGTGCAGGCCGCGTGTCGCGGGCACGAAGCCGATCTGCGCGCTGGCCTGGCCTTGTGCCGGCACGTCGATCCAGGTGCGCGTGGCGGCCTGCGCGTCGGCCAGCTTGAGGCCGATGCCGAAGCGCGCGCCGTCGGGGCTGGTGAGCACGGCTTCGAGCAGCGCGCTCTCGCCGGCGAATACCGGCGCGGGCGCGCGCAGGCGCAGCGTCAGCCCGCGCAGCGTGCCGTGCGTGACGTGCATGGACACCGCGCCGCTGCCGGCCAGCAGGAAGGTCAGCACGTAGCCGAGGTTGAGCTGGTAGTTGATCGAGGCGAGCAGCAGCACGACCAGCGTGGCCGCGAACATCAGGCCGGCCGCCGTCGGCACGATGTAGATGTTGCGTTGGCCGAGCAGCAGCGTGTCGGCGCTCGGCAGGCGAGCCTGCCACCAGCGACGCACTTGCGAGCGCAGCGCGGCCAGCGGGTGCGGCCAGGCGAGGGACGCCGCGCTGCCGAGATTCACGGCACCGGTACCGCGTCGATCATCGCGCGCACCTGCTCGACGCGGCCGCGGCCGGCGCCGGCCACCGGCACGAGGCGGTGCGCCACCGTCTGCGGCAGCACGGCCTGCACGTCGTCGGGGGCGACGTAGTCGCGCTGGTTGATCAGCGCACGCGCCTTGGCGGCGCGCAGCAGCGCGATGCCGGCGCGCGGCGAGAGGCCTTCGACGAACCAGCGCCCCGAGCGTGTCGCGGCGATCAGCGCCTGCAGGTAGTCGAGCAGCGCCTCCGAGGCGTGCACGGCCAGCACCACCTTCTGCGCCGCCACCAGCTCGGCCGGCGTCATCACCGGCGCCAGTGCGTGGATGGCCTCGCGGCGGTCCTGCCCGGCGAGCAGCGCGCGTTCGCTCTTCGCGTCGGGGTAGCCGAGCGTGATGCACATGAGGAAGCGGTCGAGCTGCGATTCGGGCAGCGGGTAGGTGCCGAGCTGGTCGGTCGGGTTCTGCGTGGCGATCACGAAGAAAGGCTCGGGCAGCGCGCGCGTCGCGCCTTCCACGCTGACCTGGTGTTCCTCCATCGCTTCGAGCAGCGCGCTCTGCGTCTTCGGCCCGGCGCGGTTGATCTCGTCGGCCAGCAGCACCTGGGCGAAAACCGGCCCTTGATGGAAGACAAAGGCCTCCTTGCTGCGCTCGTAGACACTGACTCCGATCAGGTCCGACGGCATCAGGTCGGCAGTGAACTGGCAGCGCGAGAAACGCAGGCCCAGCGAGACCGCCAGCGCATGCGCCAGGGTGGTCTTGCCGACGCCCGGCACGTCTTCGATGAGAAGGTGTCCGCCGGCGAGCAGGCAGGCGATGCAGTCCTCGATCTGCGGCCGTTTGCCGACGATGATCGTGCTAATCTGGTCTATCAGTCGATCGATGCGATCGGCGAGCGCTGAGTTCATGACCAAACCATAACCGAAGAGAGACAAGCGGACCGATGAGCACAGCGTTCTTCACCCATGCCGATTGCCGCCGTCACGACATGGGCGCCGGGCACCCCGAGTGCCCGCAGCGGCTCGATGCGATCGAGGACCATCTGATCGCCACCGGGCTGGACATCGCGCTGACGCGCCACGACGCGCCGCTGGTCGACCTGAAGGACGTCGAGCTGGCGCACACGCACCATTACGTCGCCGAGCTGCGCGACCTGCTGCAGCAGATCGAGGCCAGCGGCGAGCCCAAGGCGCTCGATCCCGACACCGCCGCCAACCCCGGCACCTGGAAGGCCGCGCTGCGCGCCGCCGGCGCCGCCGTCGCGGCCACCGACGCCGTGCTCGACGGCCGCGCCGAGAACGCCTTCTGCGCGGTGCGCCCGCCCGGCCACCACGCGACGCGTGACGAGGCGATGGGCTTCTGCTTCTTCAACAACGTCGCCGTCGCGGCGCGCCACGCGCTCGACGTGCGCGGGCTGGAGCGCGTCGCCGTGATCGACTTCGACGTGCACCACGGCAACGGCACCGAAGACATCCTCGCCGGCGACGAGCGCGTGCTGATGGTCAGCTTCTTCCAGCACCCG
The DNA here is from genome assembly GCA_017983795.1 of Piscinibacter sp. Lineage (GTDB taxonomy): Bacteria > Pseudomonadota > Gammaproteobacteria > Burkholderiales > Burkholderiaceae_C > Piscinibacter. Next base: position 91,708 of record JAGOAS010000019.1, read on the forward strand.
CTGTACCCCTACAGCGGCGCGGTGCCCAAGGCGACCAACATGCTCAACCTGCCGATCCCGCCCTACACGCGCGGCGGCGAGTTGCGCGAGCTGATCGAGGCGAACTGGATGCCCGCGCTCAACGCGTTCCGGCCGCAGATGATCTTCATCTCCGCCGGCTTCGACGCGCACCGCGAGGACGATCTCGGCCAGCTCGGGCTGGTCGAGGCGGACTACGAGTGGATCACGATGCGCGTCAAGGACGTGGCCGACCGCCATGCCAAGGGCCGCATCGTCTCGTGCCTGGAAGGTGGCTACAACCTCAGCTCGCTGGCGCGCAGCGTGGCGGCGCACTTGCGCGTGCTCACAGGGGTGTGAGCCTCAGCGCACGCCCAGCTTCATCATCAGCTTGAGGTACTCGAGCTGCGCGTTGAGCGTCTGCAGCCGCTGCAGCAGCTCGTGCCAGCGCAACTCCTGGGCCTCGGCGGGAGACAGCTTGCGCGGCGGCTGGAAGTCGGGGGCGGACGGCATGATGCGAGGGCGGGATGGAGTGGCGTCATCGTCCTGCGCGGCTCCGCGCGCGGCAATCCCGTGCTTCGGGTGCCGGGTCTTCACCAAGCGCTCTGGCAGGCGCTCAGGCGTTCGCGCTGCGGCAGGGCGAGCAGCCGGTTGACCTCGGCGTTGTAGGTGCTGCGGTAGGCGTCGCTCTTGCGGATCGCCGCCAGGTCGAGCTTGCGCTGCTCGACCGCACGCTGAAGGATTTCCTGGCCCGGCTTGACGCTCTTCGCGTCGATGCTCGCGCAGACGAACAGCACCGCCTCGATGCCGCCGACCACCTGCTCGGCAGCCGCCGCGGCGTTCAGCGGAGCCGCTGCCGTGGCCAGCGCCAGCGCGGCTGCACCGGCCGCATGGAGGAAGTGGGTGCTCATCTCGCCAGGATTCGGGAGTCGACAACCCGGGATTGTGCGACGCCGGGGGCGATCGTGCAGCCCCCCGACCGCACGCCCCTACAGCGGGCGCCGGCGCGGCGGCAGCAGCCGTTGTTCTTCGGGCAGCTCGGCCTCGCCGTCCATCTCGAGCGCCATCTGAGTGCACACGGCGCGGCACAGCGTCACCGCGCGCTGGTTGGCGATGCGGTAGTAGATCTGCGTGCCCTCGCGGCGGCGCCCGAGGATCTGCGCGCGGTACAGCGTGCCCAGGTGCTGCGAGAGATTGGGCTGGGTGGTGTCGATCTGCTCCAGCAGTTCGGAGACGTTGCGCTCGCCGTGGCACAGCGCCGAGAGCAGCTTGAGGCGGATCGGCGTGGACAGCAGCGAGAACAGCTCGGCGGCGGATTCGAAGACCTCGTCGGCCTCGGCCTTCTGGCCGGCGGGGGCGGTGGCGTCGCTCATGCGCGAGAGTCTAGCGAGACCGTCACTTGCGCCCGAAGCGGTAGTGGTCGCGGTCGAGCACCGCGGCGATCGCCGCCGTCTCCTCGGGGAAGAGGCTCAGGTTCAGCTCGGTGCTGCAGTACTCGACCATGCCGCGCAGCGCGCCGGGGTTGTTGATGCGGCCCTGCGGGCGGTAGATGGCGCTGCCGTCGCCGCCGACGCGGCGCATGTGGCAGGCGCTGCAGCGGTGCTCGGCGATCAGCTTCTCGCCGAGCGCGAGGTCGGCATCCTTGAAGAGCGCGCTGACCTGCGCGGCCGCGGCCAGCGGCGCGGCGAGAACGATGGCGGCGAGCAGCTTGCGGTTCATGGCCGTGCTCCGGGCTCAGGCGAAGGTGAGCAGTTCCATCACGTCCTCCTCGAACATCTCGCCGGGGATGGCCTGCTTGAGGCGCCCCTGGCGATCGACCAGCAGCGTGAGCGGGATGACGCGGCGCGCGGCCAGCGCCGCGGCGAGCGCGTCGTGGTCCAGGCTGACGGGGAAGGCATAGCCGTTGACGGCGAGGTAGCGCTGCACCGCCGCGCGGTCGCGCTCGCGGCACACCGTCAGCACCTGCGGACCGCCGTCGCCGCCGGCGCGGTAGAGCTTGTCGACATGGGCGTTGTGGCGCTTGCAGAACGGGCAGCTGATCGACCAGAACACCACCACCTGCGCGCGGCCGGCCGCCGGCGTCCAGCGTGCGCCGTCGAGCAGCGTCACCTCCGGCCAGCGCACGAGTTCGCCCGGCGCGGCCGGTGCCGCGTAGGCTGCGCCAGCCGTGCAGGCTGCGGCCGCAAGCAGGAAGGCGCGCCGGCTGCGCTTCACTTCGCCTCGTGCTCCATCAGCAGGTAGGTGTTGTAGGCGTTGATGCGGTTGGCGGCCTGGAACAGCGGCAGCTTGTCGAAGCGCGACCAGTCGGCCCTCGCATACGCCTCCTCGAAGGGCTCCATGTTACGCGCGGCCTCGCCCATGGTCAGGCGCAGGTGCGCGAGGTAGTCGCGCGTCAGCTGCAGGTCGGCGCGCGCACTCGTCGAGGCCGGCCCGTGGCCGGGCACCACCACGGCGATGTCGTAGCCGAGCAGGCTGTCGAGCGCCTCTATCCAGCGGCGGCTGTCGGCCTGGCCGACGAAGGGCACGCGGCCGCGGAATACCAGGTCGCCGGCGAACAGCACGCGCAGCCGGGGCACGTAGACCACCAGATCCTCGGGCGTGTGCGAGGGGCCCACCGGTTGCAGGCGGAACTCCATGCCGCCGAGCGTGAGCGTGGTCGGGCCGTCGATCCAGCGATCCGCCGGCACGAGCCGCGTGTTCTCGTCGATCCAGGGGAAGATCTGCTCGCGGCTCACCTTCAGGCGCTGCGCGGCGGTCTCCGAGTTGAGGTATTCGCCGGCGGCGCGCTGCGCGATCACCGTCGCGCCCGCCGCCTTGAAGGCCTGCAGGCCGTAGATGTGGTCGGCGTGGTAATGGGTGATGATGACGTGCGTCACCGGCAAGGGCGTGATGCGGCGGATCTGCGCGAGCAGTTCCTCCGCCAGTGCCGGTGAGCCGAGCGCGTCGATCACCACCACGCCGTCGTTCGTGAGCACGAAGCCGGCGTTGGAGATGAAGTTGCGGTTCGCCGCCGAGCCCAGCGCCGACTGCCCCTGCACCATCCACACGCCGGGCGCCACCGCCTCGGGCACGGGCGTGTCCTGCGCGCGCGCGGCGCCGTGCAGCAGCAGCGCCGGCACGGCCAGCAGCAGGGCCGCCAGGGATCTCATGCCGGCCCTTCGTGTCGTCCAACGATTCATTCGCATTGACTGATATTTGACTTGTGCAGAAGCAAGCCTGGCAATTGCGTAAACCCGGAGCGCGCCGGGCCGCAGGCTTGCCCACAATCGGCGCGATCCACTGCCGAGGAGACCACCGATGCACGAACCCCGTTTCCTGGCCGCCGCCGTGCTGGCGCTGGCCGCCCCCTGGGCCCTGGCACAGGGTCCGGACGCCAACCTGGCGCGCAATCTCGCCGCCACCTGCGCCAACTGCCACGGCACCAACGGCAACGTGCGCGGCAAGGAAGTCAAGCCGCTGGCCGGTGTGTCGGCCGAGAAGATCCTGGCGCAGATCGCCGACTACAAGAGCGGCGCCCAGCCCGCGACGATCATGCACCAGATCTCCAAGGGCTACAGCGACGATCAGCTCAAGCTCATCGCCGCCTGGTTCGCCGCCCAGAAGCCGACCCCCTGAGGAGGAGAGACGACATGAACGACACGATGTTCTCCCGCCGCCGCCTGCTCGGTGCCGGCGCTGCGCTCGGTGGCCTCGCGCTCACGGGTTGCGCGACCACGTCCTCCGGGCCCGCTATCGGCCGCGTGGTGGTGGTCGGCGGCGGCTTCGGCGGCGCCACCGCGGCGCGCTACCTGAAGATGTGGGGCGGCAATGTCGACGTGACGCTGGTCGAGCGCAACGCCGCCTTCGTCTCCTGCCCGATCTCCAACCTCGTGCTGGGCGGCTACAAGCAGATCGGCGAGCTCACGCGCGGCTACGACGGCCTGAAGGCCATGGGCGTGAAGCTGGTGCAGGGCGAAGTGACCGCCATCGATGCGGCCGCCAAGAGGGTGAAGCTGGCCGACGGCAGCACGCTCGCCTACGACCGCCTGGTGGTCTCGCCCGGCGTCGACTTCATGACCGAAGCCGTGGGCGGCCTCGCCGCGCCGGCCGCGCAGGCGAAGTTCCTGCACGCCTGGAAGGCCGGCGCGCAGACCGTCGCGCTGCGCCAGCAGGTCGAGGCGATGAAGGACGGCGGCGTCTTCGCCATCTCCATTCCCAAGGTGCCCTACCGCTGCCCGCCCGGGCCCTACGAGCGGGCCTGCGTGGTCGCCTCCTACCTGCAGGCGGCCAAGCCCAAGTCCAAGGTGCTGGTGCTCGACGCCAACCCCGAGATCCAGTCGAAGAAGGCGCTGTTCGAGAAGGCCTTCAAGGACCGCTACGCCGGCATCCTCGAATACCGGCCGAACGCCGAGCTGAAGGAAGTCGACGTGGCCAGCGGCACGGCCAAGCTCGAGTTCGAGGACGTCAAGGCCGATGTGCTCAACCTCATCCCGCCGCAGCGTGCCGCCGATCTGGCGAAGAATGCGGGCCTGGTCAACGTCAACAACCGCTGGGTGGGCGTGAACTGGCTGAGCATGGAGTCGACCGCGCTGCCGGGTGTGCACGTGCTGGGCGACGCCACCTTCCCGGCGCCGACCATGCCCAAGTCCGGCCACATGGCCAACCAGCATGCCAAGGTGGCGGCGGCAGCGATCATCCAGCTGCTCAAGGGCGAGGCGGTGAATGCGACGCCGGTGGTGATGAACACCTGCTACAGCTTCGTCTCGGGCAAGGACGTGATCCACGTCGCTTCGGTGCACCAGTACAACGCCGAGCAGAAGACCTTCCTGCCGGTGCAGGGCGCGGGCGGCGTGTCGGCCGCGGCCAACCAGGTGGAAGGGCGCTACGCGCTTTCGTGGGCCGACAACATCTGGGCCGACAGCCTCGCGCTGGCCTGATGCGCCAGGGCGTTACCGCTACTGCAATCCGCTGATGTAGCTCGCCACCGCCTTCAGCTCCAGCTCGCTGAGCTTGGAGGCGATGGTGTGCATCACCGCGTTGTCGTTGGTGCGCTCGCGCTTGCTGAAGGCCTTGAGCTGGTTCTCCACGTACTGCGCGTGCTGGCCGCCCACGCGCGGCAGGCGGTCGGTGCCGTGGCCGGCGGCGCCGTGGCAGTCGGCACAGGCGGCGACGCCGGAGAAGGGGTTGCCGCGGTTGTAGACGAAGCGGCCCACCTGCGCGAGCTCGGGATCGGCCACCGCATGCGTGCGCGTCGGCTTGGACTCGAAGTACATGCCCAGCAGGCGCATCTCCTCGGCCGTGAGGTCGGAGGCCATCGCCTGCATGGTGTCGTTCTTGCGCTTGCCGCTCTTGTAGTCGGCCAGCTGGCGCTCGACGTAGTTCGCATGCTGGCCGGCCAGGCGCGGGAATACCGGGCTCGAGCTCTCGCCTTCGCTGCCGTGGCAGATGAAGCACTTGGCTTCGACGATCTCGACGGCGCGGCTCAGGTCGGCCGCGTGGGCGAGCGGCAGCAGGGCGATGCCCGACAGCAGGGCGAGACAGGCAAGCAGACGAGGGCGCAGGCTCATGATGGAGGCGTCGTGTGCAGGTTCAGGTGAAGGCGCGGCTGGCCGGCACCGGCTGGTCGCCGAGGTGGGGCTGGGCGGCTTCGTGGCCATGCTGGTCGATCAGCCGGTCGGTGAGCGCCGCGCCCGCCCACATCGCGCTGAGCGTAACCCACGAGGTGACGGTGAATACCGCTGCGCCGGAGAGGCCCGCGCCGACTGCGCAGCCGCCGGCCGTCATGCCGCCGAAGCCCATCAGCAGCGCGCCGATCAGGTAGCGCCGCATCGAGGCGCCGCCGGCAAAGCCTTCGAGCTTGAGCTCGCGAAACAGCGCGGCCGCGACGAAGGCGCCGAGGAAGACGCCGGGCACCAGGCCGAGGTCGAAGGTGGGCGGTTTGTCGGGCGCGAACAGCACGCGCGTCAGCACCTCGGCGCTCGGCCCGGTGAAGCTGAGCGCCTGGATGGGCGCGAGCCCGGCTTCCATCGAGGTGGCCGCCACCGTGGCGGTGAACCACCAGGCGGCCGCGATCGCCAGGCCGACGACGCTCGCCCCCGCCCAGCCCCAGGGCGCGACACGCTGGCGCCGCGCCCACAGCACCGCGGCGGCCAGCCACACCGCGCCGAACAGCAGCGCGCCGGGGCGGCCCAGGCCGGTGATCACCGTGAGGTCGCGCGAGGAGCCGCCTTCGACCGTCCACCACGCCGAGATGTGCTCGCGCCAGGGCGAGAGCGCACCCGTCCAGGAGGCCTGCGCCGCCACCGCGAAGACCAGGCCCGACAGCACCGAGCGCAGGTTGCCCTGCGCGGCCAGCACCAGCAGTCGGCTCGAACAGCCGCGCGCGAGGATCATGCCGATGCCGAACAACGCGCCGCCCACCGCCGCACCGGAAAGACTGCCGCGCGCGGCGAGCTGGCGCGCATTGCTCACGTCCATCGCGCCGAGCGCGATCAGCCCTTGCGTGGCCAGCAGCGCGATCGAGAAGGCGAACAGCCAGACGGTGAGCTTGCCGCCCGGCATGCCGCGCGCAAACTCGATCACCGCTGAGCGCAGGCAGAAGCGCGAGCGCTGCGCGAAGAAGCCGAACACGAAGCCGATGCAGACGCCGCCGCCGGCCAGCACCGGCGCCTGGCCGAAGCGGTCGAGCAGCGTCTCGAGCATGTCGCTTGCTCTACGGTTTGATGTAGGCCGCGCCCTCGCGCTGCAGCTTGGCCACGCGCACCACGCCCGAGGGCGTGAAGCCGGCCTCCTCGATGAACTGATCCTTCTTCAAACCGCGGTTCTTCAGCGTGATCTCGCAGACCTCGAACTTCACGCCGCGCGCCACCAGCTCCTGCACGGCCACCTCGTAGGGGTTGCCGTTGCGGTCCTTGGCGTCTTTCATCAGGAAGTCGACGCCGTTGGCGTGGGCCACGGCGGTGATCTTCGCACCCGGGTCGACGTCGAGGTGGTTCTTGATGTTGCGAAGACCCTTGAGGGCTTGCGTCGCGGCATCGTCGAAGTGGTAGACCACCTTGTCCTGAGCGAACGCGCCGAAAGCGGCGAGCGCGAGCAGCGCGGCGGTGAAGAGGCGTCGGATGAGCATGGCTTGTCCTCCAGTAGCAGGCTCAGGCGAGCCCGGGGTTACCTTGCACGCCGATCAGCCGCGGCGTGTTGATGCGGCGCGGCGCAACGCGCCCCTTGGCGGCCCCTCGTCGTTTCGTGTGGAATCCAACACCGACAATAGCTGGTCGTAGTCGAGCCCGGTGGGCATGTGGGCAGGCCGCATTTGGGCCTGTCCACATGTCCACGGGGCGGCTGTTCAACGGTTC
>JAGOAS010000020.1 GCA_017983795.1 Piscinibacter sp.
GGCCGTGCGCTCTTTACTCAGTCACGGGCTCGATCGCCCCAGCACGTTCCAAGCTACACGGGCCGGTCTGGCCGCCTCATCGGCGACCAGACTCTACCGTTCTGGCCTGGTCTGAACATACAAGCATGCCGAAGCAACTGGACGCCCTCATCGCCCGGCTTTCGAGCGAGTCGTGCGTGGATGACGCGCGCGGCGCGCCGGCGCTCGATGTGGGCGCGGCACCCGCACCGCGGGCTCACACGCTCGCGGAGCGCCGCATGATGATCCGCGAGGCATTCGCCCTGTGGCGCCGCCTCCTCAACGACATGGAGGCGGCCGCCACGCGCGTCGACTTGGTGGAGCGCGCCGAGGCGCTGGCGCGCATGGTCGATTCGCTCGCAGTCCTGATCGCGCTGGAGAACGAGGCCTACGGGATCGGCCGCACCGGAGCGGCCGCGCACCCGGGCACCCTCATCGCGGCGCGAACTCCACCCACAGACCTTCTCCAATGACGGCCAGAGCCCCCAGGGCGCCCAGCACCGCCAGGACTGCAATGAAGTCGTCCTCATCGCGTACCGTGCCCTTGTGCAGGGCGTACCCCAGGCCCAGCAGCGCGATGCCCGTCCACGGGTACGCCGGCAAGGCCAGGAGCCCGGCCACCACGCTGACGATGGTCAGGAGCGTGAGCATGCCGGCCTGCGCTGGACGAACGAGCGAGGGAAGAACTGTCCCATGACGAAATCCTACAGAGCCGGCGAGCTCGCCCCCATCCCCTGGGCCAAGATCCACCCGCACTACAAGGCGGGCATCCTCTCGCTTCGCGCCATCGCAGAGCAGTTCGGCACTTCCCACCAGGCCATCAGGAAGCACGCAGCACGCCACGACTGGGGCGAGCGCGACCTGCGCCCGGCCATCATCGAACGCTCCGATGCGCTGGTTGCCAAGGCAGCGGTTGCCGGGCCAGTTCCCACCAAGCCGGTGGACAACGAGCAGCAGGTGATCGAGGACAACGCGCAGGCGCTGGCCGTGATCCGCATGGGGCACAGGAAGACGACTGCCACGGCGCGCCGCGTCGTCGACGCATTGATCGACCAGCTCGCACTCGTGGTGGACGCGCCTGAGCTGTTCGGCCAACTGCACATGGCCCTGGACGGTGACGCCGATGCCGAGATGGTCGACGCGCTGCGGAAGATGGTCGAGCTCGTCGGGAGCGCGTCGGCGCAATCGGTGCTGCTGGAACGGCTCGGCAAGTCGCTGACCATGTTCGTTGCCCTCGAGCGCGAGTCCTACGGCCTGAACAGCACGCCAGACGGCGGCGACCGGCCCACGGCGATCATCCGCGACTTCACCGGCCGGGGCGATCCCGACTCGCCATTCGAGGAGCGGCGCGCGGCGACCTGACGCAGATCAGCGCGGCACGTGCGCCGGCGTCGAAGTGCCCGTCGGCATCGACGGCGCTCCCTATACTCATCGCACGCCAAGGGAGAAGGCCATGCTGAGAACGATCCCCCTCGTTGTCTTGCTCGCTGCGTGCGCGTCGACCAAGTGGTCGAACTCGTCCAAGTCGCAGCAGGACTTCTACCGAGAGAACTCGCAGTGCATGGCGATGGCCGGCTCCGGCCAGGCTCAGCCGATGATGCCCGGGGCCGGTGTGGTGCAGTCGGGCTACAACCAGGGCGTCGCCATCGGCGCCGCCGCGAACCAGCGCGCCATCTACGAGCAGTGCATGATGGGCAATGGCTGGTACAAGCAGTAGCAGCACGCGCCCTGGGTAGGTCTGGGCCTCGGGGTAGATCAGCCCGGCCCGCTCGGCGAGTCGAGCCCGCTGCGCCATCCATCGCGCACGAGGTCACCGATGACCAAGCACTGGTTGCCCGTCGGGATGCCACCCTCGCTCGCCATGCCGGCACCTCGCGAGCCGAGCCGGTGGCAGTATGTGGCGACCCTCGAGCTCCAACTCAGTCGGCTCATCGAGGCCGACCCAGGGGCGGCGCGCAGCGGGCTCGAGATGTCGCGGGAGAACGCGCCGGAGCTATGGAAGATCGCGCAGCAGTTGCCGCGCCAGCATTGGGCGAGCGCACTGGCGCGCAGCGACCAGCTGACGAGCCTCCTGCCCGACCCGTGGCGGGTGAGCGAAGTTGAGGCGGAACCGCGTAGCCTGCGGGCTATGCTTGAGGCCGTAGCATGATGCCCACGAGACGACAACTCCGCGACGCCGCGAAGTGGCTCAGCGGTCTGGCGCCGATGCCGTGGGGGTAACTTTCGGGGTAACTCCAACACCCCGACGCAGAAACCCCAAGTATTCATGCGGCCTGGCGGCTTGCCTGCGATTCCTGTCGGTGCCATCGGCCGCCGCCCGATGGCCGACTTCAAGCTAGGGGTTCCATGGCGCGCGCGCCGAGCTTGCCGCGTACCATGCTCGAGCGGCTGGGGCATCGGTGCAACCGGCGGCGAGAGGGGCGGTTCACCATGGCGCGTTTTTCGGCGAACAAGCAGCAGCCGGCCAAGCTGGTCTGGCGCATCACTGCCAATGCGCCCTTGGGCGAGTATGTCGACCCGAAGCAGACGATCGTCTCGCCATCCGAACCCGCCAAGAGCAAGGTCGATCCGCGCGAGAACGGCTGGCTGGCCTCGTCGCTCGAGTTGCTCGGCGGCGTGCGCGTCAGCGAAGCGCCGCTCGACACCCTGCCCGGCGAGCTGATCGAAGAGTTCATGAACTCCAAGCGCTAAGCGCTCGAGATGCGCTCCGCACGCAGCGAGCGCGACAGCAGCAGCACCGGCAGCAGGCCCACCACCACGATCGCCAGCGAAGGCAGCGCCGCTTCGCCCAGGCGCTCGTCGCGCGCCAGCTGGTAGGCCACCACCGCCAGCGTGTCGCTGTTGAAGGGGCGCAGCACCAGCGTGGCGGGCAGCTCCTTCATCACGTCGACGAATACCAGCAGCAGCGCCGCCAGGCCGGCGCGCCGCAGCAGCGGCGCGTGCAGTTCGGCGAACAGGCGGCGGCGCGAGGCGCCCAGCATGCGCGCCGTCTCGTCGACCGAAGGCGGCACGCGCGCATAACCCGCCTCGACCGACTGCAACGCCACCGCCGAGAAGCGCACCAGGTAGGCGTACATCAGGCCGAACAGCGTACCGGTGACCAGCGCCGTCGTGCCCGCCTGCGGGAAGCGCGCCTGCAGCCAGCCCACCGGCAGCAGGATGCCCACCGCGATCACCGCGCCGGGCACGGCATAACCGAGCGAGACCACGCGCGCCGCGGCACGCAGCGCGCCGCTCTCGCGCAGGCGCAGCGCGAAGCCGAGTGCGAGCGCGGCGGCGGTGGCCAGCAGGGCCGCGATCCCGGCGAGCTTGAAGCTGGTCCAGGCCCACTGCGCGAAACGCGCCAGCGGCAGGCCGAACTCGGCGTTGGCCGCCTCCAGCCACACCAGCCGCAAGAGCACCGCCACCGGCAGCACGAAGCCCAGCAGCACCGGCAGCGCGCAGGCCGCCACCGCCAGCGCCGCGCGGCCGCCGCGCAATTCGATGGCGCGTGCCTCGGCTGCGTGCACCGCGCCGGCGCGCGTGGCCGCGAAGCGCAGGCGCTTCTGCGCGCGTTGCTCGACCCACAGCAGCAGCGCCACCAGCAGCAGCAGCAGCGAGGCGAGCTGCGCGGCGGCATCGCGGTCGAACATCACCAGCCAGGCCTTGTAGATGCCGGTGGTGAAGGTCGCGAGGCCGAAGTAGGAGCCGACGCCGTAGTCGGCCAGCGTCTCCATCAGCGCCAGCGCAACGCCGGCGGCCAGCGCCGGGCGCGCCAGCGGCAGCGCCACCTCGCGCACGCGGCGCAGCGTGCCGGCGCCGAGCAGGCGCGCGGCTTCCATCAGCGGCACCGCGCGTTCGCCCAAAGCGGCACGCGTCAGCAGGTAGACGTAGGGGTAGAGGCAGAGGATGAACATCGCCGCGGCGCCCCACAGGCTGCGCACGTCGGGCCACAGCGCGCCCTGCGCCCCCGTGAGGGCGCGCAGCCAGGTCTGCAGCGGCCCGCTGAACTGCAGGAAGTCGGTGGCCGCATAGGCCAGCACATAGGCCGGCATCGCCAGCGGCAGCAGCAACGCCCACTCGAAGACGCGCCGCAGCGGAAACTCGAACAGCGCCACCAGCGCGGCCGTGGCGCCGCCCAGCAGCGCCACGCCCAGCGCCACCAGCAGCGCCAGCAGCAGCGAATTGAGCGCGTACTCGGGCAGCACGGTCTCGAACTGGTGGCGCAGCACCGCGAGGCTGGCCGCATCCAGCGCCAGCCACGAGCCCAGCACGCCCAGCACGGGCACGGCAAGCAGCAGGCAGGCGAGGGTCAGCAGGCGGGACATGGGAGGCGGCAACCGCAGCAGCAGCCCGGCTTGACCGGGCGCAATTCATTTGCGAACGATTCTCGTTCTTGCGGTGAGGCCGATATCATAGGCCGATGTTTCTCACCGTCGAGCACGCCTGCGTCAGCTACCCCGGCAGCGGCGCCGCCAAGGCGGCGGTGCAGGATGTTTCGCTGGTGCTGCGGCGTGGCGAGATCGGCGTGCTGATCGGCCCCTCGGGCTGCGGCAAGACCTCGCTGCTGCGCGCGGTGGCGGGCCTGGAGCGGCTGGCCGCGGGCCGCATCGTGATCGACGGCGAGGTGCTGGCCGACGCGGCTGGCGGCGTGCACGTCAGCCCCGAGGCGCGCCGCATCGGCATGGTGTTCCAGGACTACGCCCTCTTCCCGCACCTGAGCGTGGAAGCCAACGTCGACTTCGGCATCCGCCACCTGCCCACGGCGCAGCGCCGCGCGCGCACGCTGGAGGTGCTCGATCTGGTCGGCCTGGCGCACGCCGCGAAGCGCGCGCCGCACCAGCTCTCCGGCGGCCAGCAGCAGCGCATCGCGCTGGCGCGCGCGCTGGCGCCCAGCCCGCGATTGCTGCTGCTCGACGAACCCTTCTCCAGCCTCGACGTCGACCTGCGCGAGCGCCTCGCCCAGGAGCTGCGCGCCATCCTCAAGCAGGCCGGCACCACGGCGCTGTTCGTCACGCACGACCAGATGGAAGCCTTCGCGGTGGGCGAGTTGATCGGCGTCATGCACCGCGGCCGCCTCGAGCAGTGGGACGACCCCTACACGCTCTACCACCGCCCGGCCGCGCGCTTCGTGGCCGACTTCATCGGCCACGGCGTGTTCGCGCCGGCCAGGATCGTCGCGCAGGGCGTGCCGGAAGACGGGCACTGCAACTGCATCGTGCGCACCCCGCTGGGCGACCTGACCGACGTGGCCGAATGCCCGATGCCCGATGCCTACCCGGGCGGCGAATGCGAGGTGCTGCTGCGCGCCGACGACATCGTGCACGACGACGCGGCGCCGGTGAAAGCGCGCATCGAGAGCAAGGCCTTCCGCGGCGCCGAATTCCTCTACACGCTGCGCCTGGCCAGCGGCGAGAAGCTGCTGGCCCACGTGCCCTCGCACCACGACCACCAGATCGGCGAGTGGATCGGCATCCGCCCCGAGGTCGATCACGTGGTGACCTTCCAGCGCGGCGGGGATTGATAGCGCCCGCAAGCTCCCCGGCAAAGCCCGTTTCCACGTGCAACTTTCCCGGGCGTTCCGGCCTCCAAGGCGGACCCGCGTCCTATACTGGCCGTTCATGCGTGCGCCAATGGGCAATCGGGCACGCACGCGGGTGAGAAGGGGTTCCTCGATGGGTAGCAAATTGAAGGTCGCTGGGTGGTTGGCACTGGGCGCTGTCGCCGGTGCATTGACCACGATGCAGTTCCAGGCGATCGCCCGCAGTTCGGTCTCGCAGCTGCCGCTGGAGGAATTGCAGCAGCTCGCCGCCGTATTCGGCATGGTCAAGACCGACTACGTCGAGCCGGTCGACGAGAAGAAACTCATCAACGATGCCATCTCCGGCATGGTCTCGGGGCTGGATCCGCATTCGCAGTTCTTCGACAAGAAGAGCTTCAAGGAATTCCGCGAGGGCACCAGCGGCCGCTTCGTCGGCGTGGGCATCGAGATCGGCATGGAAGACGGCCTGGTGAAGGTGGTCTCGCCGATCGAAGGCTCGCCCGCCTTCCGCGCCGGCCTCAAGAGCGGCGACCTGATCACCAAGATCGACGACACCGTGGTCAAGGGCCTGACCATGGACCAGGCCGTCAAGAAGATGCGCGGCGAGCCCAACACCAAGGTCATCCTGACGGTGTTCCGCAAGGCCGAGAGCCGCAGCTTCCCGGTGACCATCATCCGCGAGGAGATCCGCGTGCAGAGCGTGCGCGCGAAGATGGTCGAGCCCGGCTACGCCTGGTTGCGCGTGAGCCAGTTCCAGGATCGCACGGTGGACGACTTCGGCAAGAAGCTCGAAGAGCTCTACAAGCAGGATCCGGCCCTCAAGGGCCTGGTGCTCGATCTGCGCAACGACCCGGGCGGCCTGCTCGAGGGTGCGGTGGCGGTCTCCTCGGCCTTCCTGCCCACCGACGTGGTGGTGGTCAGCACCAACGGCCAGATCGCCGACTCCAAGGCCACCTTCAAGGCCTCGCCCGAGTACTACCTGCGCCGCGGCGGCAGCGATCCGCTCAAGCGCCTGCCCGAGGCGGTGAAGAAGGTGCCGATGGTGGTGCTGGTCAACGAAGGCTCGGCCTCGGCCAGCGAGATCGTCGCCGGCGCACTGCAGGATCACAAGCGCGCCACCATCATGGGCGCGCAGACCTTCGGCAAGGGCTCGGTGCAGACGGTGCGCCAGCTCGGCCCCGACACCGCGCTGAAGATCACCACGGCGCGTTACTACACGCCCAGCGGCGCGTCGATCCAGGCCAAGGGCATCGTGCCCGACGTGATGCTCGACGAGACCGCCGAGGGCAACGTATTCGCCGCACTGCGCGTGCGCGAGGCCGACCTGGAGAAGCACATCGCCAGCGGCCAGGGCGCCGAGCAGAAGGACGAGGCCCGCGAGAAGGCGCGCGAGGAAGCGCGCAAGAAGCTCGAGGCCGAGACCGCCAAGAAGGCCGACATCAAGCCGCTGCCCGAGTTCGGCAGCGCCGAGGACTTCCAGCTCGTGCAGGCCATCAATCGCCTGAAGGGCAAGCCCGTGCTGGTGAGCAAGACCGCCGTCGAGCGCAAGGCCGAGGCGCCCGCCAACTGAGCCACGCCGACCTCAGCGACGCGCAGCTGCTGCGCTACTCGCGCCACATCCTGCTCGACGAGATCGGGGTCGAGGGTCAGGCACGTTTTCTCGCCGGCCACGCGCTGGTGATCGGCGCCGGCGGACTGGGCTCGCCGGTGGCGCTCTACCTCGGCACTGCCGGCGTCGGCACGATCACCATCGTCGACCACGACACGGTCGAGCTCACCAACCTGCAGCGCCAGATCGTGCACACGATGGCACGCGTCGGCGAGCCCAAGGTGGCGTCGGCGGCGCAGGCCATTGCGGCGATCAACCCGGAAGTGCGCGTCGTCGCCTTGCAGGAGCGCGCCGATGCGAAGCGGCTCGACGAGCTCGTCGCCGCGGCCGACGTGGTGCTCGACTGCAGCGACAACTTCGCGACGCGCCAGGCCGTCAACGCCGCCTGTGTGGCGCACGCCAAGCCGCTGGTTTCGGGCGCCGCGATCGGCTTCGACGGCCAGATCTCGGTCTACGACGTGCGCGAGGCCGCCAACCCCTGCTACGCCTGCCTGTTCCCGCCCGACGCGGCCTTCGAGGAGGTGCGCTGCGCCACCATGGGCGTATTCGCGCCGCTGGTGGGCATCATCGGCACGATGCAGGCGGCCGAGGCGCTCAAGCTGCTGGCCGGCATCGGCAGCTCGCTGGCCGGGCGGCTGCAGATGCTGGACGCGCGCACGATGGAGTGGAACGAGATCCGCATGCAGCGCGCGAGCGACTGCCCGGTGTGTGCCGGCCGGCGCTGAGGTCTACGCGGGCGAGGGTATTCTCCGCGCCATGGACAAGAAGCAGGACCTGATCGCGCGCAACTTCCCGACCGCGGAAGAGGACGCGGAAGCCGTCGTCCCGGCCTCGCGTTACGCCGGCCCGGAGAGCGCCTACCGGCTCGCCTTCACCGACACCGAATTCCTGCTGCGCGAGGAACTGCGCCCGGTGCGCATGCAGCTCGAGCTGCTCAAGCCCGAGATGGTGCAAAGCGAGCACGGCATCCGCTCGACCATCGTCATCTTCGGCAGCGCGCGCATCGTGCCGCCGCACCAGGCCTTCGAGCGACTCGAAGCGGCACGCGCCGGCGGCGACGCGCTGTCGATCAAGCGCGCCGAGATGGCGGTGGCGATGTCGCGCTACTACGACGAGGCGCAACGCTTCGCCGCCATCGTGACGAAGAAGTCGCGCGAGCTGGAGTCACCGGTGTACGTGGTCACCGGCGGCGGGCCCGGCATCATGGAAGCGGGCAACCGCGGCGCGCACGAGAGCGGCGGCAAGAGCATCGGCCTGAACATCGTGCTGCCGCACGAGCAGGCGCCCAACCCGTACATCACGCCGGAGCTGTGCTTCCAGTTCCACTACTTCGCGCTGCGCAAGATGCACTTCGTGATGCGCTCGATCGCGCTGGTGTGCTTCCCCGGCGGCTTCGGCACGCTCGACGAGCTGTTCGAGACCATGACGCTCACGCAGACCGGCAAGTCGCGCAAGCGCCCCATCCTGCTGTTCGGCCGCGAGTTCTGGTCGCGCCTGATCGACTTCGACTGGCTGATCGAGACCGGCATGATCAGCCCCGGCGACATCCACCTGTTCCGCTACGTCGAGACCGCCGAGGAGGCCTGGGCCGTGCTGGCCGAGGAATACGGCTTCGACCTGCCCGAGACCACCACCGGCCCCTTCGCCGACGACACCTGAGGCCGCACGCATGGACCAGAAGAAACAGGTCAGCCTGATCGGCGCGCCCACCGACATCGGCGCCGGCAGCCGTGGCGCGAGCATGGGGCCGGAGGCGCTGCGCGTCGCGCAACTCGTGCCGGTGCTGGAGTCGCACGGGCTCGAGGTGCTCGACCGCGGCAACCTCGCCGGCCCGGCCAACCCCTGGCTGCCGCCGGTGGGCGGCTACCGCCATCTCGCCGAGGTGGTGGCCTGGAACCGCGCGGTGCACGAGGCGGTGCATGCCGAGCTGAAGGCCGCTCGCATGCCCATCCTGCTCGGCGGCGACCATTGCCTGGCCATCGGCTCGATCAGCGCGGTGGCGCGCCATTGCCGCGAGGCCGGCAAGAAGCTGCGCGTGCTGTGGCTGGACGCGCACGCCGACTTCAACACCAGCGAGCTCACGCCCTCGGGCAACATCCACGGCATGCCGGTGGCCTGCCTGTGCGGCCACGGGCCGAAGGAACTGGTCGAGATCGGCGGCACGGTGCCGGCGCTCAACCCGAAGGCGGTGCGGCAGATCGGCATCCGCAGCGTCGACCCCGGCGAGAAGCGCTTCGTGCACCAGGTGGGCCTGGAGGTGTTCGACATGCGCTACATCGACGAGATGGGCATGCGCCACACCATGGAGCTGG
Organism: Piscinibacter sp.; assembly: GCA_017983795.1. GTDB lineage: Bacteria > Pseudomonadota > Gammaproteobacteria > Burkholderiales > Burkholderiaceae_C > Piscinibacter. The sequence goes on from JAGOAS010000020.1 coordinate 9,461, forward strand.
CGCTCGCCACGCTGGACGCCAACACGCACCTGCACGTCAGCTTCGACGTCGACTTCCTCGACCCCGAGATCGCGCCGGGCGTCGGCACCACGGTGCCGGGCGGGCCGACCTACCGCGAGGCGCAGCTGTGCATGGAGATGATCGCCGACACCGGGCGTCTGGCCAGCCTCGACGTGATGGAGCTGAACCCGGCGCTGGACGTGCGCAACAAGACCGCCACGCTGGCCGTCGACCTGATCGAGAGCCTGTTCGGCAAGAGCACGCTGATGCGCGAGCGCGGCTGAGCCCGCCGCGTCTGCGGCAAGGCCCGTGCGCCTTGCGGAACACCCAGGGCTCGATCGCCGCCGCATCGGCAAACAGCCCGGCGCGGCGCGAGCGTGCCGCCTGCTCCTGTGCCGCATACGGCCCCGGCCGACGATGCCAGCGCGCGCTCCAGGCATGGCCGTTAGCGACCATCCAGGCGGCGACGTCGCCGCCGTCATCGAGATAGAGGCCCCCGAGCAGGCGCCCATAGTTGTCGACGGCGCGCGTGGGCACCTCGACATGGCGATGCAGCACGCGCTGTGTCAGCGCCGCGCTGGCCTCGGCGCCCCAGGGCTGGCAGCGCTCGGGCGCATCGATGCCGACCAGGCGCAGCTTGACGGGCTTGCGGCGCGGCGCATCGTCGCGCTTCACCCAGACCGTGTCGCCGTCGCTCACGTGCGTGACGATGCCGGTCATCGCCTGGGCGGGCCCTGCGATGGCCAGCACCACCAAGGCGAACGCGAGCTTCATGCCGCGGCGAACACCCGCAGCAGCCACCACACGAACAGCCCGAACAGCACGGCCCACACCAGCACGATCAGCAGCGCGCCCCACCACAGGCGCGGCAGCTTTTCGGACGAGGCCTCGGCCTCGCGCAGGCAGGCTTCCCACAGGTGCGGCGGCGTGAGCTTCACCGCCAGCGTCACGCCCAGCGGCAGCAGGATCAGGTCGTCGAGCTGGCCGAGCACCGGAATGAAGTCGGGAATCAGGTCGATCGGGCTCACCGCGTAGGCGATCACCGCGATCGCCACCAGCTTCGCGGCGCGCGGTGTCTGCGGGTGCTTGAAGAGCTTCCACAGCGCGATCAGGTAGGTGGCCAGGCGCAAGCCGCGCATCGCGGCCATCCAGCGTTGCCATTGCATGACCGGATTGTGAAGGATCGCACGCGAGGTGATTCGCGGCGCTCGAGAACCACCGCCCTTAGCGAAAGATGTACCGCTGCCGCCGCGCTAGGTAGTCGCTCGCCGCGAGCCGCCGCTTGCGGCACACTCGCAGCGATGCCCGCCTTCCCCCGCCACCCGAACTCGCTCGTCCAGCTGCTGCGCGAAGCCCAGGCCGAGCAGGGCTGGCTGCCGCGCCCGCTGCTCGCGGCGCTGGCGCGGGAGCTTGGCCTGACGCTCGCCCACGTCGAAGGCGTGGCGAGCTTCTACCGCTTCCTGCACCTGCAGCCGGTGGGACGCTTGCGCATCCTCTTCAGCGACAACATCACCGACCGCATGCTCGGCAGCGAGGCGCTGATGGCCGACCTGTGCGCGCGCCTGGGCGTGCAGCCCGGCGTGATGCGCGCCGACGGCCGCGTCAGCGTGGCCGCGGCCTCCTGCACCGGCCTGGGCGACCAGGGCCCGGCGCTGCTGGTCAACCATCACCAGGTGGTGACGCGGCTCGACGCCGAGCGCGTGGCGCGCATCGCCGAGCTGGTCGCGGCCGAGGTGCCACCGGCGCAATGGCCGGCCGAATGGTCGGCCGTGGCCGACAACGTGCGCCGCGCCGATGTGCTGCTGGCCGGCGGCTTCGCTCCCGGCGAGGCACTGGCCGCAGCACTCGCGCGCGGCCCCGAGGCCACGCTCGCCGAGGTGCAGGGCTCCAGGCTGCGCGGCCGCGGCGGCGCCGGCTTCGCCACCGGCACCAAGTGGGAGCTGTGCCGCAAGGCCGCCAGCGCGCAGCGCGTGGTGGTCTGCAATGCCGACGAGGGCGAGCCCGGCACCTTCAAGGATCGCGTGCTGCTCACGCGCCATGCCGATGCAGTGTTCGAGGGCATGACGATCGCCGCCTTCGCGATCGGCGCGACGCGGGGCCTCGTCTACCTTCGCGGCGAGTACCGCTACCTGCTCGAACCGCTCGAAGCCGTGCTGCAGCGCCGCCGCGAGGCGAAGCTGCTCGGCGCGGGCATCGCCGGGCGGCCCGGCTTCGACTTCGACATCGGCATCCACCTCGGCGCCGGCGCCTACGTGTGCGGCGAGGAGTCGGCGCTGATCGAATCGCTCGAAGGCCACCGCGGCACGCCGCGCATCCGCCCGCCCTTCCCGGTCGAGCACGGCTACCTCGGCCTGCCCACCTCGGTGAACAACGTCGAGACCTTCTGCGCCGCCGCGCACATCGCGCTGCACGGCGGTGCCTGGTGGGCCGGCATCGGCACGGCGAAGTCCACCGGCACCAAGATCCACTCGATCTCGGGCGACTGCGAACGGCCCGGCCTCTACGAGTACCCGCTGGGCACGCGCGTCGAGACCATGCTGATCGATTGCGGCGCGCGCGACACGCAGGCCGTGCAGGTGGGCGGGCCTTCGGGCACCTGCCTGTCGGTCTCGGAGTTCGGCCGCCGCATCGCCTTCGAGGACGTGCCCACCGCCGGCGCGCTGATGGTATTCGACCGCTCGCGCGACATGTTCGAGGTGGCGCGCAACTTCGCGCACTTCTTCGCCCACGAGAGCTGCGGCTTCTGCACGCCCTGCCGCGTCGGCACCGCGCTGGTGGCGCGCCGCATGGACAAGCTGGCCGCCGGCCGCGGTTCGCGCCACGACGTCGACGTGCTCTACGAGCTCGACAAGCTGATGCACGGCGCCACCCACTGCGGCCTGGGCGCTGCCGCCTGCAACCCGCTGCGCGACACCATCGCCAAGTTCCGCCCCGCCTACGAGCGGCGTTTGAAGTCGCTGCATTTCGAGCCGGCCTTCGACCTCGACGCCGAGCTCTCCGAGGCGCGCGCCGCCACCGGCCGCGACGACCCGGCGGCGCACCTGGAGCCCACGCATGAGTGACGCCGCGCTGTTCACGCTCGATGGCGAAGACGTGCCCTTCGAACCCGGCGAGACGATCCTGCAGGCGGCGCGCCGCGCCGGCCGCTACATCCCGCACCTGTGCTGGCACCCGGAGTTCGCGCCGCACGGCTCCTGCCGCATCTGCACCGTCAAGGTCGACGGCCGCATGGGCGCGGCCTGCACCGTGCGCGCCGCGTCGGGGCTGGACGTGCAGAGCGCCACCGAGGAGCTGAACGCGCAGCGCAAGACGCTGCTGCAGATGCTGTTCGTCGAGGGCAACCACTTCTGCCCCTCGTGCGAGAAGAGCGGCAACTGCCTGCTGCAGGCCACCGCCTACCAGATGGGCATGGAAGGCCCGCACTTCGAGGAGCTCTATCCCGACCGCCGCGTGGACGCGAGCCACCCGGACATGCTGCTCGACCTGAACCGCTGCATCCTCTGCGAGCTGTGCGTGCGCGCCAGCCGCGAGGTCGATGGCAAGAATGTCTTCGCCATCGCCGGCCACGGCATCGCCGCGCACCTGGTGGTGGACAGCGAGAGCGGCCGGCTGGTCGACACCGGCTTCGCGGCCACCGATCGCGCCGCGAGCATCTGCCCGGTGGGCGTGATCCTGCCCAAGCGGCGCGGCTTCGTGATCCCCATCGGCCAGCGCCGCTACGACGAAGGCACGGCGGCCGACGCCGACCGGCAGGAGGCCTCGTGAAGCTGAAGCTCGCCACCGTGTCGCTGGCCGGCTGCTTCGGCTGCCACATGTCCTTCCTCGACATCGACGAGCGCATCCTCGAACTGGTCGAGCATGTCGAGTTCGACCGCTCGCCGCTCACCGACATCAAGCGCGTCGGCGAATGCGACATCGGCCTCGTCGAAGGCGGGCTGTGCAATGCCGAGAACGTCGAGGTGCTGCGCGCCTTCCGCGCGCACTGCAAGACGCTGGTGGCGGTGGGCGCCTGCGCCATCAACGGCGGCCTGCCGGCGCAGCGCAACCGCCTGCCGCTGCGGCCGCTGCTCGAAGCGGTCTACCCGCAGGGCGTGCCCGACGACCCCGAGCTGCCGCTGCTGCTCAACCACGTGCACCCCATCCACGAGGTGGTGCACATCGACTACTCGCTGCCCGGCTGCCCGCCCTCGGCCGACGCCTTCTGGCAGTTCCTCACCGACCTGATGAGCGGGCGCACGCCGCACCTGGGCCACGGCCTCATCCACTATGACTGACGCTCTCGAGACCGCCGCGAACGCCGCGGGCCTGCGCCGTGTCGCCATCGACCCGGTATCGCGCGTCGAAGGCCACGGCAAGGTGACGATCCTGCTCGACGACGCGAACCGCGTGCAGCAGGTGCGGCTGCACATCGTCGAGTTCCGCGGCTTCGAGAAGTTCATCGAGGGCCGGCCCTACTGGGAAGTGCCGGTGATGGTGCAGCGCCTGTGCGGCATCTGCCCGGTGTCGCACCACCTCGCCGCGAGCAAGGCGATGGACCGCGTGATCGGCGCGCACCCCGCGCCGCCAGCCGCCACCAAGATCCGCCGCCTGATGCACTACGGCCAGGTGCTGCAATCGCACGCGCTGCACTTCTTCCACCTCAGCTCGCCCGACCTGCTGTTCGGCTTCGACTCCGAGGTGCAGCAGCGCAACATCGTCGGCGTGATCGCGAAGCACCCCGACATCGCGAAGAAAGGCGTGCTGCTGCGCAAGTTCGGCCAGGAGGTGATCCGCATCACCGCCGGCAAGCGCGTGCACGGCACCGGCTCGATTCCGGGCGGCATGAACCGGCACGTCAGCCGCGAAGACCGCGACATGCTCCAGCGCGACATCGCGCAGACGCTCGCCTGGGCCGAGGATGCCGTGGCGATCGCGAAGCAGCTGCACGCCGCCAACCGCGAGCTCTACGACGCCTTCGGAACCTTCCGCTCCAAGATGCTCTCGCTGGTGCGCCCCGACGGCGCGCTCGAGCTCTACGACGGCGTGCTGCGCGCGCGCGACGAGGGCGGCGCGATCCTCGTCGACGGCGCGGCCGACCAGGGCTACCGCGGCCTCATCGAGGAAGAGACCAAGCCCTGGACCTACATGAAGTTCCCGCACCTGCGTGCGCTCGGCCGCGAAGCCGGCTGGTACCGCGTCGGCCCGCTGGCGCGCGTGCAGAACTGCGACTTCATCGCCACGCCGCGCGCCGAAGCCGCGCGCCGCGAGTTTCTCGCCTGGGGCGGCGGTGCGCCGGTGCACGCGACGCTGGCCTACCACTGGGCGCGCATGATTGAAGTGCTGCATTGCGCCGAGGTGATAGCCGAGCTGCTGGCCGACCCCGAGATCCTGGGCGGCGAGCTGACGAGCACGGGCACACGCACCGGCCACGGCGTCGGCATCATCGAGGCGCCGCGCGGCACGCTGATCCACGACTACGACGTGGGCGAGGACGATCTCGTGACGCGCTGCAACCTGATCGTCTCGACCACGCACAACAACCAGGCCATGAACGAGGCGGTGCGCCAGGTGGCGCGCCAGTATCTCGACGGACAGGAAGTTACCGAAGGCCTTCTGAACCGCATCGAGGTGGCGATCCGCGCCTACGACCCCTGCCTCTCCTGCGCGACGCACGCACTCGGCCGCATGCCGCTGGACGTGACGCTGCTCGACGCCGCGGGCGGCGTGCTGGACCAGGTGCTGAAGTCGGCCGACGGTTCGCTGCTGCGCGCATGACTGCGCCCACGCTCGTATTCGGCTGGGGCAACGCCAGCCGCGGCGACGATGCGCTCGGGCCCTTGTTCATCGAACGGCTGCGCGCACTCGCGCTGCCCGGCGTGGAATGCCTGGACGACTACCAGCTGCAGCCCGAGCACGCGCTCGACCTGATCGGCCGCGAGCGCGTGCTGTTCATCGATGCCAGCCTCGCCTGCGCCGCGCCCTTCGAGGCGACAACGCTCGCACCGCAGCGCGATGCCAGCTTCAGCAGCCACGCGATGTCGCCGGCGGCGCTGCTGCAGGCCTACGTCGACGTGCAAGGTACGGCGCCGCCGCCGGCCACGCTGCTGGCGATCCGCGGCGAGCGCTTCGAGCTGGGCGAGCCCCCGAGCGAAGCCGCGCGCCTCAACCTCGAAGCGGCGCTGCGCTGGGCGCTGGATTTCCTGCGCTGACGATCCAGCCTTCGAGCGGATCGATCTGCGCCGGCAGGCCGTAGCCCGGCTCGCGCGCCGCCCAGGCGGCCTGCACCAGGCACAGCACGGCGTCGAGCTCGTCGCCGGAGGCATCGGCCGCCAGCGCATCGCGCTGCGCATGCGTGAGGCGCAGGCGCAGGCCGAGGCGCGTGCGGCCCTGTTCCAGCGCCTCGATCAGATCCTTGCGCGCGATCAGCCGCTCGGCCGTCTGCTTGGCCACCGCATCGCTCTTGTAGGAACGCGCGCCGATCAGCTCGCGCGCCAGCAGGCCCGGGTAGGCCTCCAGCGCGACGCGCGTGGCATCACCTTCGTGCAGCGCAGGCATGTGTACGCCGGCCGCGATCAGCAGCGGCACGCCCTCGTGCAGCATGTAGGCCACCGGCGGATTCACCCACTTCATCGAGGGCGACGAGCCGGCCGGCAGATCACAGGCGCGGTGAGCGAACTTGCGGCCCACCGGCCGCGCGTCGCAGAAGGCGGCGAAGGTGGCGCGGATCTGCTCGCGCGAGAGCGAAGCATAGAACTCCATCAGCGCCCGCCACTCGCGCGGCCAGCCCAGCGCTTCGACCAGCTCGCGCGGCAAGCCGAAGGGGAAGTCGAAGGCGCCCAGCCACGGCCCCGGCGTGCGCAGCCAGGCCGCGAAGCTCTCGAACGACACGTGGCGGTCGAGCCGCGCGAGGCGCACGCCGGCGCCATCGCTCTGGCCGATCGCCACGGTGATCGGCTTGCGGCGCGTGGGCCGGCTGGTGAAGTCGATGCCGGCAAGCGTGGTGAAGGGCATGCCGCCGATTCTGCGTGAGCACGCCCGCCCGGCCACAATCGCTGCCGTGACTCGACAACACTGGATCCTGCTCGCCGCCGCCGGCGCACTCGTGCTGCTCGTGCTCGGCGGCCTGCACCTGGCCGCCGGCCGCCTCGAAGCCGCCCTGCGCCACGCCCTCGGCCCACGCGCCAGCATCGGCGCCGTGCACCTGGGCCTGACGGGCGTCGAGGTCGATGACTTGCGCATCCAGGCCGCCCCCGGCGCCTGGCCGGCGGCCGACGAGTTGGTGGCCAGGCGCGTGCGCCTGCGGCCCGGTCTGGCCAGCCTGTGGTCGCGCGGCTGGCACATTGCCCACATCGAGGTCGACGACGGCTACCTCTCGCTGCTGCGCAGCCGTCAGGGCAAGCTGCGCGTGCTGCCGGCGCTGCTCGACAAGCCCTCCTCCGGCAGCGAGAGCGGGCCGGCGCCGCAAGTGCACATTGCCGAGGTCGAGCTGCACGAGGTTGCGATCGACTTCTTCGACGCCAGCGTGCACGGCCCCACGCACCGCATGCGCTTCGAGTCGCTGCAGGCGCAGGTCGGCCCGCTGGCCATCCCCGCCTTCGACAGACCCACCGACATCGCCCTTCAAGCCACGCTGAAGGGGCCGCAGAAGAGCGGCGGCATCAACATCGACGGCAGCGTCACCATCGCCACGCTCGATGCGAAGCTCGACGCCGCCGTACAGGGCGTGGACCTGGTCGCGCTGCAGCCCTACCTGCTCAAGGTGAACGAGGCCGGCGTCAGACACGGCACGCTGGATCTCACGCTGGCCGCCACGGTGAAAGCCCACAAGCTGCACGCGCCCGGCCGCGTCATCCTCACCGGGCTGGAACTCGCCAGCGGTGGCGGCCTGCTCTCCACCTTCGCCGGCGTGCCGCGCCAGGCGGTGCTGGCGGCGATGCAGCGCGACGGCCGCATCGAGGTCAACTTCACGCTCGACGGCCGCCTCGACGACCCGAACTTCTCGATCAACGACAGCCTCGCCACCAAGCTCGCCGGCGGCCTCGCCGAAGCGCTGGGCGTGAGCCTCTCCGGCGTGGTCGAAGGCGTGGGCAGCGTCATCAAGGGCCTGCTGGGCCGCTGAGTTCGCGCATCGCCATGGCCAAGCGCACGCTTCCCCTCGGCAAGGTCTCGACGCTGATCGAGCCGGGGCCGGTGGTGCTGCTGAGCACCGCGCACCGCGGCGAGCGCGACGTGATGACGCAGTCCTGGCACGTGATGCTGGAGTTCGAGCCGCCCTTGATCGGCTGCGTGATCAGCGACCGCAACCGCTCCTTCGCGCTGCTGAAAGCCTCGCGCGAGTGCGTGATCAACATCCCCGGCGTCGAGCTCGGCGAGGCGGTGGCGCGCTGCGGCAACCGCAGCGGCCGGCAGCTCGACAAGTTCGCGGCCTGCGGGCTCACGCCCCGTCCGGCGCGCGAGGTGGGTGCACCGCTGATCGACGAATGCTTCGCCAACCTCGAATGCCGCGTGGTCGACACGCGCCTGGTGCCGAGCTACGGCTTCTTCGTGCTGCAGGTGCTGCACGCCTGGGTCGACCCGGCGGTGAAGGATCCGCGCACCCTGCACCACCGCGGCCGCGGCCGTTTCATGGTGGCCGGCGAGACGATCCGGCTGCGCTCGCGCGCCCGTTGAATTCATCCTGGATGCTCTTGTCATGAACAGCGACAACCCCCTGCTGGTCGAAGCGCTGCGCGGCAGCACGCTGGAGTCGGCGCACCGCGGCGCGGTCGCGATCGTCGATGGCGACGGACGCCGCGTGCTCGCGCTCGGCGAGATCGAACGCGCCGTATTCCCGCGCTCGGCCGTCAAGCTGCTGCAGGCGCTGCCGCTGGTGGCCAGCGGCGCGGCCGATGCGCTGAAGCTGGCCGATGCCGAACTGGCGCTCGCCTGCGCCTCGCACAACGGCGAGCCGGCCCATGTAGCCACCGCACGCGGCATGCTCGCCAAGGCCGGGCTCGATGCCGGCGCGCTCGAATGCGGCACGCACTGGCCGGCGCTGGACACGGCCGGCCGCGAGCTCGCCGCACACGGCGAGGCGCCCACGGCGCTGCACAACAACTGCTCGGGCAAGCACGCCGGCTTTCTCTGCCTGGCCTGCGCGCTGCATGGACGCGAAGGGCTGCGCGGCTTCACACGCGGCTACGTGGAGCCGCAGCATGCAGTGATGCGCGAGGTGAGCGCGGCGCTGCAGGCGGCCACCGACTGCGATCTGGCCCACGCGCCGGTGGGCGCCGACGGCTGTTCGATCCCGACCTTCGCCATCCCGCTCGACAAGCTTGCGCTCGCCTTCGCACGCGTCGCCACCGGCCAGGGCCTGTCGGCCGAGCATGCGCGCGCGGCGCAGCGGCTGCGTGGCGCGATCGCCCGCGCGCCCTTCATGGTGGCGGGCACGGGCCGTTTCGACACGCGCGTGATGGAAGTGCTGGGCGAGCGCGTCTGCTGCAAGGTCGGCGCCGAAGGCGTGTACTGCGCTGCCCTGCCGGAGCGCGGCTGGGGCGTGGCGATCAAGGTCGACGACGGCAACAACGCACGCGCCGCCGAGGTGGCGATGGCCGCGGTGATCGAAGCCGCCTTGCGCCTCGACACCGAGGCAGCCGGGCTGCTGCGTTCGCTCTCGGAGCCCACGCTGCGCAACTGGAACGGCCGCGTGGTCGGCCAGCTGCGCGCCAGCGCCACGCTGCGCGACGCACTCGCCGGCCTGGCCGCGCCGCGATGAGCGAGCCGCGCGCCGGCTCGCTGCAGGCCTGGTCGGCCGCGACCCGGCCGCGCAGCCTGCTGGTCGCGCTGAGCCCGGTGCTGGTGGGCAGCGCGCTCGGCTTCGCGCGTGCCGGCCATGTCGATGTCGTCGCCGCGGCGCTGGTGCTGGGCGCCGCGCTGCTGATGCAGCTGATCACCAACCTGCAGAACGACGTCGGCTACACGGTGCGCGGCGGCGAACGCGGCGGCGAACACAGCATCAGACGCATCGGCCTGCCGCGCGCCACCGCGCAGGGCTGGCTGAGCGTGCGCCAGGTGCGCGTGGCCATCGTCGCCGCGGCGCTGCTGGCCACGGGCCTGGGCATCACGCTGGTGGCCTGGCGCGGCTGGCCGGTGCTCGCCATCGGCACGGCCTCGCTGCTCGCCGCGCTGGCCTACATGGGCGGGCCGCGGCCGATCGCCTACACGCCCTTCGGCGAGCTGACGGTATTCGTCTTCTTCGGCCTGGTGGCGGTGATGGGCACCGACTGGGTACTGACCGGCCAGATCGGTGCCGCCACCGTGCTCGCCTCGCTGGCGATCGGCGCGCTCGCCGCCGCGGCGCTGGCGGTCAACAACCACCGCGACATCGTGCACGACGCGCAGGTCGGCCGGCGCACCTTCGCCGTGGTGTTCGGCGCAGCGGGTTCACGCCGCCTCTTCACGGTGCTGCTGGCCCTGCCCTTCGCGCTGCTGCCGGCGATCGCGCTGGCCGGCCACTCGCCCGCCTTGCTGCTGCCGCTGCTGCTCGCGCCGGCGGCCTGGGCCTTGCGGCGCGACTTCCTCGCCTGCCCGGGCGGCCTGGCCTTCAACGCCGTGCTGTTCGCGGCCTTCCGGCTCGAGTTGCACTTCGCCGCGCTGCTCGCGGCCGGCGCGTTGATCGGCGTTCGCTAGGAACCGCTACCCGTCAGCGCCAGCGACAAGCCGCCGTAGCTGCCGTTGTAGGCATCGCTGATCACCAGCGGCGTGGGCACGGAGTTGCCGCTGACGCTGGGCGCGAAGCTGATGCTGACGTTGCAGCTCGAGCCCACGGCCAGCGTTTCGGGACAGTCTTCGCTGAAGCTCCAGCCGCTGCCGGTGGGCCCCGTCACGGTGATCGCATCGGCGGCGTTGCCGATGTTCTGCACCACGTAGGTGAGCGTCTTCGTGGCGCCGCGCGCCACGGTGCCGAAGTTGCCGTCGACGCCGCCAGTGAAGACCACCGCGCCGGCCGCCGGAGCTAGCGCCGCCACCGCCGTGCCGGACAGCGGCAGCGCGAGCGCACCGGCGTTGCTGGTCACGCGCAGCTCGCCGGTGAGCGTGCCGGTCGCCGTCGGCTGGTAGTAGACGGAGAGGAAGCACTCCTCGCCCTCCTTCAGCTGCGCCGGGCAGCCGTGGCTGAAGCTGAGATCGGCGCCGCTGATGGTCGGCACGATATTCTCCAGCGGCTTCACCTTGGGCAGGCCGGCATCGCTGTTGCGCAGGCGGAAGTCGAGCCGCTTGCGCGTGGCCAGCAGCGTGTTGCCGAAGGCGGTGCCGGGCGTGCTCACCGCGGCTAGCTGCGGCTTGGGCTCGCTCTCCTCGATGCTGCCGCAGGCGGCGAACGTGGCCAGCAGAGCCGGCACGATGAAGGCGAACAGGCGGGAAGCCATCGTCGTCTCTCCGTATCAGTAGCGCTTGCCCGCGATCATGATCATCAGGCGCATGCCGGCATAGGCCAGCCAGTTCGCCATGCGCGTGACGAGCGAGCGCCGCGCATGCGCGTCCGGCGCGACGCGCCGGCCCTGGTGCGCGATGGCGTAGCGCAGGTGGCCCATCATCTCGGCGGCGAAGGCGTCGTCGCGCACGAACACGTTGGCCTCGCGCGCCAGCAGCAGGCTGAAGGGGTCGAGGTTGGAGGATCCCACCGTCGCCAGCGCGCCGCGCGGCGCATCCATCACCGCCACCTTGGCGTGCAGGAAGCTGGCCTCGTACTCGATGATCTCGACGCCCGCGGCCAGCATCGGCCCGTAGGCGGCGCGGCTGGCGTGGTACTGCATGAAGTATTCGTAGCGCCCCTGCAGCAGCAGCGTGATCTTCACGCCGCGCCGCGCCGCGCGGATCAGCGCGCGCTGCAGCGTCACGCCGGGCACGAAATAGGCATTGGCGATGACGATCTCGCGCCGCGCCTGCGCGATGGCGAGACGGTAGCTGCTCTCGATGCGGCGGCGGAAGCGGAAGTTGTCGCGCAGCACCAGCGAGGCGCGCGCGCCATGGCCCATGCGGCGGCTGTGCACCGGCTCCTCGACGCCGGAGCGCGCCGCCGCGCGCACCGCCGTCAGCGCGCCCTCGGCGTCGACCTGGCGCAGCTTGCGCGCGGTCTGCAGCCGCCACCACAGGCGCGTCATGGTGTCGTGCACGTCCTCCACCAACGGGCCGCGCACGCGCACCGCGAAGTCGAAGCGCGGCTGCTCGAGCGCGCCGTGGTTGGGGTCGTGGTGGTCGTCGAGCAGGTTGATGCCGCCGCAGAAGGCGATGTCGCCATCGACCACGCACAGCTTGCGGTGCAGGCGCCGCCAGCCGCGCGGCGCCAGCAGCCGCCAGCCGTGCGCCGGGTTGAAGATGCGCCAGCGCACGCCGGCCGCGGCCCAGCGCACGCGCCAGTCTTGCGGGATCTCGCCGGTGCCCACGCCGTCGACCACCACGCGCACCGTGACGCCGCGCGCCGCGGCGCGCTCGAGCGCCTCCGCCACGCTGAGCGCGGAATGCGCGAAGTCGAAGATATAGGTCTCGAGCATCACCTCGCTGCGCGCGCCGGCGATGGCCTCGACCATCGCCGGGAACAGCGCCTCGCCGCCCTTGAGCAGCGTGAGCTCGTGCTCGGCGCGCGCCGTGTCGCCGTTCATGCCGCCACGAACTCGGCCACCAGCGGCAGGTGGTCGGACATGCGCGCCCAGGCGCTGCCGCGCGGCACGCTGCTGGCCACGCAGCGCAGGCCGCGGGTGTAGATGCGGTCCAGCGAGAACACCGGCACGCGCGAAGGGAAGGTGTTGAGCCGCGCCCCGGCCTGGGCGCGCTCGAGGCCGCACTCGCGCATCGGCGCGTCGAGCTTCTCGCCCCAGTCGTTGAAGTCGCCGGCCACGGCCAGCATCTCACCGGCCGGCACGTGGGCGGTGATGAAAGCCGCCAGGCGCTCGACCTGGCGCACGCGGCTGGCGTGCATCAGGCCGAGGTGCGCGACCACCGCATGCACGCGCTGGCCGTTCCAGCTCACCGGCACGTGCAGCAGGCCACGCTGCTCGAAGCGGTGGTCGGAGACGTCGTGGTGGCCGATGTCGCCGATCGGCCAGCGCGACAGCAGCGCGTTGCCGTGCTCGCCGTGCTTGGTGACCGCGTTGGTGCGGTAGGCCACCTCGTAGCCCTCGGGCGCGAGAAACTCGGCCTGGCCCTCGCGCGGCCAGCCGAACCAGGTGCGCTCGAAGTGGCGCGCCTCGCGGTGGTGGAAGCTGCGCACCTCCTGCAGGAATACCAGGTCGGCATCCAGCGCCTCGATGCCCAGGCCGAGGTTGTGGATCTCCAGCCGCTTGCGCGGGCCGACGCCGCGCACGCCCTTGTGGATGTTGTAGGTCGCCACGCGCAGCGTGTCGCCATGGCCGAGCGTGGAGTGCGGATGGGGTCTCATGGAAGAAAACGGGGCAGCTGCAGGATCGCCTCGGCGTTGCTGAAGGAGAAACACGCATCGGCCGCCTCGCGCCACGGCAGCCAGCGCCAGGCGAGGTGCTCGCGCGGCGCCAGCACCACGGGCGTGCCGCGCGGCACGGTCAGCCCGAAGACATGTTCTGTGTTGTGGATCACCCCCGGCGCATAACGATGGCGCCAGGCGGGATAAATCTCGTAGACATTGCGCAAGTTCCAGTCGACCAGCGCCTCGCGCGGCACGGCGGGCGAACCGACCACGATGCCGGTCTCCTCGGCCACCTCGCGGATCGCGGTGGCATCGAAGGGCTCGCCGTCATAGTCCTTCGCGCCGGTCACGCTCTGCCAGGTGCCGGGCGCATCGGCGCGCTCGATCAGCAGCACCTCGCGCTCGGGCGTGTGGATCACCACGAGCACGGATTCCGGGATCTTGTACGGTCGGGCGGCCATGCGCAAAAGAAGAAGGGGCGCCTCGCGGCGCCCCTCCGATTCTGCATGAGCGAAACAGTGCCGCTCAGGCTGCCGGCGTCGGGTTGCGCAAGCGGATGTGCAGCTCGCGCAGCTGCTTCTCGTCGACCGCGCTGGGCGCGTTGGTCAGCAGGCACTGCGCACGCTGCGTCTTCGGGAAGGCGATCACGTCGCGCAGGCTCTCGGCGCCGGTCATCAGCATCACGAAGCGGTCCAGGCCGATCGCGATGCCGCCGTGCGGCGGCGCGCCGTACTTGAGCGCATCGAGCAGGAAGCCGAACTTCAGCTGCGCCTCCTCGGCGTCGATCTTGAGCGCGCGGAACACCTTGCTCTGCACTTCCTCGCGGTGGATACGCACCGAGCCGCCGCCGAGCTCGATGCCGTTGAGCACCACGTCGTAGGCCTTGGCGATGCAGGCCCCGGGGTTGCTCTCGAGCCAGTCCTCGTGGCCGTCCTTCGGGCTGGTGAAGGGGTGGTGCACCGCGTTCCAGCGCTGTGCGTCGTCGTCGTACTCGAACATCGGGAAGTCGACCACCCACAGCGGCTCCCACTGCCCTTGCACCAGGCCGCGCGCCTTGCCGAACTCGCTGTGGCCGACCTTGATGCGCAAGGCGCCGATGGCGTCGTTGACGATCTTGGCCTTGTCGGCGCCGAAGAAGATCAGGTCGCCGTTGGCGGCGCCGCTGCGCTCCAGCACCGTCTTGAGCGCGGCGTCGTGCAGGTTCTTGACGATCGGGCTCTGCAGGCCTTCGCGGCCCTTGCTCACGTCGTTGACCTTGATCCAGGCGAGGCCCTTGGCGCCGTAGATCTTCACGAACTCGGTATAGCCGTCGATCTCGCCGCGGCTCATCTCACCGCCGCCGGGCACGCGCAGCGCGACCACGCGGCCGTCCGCCGCATTGGCCGGGCCGGAGAAGACCTTGAAGTCGACGTCCTTCATGGCGTCGGTGAGCTCGGTGAACTCGAGCTTGACGCGCAGGTCGGGCTTGTCCGAGCCGTACAGGCGCATCGCGTCGGCGTACTTCATCACCGGGAAGGCCGGCAGCTCGACGCCGATGGCGTGCTTGAAGGTGCTGCGGATCATGCCCTCGAACATCGTGCGGATCTCCTCCTCGGTGAGGAAGGAGGTCTCGATGTCGATCTGCGTGAACTCGGGCTGGCGGTCGGCGCGCAGATCCTCGTCGCGGAAGCACTTGACGATCTGGTAGTAGCGGTCGAAGCCGGCCACCATCAGCAGCTGCTTGAACAGCTGGGGCGACTGCGGCAGCGCGAAGAACATGCCGTCGTGCACGCGGCTGGGCACGAGGTAGTCACGCGCGCCTTCCGGCGTGCTCTTGGTGAGCATCGGCGTCTCGATGTCGATGAAGCCGTTGGCATCGAGGAACTTGCGCACCTCCATCGCCACGCGGTAGCGCAGCATCATGTTGCGCTGCATCGGCGGGCGGCGCAGGTCGAGCACGCGGTGCGTCAGCCGCGTGGTCTCGCTGAGGTTGTCCTCGTCGAGCTGGAAAGGCGGCGTCACCGAGGGGTTCAGCACCTCGATCTCATGGCACAGCACCTCGATCTTGCCGCTGGTGATGTTGGCGTTGGTGGTGCCGGCGGGCCGCTCGCGCACCTTGCCGACGATCTTCAGGCAGAACTCGTTGCGCACGTCCTCGGCGACCTTGAACATGTCGGCGCGGTCGGGGTCGCAGACCACCTGCACGATGCCTTCGCGGTCGCGCAGGTCGACGAAGATCACGCCGCCGTGGTCGCGGCGGCGATGCGCCCAGCCCATCAGCGTGACGGTCTGGCCGAGCAGGGCCTCGCTGACGAGGCCGCAATACGTGGTTCTCATGGTTCTCTCCGGAATTCGGTTCGGGGGCGTGTGCGGCGTGGGGCGGTGGGGCGCTGCGCTCGGCTCGGACGGCCGGGCGGCGCCCCCTCAATTTCGCGCCGCTCCCGCCGCCGCGACGGCCGGGGCGGCCGCCACGGGCGGCGCCACCACGCCCATCGAGATGACGTACTTGAGCGCTTCGTCCACGCTCATCTCGAGTTCGATCACGTCGCGCCGCGGCACCATCAGGAAGAAGCCCGAGGTCGGGTTCGGCGTGGTCGGCACGTACACGCTCAGGTAGTCGCCCGGCAGGTGCTGGGCCGCCTCGCCGCCGGGCTTGCCGGTGACGAAGGCGATGGTCCAGGCGCCCTCGCGCGGGTACTGCACCAGCACGGCCTCGCGGAAGGCGTTGCCGCTGCTGGAGAACAGCGTGTCCGAGACCTGCTTGATCGAGCTGTAGATCGACTTGACGATGGGGATGCGGTTGAGCAGCCGCGCGCCCTGGCGCAACCACCACTGGCCGACGATGTTGGTGGCGAAGACGCCGGTGACGAGCAGCGCCACCACGGTCACCACCAGGCCCAGGCCGGGGATGCGGCGCAGCGTCTCCAGCGGCTCGGTGGCCGCGGCCGGCAGCACCGCCTGCGTGGCGGTGAGAAACCACCCGAAGATGCCGTCGAGCACGCCCAGCGCCGAGGTCACCACCCAGATGGTGAGCGCGAGCGGCAGCCAGACCAGCAATCCGGCGAGCAGATATTTCTTCACGGGCGGCCTTGTCGCAATCGGGTGCTCAGTGGCAGGCGCAGGAGCCGCCGCAGCCGGCGGCCGGCGCAGGCGCAGCCGCCTCGCCGCCCTTGGCCTCGCCGCTCTTGGCCTCGGCCGGCTTGGCCGGCTCCGACGACGCCGCCGCGGCGCTGCCGCCCTTGAAATCGGTCGCGTACCAGCCCGAGCCCTTGAGCTGGAAACCGGCCGCGGTGAGCTGCTTCTGGAAGGTCTCGGCGCCGCAGGCCGGGCAGGTGGTGAGCACCGGATCGGCGATCTTCTGCAGCACGTCTTTCGCGTGGCCGCAGGCGGTGCAGCGATAGGCGTAGATCGGCATGGCCAAGTCCTTGATCCAAAAAGGAAAACCGCGAATTATACGGGCCCGCCCGTTGGCCCGCCGAGCGTCCCTCAGGCTTCGCGGGCGACGCCGACCACGTGATGGTGCGAGCCGTGGCGATTCTTCACCGCCTGTGGCCCCAGCGAGCCGACGACCATGCCGACGATGGCCATCAGGAAGCCGGCCAGCTGGGCCGGGAAGGTCGCGCCGGCCGAGGTCATCAGGAACAGCAGCCAGGCGAGGATGCCCAGCACGATGGAGAACACCGCGCCCTGCGTGGTGGCGCGCGTCCAGTACAGGCCCGCCACCAGCGGCACGAAGGCACCGACCAGCGTCACCTGGTAGGCGCCCGAGACCATGTCGTAGATCGGCGTGCCCTGCAGCGCGATGGCATAGGCGCAGACGCAGACGGCGAACACCAGCACGGCGATGCGCATGGTCCAGAGCTCGCGCTTGTCGCTGATGCGCGGGAAGAACTGGCGCCAGATGTTCTCGACGAAGGTCACCGAGGGCGCCAGCAGCGTGGCCGAGGCGGTGGACTTGAGCGCCGAGAGCAGCGCACCGAAGAACAGCACCTGCATCACGAAGGGCATCTTCTCCATCACCAGGGTCGGGATGACCTTCTGCGGATCTTCCTTGATCAGCGTCTCGGCCTGCTCCGGCATGATGATCAGCGCGCTGGTGACGAGGAACATCGGCACGAAGGCGAACAGGATGTAGCTGATGCCGCCGATCACCGGGCCGCGCGTCGCGGCCTTCACGTCCTTGGCCGACATGACGCGCTGGAATACGTCCTGCTGCGGGATGGAGCCGAACATCATGGTGATCGCCGCGGCGAGGAAGGCCATGACCTGCCCGAAGTCCGGCTCGGGCAGGAACTTGAAGAGCTCCTTGCTGGTGGCCAGCGCGATCACCTTGTCGGCGCCGCCGGCCTGGCCGGCCGCGAACACCGCGATGATGGCCAGCCCGACCACCAGGATGATCATCTGGATGAAGTCGGTGACGGCCACCGACCACATGCCGCCGAAGAGCGTGTAGGCGAGGATGGAGGCGGTGCCCAGCACCATGCCCACGGGGATGCTGATCGTGCCGCCCGACAGCAGGTTGAACACCAGGCCCAGCGCGGTGACCTGGGCCGACACCCAGCCGAGGTAGCTGAGGATGATGATCAGCGAGCACACCACCTCGATGGCGCGGCCGTAGCGCTCGCGGTAGTAGTCGCTGATGGTCAGCAGCGTCATCTTGTAGAGCTTGGCCGCGAAGAACAGGCCGACCAGGATCAGGCAGGTGCCGGCGCCGAACGGATCCTCCACCACGCCGTTCAAGCCGCCCTGCACGAACTTGGCCGGGATGCCCAGCACCGTCTCGGAGCCGAACCAGGTGGCGAAGGTGGTGGTGACGATCATCACCAGCGGCAGGTGGCGCCCGGCGATGGCGAAGTCCGCCGTGTTCTTGACGCGCTTGGCGGCCCACAGGCCGATGGCGATGGTGATCAGCAGGTAGAAGATGACCAGGGTCAGCAGCATGGCGAGCGGGCTGTCGTTTTCGGGCAGCGCGGATTATCCCCGTTCGCCGCTGCCGCGTGCCCTCGTCTTCAGCCGTGCCAGCGCAGCAGCGCGAGCACCAGCATGGCGCCAGCGGCGAAGCCGCCCACGCCCGCCGCCAGCGCCAGCAGCAGGCGGTTGCCGCGCCGCTGCTCCTCGAGAATGGCCTGCAGCAGCTGCCGGTCCGGCGAGCTGTCGCGCTGCAGGGCCCGGTGCACCAGGCGCGGCAGTTCGGGCAGCAGCTGGGCATAGCGCGGCGCCTCGTTCTTGAGGCGCTCGACCATGCCGCGCCAGCCGATCTGCTCGTGCATCCAGCGCTCCAGGAAGGGCTTGGCGGTGGTCCACAAGTCGAGCTCGGGATCGAGCTGGCGGCCCAGGCCCTCGACGTTGAGCAGCGTCTTCTGCAGGAGCACCAGCTGCGGCTGGATCTCGACATTGAAGCGCCGCGAGGCCTGGAACAGGCGCAGCAGCACCTGGCCGAGCGAGATGTCCTTCAGCGGGCGGTCGAAGTGCGGCTCGCAGACCGCGCGGATCGCGCCTTCCAGCGCGTCGACGCGCGTCTCGCGCGGCACCCAACCGCTCTCCACGTGCAACTCGGCGACGCGCTTGTAGTCGCGCCGGAAGAAGGCGATGAAGTTCTGCGCCAGGTATTCCTTGTCGAACTCGGTGAGCGTGCCCACGATGCCGAAATCGAGCGCGATGTAGCGGCCGAAGGTGGCCGGATCCACGCTCACCTGGATGTTGCCGGGGTGCATGTCGGCGTGAAAGAAGCCGTCGCGGAACACCTGGGTGAAGAAGATCGTCACGCCGTCGCGCGCCAGCTTGGGGATGTCGACGCCGGCGGCGCGCAGGCGCTCGGTCTGGCTGATGGGCACGCCCTTCATGCGCTCCATCACGATGACGTTCTGGGTGCACAGGTCCCAGATCATCTCGGGCACCATCACCAGGCGCAGACCCTCCATGTTGCGGCGCAGCTGCGCGGCATTGGCGGCCTCGCGCACCAGGTCGAGCTCGTCGTGCAGGTAGGTGTCGAACTCGGCCACCACCTCGCGCGGCTTGAGGCGCCGCCCGTCGGTCGACAGGCGCTCGATCCAGCCGGCCAGCGTGCGCATCAGCGCGAGGTCGTCGTCGATCACCTCCAGCATGCGCGGGCGCAGCACCTTCACCGCGACCTCGCGGCCGTCCTTCAGCGTGGCGAAGTGCACCTGCGCGATCGAGGCGCTGGCCACCGGCTCGGCGTCGAAGCTGGCGAAGATCTCGTCGATGGGGCGTCCGAAAGCCTTCTCCACCAGCGCGCGCGACTGCGCCGCCGGGAAGGGCGGCACGCGGTCCTGCAGCTTGGCGAGTTCCTCGGCGTAGTCGGGCGGCAGCAGGTCGCGCCGCGTCGAGAGCACCTGACCGAACTTGACGAAGATCGGCCCGAGCCGCTCCAGGCCCTGGCGCAGGCGCACGCCGCGCGGCTGGTCGAGGCTGCGGCCTATCGTCAGCACGCGCACCAGCGCGCGCACCCAGCGCTGGCGGAAGCTGGTCAGCGCCAGCTCGTCCAGCCCGTGGCGGGCCACCGTGACGCAGATGAAGACGAGGCGGCCGATGTGCCTCATCGCGAGCCGGGCCCGCCGCTGTTGCCGCCGCGCAGGCGCGAGGCCAGCGAGCCGATGCCGCGCACCGCCTCGCGCAGGCTGGCGGCGACGCCGGCGCCGAACTTCGCCAGTTCGCGCGCCGGGGCGTCGCCGATCAGGCGCGCCAGGTCGTCCTCGAGATCCCAACGCAGGTTGTCGAACAGCCAGTTGACGTCGGTGGCCAGCTGCGCGTCACCGGCAACCTCGATGCGCGGCTTCTCGCCGCCCAGCGCCTGCAGGAAGGCCAGCGCGGGGTTGGAGGCGTCGACCGACACGCGCAGCTCGGGTGCCTCCGGCACGGCCTCGCCGCACCACTCGAGCAGCCCGGCCGGCGTGATGCGGATGGCCAGCGGCGGCATGGCCGGCAGCAGCGTCGGCCAGCCCTGCAGCGTGAGCAGCAGGCAGCGCCCGGCATGCGGCTGCAGGCGTTGCATCGCCACCGGCTCGGCGGCGATGACGTGGTTGGCGAGGAGAATGGTGCGCTCCATGACCGCCGCGGAGGCGAGCGCTTGCAGGCTGTGCAGCATTCACGGATTGTAGGCACGGCACCACAGCGCCCCCCAAGGTCGAGGGCACGCCGGCCGCGCCGCACGGAGAAGAATCTCGGTAGTTCCCCTGCACCGCCATCATGAGCACCCGCCGCCCCACCGTCCTCCTCACCGGCGCCACCGGCTACATCGCCTCGCACACCTGGCTGGCCCTGCAGGCCGCCGGGCTGCGCGTGATCGGCCTGGACGACTTCTCCAACAGCTCGCCCGAGGTGCTGGTGCGGCTCGAGCGCCTGTCCGGCCTGCGGCCCGAGTTCGAGCGGGTCGACGTCTGCGACACCGGCGCGCTGGAGCGCGTGTTCGCCGCCGAGCGCATCGACGCCGTGGTGCATTTCGCCGCCTTCAAGGCGGTCGGCGAGAGCAGCGCCAAGCCGCTCGAGTACTACCGCAACAACATCGGCGGCCTGGTGGCACTGGCGCGCACCATGCAGCGCCACGATTGCCGCCGCCTCGTGTTCAGCTCGAGCGCGACGGTCTACGGCCAGCCGGAGAAGCTGCCCATCACCGAAGACGCGCCGCTGTCGACCACCAACCCCTACGGCGCCACCAAGCTGATGGGCGAGAACATCCTGCGCGACCTGGAGCGCTCCGAGCCCGGCTGGGGCATCGCGCTGCTGCGCTATTTCAACCCGGTGGGCGCGCACGAGAGCGGCCTGATCGGCGAGGCGCCGCAGGGCACGCCGAACAACCTGATGCCTTACGTGACGCAGGTGGCGGTGGGCCAGCGCGACAAGCTGCGCGTCTTCGGCGGCGACTACGACACGCCCGACGGCACCGGCGTGCGCGACTACATCCACGTGCTCGACCTGGCCGACGGCCACGTCGCCGCGGTGCAGCGCCTGCTCGGCGAGAACGGCTCGTTCACCGTCAACCTCGGCACCGGCCGCGGCTACAGCGTGCTCGAGGTGATCCGCGCCTTCGAGCGCGCCAGCGGCCGCGCCGTGCCCTACGAGATCGTGCCGCGCCGCCCCGGCGACGTGGCCGCCTGCTACGCCGACCCGGCGCTGGCGCAGCGCCTGCTCGGCTGGCGCGCGCAGCGCGGCCTGGACGCGATGTGCGCGGACAGCTGGCGCTGGCAGTCGATGAACCCGAAGGGCTTCGAGGCCGCGAGCTGAGGGCGCCCGAGCGCGGCGGCGCCGCGCGCTACATCAGCGCCTGCTGCCGCGCCAGCCGCCAGTCCTCGCCGCCCGGGCGGCGCGCCAGCATCCACACTTCGCGGAACGGCGCCGGGCCGCGGCGCGCCGATTCGCGCACCACGCCGCTGAACTCGATGCTCGCCAGCTCGAGCGGGCCGACCGCTTCGAACGCGATCAGGTGCGCCTCGAGCGCCAGCACCTCGGTGCGGTTCGGCTCAGGGCCGCGCGCCGGCAGCTCGGCCGCGAGCTCCTCGAACATGTCTTCGGTGGTGAGGCGCCGCAGCGCGTCGAGATCGGCCGCATCCCAGGCCGATTGCAGGCGCAGGAACTGCTCGCGCGCGGCGCGCAGCAGCGCGCGCTCGGCATGGCCTCGCGCGGCGCGCGCCAGCAGCGGCCGCGGCGGCGCCGCGCGCCGCGTCCAGCGGGCCAGCGCCAGCGGCATGCGCAGCCGCGTCGCTCCGGCCACCAGCAGCGGCGTCAGCACCGACAGCGCGAGCGACACCACCAAGCCGGACGGCGAGCCACGCTGCAGCAGCGCCAGCAGCGGGTTGCTCAGCACTTGATCCCCACGTGCAGCGCCACCACGCCGGCGCTCAGGTTGTGCACGTCGACGTGGCCGAAGCCGGCGCTCTTCATCATCGCCTTGAGCTCGGCCTGGCCCGGGTGCATGCGGATCGACTCGGCGAGGTAGCGGTAGCTGTCGGCGTCGCCGGCCACCAGCTGCCCGATGCGCGGCAGCACGTTGAAGCTGTACCAGTCGTAGGCCTTGGCCAGCGGCGGCGCCACCTTGGAGAACTCCAGCACCAGGAGCCGCCCGCCCGGGCGCAGCACGCGGTTCATCTCGGCCAGGGCGCGATCCTTGTGGGTCATGTTGCGCAGGCCGAAGGCGACGCTGACGAGATCGAAGCTGCCGCTCGCGCAGGGCAGCACCTCGGCGTCGCAGATCACCGTGGGCAGCACCAGGCCTTCGTCGAGCAGGCGGTCGCGGCCGCGCCGCAGCATGGCCTCGTTGATGTCGGTGTGCACCACCGTGCCCTTCTCGCCGACCTTGCGCGCGAAGGCGCGCGACAGGTCGCCGGTGCCGCCGGCGAGGTCGAGCACGCGGTCGCCTTCGCGCAGGTTGGCCACCGCCACCGTGTAGGCCTTCCAGGCGCGGTGCAGGCCCATCGACATCAGATCGTTCATCACGTCGTACTTCGACGCGACCGAATCGAACACGCCGCGCACACGCGCGGCCTTCTGCGTCTCGTCGACGGTCTCGAATCCGAAATGGGTGTCGCTCATCGCGGCGCTTTCAGGGGTCGTTCTCAGTGATGGTGGCCGCAGGACGACGCGGCGGGCGCGGCCATGGGCGCGTCGCGGTCGACGCCGGCCTCGCGCAGCCGGGCCTCGTAGCGCTGCCAGAGCTCGTCCTGCTGCGCGCCGAGGTGATAGAGGTAATCCCACGAATAGATGCCCGAGTCGTGGCCGTCGCTGAAGCTCGGCTGCACGGCGTAGTTGCCCACCGGCTCGAGCCCGGTCAGCATGACCTCGCGCTTGCCGGTCTGCAGCACCTCCTGGCCGGGGCCGTGGCCCGCCACTTCGGCCGAAGGCGAATAGACGCGCAGCAGCTCGAACGGGATGCGGAAGGTCTTCCCGTCGGAAAAGCCCACCTCGAGCACGCGCGACTGCTCGTGCACGGTGATGGAGCTGGGCTGGGGTGTTTCGGGGCGGAGGCCGGCCATGGATGCGAGGGAAAAGACGGTGCGGCCGCAGTGTAGCCAAGCCCCCTGCCCGATGCGATGAGGGGCTTTGACGGCCCTTTGAAGGCCGTCAGCCGGCAGCGCTCAAGGCCTCGACCACGCAGGCATCGAGCTCGGCCAGCGCCATGCCGATGCGCTGCAGCGCGTCCGGCCTGACCTCGCGCTGGCGCGGACCCCACACCGCCTGCGGGAAGTGGCTGTCCCAGTCGAAGCGCGCGATCACGTGCCAGTGCAGGTGCGGCGCCATGTTGCCGAGCGCGGCGAGGTTGATCTTGCTCGGCCGCAGCTGCTCGATCAGCACGCGCTCGATGCGGCACACCAGATCCATGCAGCGCTGTCGCTCCGGCGCGAGCAGCGCCGAGAACTCGGCCACATGGTGGCGCGAGATCACGCGGTAGAAGGCAGGGAAATCGGCATCCTCGGCGCGGATCACGCGCCAGGCCTCGTCCTGCCAGAGCGGCACGCCGCCGGCCTGCGTGCACAGCGCGCAGCCGGCCTGGGCATCGGGCAGGGGCTGGAAGGCGATCACTGGGCTGCCTCAGGCCGACACGGCCTGGCGCGCCGGCTCCGCGTCCGCGCCCGGCGCGGGGCGCGGTGCCGCATCACCAGCGCGGCGCGAGCGCGCGCAGCGCAGGCGGTCACGCCCCTCGGCCTTGGCGCGCAGCAGCTGGCGTTCGGCCTCCTCGACCAGCGCCTCGACGCTCTCGAAGGCCTCGCCGAGCGCCGCCGCGCCCATCGACAGCGTCACGCCATGCGGTGCCGGCAGGTCGGGCAGGTGCTGCGCGGCGACCTTGGCGCGCAGCCGCTCGAACACCTCGGGCATCTCGTCGATCGCGGTGCCGGGCATCACCAGCAGCCATTCGTCGCCGCCCCAGCGGCCGATGCGCTCCTGGCCGCGCAGCACCTCGCCGGCGGCCTGCGCGACGGCGCGCAGCACGCGGTCACCGGCACCCTGGCCGAGGCGCTCGTTGATCTGGTTGAAGTGGTCGAGATCGAGCAGCGCCACGCTCAGCTCGATGTCCAGGCGCCGGCACAGCGCGAACTGCTGCTGCGCGAAGGCGAGCACGGCACGCCGGTCGGGCAGCCCGGTGAGTGCGTCGCGCTGCACCAGGTCGGCACGCTGGCGGCGGCGGCGCAGGCCGCGCGCCGCGAACCAGGCCAGGGCAGCGAGCAGGCCGGCCAGCGCGATCAGCGCCGCCCACAGCGCGCGCTGCTGCGCCTCGCGCGCCTGCAAGGCGAGCCGGTCGGCCTCGGCGCGATGGCGCAGGTCGGCCAGCTCGGCCTCGCGGCGCGCGATCTCGTAGCGCGCCTGCAGACGCAGCAGCTGGGTGTCGCGCACCGACTGCTGACCCTGCTGCGCCGCTTCGTTGGCGCGCCGCAGCTCCGCGTAGGCCTGCGCGTGCATGCCCTGCGAGGCGTAGCCCTCGGCCATGCGCTGCAGCAGGCGCGCACGATCCGGCGCGGGCAGCACGGCGCGCTCGAGCAGCCGCGCCTTCTCGATCTCCTGCAGCACCTCGGCCTTCTTCAGCCGCGCCAGCGCCTCGATCACCAGCCCGTGGGCCGTGGCCAGCCGCACCGGCGCGTCGCCTTCCTGCAGAGCGGGCAGCGCGCCGCGCACCAGCTCGATCACGCGCTGCGGTTCGTTCTGCGCCAGCCGCAAGGCCGCGAGGTCCAGGGTGGTGATGGCCACGCCGGTGGGCTCGGCGATCTCGCGGTTGAGCGCCAGCGAGGCCTCGAAGGCGTGTGCCGCGCGCTCGGGCTGACCCAGCCGCGCCAGGGTGTTGCCCATCTCCCACTCGATCCAGCCGCGCTGGAAGCGCGCCGGCTGGCCGCCCAGCACCTCGAGCGCGCGCTCGAAGTAGCGCTCGGCCGGCGCCTTGCCCGACAGCGAGCTGGCCATGCTGCCCATCGCGATCAGCGCCGAGGTCTCGATGTGCAGCTGGCCGAGCTTGCGGCCGCAGCGTTCGGTCTCCTCGGCGACACGCCAGGCCTCGTCGAGCGCGTAGGTCTCGCGCAGCAGGAACAGGTCGCCGACCGAGATCTCGCACAGCAGGTACTCGTCGCCGATGGGCAGCGCGGCGCGGCGCAACTCGACGCTGCGCTCGATCAGCTTGGCGGAGTCCTCGCGGCGGAACAGCGCGCCGATCGCGTAGGCCTCCAGCCAGAGGTGGTGGCGCGGCGTCGCGGTGGGGATGCGGCCGAGGCGCGCGCGCGCCTCGTCGACGCTGCGTTGCGCTTCGCTGGTGCGGTCCAGCAGGGTGTAGAGCGCCGCCTTGCCGAGCAGGCGCCAGAAGCGCGCCTCGGAATCGAGCGCGTCCAGCGCCGCATCGTCGACCAGCGCGAAGGCGGCGCGCGGGTCGTCGAGCGAGCGCTCGAGCACCGGGCGCAGCGGCTCGGGCAGCGCCGGCGCGGCCCAGATCGAGGCACTCGCGAGCAGCCCGGCGAGCACCGGCACGAGGCGGCGGCTCGGCAGTTGCAGCAGGGAGCGGAAGGCGCGGGCGGGCATGGGCTGGCCCGTATTGTCGCCTCAAGGTGCGCCGATAGGATCCACGCACCTCAACGGCCCACGCCCACCCACATGAGCATTCACCTGACCCGCCGCACCGCCCTCGCGCTCGTTCTGGCCACGACCCTCGCGCCGCTGGGCGCCCGGGCCGAGAACTGGCCGGCCAGGCCGATCCGCTGGGTGGTGGCCTACCCGGCCGGCGGCGGCTCGGATTTCCTCGCGCGCCAGCTCGCGCCGCAACTCGGCCGGCAGCTCGGCCAGAGCCTGGTGATCGACAACCGGCCCGGCGCGGCCGGCATCGTCGGCACCGACAACGTCGCCAAGTCGCCCGCCGACGGCTACACCATCCTCACCGGCGACAACGGCGCGATGGTGTTCCACGAGGCGATGTACAGGAAGATTCCGTACGCGCCGGCGGATCTCACGCCGGTCGGCTTCATGGCGCGCTTCCCGCTGATCGTCGCGGTCAACCCCGCGGCCGGCTTCACGGACGCGAAGCAGTGGCTCGACGCGATCAAGAAGAATCCGGGCAGGTTCAGCTACGCCTCGCCCGGCGTCGGCAGCCCGCACCACCTGGCGATGGAACTGCTGAAGCGCCGCACCCAGAGCTTCGTGGTGCACGTGCCCTACCGCGGCACCGCGATGGCGGTGCAGGACGTGATCGCCGGCCAGGTGCCGATGATGGTGCTCGACACCGCCGCCGGCCTGCCGCAGATCCGCTCGGGCAAGGTCAAGGCGCTGGCGGTGATGTCGAGAAAGCGCATCGCCGCCCTGCCCGACGTGCCCACGCTCGACGAGCTGGGCATCGAGGACTTCGAGGTCACCGCCTGGCAGGGCCTGTTCGTGCCCAGGGGCACGCCGGCGGAGATCGTCGCGCGCCTCAGCGCCGAGATGAACAAGGCCATCACCGCACCCGATGTGAAGGCCAAGCTGGAAGACTTCGGCCTCGAGGTGCTGCCCGGCGACGGCCCGGCGCTGGCCGCCTTCATCCAGCAGGAGACCGGCTTCTGGCACGCGCTCATCAAGGAGCGCAAGCTCTCCGCGGAGCAGTAGCCGGGGTCAGACCAGCACGCGCTCGATACCCCCGTCGTTGGCGCGCTCGACGTAGTCGGGCAGCCAGTCGGGGCCGAGGATGCGGCTGGCCATCTCGATGACGACGTAGTCGGCTTCGAGCAGGCCGTTCTGCAGATCGCCGGCGTAGCGGTGCAGGCCCTGCAGGCAGCTCGGGCAGGAGGTCAGGATCTTGATCGGGCCCTTCTCCGGCACGGCGCCCGCGCCGCCTGCGGCGCCTTTCATCATCTCGCGCAGCGCGGCCTCGTCCCTGCGCAGCTCCTCGGTCTTGCGGAAGCGCACCTGGGTGGAGATGTCCGGCCGCGTAACGCCCAGCGTGCCGCTCTCGCCGCAGCAGCGCTCGCTCTTGAGCACGTTCTCGCCGACCAGCGCCCGCACCGTCTTCATCGGATCCTGCTGCTTCATCGGCGAGTGGCAGGGGTCGTGGAAGAGGTAGCCGCCGGCCGCCTGGCCCGCACCGAGCGTGATGCCCTTCTCGAGCAGGTACTCGTGGATGTCGACGATGCGGCTGCCGGGGAAGATCTCCTCGAACTTGTAGCCCTGCAGCTGGTCGTAGCAGGTGCCGCAGCTCACGACCACGGTCTTGATGTCGAGGTAGTTCAGCGTATTGGCGACGCGGTGGAAGAGCACCCGGTTGTCGGTGATCATCTTCTCGGCCTTGTCGTACTGGCCGGCGCCGCGTTGCGGGTAGCCGCAGCACAGGTAGCCGGGCGGCAGCACGGTCTGCACGCCGGCGTGCCAGAGCATCGCCTGCGTCGCCAGGCCCACCTGCGAGAACAGCCGCTCCGAGCCGCAGCCGGGGAAGTAGAACACCGCCTCGGTGTCGGCCGTGGTCGTCTTCGGATCGCGGATGATGGGCACGTAGGCCTTGTCCTCGATGTCCAGCAGCGCACGCGCGGTGCGCTTGGGCAGGTTGCCCGGCATCTTCTTGTTGATGAAGTGAATCACCTGCTCCTTGATCGGAGCGGGGCCCACCGTCGCCGGCGGCGCGGCGGTCTGGCGGTTGGCCAAGCCGCGCAGCACGTTGTTGGCGAAGCGCTGCGCGCGGAAGCCGATGCCGACCATCGCGGTGCGCATCAGCTTGATGGTCTCGGGGCTGGTGGCGTTGAGGAAGAACATCGCCGCCGCGTTGCCGGGGCGGAAGCTCTTCTGCCCCATCTTGCGCAGCAGGTTGCGCATGTTCATCGACACGTCGCCGAAGTCGATCTTCACCGGGCAGGGCGCGAGGCACTTGTGGCACACCGTGCAGTGGTCGGCCACGTCCTCGAACTCCTGCCAGTGCTTGATGCTGACGCCGCGGCGCGTCTGCTCCTCGTAGAGGAAGGCCTCGATCAGCAGCGAGGTGGCGAGGATCTTGTTGCGCGGGCTGTACAGCAGGTTGGCGCGCGGCACGTGCGTGGCGCACACCGGCTTGCACTTGCCGCAGCGCAGGCAGTCCTTGACCGAATCGGCGATCTGGCCGATGTCGCTCTGCTGCATGATCAGCGACTCGTGGCCCATCAGCCCGAAGCTGGGCGTGTAGGCGTTGGTGAGGTCGGCCTTGATGTCGCCGCCGCGCAGCAGCTTGCCCTTGTTGAAGCGGCCCTCGGGGTCGACGCGGCGCTTGTAGTCGGTGAAGCCGGCGAGCTCCTCGTCGCTGAGGAACTCCAGCTTGGTGATGCCGATGCCGTGCTCGCCGGAGATCACGCCGCCCAGGCTGCGCGCCAGCGCCATGATGCGGCCGACCGCCTCGTGCGCGGTCTGCAGCATCTCGTAGTTGTCGCTGTTGACCGGGATGTTGGTGTGCACGTTGCCGTCGCCGGCGTGCATGTGCAGCGCCACCCAGACGCGGCCCTTGAGCACGCGGTCGTGGATGCGCTGGCATTCGGCGACGACGGGCTCGAGCGCGGCGCCGGCGAAGATGCTTTGCAGCGGCGCGCGGATCTGCGTCTTCCACGAGGCGCGCAGCGTGCGGTCCTGCAGATCGGCGAAGAAGCTGCGCCTGGTGTCGGGCTGCACGACGTCGAGCTGCGCCATCCAGTGCTGCCACAGGCCGCGCACCTCGCGCAGCAGCGCGAGCGCCTGCTGCACGCGGTCTTCGAGCAACTCGGCCGAAGCAATCTCTACAGCGTCGTCGCTCTTGCCCAGCGGCAGCTCGCCCTCGGTGAAGAAGGCCTCGAGCGCGTCGACGGTGGCCAGCTTGTTGCGCAGGCTGAGCTCGATGTTGATGCGCTCGATGCCGTCGGTGTACTCCGCCATGCGCGGCAGCGGGATCACCACGTCCTCGTTGATCTTGAAGGCGTTGGTGTGGCGGCTGATCGCCGCGGTGCGCTTGCGATCCAGCCAGAACTTCTTGCGCGCATCCGCGCTCACCGCGACGAAGCCTTCGCCGGCGCGGCTGTTGGCGATGCGCACCACCTCGCTGGTGGCGCGCGCCACCGCATCGGCGTCGTCGCCGGCGATGTCGCCCACCAGCACCATCTTGGGCAGGCCGCCGCGCTTGGACTTCGTCGCGTAGCCGACTGCCTTGAGGTAGCGGTCGTCGAGGTGCTCGAGGCCGGCGAGGATGGCCCCGCCGTTCTTCGCTTCGGCGAACATGAAGTCCTTGATCTCGACGATCGAGGGCACCGCATCCTTGGCGTTGCCGAAGAATTCCAGGCACACCGTGCGCGTGTGCGCCGGCATGCGGTGCACGATCCAGCGCGCCGAGGTGATCAGGCCGTCGCAGCCTTCCTTCTGCACGCCGGGCAGGCCGGCGAGAAACTTGTCGGTGACGTCCTTGCCCAGGCCTTCCTTGCGGAACACGCGGCCGGGGATGTCGAGCCGCTCGGTCGACAGAGGCGTCTTGCCGTCGGCGGCGAAGGTGCGCAGCTCGAAGCTGGCCAGCTCCACGTCGTGGATCTTGCCGAGGTTGTGGTTCAGGCGCACGACCTCGAGCCACTGCGCCTGCGGCGTCACCATGCGCCAGGAGGCGAGGTTGTCGAGCGCCGTGCCCCACAGCACGGCCTTCTTGCCGCCGGCGTTCATCGCGATGTTGCCGCCGATGCAGGAGGCCTCGGCCGAGGTCGGGTCGACCGCGAATACGTAGCCGCCGCGCTCGGCGGCATCGGCCACGCGCTGCGTGACCACGCCGGCCTCGCTCCACACCGTGGCCACCGGCTCTCCGACACCGGGCAGCGCGACCATCTCCACCTCGCTCATCGCCTCGAGCTTCTCGGTGTTGATGACGGCGCTGTTCCAGGCCAGCGGCACCGCGCCGCCGGTGTAGCCGGTGCCGCCGCCGCGCGGGATGATGGTCAGGCCGAGCTCGATGCAGCCCTTCACCAGCGCGGCCATCTCGGCCTCGGTGTCGGGCGTGAGCACGACGAAGGGGTACTCGACGCGCCAGTCGGTGGCGTCGGTGACGTGGGCCACGCGCGAGAGGCCGTCGAACTTGACGTTGTGCTTGGCGGTCACGCGGCCGAGCACGCGCGTCACGCGGCGGCGCAGCTCGGCCATCTCGCCGAACTGGCGCTCGAAGCGCTCCACCGCCGAGCGCGCCGCCGTGAGCAGCTCGCCGACGGCGGCGTCGCGCTCGCCGTCTTCCTGCGGCGAGCGGCGCGCCTCGATGGCGCCGAGCCGGTGGTGCAGGGCCTCGATCAGCGCGGCGCGGCGCTTCGGGTTGTCGAGCAGGTCGTCCTGCAGGTAGGGGTTGCGCTGCACCACCCAGACGTCGCCCAGCACCTCGTAGAGCATGCGCGCCGAGCGGCCGGTGCGGCGCTCCTGGCGCAGGCGGTTCAGCACCTCCCAGGCGCGTGCGCCGAGCAGGCGGATGACGATCTCGCGGTCGGAGAACGAGGTGTAGTTGTAGGGAATCTCGCGCAGTCGCGGAGCGAGCCCCTCGGCCGCGGCGCCGGCACGGGACACGGCCGCCATGTGGGTCAGGGAAGCGGGTGCGTTCATGAGAGCCGGGGGCGGACGCTTCCCCCGTGTTGGCACTTGAGGGCGAATCGTACCGCAGCGCACCATTTCCCCGGGATTCACCGGGCTGCTGCCGTGGACGGCCGGGCGTAGCATGCGCCGGCCCACGAGGCCATCCGCCAACCCACACGGAGATGTCATGAGGACCGTCCGCCTTGCCCTCGCCGCCGCCGCGTTCGCCGCGGCCACGC
The DNA here is from genome assembly GCA_017983795.1 of Piscinibacter sp. Taxonomy (GTDB): domain Bacteria; phylum Pseudomonadota; class Gammaproteobacteria; order Burkholderiales; family Burkholderiaceae_C; genus Piscinibacter. The sequence continues at coordinate 40,547 of JAGOAS010000020.1, forward strand.
TTCCCGCCCACGCCCAGACCGAGATCCAGTGGTGGCACTCGATGACCGGCGGCCTCAACGACTGGGTGGTCGACCTGGCCAACGGCTTCAACGCCAGCCAGAAGGACTACAAGGTCGTGCCGACCTACAAGGGCTCGTACGACGAGTCGATGACGGCCGCGATCGCCGCCTTCCGTGCCGGCAACGCGCCGCACGTCCTGCAGGTGTTCGAGGTCGGCACCGCCACGATGATGGCCAGCAAGGGCGCCATCGTCCCGGTGGGCAAGGTGATGACCGATGCGGGCTACAAGTTCGACCCCAAGGCCTACATCTCGGCGGTGGTCGGCTACTACACGGCGCCGAACGGGCAGATGCTCAGCTTCCCGCTGAACAGCTCGACCACGGTGCTCAACTACAACAAGGACGCCTTCCGCAAGGCCGGGCTCGACCCGAACAAGCCGCCCGCCACCTGGCCCGAGCTGGTGGCCGCCGCCGCCAAGCTGAAGGCCTCGGGCGTGGCCTGCCCGTTCACCACCAGCTGGCAGGGCTGGACGCAGCTGGAGAGCTTCTCCACCTGGCACAACACGCTGTTCGCGACGCAGGGCAACGGCTTCGGCGGCACCAGCGCGCGGCTGATCTTCAACAGCCCGCTGCACGTGCGCCACATCGAGAACCTGGCCAACATGGCCAAGCAGGGCCTGTTCCAGTACCGCGGCCGCGGCAACCTCGGCGACGCGCCTTTCTATTCGGGCGAGTGCGCGATGCAGACGGCTTCGTCCTCGACCTACGCGAGCATCAAGAAGAACGCCAAGTTCGAGTTCGGCATCGCCCCCCTGCCCTACTACCCCGACGTGCCGGGCACGCCGCAGAACACCGTGATCGGCGGCGCCTCGCTGTGGGTGATGTCGGGCAAGAAGGCGCCCGAGTACAAGGGCGTGGCGACCTTCTTCAACTACCTGACCAACGCCGAGATCCAGGCCAAGAGCCACCAGCGCACCGGCTACCTGCCGGTGACCCTGGCCTCCTTCGAGCTGACCGAGAAGTCGGGCTTCTACAAGCAGAACCCCGGCACCGACACGGCGGTGAACCAGATGATCCGCAAGACCACCGACAAGTCGCGCGGCATCCGCCTGGGCAACTTCGTGCAGATCCGCGCCATCGTCGACGAGGAGCTCGAGCAGGTCTGGGCCGGCAAGAAGGGCGCCAAGGAGGCGCTCGACAGCGCGGTGCAGCGCGGCAACGAGCAGCTGGAACGCTTCGAAAAGGCCAACAAGAGCTGATCCCGCTTGGCTTCCGAAAAACGCGTCGTCTTCCGTTCCGGCTGGCTGCCCTGGGCGCTGCTCGCGCCCCAGGTGGCCGTCATCGCCGTGTTCTTCTTCTGGCCGGCGGGGCAGGCGCTGCTGCAGTCGTTCCAGCAGTCCGACGCCTTCGGCACCTCCACCGAGTGGGTCGGGCTGCAGAACTTCGCTCGCCTGTTCGGCGACCCGACCTACCTCGCCTCGTTCCAGACCACCGCGCTGTTCTCGGTGCTGGTGGCCGGGCTGGGCATCGCCATCTCGCTGCTGCTGGCGGTCTACGCCGATCGCGTGGTGCGCGGCGCGCTCGCCTACCGCACGCTGCTGATCTGGCCCTACGCGGTGGCGCCGGCGGTGGCCGGGGTGCTGTGGCTGTTCATGTTCGCGCCGTCCATCGGCATCGTCTCGTACGCGCTGCGCAGCGTCGGCATCGAATGGAACCACCTGCTCAACAGCGGCCAGGCCATGACGCTGATCGTGCTGGCCGCGGTGTGGAAGCAGCTCTCCTACAACTTCCTGTTCTTCCTCGCCGGGCTGCAGAGCATCCCGAAGTCGCTCATCGAGGCCGCGGCGATCGACGGCGCACGCCCCTGGCGGCGCTTCTGGACCATCCAGTTCCCGCTGCTCTCGCCGACCACCTTCTTCCTGTTCGTGATCAACGTCGTCTACGCCTTCTTCGACACCTTCGCGATCGTCGACGCCGCGACGCAGGGCGGCCCGGGCAAGGACACCGCCATCCTCGTCTACAAGGTCTACTACGACGGCTTCAAGGCGCTCGACCTGGGCGGCTCGGCGGCGCAGTCGGTGGTGCTGATGGCGATCGTCATCGCACTCACGGTGGTGCAGTTCCGCTTCGTCGAGAAGAAGGTCACCTACTAGGCTCCGCATGGTCGAACGCCGCCCCACCCTCGGCATCCTGGCGCACGTCGTGCTGCTGCTGGGTGTGCTGCTCGTCGCCTTCCCGCTCTACGTGACCTTCGTCGCGTCGACGCAGACCGCCGAGGAGATCCTGCAGGCACCGATGTCGCTCGTGCCCGGCAGCCACCTGGTCGAGAACTACCTCGCCGCGCTGAAGGGCACGGGCATGGGGGCGGCCTCCAACGCGCCGGTCGGCCGCATGATGATGGTCAGCCTGGTCACCGCACTGGTGATCGCCTTCGGCAAGATCGGAATCTCGCTGCTGTCGGCCTTCGCCATCGTCTACTTCCGCTTCCCGCTGCGCAACGTCTTCTTCTGGGCCATCTTCGTCACGCTGATGCTGCCGGTGGAAGTGCGCATCGGGCCGACCTACGAGGTGGTGGCCGGGCTCGGCATGCTCAACAGCTACGCCGGCCTGACGGTGCCGCTGATCGCCTCGGCCACCGCCACCTTCCTGTTCCGCCAGTTCTTCCTCACCGTGCCCGACGAACTCGTGGAAGCGGCCCGCATCGACGGCGCCGGGCCGATGCGATTCTTCATCGACGTGCTGGTGCCCCTGTCGGCCACCTCGATCGCGGCGTTGTTCGTCATCCAGTTCATCTACGGCTGGAACCAGTACCTCTGGCCGCTGCTGGTGACCACCGACGAAGCCATGTACCCGGTGGTCATCGGCATCAAGCGCATGATCAGCGGCGGCGACGCCGCCACCGACTGGAACATCGTGATGGCCACTGCGATGCTGGCGATGATCCCGCCGGCACTCGTCGTTCTGCTGATGCAGAAGTGGTTCGTCAAGGGCCTCGTGGACACCGAAAAATAGAAGAAGGCAGGCATGGGAGCGATCAGCATCCGCAAGGTGGTCAAGCGCTACGGCGCCGGGCCGAAGGCGAACGCGGTGATCCACGGCGTCGACGCCGAGATCGCCGACGGCGAGTTCATCGTCATCGTCGGGCCTTCGGGCTGCGGCAAGAGCACGCTGCTGCGCATGGTGGCCGGGCTGGAGGAGATCAGCGAGGGCGAGATCGCCATCGCCGGGCGCGTGGTCAACGACGTCGAGCCCAGCGAGCGCGACATCGCGATGGTGTTCCAGAACTACGCGCTCTACCCGCACATGACGGTCTTCGAGAACATGGCCTACGGCCTGAAGATCGCCAGGGTGGCGCGCGCCGAGATCGAGGCGCGCGTGGCCAAGGCGGCGGGCATCCTGCAGCTCGAACCCTTCCTGCAGCGCAAGCCGCGCGAACTCTCCGGCGGCCAGCGCCAGCGCGTGGCGATGGGCCGCGCCATCGTGCGCCAGCCCGAGGTGTTCCTGTTCGACGAGCCACTCTCCAACCTCGACGCCAAGCTGCGCGCGCAGACGCGGCTGGAGATCCAGAAGCTGCATGCCGAGCTGGGCGTCACCTCGCTGTTCGTCACGCACGACCAGGTCGAGGCGATGACGCTGGCGCAGCGCATGATCGTGATGAACGCCGGCCGCATGGAGCAGATCGGCACGCCGGCGCAGGTGTATGCGACGCCGGCCACCACCTTCGTCGCCGGCTTCATCGGCTCGCCGCCGATGAACCTGATCCGCGGCGTGGCCGAGGGCCAGCGCTTCGTGGTCGACGGCCAGCCACTGGCGCTGCCGGCCGCGGCGCCGCGCGAAGGCGAGCTGATCGCCGGCCTGCGGCCCGAACACGCCACGCTCGCGGCAGCCGGCGCGCCCGGCTGGCCCTTCCACGTCGAGACCAGCGAGATGCTCGGCGCCGAGCGGCTGGTGCACGGGCTGGTGGGCCGGCAGGGCTTCACCGTGCGCGTCGACGCCGCCCTGCCCGCGCCGCACAACGGGCAGACGCTGGCGCTGCAGGCCCCGGCCGGGCAGTTGCACTGGTTCGACGCGACGACGCAGCGGCGCATCGATTGAGATGAAGGCCTGGCCCTACCCGCTCTGGATCGCGCACCGCGGCGCCGGCAAGCTGGCGCCGGAGAACACGCTGGCGGCCTTCCGCGTCGGCGCCTCGCACGGCTGGCGCGCCTTCGAGTGCGACGTGAAGCTCGCTGCCGACGGCGTGCCCTTCCTGCTGCACGACGACACCCTGCGGCGCACCACGCCGGCACGCGGAACGGCCGGCGAGCGCAGCTGGGCCGAGCTCTCGCGCCTCGACGCCGGCGGCTGGCACAGCCGCGCCTTCGCCGGCGAGCCGCTGCCCAGCCTGGACGCGATCGCCACCTACGTGCTGCGCAACGGCTTCGCGCTCAACATCGAGATCAAGCCCACGCCGGGCCAGGAGCTCGAGACCGGCCGCGTGGTCGCGCGCGAGGCGGCGCGGCTGTGGGCCGCGAGCCGCGTCGCGCCGGTGGCGCCGCCGCTTCTGAGTTCGTTCCGCCCCGAGGCGCTGCAAGGCGCGCGCGAGACGGCACCCGATCTGCCGCGTGCCCTGCTGCTCGACACGCTGTGGACCGGCTGGTTCGACGTCGCGCGCGCGCTCGACGTGGTGGCCTGCGTGACGAACCACAAGATCATGGACGAGGGCTTGATCGCGCAGTTGCGCGCCGCCGGCCTGCGCGCGCTGGTCTATACGGTGAACGACAGCGCCGAGGCGCAACGCCTGCTGACGCTCGGCATAGCCGGGATCATCACCGACGCGGTGGATCGGTTCTCGCCGGGCGACTCACTTCGCGACTGAGTAACCCAGCGGCTCCTCGATGCCGCGCACGCGCGCATAGACGCGCGTGCTGCGCACTTCGCCGAAGGGCGTGAGGCTGTCGCCGCGCAGCAGCGCTTCGAGCGTGAAGCCGGCGCGCTCGGCGAGCTTCCAGCTGGCGCTGTTGGCATCGTCGGTGCGGATCTCCACGCGGCGCGCGGCGAGCCGGTCGAAGGCGAAGCGCGCCAGCGCGCGCACCGCCTCGGTGACGTAGCCCTGGGCGCCGCAGCCGGTGCGGCGCCAGTAGCCGATCTCGAAGCCGCGCAGCGTCCAGTCGATGCGGTGCAGGCCGGTGCCGCCGAGGAAGCGGCCTTCGCGGCCCATCACGTCGCGCTCGAAGATGAACATCGCCAGGTCTTCGCGCAGCAGGTAGCGCGCCTGCATGCGCCGGCAGTAGGCCTCGGAGTCGTCGAGGGTCTTCTCGGTGTGCGCCCAGGGCATCCAGGGCCTGAGCTCGGCGCGCGTCTCGCGCTCGGCCTCGTTCATCGTCGGCCCGTCGCCGGGCCGCGGGCAGCGCAGGATCAGGCGCTCGGTCTCGATGCGCTCGGGCACCTCGATCAGCACGGGGTCCATGGTCGTCGTCTCCCTGTTCTCTCAAGTCGTGGTCTGTGCAGTGATGCCCGCGGACTCGGCACCGATCCGCTCGTCGTGGTGTTCGGTCGCGGGCAGCTCGCGCAGGTCGCGGATCACCGCCACGCGCGAGGCCACCAGTGCGAGCAGCAGCGCCGTGCCGCCGGCGAAAGCGAGCGATGCGCGCAGGCCGACGTGCTCGCCCAGCCAGCCGCCGAGCAGCGCGCCCGGGCCGGCCGGGATGAGGATGAGCCAGCGCATCGTGCTCGTCATGCGGCCGAGCAGCGGCTCGGGCGTCACCGCCTGGCGCAGCGCCAGGAAGTTGATGAACACCAGCACCGCGCCGGCGCCGAACATCAGCAGCATCAGCGCGAAGGCGGCGATGCCGAGGCGGCCGGCCGGCGCGAGCGCGAGCAGGCCCCAGCCCGTGCCGCACACCGCGAAGCCCAGCGTCAGGCAGCGGCCGGGGCCGATGCGCCGGCTGATGCGATCGCCCCAGACGCTGCCCAGCACCGTGCCCAGGCCCATGCCGGTGTAGCTCAGCCCGATGGCCTGCTCCGACAGGCCCAGCGTGCGCGTCGCCAGCAGGATCTGCACCACCAGCGCGGCGTGATGGCACATCTGCCAGACGCCCACCGCGCAGGCCAGCGCGACCAGCAGGCGCTGGCTGCGCACGAAACGAACGCCGGCGCGCAGGTCGCGCCAGAAATGCGCATCGGCGCGCGGCGTGCGGCGCTCGTCGACGACGATGCCGCGCAGGATGGCGGCCGAGAAGAGCAGCATCGCCGCATCGACCAGCAGGGCCAGCGGCGCACCGACGAGCCGGATCAGCACGCCGGCGAAGCCCGGCCCGGCCACCTCGGCGCCCGAGCTGGCGAGCGCGTTCTTGGCGTGCGCCTCCACCAGCCGCTCGCGCGAGACCACCTGCGTCAGCACGATCTGCGCGGCCGAGCCGGCGGTGGTGTAGACCGTGCCGATCACGAAGCCGACCACGTACAGCCAGGGCATGGTCAGCCAGCCCATCCACCACGCCAGCGGCACGCTGGCCACCACCAGGGCGAGCGTGGCCTCGCCGACGATGTACACCGGCAGCTTGCGCACGCGATCGAGCCACACGCCGGAGGGCAGCGAGAACAGCACGAAGGGCACGATCTCCATCGCGGTGAGCAGGCCCATCTGCGTCGGCGAGGCGTGCAGCAGCAGCGCCGCCGTCAGCGGCAGCGCGAGCAGGGTCACCTGGCCGCCGAAGGAGCTGATCAGGATCGAGCTCCACAAGCGGCGGTAGGTGGCCTGGCGCAGCAGGTCGTCACGGGGCAGCAGGCCCTCCAGCCAGCGCCGCAGAGGTGTCGTCATGGTCGCGTCCTCTCGTCGTCTTCGTCGGGCGCCGGTGGGCGCCCTGGTGGGTCGTTGAACCCGTTCGTGGCGAGGAAATCGAAGCCCCGATTCACCCGCCGGAACTCTCGGCGGGCGCTCCGGTGGGAGCAGGAGCCGAGAGGATCAGTTGCCGGCGAAGCACCGCGAAGGCGGGCGCTTCACGCTGCATCGCGGCACACCCGCCGCCGCGCCGCCGAGGCCGGCGCTGTGCGTGGGGTGGATGGCGTGGTGCATGGCAGCTGGGGCTGGGTGAATGGCGATGATGCTAGCAGCGCCGTCGCGCCCGATGCAATGCGGGAAACGTGGGGGTGGTGGCGCGGCGCGATACCGCCGGACGCGCCGCGCCGGCCGCAACGCGCTCGTGCTTGCCCTCGTGCGCTGCGCCGCCGCAGCATGCGCGCCATGAACCCACGCCGCATCCTCGCTTCGCTCGCCGCGCTGCTCGCGCTCGGCCTGCTGCTGCACGGCCCGATTCCGCAATGGGCCTCGTACCACCACTTCGCCGACCAGCGCGGCTGGCTCGGCATTCCGCACGCCGCCGACGTGCTCAGCAACCTGCCCTTCGCACTGATCGGCGCCTGGGCCTTGTGGAGCGTGCGTGCGCAGCCGCGCCACGATGCCTCGCTCGCCTGGCACGCCTTCGCGCTGGCGCTGCTGGCCACCGCGGCCGGCTCGGCGCTCTACCACTGGGCGCCGGGCAACGCCTCGCTCGCCTTCGACCGCCTGCCGATCGCCTGGGCTTGCGCGGCACTGCTGTGCGCCTTCTTCGCCGAGCGGCTCGATGCGCGCTGCGGCTCGCCCGCCGCGCTCGCGGCCGCGCTGCTGGCCGCCAGCGCCTCGGTGCTGCTGTGGTGGCTCAGCGAAGCGGCCGGCCGCAGCGACTTGCGCGCCTACCTGTTCGTGCAGTTCCTGCCCATGCTGCTGGTGCCCGCGGCGCTGCTGATGCGCCTGCGCCCGCGCTTCGCGGCGGCCGCGCCGGATATGGCCTGGTGGGGCGTGCTGCTGGGCTACACGCTCGCCAAGGGCCTGGAGCTGGCCGACCACGCGGTGTTCGATCAGCTTGGCCTGGTCAGCGGCCACACGCTGAAGCACCTCGCTGCCGCCGGCGCCGCGCTGTGGCTGCTGGCGGCCCGCCGGATCAGCTGCGGTAGTCCGCGTTGATCTTCACGTAGTCGTAGCTCAGGTCACAGGTCCACACCGTGGCCTGCGCGCTGCCGCGATGGAGGTTCACGCGCACCGTGATCTCGGGCTGCTTCATCACGCGTGCGCCGTCTTCCTCGCGGTACTCGGCCCGGCGGCCGCCGCGATGGACGACGTGCACCTCGTCGAGGAAGAGGTCGATCAGCGACTGGTCGAGGTCGGCGATGCCGGCGTAACCCACCGCCGCGAGGATGCGGCCGAGATTCGGGTCGCTGGCGAAGAAGGCCGTCTTCACCAGCGGCGAATGCGCGATCGCATAGGCCGCCTGGCGGCATTCGTCTTCGCTGCGCCCGCCTTCGATGCGCACGGTGATGAACTTGGTGGCGCCCTCGCCGTCGCGCACGATGGCCTGGGCGAGCTGCTGCGACACGGCGATCAGCGCCTCGCGCAGCGCGCGGCCCTCGGCCGAATCGAGCCGCGTGATCGGCGCATGGCCGGCGCGCTGCGTGGCGATCAGCACGAAGGAATCGTTGGTCGAGGTATCGCCGTCGATGGTGATGCGGTTGAAGGACTGGTCGGCCGCCTCCTTCACCAGCGGCTGCAGCAGCTCCGGCGCGATCGCCGCATCGGTGGCGACGAAGCCGAGCATGGTCGCCATGTTCGGGCGGATCATGCCGGCGCCCTTGCTGATGCCGGTGATGGTGACCGTCTTGCCGCCGATCGTCAGCTGGCGCGACGCCGCCTTCGGCAGCGTGTCGGTGGTCATGATGGCCTCGGCCGCCAGCGCCCAGTTGGCCGCCTTGGCATCGGCCAGCGCGGCGGGCAGGCCGGCCTCGATGCGCTCGCTGGGCAGCGTCTCCATGATCACGCCGGTGGAAAACGGCAGCACCTGCTCGCTCTTCACGCCGAGCAGCTTGGCCAGCGCCGCGCAGGTCGAGCGCGCGCGCGCCAGGCCGTCGGCCCCGGTGCCGGCGTTGGCGTTGCCGGTGTTGACGACGATCGCGCGCATGCCCTGGCCGGCGGCCAGATGCTCGCGGCACACCTGCACCGGCGCGGCGCAGAAGCGGTTGGCCGTGAAGACGCCGGCCACCGCCGAGCCTTCGGCCAGCTTCACCACCAGCAGGTCGCGGCGATTGGCCTTGCGCACGCCGGCCATGGTGATGCCCAGTTCGACGCCGGGCACGGCGTGCAGGTCCGCAGGGTTCGGCGCACTCAGGTTGACGGGCATGTCGGCCTCTTCTTGCGATCAGCTCAGGCCAGCTTGCCGTGGCACTGCTTGTACTTCTTGCCGCTGCCGCAGGGGCAGGGGTCGTTGCGGCCCACCTTGGGCACCTGCGCCACCATCGTGGCCGGGTCGGCTTCCTCGGAGACCGAGCCGTCCTCGTTGGGGTGCGTATAGGTGACGTTGCTGATGCGCTCGGAGCGCTCCTCGATCGCCTCGGCGGCCTGCTGGGCCTCCTCCTGCGACTGGATGCGCACCGTCATCATCACGCGCGTCACTTCCATCTTCACCAGGTCGAGCAGCTGCGAGAACAGCTCGAAGGCCTCGCGCTTGTATTCCTGCTTGGGGTTCTTCTGCGCATAGCCGCGCAGGTGGATGCCCTGGCGCAGGTAATCGAGCGCGGCGAGGTGTTCGCGCCAGTGGGTGTCGATGGACTGCAGCAGCACCATGCGCATGAAGGGCGTGAACTGCTCGACGCCGACGCGCTCCAGCTTGTCGTCGAACTGGGCGTCGGCGGCCTTCACCACCTTCTCGACGATGTCGTCGTCGGTGATGCTGTCGCTCTTCTCCACCTCGGCGGCCAGCGAGACCTCGAGCTGCCACTCCTCGCGCAGCGTCTTCTCGAGCGTGGGCAGATCCCACTGCTCCTCGACGCTGTCGACCGGCACCCAGGTGCGCACCACCTCGGTCATCGTGGCCTTGCGCAGGTTGGCGATCTGCTCGGTGAGGCTGTCGGCCTCGAGGATCTCGTTGCGCTGCTGGTAGATGACCTTGCGCTGGTCGTTGGCGACGTCGTCGTACTCGAGCAGCTGCTTGCGGATGTCGAAGTTGCGCGCCTCGACCTTGCGCTGCGCGCTCTCGATGCTGCGCGTGACGATGCCGGCCTCGATGGCCTCGCCGTCGGGCATCTTGAGCCGGTCCATGATGGCGCGCACGCGGTCGCCCGCGAAGATGCGCATCAGCGGATCGTCCAGCGAGAGGTAGAAGCGCGAGGAGCCCGGGTCGCCCTGGCGGCCGGAGCGGCCGCGCAGCTGGTTGTCGATGCGGCGCGACTCGTGGCGCTCGGTGGCGATGATGCGCAGGCCGCCAGCCGCCTTCACCTGCTCGTGCAGCGCCTGCCACTCGTCCTGCAGCTTCTTCGCCTGCGCGGCGAGCTCGGCCTCGGTGACGGCCGGGTCGGCGGCGAGGAACTTGATCTGGTTCTCGACGTTGCCGCCCAGCACGATGTCGGTGCCGCGGCCGGCCATGTTGGTGGCGATCGTGATCACGCCGGGCCGGCCGGCCTGGGCGACGATCATCGCCTCGCGCTCGTGCTGCTTGGCGTTGAGCACCTGGTGCTCGAGCTTCTCCTTCGTGAGCAGCGCCGAGACGCGCTCGGAGTTCTCGATCGAGGTGGTGCCCACCAGCACCGGCTGGCCGCGCTGGTGGCAGTCGCGGATGTCCTTGACCACCGCCTCGTACTTCTCGCGCTCGGTCTTGTAGACGAGGTCGAGCTCGTCGCTGCGGATGGTCGGCCGGTTGGGCGGGATCACCACGGTCTCGAGGCCGTAGATCTCCTGGAACTCGTAGGCCTCGGTGTCGGCCGTGCCGGTCATGCCGGCGAGCTTGCCGTACATGCGGAAGTAGTTCTGGAAGGTGATCGAGGCGAGCGTCTGGTTCTCGCTCTGGATCTGCACGCCTTCCTTGGCCTCGACGGCCTGGTGCAGGCCGTCGCTCCAGCGCCGGCCCGTCATCAGGCGGCCGGTGAACTCGTCGACGATGATCACCTCGCCGTTCTGCACCACGTAATGCTGGTCGCGGTGGTACAGGTGCTTGGCCCGCAGCGCCGCGTAGACGTGGTGCATCAGCGTGATGTTGGCCGGGTCGTACAGGCTCGCGCCCTCGGCCAGCAGCCCGGCCTCGCCGAGGATGATTTCCGCGTTCTCGTGGCCGGCTTCGGTCAGGAACACCTGGTGCGTCTTCTCGTCGACGGTGAAGTCGCCCGGCTCGATCACGCCTTCGCCGGTGCGCGGGTCGGCCTCGCCGACCTGCTTCTTCAACTTGGGCACGACGGCGTTGATGCGCACGTACAGCTCGGTGTGGTCCTCGGCCTGGCCGCTGATGATCAGCGGCGTGCGCGCCTCGTCGATCAGGATCGAATCGACCTCGTCGACGATGGCGAAGTTCAGCCCGCGCGCAACGCGGTCGGCGGTCTCCTGCACCATGTTGTCGCGCAGGTAGTCGAAGCCGAACTCGTTGTTGGTGCCGTAGGTGACGTCGGCGGCGAAGGCGGCCTGCTTCTCCTCGCGTGCCATCTGCGGCGTATTCACGCCCACCGTCAGGCCGAGGAAGTTGTAGAGGCGGCCCATCCACTCGGCGTCGCGGCGCGCGAGATAGTCGTTGACCGTCACCACATGCACGCCCTTGCCGGAGATGGCGTTCAGGTACACCGGCAGCGTGGCCATCAGCGTCTTGCCCTCGCCGGTGCGCATCTCGGCGATCTTGCCGTTGTGCAGCGTCATGCCGCCGAGCAGCTGCACGTCGAAGTGGCGCATCTTCAGCGTGCGCTTGCTGCCCTCGCGCACCACCGCGAAGGCTTCGGGCAGCAGAGCATCGAGCGTCTCGCCCTTGGCATGGCGCTCGCGGAACTCGTCGGTCTTGGCGCGGAGCTGCTCGTCGGAGAGCGCTTCGAGGCCCGGCTCCAGCGCGTTGATCTGGGTAACGACGCGTCGGTACTGCTTCAGCAATCGCTCGTTGCGGCTGCCGAAAATGGAGGTGAGGAGCTTGGGTAGCATGCGGCGTCGTGATTGACGCGCTCGACGCGTCCGCAAACGTGCGGGCGAGACCGTCGAACGCCGGGAGCCTGGAGGTGGGGCCACCGCCTCGCCTTGCAAGGCGGGCAGCGCCGGTCGAACACGCAAGTTTACATCTGCGTGCCCGGCCGGCCGCGGGGCGGGGAGTGCTTCAGCGTCGGGTGTGAGCGGCCTTCTCGGCGGCGGCAACGGCGGCCTCGCCGCCCGCGAGGAAGCGCGCCGGATTCTGCGGAACGCCCTCGACCAGCACCTCGAAGTGCAGGTGCGGGCCGGTGGAGCGGCCGGTGTTGCCGACCTGCGCGACCAGCTGCCCGCGCTTGACGATGTCGCCGGTGTGCACCAGCACCTTGGAGGTGTGCGCGTAGCGCGTCACGAGGCCGTTGCCGTGGTCGATCTCGAGCATCTGGCCATAGGCCGGGTGGATCTCGGTCGACTGCACCACGCCGCCGGCCGCCGCCAGGATGGGCGTGCCCACGTCGGCCGGGAAATCCAGCCCGGTGTGCAGCGCGGAGCGGCCGGTGAAGGGATCCTGGCGGAAGCCGAAGCCGGAGCCGACCGCGCCGTTGACCGGCGCGCTGTTGGGGATCATCAGCGCCTTCAGGCGCGACTCGAGCAGGCGCGATTCGATCAGCGTGAACAGGTCGGCGCTGTCATCGGCCGACTGGTCGAGCGAATCGACCAGGCCGCGCAGCTGCTCGAGCGTCACCGCCTGCGGCGGGATGTAGGGGCCGCCCTGGCCGGCCGACGCGCTGACGGGCTTGCCGCTGCTGCTGCGCGGCGCACCGCGCAGTTCCTCGGGCTTCACGCCGGCGAGGCCCGAGACACGGTCGCCCATGGCTTCGAGCTTGACCAGCTTGGCCTGCATCTCGCCGACCTTCTGCGCCATCGCGTCGAGGTTCTCGCGCATGAAGCGGTCGCGCTGGGCGAACTCGTCGCGGACCACCAGGCGCACGATCTGGCTGACCACCGGCCAGCCCTCGCGCGCGGCCTTCAGGAAGACGAAGTGGTAGACCGTGCCCGAGAGCAGGGTCAGCGCCGCGACCAGCGACACCAGCATCGCGCCGATCTGCCAGCGGTTGAAGTGCAGGACACGCGTGCGGGCCAGCGTGCCGTGGGTGATCAGAATCTGCATCGCTACACTCCTCGTGTGAGCTCCAAACCGCCTCCGCTCGTCCCGGACTCCATTGACCTGTCCGAGGCCCTGCGGCGCAGCGCACCGCTCACCCAGCTCCGCGCGCGATTGCAGGAATCCGCCGATCGCTTCGAGGCCATCCGCGGCGCGCTGCCGGGCGCGCTGGCCCGGCACGTGCGGCCGGGACCGGTCGACGAGGAAGGCTGGTCGCTGCTGGTGGCCAATGCCGCGGTGGCCGCCAAGCTGCGCCAGATCAAGCCTCACCTGGAAGGCCTGCTGAGGGAGCAGGGCTGGCAGGTTAGCTCAATCAGGATACGGGTTCAATCGAACTGACAGGCGGTTGCACCGGTTGCCGCGGCGCTCGCGCGGAGCCCGCTGCGGCGTGACGCATGTCACTGGTGCCGGCTTTCGGAATCGAACCGAAGACCTTCCGCTTACAAGGCGGGTGCTCTACCAACTGAGCTAAGCCGGCCGAAATGGCCTTCTCGCGCGGGCCAGTATAGGCCGCGCTACTTGATGCGCTTGAGCGAGGGCCGCCCGCCCGCGGGAGGCTCGGGCGGCTCGGGCGCTTCGTTCGGGCCTGCGCTGCCCTCGGCCGGGCCGGCCTCGGTCAGCGACAGGTGCGGGCCGCGCGGCGCCGGGCTGTCGCCGCCCGGCGCTGCGCCAGCACCCTCGCTCGGCACGGGGAAGGCCATGCCCTGGCCGTTCTCGCGCGCATAGATCGCGATCACGTGGTCGATCGGCACGACGATCTCGCGCGCCACCCCGCCGAAGCGGGCCTTGAACTCGATGAACTCGTTGCCGAGCTTGAGGCCGCTGGTGGCCTCGAAGCCGACGTTGAGCACGATCTCGTTGTTCTTCACGTACTCGACCGGCACCTGCACCGACGCGTCGACGAACACCGCGACATACGGCGTGAAGCCGTTGTCGGTGCACCAGTCGTGCAGCGCCCGGATCAGGTAGGGGCGCGTCGACGAGCCGGTCGGCGCCGCAGGCGAGGTGCTCATCGTGCGCCTTACTTGCGCATCACCTTCTCGGACGGCGTCAGCGCCTCGATGTAGGCCGGGCGCGAGAAGATGCGCTCGGCGTACTTCAGGAGCGGCACGGCGTTCTTCGACATGTCGATGCCGTAGTAGTCGAGGCGCCACAGCAGCGGCGCGATCGCGACGTCGAGCATCGAGAAGTCGTCGCCGAGCATGTACTTGTTCTTCAGGAAGATCGGCGCGAGCATGGTCAGGCGGTCGCGGATCTGCGCGCGCGCCTTCTCCAGCTGCTTGTCGGTCGGCTTGATGCCGCGCGACTCCAGGATATTCACGTTGGCGAACAGTTCCTTCTCGAAGTTGAAGAGGAACAGCCGCACGCGCGCACGCGCCACCGGATCGCCCGGCATCAGCTGCGGATGCGGGAAGCGCTCGTCGATGTACTCGTTGATGATGTGCGACTCGTACAGGATGAGGTCGCGCTCCACGAGGATGGGCACCTCGTTGTACGGATTCATCAGCGCGATGTCTTCGGGCTTGGCGAAGAGATCGACGTCGCGGATCTCGAAGTCCATGCCCTTCTCGAAGAGCACGAAGCGGCAGCGGTGCGAGTAAGGGCAGGTGGTTCCGGAATAAAGCACCATCATGGCGGTGTGCTCCTAGAGGCGTCGTAAAACACGAACGCAGTGGGCGCCGGGATCGGGCAGCACCACTGCGCTCGGATCCGCCGCCCGGGTGAGGACGGCGGACGCGGAGACGGTCACTTCACGTCTTTCCAGTACGCGGCGTTCAGTCGCCAGGCGATCACGGTGAACAGGCCGAGGAAGATCAGCACCCACACGCCGATGCGCACGCGCTGGCCGCGCGCCGGCTCGCCCATCCACTGCAGGTAGGCGACCAGATCGCCGACGGCGCTGTCGTAGTCCTGGGCCGACAGCTTGCCCGGCGTGAGCTGCTCGAAGCCCTCGAAGCGGTGCACGGTCTTGGCCGGATCGTGCGCGTCCTTCTCCTCGACGTACTTGGCGACGCGCTGGCCCTGCAGTTCCCACAGCACGTGCGGCATGGCCACGTCCGGGAAGACCAGGTTGTTCCAGCCGGTGGCCTTGGTGTCGTCGCGGTAGTAGCTGCGCAGGTAGGTGTAGAGGTAGTCGGCACCCGAGCCGCCGCTGCCGGCGCGCGAGCGCGCGATCACGGTGAGATCCGGCGGCGTGGCGCCGAACCACTCCTTGCCCTGCTTGGCGGTGATGGCCGCCTGCATGGTGTCGCCCACCTTGTCGGTGGCGAACAGCAGGTTGTCCTTGATCTGCTGCTCGGTCAGGCCGATGTCGCGCAGGCGGTTGTAGCGCATGTACGCGGCCGAGTGGCAGTTCAGGCAGTAGTTGACGAACAGCTTGGCGCCGTTCTGCAGCGCGCCCAGGTCGTTGGCCTTCTCCTGGGGGAACTTGTCCCAGGCGGGGCCGCCTTCGTTGGCCAGCGCCGAGCCCGCGAGCCCGAGCGCCATCAGCAGGGAGAGGATGATCTTCTTCATGATGTTGTGTCCCGGGCGCGTCAGTGGGCAGCGAAGGTCACGCGGTCAGGCACCGGCTTGAATTCGCCGAGCCGGCTCCACCAGGGCATCAGCAGGAAGAAGCCGAAGTAGAACAGCGTGCCGACCTGAGACACGTAGTTGCCGACTTCCGACGGCGCCTGCGAGCCCAGGTAACCCAGGATGAAGAAGAAGACGACGAACACGGCGTAGACGCCCTTGTGCCAGCCCGGGCGGTAGCGGATCGACTTCACCGGGCTCATGTCGAGCCAGGGCAGGAAGAACAGGATGATGACGGCGCCGCCCATCACCACCACGCCCCAGAACTTGGCGTCGAAGAACTTCAGCAGGCCGATGGCGACCAGCGCGCCGACCAGCACGCCGATCTTGGCCATGCCGCCGAAGCGACCCTTGAGCACGGCCAGCACGGCGCCCAGCGCGACGATCGCCGCCAGCACGTTGACCATCAGGTCGGTGGTGGCGCGCAGCATCGAGTAGTACGGCGTGAAGTACCACACCGGGGCGATGTGCGCCGGCGTCTTCAGCGGGTCGGCCGGGATGAAGTTGTTGTACTCGAGGAAGTAGCCGCCGAACTCGGGCGCGAAGAACACGATCGCGGTGAAGGCGATCAGGAACACCGCCACGCCGAGGATGTCGTGCACCGTGTAGTACGGATGGAAGGGGATGCCGTCCAGCGGGATGCCGCGCGAGTCCTTCTTGGCCTTGATCTCGACGCCGTCCGGGTTGTTCGAGCCGACGTCGTGCAGCGCGAACAGGTGCGCCACCACCAGGCCGAGCAGCACCAGCGGCACGGCGATGACGTGGAAGCTGAAGAAGCGGTTCAGCGTCGCGTCGCTCACCACGTAGTCGCCGCGGATCAGCAGCGCCAGGTCGGGACCGACGAAGGGAACGGCGGCGAACAGGTTCACGATCACCTGCGCGCCCCAGTAGCTCATCTGGCCCCAGGGCAGCAGGTAGCCCATGAAGGCCTCGGCCATCAGGCACAGGAAGATCGCGCAACCGAAGATCCACACCAGCTCGCGCGGCTTGCGGTAGCTGCCGTAGATCATGCCGCGCCACATGTGCAGGTACACGACGATGAAGAACGCGCTCGCGCCCGTCGAGTGCAGGTAGCGGATGATCCAGCCGCCCGGCACGTCGCGCATGATGTACTCGACCGACGCGAAGGCCTGCGCCGCGTCGGGCTTGTAGTGCATCACGAGGAAGATGCCGGTGACGATCTGGATCACCAGCACCAGCATCGCCAGCGAGCCGAAGAAGTACCAGAAGTTGAAGTTCTTCGGCGCGTAGTACTCCGACATGTGCACGCGGTAGGCCGCGAATGCCGAAGGGAAGCGGTTCTCGAACCAGGTCGTCACCTTCTGGGCGACCGGTGCGTCGGCGGGGACTTCCTTGAAATCAGCCATGGTCGTCTCGATCCTGTCCTGGGTTAGGCCTTCTTGTCTTCACCGATCAGCAGTCGGGTGTCGGACAGGTACACGTGCGGCGGCACCTCGAGGTTGTCCGGCGCTGGCTTGTTCTTGAACACGCGGCCGGCCAGGTCGAAGGTGGAGCCGTGGCAGGGGCAGAGGAAGCCGCCCTGCCAGTCGTCCGGCAGCGAGGGCTGCGGGCCGGCCTGGAACTTGTCGGACGGCGAGCAGCCGAGGTGCGAGCAGATGCCCACCACCACCAGCACTTCCGGCTTGATCGAGCGCGCCTCGTTGCGCGCGTACTCGGGGGTCAGTTCGCCCGGGTTGCGCAGCGACTTCGGATCGGCCAGCTGGCCGTCGAGCTTGGGCAGCGTGGCGAGCTGCTCGGGCGTGCGCTTGATGATCCACACCGGCTTGCCGCGCCACTCCACGGTGAGCTTCTCGCCCGGCTTGAGGCCGCCGATGTCCACCTCGACGGCGGCACCCGCGGCGCGGGCTCGCTCGGAAGGCTGGAACGAACTGACGAAGGGCACGGCGGTAAAACCGACACCCACGGCGCCTGCGCATCCGGAGGCGATGAGCCAGGTGCGCTTGCCGTTGTCGACGGAACTGTCACTCATGGGGATCCTCTGGCGAGTCTTCGTTATCAGGGTCAACCCGGCATTCTAGCGGACGCGTCAAGGGGGTCCCGGCGCAACGCTGCTTCCTTGACTTCCCCGGCCGCGCGGCAATACTCCGGGGCGCCGCGCAGAAATGACGGCGACCCCTACACAAACGACTGCAGAGGAGTACCCCGATGGGATTCGCTACCGAGTTCAAGGAATTCGCGATGAAGGGCAATGTCGTCGACCTCGCGGTCGGCGTCATCATCGGTGCGGCGTTCGGCAAGATCGTCGATTCGATCGTGAAGGATCTGATCATGCCGATCGTCGGGCGCGTGCTCGGCGGGCTCGACTTCTCGAACTACTTCGTCAAGCTGGCCGATCCGCCGGCCGGCTACAACGGCCCGATGACCTACGAGGCGCTCAGCAAGGCCGGCGTGCCGCTGTTCGCCTACGGCAACTTCATCACCGTGGCGATCAACTTCATCATCCTCGCCTTCATCATCTTCGTGATGGTCAAGCAGATCAACCGGCTGAAGAAGGAAGCCCCGCCCGAGGCGCCCGCCGCGCCGCCGGAAGACGTGGTGCTGCTGCGCGAGATCCGCGACGCGCTGAAGAAGTGAGACGCGCGTTCCGCCCCGCTCTTGCGGCGTGACGGAACGCACACGCCGGGGCTTGGGTTTGGGCCCATACTCCGCGCACGTCTGCCCGGTGGCGTGAAGGGTGTCCGCGGCCGGGCGGCCGTGGATGCTCCGCCCCGATGAACCTTCCCGACCCTCGCCAGAAAGCCGCCATCGATGCGGCCGTCAGCCTGATCAACAAGACCGCGGCCTCGGTGGCCGATCGCGTCTCCGATCTGCTGGGCACGCTCTCGCTGTCTGCCACCAAGACCGCCGAGCGCGATGCGCTGCTCGCGGGCCAGTTCGACCTGCGCCGCAACATGGCGGCGTTCCACCTGACTTTCCGCGATCAGCTGCGTGACGGCATCGCGCGCGACCTGGCGCCGCGCGCCGACGGACGGCGCCGCCTCGAGGCGACCGACTGGCATTCGCTCAGCCTGGTCGACGACAACGAGGTCGAGCAGCGGCTCTATGCCGACCGCATCGGCGCGCAGATCATGCAGGAATGCGAATGGGAGCAGTCCGAGGTGGCCTCGCACCTGGCCTCGCTGCTGAACACCGCGCGCCGCGACGACGATCGCAACCCGCTGCGCCCGGCCGCGATCGGGCTGGCCACCTACCGTGCCATCGAGGCCGCGACGGCGGCCGCCGAGCCGCGCAAGCTGCTGGCGCGCGAGATGGGCTCGGCGATGGCCAAGGCGATGAAGCCCTGCTACGCCGACATCCTGCACGACCTGCAATCGCGCGGCGTGAAGCCGGCCAGCCTCAACGTGCGCTCGGGCGATGGCCCGGGCTTCCACCTGCCCGGCGTGAACTCCGGCTACGCGACGCTGCAGCACAGCGAGTACCGCTCCACCGGCGGCTTCGCACCCAGCAGCGGCTTCGGCACGGCCGACGTGCCGCCGGCGCCGCTGCGCGGCCCCGGGCTGGCCGGCCTGCCCGCGGGGGGCGGCGGCGCCGGTGGCGCCCCCGGTACGCTGACGCGCGCCGACCTGGGCGCGCGCGTGGCCTCGGCGCACGCCCAGGCCGACGTGCAGCTGATGGCGCTGCTGCGCCGCCTGAACACGCTGGCCAGCCGCCCCGGCGAACTCGATGCACCCGGCAGCGGCCTGCGCGGCGGCTACAGCAGCACCGGCCGCCCGGCCCTGGCCGGCCTCGCGCCCGAGCACCACGCGCCGCGCGGCGGCGCCGGCGCGGTGCCCTACGGCGACCGGCTCACCGGCCTCATGGCCGTCAACCTCATCCGCGCGCACCGCGAGGAGCTGGTGCAGGCGTCGAGCGGCAAGCTCGACCACATGGTGATCGACGTCGTCGGCAGCCTGTTCGACCAGATCCTGTCCGACCCGCGCGTGCCGCCGCAGATGGCGCGCCAGATCGCGCGCCTGCAGCTGCCCGTGCTGCGCGTGGCGATGAACGACGCCAGCTTCTTCTCGTCGCGGCGCCATCCGGTGCGCCGCTTCGTCAACCGCATCGCCTCGCTGGCCTGCGCCTACGACGACTTCGCCGACGGGCCCGGCAAGGAGCTGCTCGACCGCATCCGCCAGCTGGTGCAGGAGATCGTCGAGGGCGACTTCGACCAGATCGCGCTGTATACCGACAAGCTCGCCGAGCTCGAGCAGTTCATCGCCGACCAGACCCAGGCCAAGGTGCAGCAGACGCCCGCCGCGGCCACGCTGGAGAGCAAGGAATCGGAGCTGCGCATCCAGCAGCGCTACATGCTGCAGCTGGTGGCCGCGCTCAAGCCGATCACGCTGCCGCCCTACCTGCGCGACTTCGTCTCGCAGGTGTGGAGCCAGGCGCTGGTGCTGGCGGTGCGGCGCGACGGCGCCGCGTCGGACCGCTACCAGCGCTACAAGCGCGCCGGCCGTGACCTGATCATGAGCGTGCAGCCCAAGGGCTCGCCGATGCTGCGCAAGAAGTTCCTGATGCAGCTGCCGCAGCTGATGAAGGATCTCAACGAGGGCATGGCGCTGATCGGCTGGCCCGATCCGGCGCAGAAGGCCTTCTTCGCGCAGCTGCTGCCGGCGCACGCCGAATCGCTGAAGGCGGCGCCGCTGTCCGAACTCGACCACAACCTGCTGGCCAAGCAGGTCGAGGGCGTCTTCAACACCACCATCCCGGGCATCGAGTCGCTGTCGGTGTCGGATGTGGTGCCCGAGGTCGAAAACGAGGTCATCGAGCGGCGCTTCACGCCCGAGGAGGCACGCCAGGTCGGCCTGATCGAGGAGAGCGCGGTCGACTGGTCGGGTACGGTCGACATCGAGATCGAGCCCGGCGCCGACACGGGCGATGGCGGCGACACGCAGCCCGACGCGCTGCACAGCGGCCAGGATTCGCTGCCCAGCGATCTGGGCCTGGACATCAACCTCGAGCTCACGCCCAGCGAACCGCCCGAGCCCTCGCGCGGCCCGCAGCTGATGGACCACATCAAGCTCGGCTTCGCCTACCAGATGCACCTGAAGGACGAGTGGCAGAAGGTGCGCCTCACCTACGTCAGCCCGGGGCGCAGCTTCTTCGTCTTCTCGCGCGGCAAGAAGCACCAGGAGACCATCTCGATGACGGCGCGCATGCTCGCGCGCATGTGCGAGACCGGGCGCATGCGCGCCTTCGAGAACGCCTACCTGATCGAGCGCGCCACCGCGCGCGCGCGCAAGCAGCTCGCCGCGCTCAAGGCGGCGCCGACGAAGCACTGACGCCTGCAACGAGCCGGCGCGCCATGCGCACGGCGGCCGCGAGGCTCGAAGCATCCGCGCGCCCGCTGCCGGCGATGTCGAAGGCGGTACCGTGGTCGGGGCTGGTGCGCACGAAGGGCAGGCCCAGCGTCACGTTCACGCCCTGCTCCACGCCCAGGTATTTCACCGGGATCAGGCCGTGGTCGTGCGTCATCGCGATCACGATGTCGAACTCGCCCGGGTGCGCCGGCGGCGCGTGGCGCGCGCGCATGAACACCGTGTCGGGCGCATAGGGGCCGCTGGCGGCGATGCCCTCGGCGCGCGCCGCGGCGATCGCCGGGGCGATGATGCGGATCTCCTCGTCGCCGAACAGCCCGCCCTCGCCGGCATGCGGGTTGAGCCCGGCCACGGCGATGCGCGGCGCCGGCTGGCCCCAGCGCGCCGACGCTGCGTGCGCGATGCGGAGGGTCTCCAGCACCGCGTCGAACGTGACGCCCTCGATGGCGCGGCGCAGCGACACATGGATGGTCACCAGCACCGTGCGCAGCTCCTCGTTGGCCAGCATCATGCGCACCGGCGGCGGCGCGCCGCCATCGGTGGCGAGCGCCTGCAGCATCTCGGTGTGGCCCGGGAAGGCGATGCCGGCAGCGGCCAGCGCCTCCTTGTGGATCGGCGCCGTCACGATGCCGGCCGCTTCGCCGCCACGCACCAGCGCCACGGCCTGCGCTATGCAGCGCGCCGCGGCGGCGCCGGCGCGTGCGTCGATGCGGCCGAGCGGCGCATCGAGCAGATCGGCCGGCAGGCCCTGCGCTTGCAGCACCGGCAGACACAGTGGCGGCACCTGCCAGGCATCGGCTGCACGCTCGACTTCGGCGACCGCCAGCAGGCCGCCCGTGAGCCGCGCGGCGCGGCGCATCACGCCGACATCGCCGAGCACCACGCAGCCGCGCGCCGCGTCGCTGCGGAACAGGCGGGCGATGATCTCCGGGCCGACGCCGCATGCATCGCCCATCGTGATCAGCAGCGGCAGCGCGCTGTCCATCGCGGCGCTCATGCCGGGTTGTCGATGTCGATGAACTGGTGCTCGAGCCCGAAGGTCTCGGCCACCTGCGCCGCCACCGCCGGCGCGCCATAGCGTTCGCTCGCATGGTGGCCGCAGGCGAGGAAGGCCACGCCGGTCTCGCGCGCGTAGTGCGCCTGCGGCTCGGAGATTTCGCCGGTGATGAAGGCATCCGCGCCGGCGGCGATCGCGGCCTCGAAGTAGCCCTGCGCGCCGCCGGTGCACCAGGCCACGCGCTTGAGCGGCCGGCCATCGCCTTCGACGACCGTGGGTGCGCGGCCGAGGCGGAACTGCAGCAGCGCGCCGAGCGCCGCCGCGCTGAGCGGCTTCTCCGGCGCGCCGATGAAGCCGAGGTCCTGCTCGCCGAAGCGCCCGTCGGCCACCAGCTTGAGCTTGGCGCCGAGCTGCGCGTTGTTGCCCAGCTCGGGGTGCGCGTCCAGCGGCAGGTGGTAGGCGAACAGGTTGATCTGGTGGGCGAGCAGCTTCTCCAGCCGCGCCTTCAGCCAGCCGGTGACGCGCCCGTCGTGCCCGCGCCAGAACAGGCCGTGGTGCACCAGGATCGCATCGGCCTGCGCCTCGATGGCGGCCTCGATCAGCGCCAGGCTCGCGGTGACGCCGGAGACCAGCTTGTGAACCTCCGCCTTGCCCTCGACCTGCAGGCCGTTCGGCCCATAATCCTTGAAGCGGCCGACCTCCAGCAGCGCCTGCAGGTGCGAGTCGATCTGATTGCGGTGGGCCATCGCGTCGGTCTTTCGGGTGGAGTGATGCGCAGAACCTGGCTGATTTTCTCGCAAGCGGTGACCGTGGCCGTGGCGGTGCTGTTCGTGATCGCGACGCTCAAGCCCGAGTGGCTGCCGCGCCGCGCCGACGGCTCGAGCGCGGTCACCGTGCTGCCGCCCTTGCCCGCGGCCACGCCGGCCCCGTCGGCGGCATCGGCGCCGCAGGGCGCGGTGACCGTCAGCTACGCCGGCGCGGCCCGCCGCGCCACGCCGGCGGTGGTCAGCATCACCGCGCGCAAGGCGCCGCCGCGGCCGAGCCAGAGCGCCGACCCCTGGTTCCGCTTCTTCTTCGGCGACGGCGCCGCGCAGCAGCCGCAGACCGGCCTGGGCTCGGGCGTGATCGTGACGCCCGACGGCTTCCTGCTCACCAACAACCACGTGATCGAAGGCGCCGACGACATCGAGGTGCAGCTCGCCGACGGCCGCACCGCGACGGCGCGGCTGGTCGGCACCGACCCCGAGACCGACGTGGCGGTGCTCAAGATCGAGCTCGAACGCGTGCCCGCCGTCGCCTTCGGCAACACCGACAACCTGCAGGTCGGCGACGTGGTGCTCGCCATCGGCAACCCCTTCGGCGTCGGCCAGACGGTGACCTCGGGCATCGTCAGCGCGCTCGGCCGCGACCAGCTCGGCATCAACACCTTCGAGAATTTCATCCAGACCGACGCGGCCATCAACCCCGGCAACTCCGGCGGCGCGCTGATCGACACCGGCGGCAATCTCGTCGGCATCAACACCGCGATCTACTCGCGCAGCGGCGGCAGCCTGGGCATCGGCTTCGCGATCCCCGTCAACACCGCGCGCCAGGTGATGGAAGGCCTGGTGCGCGACGGCCAGGTCACGCGCGGCTGGATCGGCGTGGAGCCGCGCGAGCTCACGCCCGAGATCGCCGAGACGCTGCGCCTGCCGGTGCGCCAGGGCGTGCTGATCACCGGCGTGCTGCAGAGCGGCCCGGCCAGCGAAGGCGGCCTGCGCCCCGGCGACGTGGTGACCAAGGTGGCCGACAAGCCGGTGGCCAGCACCGGCCAGCTGCTCAACGCCGTGGCGGCACTCAAGCCGCGCGAGACGGCGGTGATCTCGGTGCAGCGCGGCGAGCGCGCGCTCGACCTGACGGTGACGGTCGGCACGCGGCCGAAGTCGCGCGCCCGTCAGCCCCAATAGGCGCTCAGGACGACGACGAGTTGCCGGCGCCGCCCTCTTCGGCCGGCGCCTGCGTGTGCTTGATGAAGATCTGCGCCGCCCAGATGCCGGCCTCGTAGAGCAGGCACATCGGGATCGCCAGCGCGAGCTGCGAGACGATGTCCGGCGGCGTGATCACCGCGGCGATGATGAAGGCGATGACGATGAAGTAGCTGCGGAACTGGCGCAGCTTCTCGACGCTGACCAACCCCATGCGCGCCAGCACCACCACCACCACCGGCACTTCGAAGGCGGCGCCGAAGGCGATGAACATGGTCATCACGAAGCTCAGGTAGGCCTCGATGTCGGGCGCAGCCGTGATGCTCTTCGGCGCGAAGCTCTGGATGAATTTGAACACCTGGCCGAAGACGAAGAAGTAGCAGAACGCCACGCCGACGAAGAACAGCACGGTGCTGGAGATCACCAGCGGCAGCACCAGCTTCTTCTCGTGCGAGTACAGGCCCGGCGCGACGAAGGCCCAGGCCTGGTAGAGCACCACCGGCAGCGCGGCCAGGAAGCCCGCCAGCAGCGTGATCTTCAGCGGCACGATGAAGGGCGAGATCACGTTGGTGGCGATCAGCGTCGCGCCCTGCGGCAGGTGCGACACCAGCGGCGCGGCCAGCAGGTCGTAGAGCGCGGCCGGGCCGGGGTAGACGGCCAGCACGCCGAAGCACAGCGCCACCGCGATGGCGGCGCGGATGAGCCGGTCGCGCAGCTCGACCAGGTGCGAGACAAAGGGCTGCTCGGTGCCCGCGAGTTCGTCGGGCTTGTCGTCGTTGGAGCTCATCGGTTCAGGCCTGCGGCCGCGGCGGCCTGAAGCGGGCGACGCGCGCCGCGCCCGATTGCGCCTTGCCGCGCACGCCGTGGCGCTGCTTGTACCACTGCGGCATGGCGCTGCGCTTGACGCGCCACTTCTTGTTCGGGCGCCGGTATTCGGGCACCGGCGTGGCGAGCGCTTCGGCCGCGCCCGGCTCGGAAGACGACGAGATCGCCTCCGACCAGGACTTGTCGAGTTCCGCCGAGGTCTCGCGGATCTCGTTGCCGACGGTCTGCTCGACGTCGCGCGCCGCATCCTCGAACGTGCTCTTCATCTTCTTGAGCTCGTCCAGCTCGATGGAGCGGTTCACCTCCGCCTTCACGTCGGCCACGTAGCGCTGCGCCTTGCCCAGCAGGTGGCCGACGGTGCGCGCCACCCTCGGCAGCCGCTCGGGGCCGATGACGATCAGCGCCACGGCACCGATCAGCGCGATCTTGTCGAAGCCGAAGTCGATCATGCGGACGGGCCGGCGCCAGCGGTGGCGCGGCGCGGAATCATCACGACTTGGTCTTGGCTTCCACGTCCACCGTGTTGGCGTCGGTGGCCTTGCTGGCAGTCACTTGCTGCGTCGGCGCGGCCTCGCTGCCGCTCGCGGCACCGTCCTTCATGCCGTCCTTGAAGCCCTTGACGGCACCGCCCAGGTCGGAACCGATGTTCTTGAGCTTCTTGGTGCCGAACACGAGCAGCACGATGACCAGCACGATCAGCCAGTGCCAGATGCTGAATGAACCCATGACTTTCTCCAGTCGTCAACGACGTTGCTTGGATTCTAGGGGAGTGGTCCGGTTCAGCCCTTGCTCCAGGGCCTGGGCCCGCCCATGACGTGCATGTGGACATGCTGGACTTCCTGCATGCCGTCGCGCCCCGTGTTCACCACGATGCGGAATCCGTTCGTCACGCCGAGCTCGCGCATCAGCTTGGGCGCCATCGCCGTCATGCGGCCGAGCATGGCCGTGTGGCTCTCGTCGGTGTCGTACATCGTGGCGATGTGCTGCTTGGGGATGATCAGCACGTGCACCGGCGCCCAGGGCGCGATGTCGTGGAACACCAGCAGCTCGTCGTCCTCGTGGGCCTTGCGGGCCGGGATCTGCCCGGCCACGATCTTGCAGAAGATGCAGTTGGGATCGGCGCTCATGAACGTGCCCTCAGACGGCCATCGGCTTGCCGTCGTTCCAGCTCAGAAAACCCTTGACGATGCGGTAGATGGTCCAGACCGCGTCCGCGGCCAGGATGACGAAGCCCACCAGCACGAACATCGTGATGAAGCCCACCACCGCCCACAGCATGCTCCACCAGAAGGTGCGGATCTGCCAGGCGAAGTGGCTCTCGTAGAGGGTGCCCTTGGTGTCGTCGCGCTTCACGTAGTTCATCACCACGGCGACGATGCCGGTGATGCCCACGACGAAGCTCGCCGCCTGCAGGATGTAGATGATCATCGTCAGCTGCTTGAGGCTTTCCAGCTTCGCAGCATCGGGTGCCGGGTTCGGCGTCGCGTCGACCACGTCGTTCATCGCTTCTTCTCCTCCTCGTCGCGGGATTGTGCCTTGCGGGCCGCGAATTCCTCGAGGCCCGACAGGCCCTCGCGCCGGCGCAGTTCGGCCAGCACGTCGGCCGGGCTGAGCCCATGTGCGCTCAAGGCCAGCATGGAGTGGAACCACAGGTCGGCGACCTCGTAGACGATCTTCTCGCTCACGCCGTCCTTGCAGGCCATCACCGTCTCGGTGGCCTCCTCGCCGATCTTCTTCAGGATCGCGTCGGGCCCCTTGGCGAACAGGCGCGCCACGTAGCTCTTGTCGGGGTCGCCGCCCTTGCGGCTCTCGATCACCGCGGCCAGCCGCGCCAGGGTGTCGTCGCTGGTGATGCTCATTTGTAGATGCGCTCCGGATCCTTCAGCACCGGCTCCACGGCCGTCCAGCGCTCGCCCTCGAGCCGCTGGTAGAAGCAGGAATGGCGACCGGTGTGGCAGGCGATGCCCGGCTCGTGCCCGAGTTGCGTGACCTTCAGCAGCACCACGTCGTTGTCGCAGTCGAGGCGCAACTCGTGCACCTTCTGGATGTGGCCGGACTCCTCGCCCTTGTGCCACAGCCGCCCGCGCGAGCGGCTCCAGTAGACCGCCTCGCCGCGCTCGGCAGTCAGCCGCAGCGCCTCGCGGTTCATGAACGCGAACATCAGCACGTCGTTCGTGCCGAGCTCCTGCGCGATCACGGGCACCAGGCCCTGCCCGTCCCACTTCACCTCGTCCAGCCAGTCCATGGGCGGCAGTGTAGCCAGCGCTCAGGCTTCCCTGTACGTCGCGCCGGAGAAGCCGCGCTCCTCGGCGAACCAGCGCAGCACCGGAATCGTGCCCGGCAGCACCGGCGTCACCTGCACCGGCAGATCCTGCCAGGCCATCGCCTGGCGCTCGCGCATCTCGAATTCACCGGCCCATTCGTAGACCTTGCAGAAGTGCAGGCGCACCCGGGCATGCGGATAGTCCATCAGCTCGATCTTCCACGGCTGCACCGCGCCGATCGTGATGCCGATCTCCTCGTGCAGCTCGCGGCGCAGCGCCTGCTCGACGCTCTCGCCGGCCTCCAGCTTGCCGCCCGGGAACTCCCAGTAGCCGGCGTAGACCTTGCCTTCGGGGCGGCTGGTGAGCAGGAAGCGGCCTTCGGCGTCGATCAGCACGCCCACCGCCACGTCGACGGGGGTGCGCTCACTCACCGTGATGCCTTCCGGCGTAGTCCTTCGCGAACTGGAACGCCACACGCCCGGAGCGCGAGCCGCGCTCCAGCGCCCACACCAGGCTCTCCTGGCGCGCCGCCGCGATCGCGTCTTCCGGCACGCCGTAGCCGCGCAGCCACTGCGCGACGATGGCGAGGTACTCGTCCTGGCTGAACGGGTAGAAGCTGATCCACAGGCCGAAGCGTTCCGACAGCGAGATCTTCTCCTCCACCACCTCGCCGGGATGCACCTCGCCGTCCTCGGTGTGCTGGTAGCTGAGGTTCTCCTTCATGTACTCGGGCAGCAGGTGGCGGCGGTTGCTGGTGGCGTAGATCAGCACGTTGTCGGAGGCCTGCGCCACCGAGCCGTCGAGGATGGACTTGAGCGCCTTGTAGCCGGGCTCGCCCTCGTCGAAGCTGAGGTCGTCGCAGAAGACGATGAAGCGCTCCGGGCGCATCGCCACCAGCTCGACGATGTCGGGCAGGTCGACGAGGTCGGCCTTGTCCACCTCGATCAGGCGCAGGCCCTGCGACGCGAACTCGTTCAGGCAGGCCTTGATCAGCGAGCTCTTGCCCGTGCCGCGCGCGCCGGTGAGCAGCACGTTGTTGGCCGCGTGGCCCTCGACGAACTGGCGCGTGTTGCGCAGCAGCCGTTCCTTCTGCGGCTCGACCTCCACCAGCGTGCCGAGCCGGATGCCGGCGACGTGCCGCACCGGCTCGAGCAGGCCCGAGGCGCCGCGCTTGCGGTAGCGGAACGCGATCGAGGCGCTCCAGTCGGGCGCCGAGAGGGCGTGCGGCAGCACGGCTTCGAGGCGCGCCAGGAGGCGTTCGGCGCGCGCGAGAATCGATTCGAGATCGGCCATGGGGCCGGAAGTTTACGCGTGCGCTTCGCGCCGCGTCGGCTTGCGCCGCAGCGCGTCAGCCGACCAGCAGGCGCAGCGCCGCGTCGAGGTGCTCGGTGGGCGTGCGCTTGAAGCCCGAGCGCGCGTAGCGCTGCAGGCGGCCGACCGCGAAGGCGGTCAGCACCGAGGCCTGGGCGTTGGCGTCCACCGTCGGCGTGGCGGAGCCGGCCGCCTCGGCAGCGGCGCGCAGGCTCTGGCGCAGCTGCGATTCGATGCGGTCGAAAAACTGGTTCATGCGCGCCAGCAGGCGTTCGTTCTCGAACACCAGCGCGTCGCCCACCATCACGCGCGTCATGCCGGGGTTCTTCTCGCCGAACTGCAGCAGCACGGTGATCACCTTGCGCACCTGCGTGAGGGCATCGCTCTCGCGTTCGCCGATCTGGTTGACGAGCGTGAAGATCGAGCTCTCGATGAACTCGATCAGGCCCTCGAACATCTGCGCCTTGCTGGCGAAGTGGCGGTACAGCGCCGCTTCGCTCACGTCCAGCCGGGCGGCCAGTGCGGCGGTGGTGATGCGTTCGGCGCCCGGCTGCTCGAGCATGGACGCCAGCGTCTGCAGGATCTGGATGCGGCGCTCGCCCGGCTTCGGACGCTTGCGCGTCGGAGCGGCGGCCGCGGTGGAAGACTCGTTGCCGGACGCCGCATCGGACACGTCGGTGTCGACAGGAAGGTCTGACGCGGAGGGTTCGGTTTGGCTCATCGCAGCGTATGCAACGTCTTCAGCGAAAAGATTCTGGCATACACGTACGGTGGCATGTGGCAAGGGTGAACACCAACTTTCGCCTCGCGCTGTCCGGCGTTGATTCCATCACGCAAAGTCCCCTTGAACCTTCCGTCGAGGTAGCGCGCCATCCACACGCTGCGCATGCCCAGGCCATGCGCCGCCTTCTGGTGGGCCAGCGTGTCTTCCACCAGCACGCACTGCGAGGGCCGCAGCTTCAGGCGCGCGATCACGTGGCGGAACATGCGCGCATCGGGCTTGGGGCGCGGCTGGCCGAACATGGCCATGTCCTCGATGCACAGGATGCCGTCGAACAGCGGCGTGAGGCGCAGCGCGTTCATGACGCGCAGCGCGTAGTCGCGCGGAGCATTGGTGAGGATGAACTTGCGGCCGCGCAGGCGCTTGAGCGCGGCCCGATCGTGGGCGCTCGTGCGCAAGCGCTCTTCCAGCCCCGGCAGGCGATGCGTCTGCTCGAGGAAGTGCGCTGCGCGCACGCCGTGATGGCGCACCAGGCCGAGCAGCGTCGCGCCGTAGTGATGCCAGTAGTGCTGGCGCAAGGCCGAGGCCTCGTCGGCGCCGAGGCCGAGATGCTCGACGATGTAGTCGGTCATCGCGCGGTTGGTCGGCCCGAAGGCGGCGTGGCTGGCGTCGTGCAGCGTGTTGTCGAGATCGAAGAACCAGACACGCTCGCGCGCCGCAGGGTGGGCGCTCATCAGCGCAGCTCCGCGACGAAGTGCTGCCCGGGCGCAGGTGCCTGCTGGCGCAGCTCGTGCACCTGCACGACGTCGTGCGCCACCGGCTGCGCGAAGCGCGGGCCGTCGAAGACGAAGGTGTGGAACTCGCCGTTCTCGCCGCAGGCGTCGACGCCCGCCGGCAGATCGGCGAGGAAGCGCGCATCGAACTCGCGGCCGCAGAAGCTCGCGTCGAGAAAGCGCGCATCGACGCAGACCACGCGGGCGCGGTAGCCCAGCGCGAGCAGCTCGTCGACCAGCGCGCGCCGATCCTGCTGCCACAGCGGCAGCTCGGCGGCGAGGCCGGTGCTGGCGCAGACCTTCTCTTCCCAGTCGCGGTGCGCCTGCAGGTCGATGTCGCCGAACAGGCCGTGGGTGAGGCCCTGCGCGGCGAAGCCTTGGAGCTGCTGCGTGAACACCGTCTCGTAGTCGGCCCAGCCGGCGCGGCCGATCACGAGCGGAATGCCCAGCGCCTCGGCCTGGGCCTGCATCAGGTGCGGCGGAATCGCGTGCGAGCGCGAACGCTGGCCGCCTTCGTCGAACATCGCCAGCAGCGCCTCGACGCGCCAGCCCGAGGCCAGCGCGCGGTGCAGCGCCAGCATCGAATCCTTGCCGCCGCTCCAGCTGAAGAAGGCGCGCCCGTTCACCTCAGTGGGAACGGATCATGGTGCCGTAGGCCTGGTCGGTCAGCACCTCCAGCAGCATGGCGTGCGGCACGCGGCCGTCGATGATGTGCACGGTGTTGACGCCGTTCTTGGCGGCATCGAGCGCCGAGCCGATCTTGGGCAGCATGCCGCCGCTGATGGTGCCGTCGGCGAACAGCGCGTCGATCTCGCGCGCGGAGAGGTTGGTGAGCAGCTTGCCGGCCTTGTCGAGCACGCCCGGCGTATTGGTCAGCATCATCAGCTTCTCGGCCTTGAGCACCTCGGCGAGCTTGCCGGCCACCACGTCGGCGTTGATGTTGTAGTTCTCGTTGTCCTTGCCGAAGCCCAGCGGCGAGATCACCGGGATGAACTGGTCGTCCTGCAGCGCCTTGACCACCGCCGGGTCGATCGATTCGATCTCGCCGACCTGGCCGACGTCGTGCTCGATGCTCGGATCCTTCTGGTCGACCATCTTCAGCTTGTGCGCGCGGATCAGCCCACCGTCGCGGCCGGTCAGGCCCACGGCCTTGCCGCCGGCGACGTTGATCAGGCCGACGATGTCCTGCTGCACCTGGCCGGCCAGCACCCACTCGACCACTTCCATGGTCTCGGCATCGGTGACGCGCATGCCCTGGATGAAGGTGCCCTTCTTGCCCAGCTTGGCCAGCGCCTCCTCGATCTGCGGCCCGCCGCCGTGCACCACCACCGGGTTCATGCCGACCAGCTTGAGCAGCACCACGTCCTCGGCGAAATCCTGCTGCAGCGCCGGGTCGGTCATCGCGTTGCCGCCGTATTTGATGACGATGGTCTTGCCGTGGAACTTGCGGATGTAGGGCAGCGCCTGCGCGAGGATCTCGGCCTTGTCGCGCGAGCTGACGTGCTTGAGGTCGTGGTCGGCGTTCGGGCTTGCGCTCATGGACGTGGCCTTTCGAAGGGCTTGATGCAGGGCGGCAAATTGTAGGGAACTCGCAGCCGGCACCGATAATCCGTCGCATCCATGGGAGCACGGGGAAGCACAGGCATCACGATCGCGCTGCTGGCGTCGGCGGCGCTGGCGGGCTGCGCCTGGGCGCCGGGCGGCAGCACGCGCGTGCCGCATTCCGTGTACCAGAGCGAGCGCTTCCAGAGCGACGAGACCTTCTCGCGCCTGTTCGATGCCAGCGTGAATGACACCTGCGAGGCCGCGCGCCGTGCGCTGCTGAGCCAGGGCTACGTGATCACCGCCTCGCGCGCCGACGCCATCGCCGGCAGCAAGCGCTTCCAGCCCGAGGGCGAGGTGCACATGGAGATCGGCTTCACGGTGGTGTGCGTGCCCGAGGGCGCCAACGAGCGGCCCGCCACCGCCTACGTCTCCGCGCAGCAGGACCGCTACGTCATCAAGAAGGCCGCCAACAACACCAGCCTGGGCGTGGGCGCGCTGGGCTCGATCTCAGTGCCGCTGTCCTCCAGCGAGGAGGCGCTGGTGAAGGTCGGCTCCGAGACCATTCCCGCCGGCCAGTTCTACGACCGCTACTTCGCGCTGATGCAGCGGCTTCTCACAGACATGCGCGAAGGGCGTTAGAACCAAGCAGTCGCCGCGGAACCGGCTTTGCCGGGCCGCTGGCGGCGCCCCCTGGGGGGAGCGCCGTAAGGCGCTCCGGGGGGGTTCAGAAATGGATGCCGCGCATCATCTGCTGCATGGCCACGGCCTCGGCGCTGAGTTGCGGCTTGCCGCCCTTCTCGCCCTTGGCGGCGTCGCTGTCGGGGAACATGCGGAAGCTGGTGTTCATCACGATCTGCGCGACGCGCGGCGCCACCGCGTGCAGGATCTCGCCGAACTGGCCGAGCCGCGTGGCGATGCGCACCGGCTTGTCGATGCAGGCCTGGGCGATCAGGTCAGCCGCCTCCTCCGGGCTCAGCGTCGGCACGTTCTGGTAGATCTTGGTGGGCGCGATCATCGGCGTGCGCACCAGCGGCATGTTGATGGTCGTGAAGGTGATGCCCACGTCGGCGTACTCGCTCGAGGCGCAGCGCGTCCAGGCGTCGAGCGCCGCCTTGCTGGCCACGTAGGCCGAGAAGCGCGGCGCGTTGGTCAGCACGCCGATCGAGCTGATGTTGACGATGTGGCCCTTCTTCTTGGCCACCATGCCGGGCAGGAAGCCCATGGTCACGCGCAGGCAGCCGAAATAGTTCAGCTGCATGGTGCGCTCGTAGTCGTGGAAGCGGTCGTAGCTCGACTCGATGGCGCGGCGGATCGAGCGGCCGGCGTTGTTGATCAGGAAGTCGACGCCACCATGCTCCTCGGTGAGCTTCTGGATGAAGGCGGCGCAGTCGGCTTCGTCGGCGATGTCGACGCTGTAGCTGTGCACCTGCGCCTCCTTGCCGGCGAAGGCGCGGATCTCCTTCACCGCCTCGGCGAGCTTGTCGTTGTCGCGCGCGCAGATGATGGTGATGGCGCCGGCCTGCGCGAACTTGCACGCCGCCGCCAGGCCGATGCCGGAGGAGCCGCCGGTCACCAGCACCACCTTGCCGGCCACCGTGCCCTTGAGGCTGCGGTCGATGAACAGCGCCGGGTCGAGGTGCCGCTCCCAGTAGTCCCACAGCCGCCAGGCGTAGTCGTGCAGGTTGGGGCATTCGATGCCAGTGCCCTTGAGCGCGGCGTCGGTCTCGCGGCGGTCGAAGCGCGTCGGGTAGTTGACGAAGGTCATCATGTCCTCGGGCAGGCCGAGGTCCTTCATCACGGCGCGGTAGACGCGCCGCACCGGCGCCAGCGCCATCAACCCCTTCTTCACGCTCTTGGGGATGAAGCCGAGCAGCGCCGCGTTGACGAACAGGTTCATCTTGGGCGCGTGCGCGGCCTTCGAGAAGATGTCCAGCACGTCGCCGACGCGGTAGCCCACCGGATCGACCAGGTGGTAGCACTTGCCGCTGGCGTGGAAGTGGTGGCTGATGTGGTCGAGCGCGGCGACGACGAAGTCCACCGGCACGATGTTGACGCGCCCGCCCTCCAGGCCGACGCTGGGCATCCACGGCGGCAGGATCTGCCGCATGCGCTGGATCAGCTTGAAGAAGTAGTAGGGTCCGTCGACCTTGTCCATCTCGCCGGTGCGCGAGTCGCCCACCACCATCGCCGGGCGGTAGACCGTCCAGGGCACCTTGCACTCCTTGCGCACGATCTTCTCGCTCTCGTGCTTGGTCATGAAGTACGGATGGTCCAGGCCCTCGGCCTCGTCGAACATGTCCTCGCGGAATACGCCTTCGTAGAGGCCCGCGGACGCGATCGACGACATGAGGTGGAAGTGCTTCGCGTCGATCGCCTTGGCGAACTCCACCGCGGCGCGCGTGCCGTCGATGTTCGCGTGGATCTGGCTCTCCTCGTCGGCCGAGAGGTCGTAGACCGCGGCGAGGTGGTACATGTGGTCGATCTGGCTCTTCAGCGCCTTCACGTCGTCGCTGCCGACGCCGAGCTTCTTGCTCGTCAGGTCGCCGTACACCGGCACCGCGCGCGACTTGCCCACGCCCCAGTACTGCAGCAGCTCGGGCACCTTGCCTTCCGACTCGGGGCGCAGCAGGAAGTACACGACGGCGCCGCGCCGCGCCAGCAAGGTCTTGACGAGACGCCGGCCGATGAAGCCGGTGGCGCCGGTGACGAAATACTGCATGGGGTTCCTCCTGGATGTTCTGGGGGCGGCTCGACGGAGCGGGTTTGCACTTATTCTTGTCCAAAGGCCCAAACGCGACGCTGCGCGCTTACCCGGAGCGCACCGCGCGTGGCGTAGAGCCTGCGCCCTAGAGAATTAGGCTGCCCGCTCCAAGGCGTCTGCCTATAGTGCGAAGTATCCCGGTTGCTCATTGAAGGACAGACACCATGGTCAAGAAGCTCAAGCAGATGGCGAACAAGAAGGCTGCATCCACGGGCAATCTGCTCGACAGCGCGCTCGCCGGTTCGGTGAAGGATTCGGCGCAGCAGATCTGGCTGGCCGGCATGGGCGCCTTCTCGAAGGCGCAGGAAGAAGGCGGCAAGGTCTTCGAGGCGCTGGTCAAGGAAGGCCTGTCGCTGCAGCGCAAGACCCAGGCCGTGGCCGAAGAGAAGCTCGGCGCCGTGACCAGCAAGATGAGCGGCATGGCCGGCGACGTGCAGACCAAGGCCGGCCAGCACTGGGACAAGCTCGAAACCATCTTCGAGGAGCGCACCGCCAAGGCGCTCAACAAGCTCGGCGTGCCCTCGGCCAAGGACGTCGACGCGCTGATCAAGCGCATCGATGCGCTCGGCGCGCAGGTCGCCAAGCTCTCCAAGGGCGGCGCCGCGGCCCCGGCCAAGAAGGCCCCGGCCAAGAAGGCGGCTGGCAAGCGCGCGACGGCCAAGAAGGCTGCGGCCTGAGCATTGAACGACGTCGCTCGACGTGGTTCGACGGGGCACCTGCGGGTGCCCCGTCTGCATTTGAGCAGGCTCAATCCACGCTAGAGGCAGCGCACCATGGCCGGCGCCGCGCCCACACCTAGACTGCAAGGCATGCAGACACGACCCCGCATCGGCGTCGCGCTGGCCGGTGGCGGCCCGCTGGGCGCGATCTACGAACTCGGCGCGCTGTGCGCGCTGGACGAAGCCATCGTCGGCATCGAGCTGGCCGACTGCGACGCCTACGTCGGCGTGTCGGCCGGCGGCTTCATCGCCGCGGCGCTGGCCAACGGCATGAGCCCGCGCGAGCAATGCGCCTCCTTCATCGAGAACGAAGGCGCGGCGCACGACATCTTCGAACCCGGCCTGCTGATGCGCCCGGCCTGGGGCGAGTTCGCACGCCGCCTCGCCTCGCTGCCGCGCGTGGCGGCGCAGGCCCTGTGGGTGGGCGTGCTGCAGCGCCACTCGGCGAGCGTGACGGTCGAGCAGCTCGCGCACGCGCTGCCCACGGGCCTGTTCTCCAACACCGGCATCGAGGCGCAGCTGCGCCGCCAGTTCGCGCAGCCCGGCCGCAGCAATGACTTCCGCGAGCTGCGCCGCAAGCTGGTGCTGGTGGCCACCGATCTGGACAGCGGCGAGAGCGCGCCCTTCGGCCTGCCCGGCTTCGACGAGGTGCCGATCTCGCAGGCGGTGCAGGCGAGCTCGGCGCTGCCGGGGCTGTTCCCGCCGGTGGAGATCGGCGGACGCTTCTTCGTCGACGGCGCGCTGAAGAAGACGCTGCACGCCTCGGTGCTGCTCGAGGACGGGCTGGACCTGCTGATCTGCCTCAACCCGCTGGTGCCCTACGACGCCGCGCACGCGCGCCGCGAGCGCGTGCTGGAAAGCGGCGAGCCGCGCATCCCGCGGCTGATCGACGGCGGCCTGCCGGTGGTGCTGTCGCAGACCTTCCGCACGCTGATCCACTCGCGCCTCGAGCTCGGCATGAAGGGCTACGAGCGCAGCCACCCGGGCACCGACATCCTGCTCTTCGAGCCCGACCAGCGCGACCCGGAAATGTTCCTCGCCAACACCTTCGGCTACTCGCAGCGGCGCTGGCTGGCCGAGCACGCTTACCGGCAGACGCGCGAGCAGTTGCGCGCGCAGCGGCCGCAGATCGCCGCCAAGCTGGCGCGCCACGGCCTGGCGCTGAACGACAAGGCGCTCGACGACCACCACCGCAGCCTGCTGCGCCGCCCGGCGCGGCGCGGCCCGCCGGTGCTGCCCTCGGCGCTGGCGGTGAAGAAGCTCGAGCAGGTGCTCGACGATCTGGAAGTCG
Organism: Piscinibacter sp.; assembly: GCA_017983795.1. Taxonomy (GTDB): domain Bacteria; phylum Pseudomonadota; class Gammaproteobacteria; order Burkholderiales; family Burkholderiaceae_C; genus Piscinibacter. Next base: position 76,710 of record JAGOAS010000020.1, read on the forward strand.
CGCTCGCGGCGCGTGCGCGCGCCGGCTGATCAGAGCCGGCCGGGGAACCACCACAGCAGCGCGCTCGTCATCACCAGGTAGCGCGCGAACTTGCCGATCGCCATGTAGAGCACGCAGGGCCAGAACGGCAGGCGCAGCCAGCCGGCCACGGCGCACAGCGGATCGCCGACGATCGGCAGCCACGACAGCAGGCAGGCCCGGGCGCCGAAGCGCTCCAGCCACTTGAGCGCGCGCGCCTCGACGTGCTTGTGCGTGAAGTGCTCGTAGGCGCGCTCGGCGCCGTAGCCCATCGCCCAGCTGATCGCCCCGCCGATGGTGTTGCCGGCGGTGGCCACCAGGATGGCCGGCCAGAACAGGTCGGGGTTGAGCTTGAGCAGCCCGAATACCGCCGGCTCCGAGCCCAGCGGCAGCAACGTGGCCGAGATCAGCGCGACCACGAATACCGTGCTGAGCCCGTATTCGGGCAGCGCGAGTGTCGTCAGCAGCGACTGCAGCCAAGCCTCCATCGCGTCGATTATCGGCACCCCCTGCATTGATGCAGCGCAGGAAGAAGGCGGCAGGTGCGCTGGCTATACTTCTGCCTCACTTTTCAGCAGCTCCCCTCCCCGTCCCCCATGCGCATCGGCCATATCACGCTGGCGAACCGGCTGTTCGCCGCCCCGATGGCCGGGGTGACCGACCGCCCGTTCCGCATGCTGTGCAAGAAGCTCGGCGCGGGCTATGCGGTCAGCGAGATGGTGACCTCGCGCCGCGAGCTGTGGAACAGCCTGAAGACCAGCCGGCGCGCCGACCACCGCGGCGAGAGCGATCCCATCGCGGTGCAGATCGCCGGCACCGACGCGGCGATGATGGCCGAGGCGGCCGCCTACAACGTCGAGCGCGGCGCGCAGATCATCGACATCAACATGGGCTGCCCGGCCAAGAAGGTGTGCAGCAAGTGGGCCGGCTCGGCGCTGATGCAGGACGAGCCGCTGGCCACCGCGATCATCGAAGCCGTGGTCGCGGCCTGCGCGCCGCACGGCGTTCCGGTGACGCTGAAGATGCGCACCGGCTGGTGCGCCAGCGAGCGCAACGCGGTGCGCATCGCGCGCCTGGCCGAAGCGGCCGGCGTGGCGATGGTGACGGTGCACGGCCGCACGCGCGAGCAGGGCTACGGCGGCGAGGCCGAGTACGACACCATCGCGGCGGTGAAGGCGGCGGTGGCGATTCCGGTGGTGGCCAACGGCGACATCGATTCGCCGCGCAAGGCGCGCGCGGTACTCGAGGCGACGAAAGCCGACGCGATCATGATCGGCCGCGCGGCGCAGGGCCGGCCGTGGATCTTCCGCGAGATCGCGCACTACCTCGCCACCGGCGAGGAGCTCGAGGCGCCCGAGACGCTGCAGGCCAAGGCCTGGCTCACCGAGCACCTGCACGACCACTACGGCCTGTACGGCGAACTCTCCGGCGTGCGCAGCGCGCGCAAGCACATCGGCTGGGCCGTGCACGGCCTGCCCGGCGGCGCGGCCTTCCGCGATCAGATGAACCGCATCGACGAAGCCACGGCCCAGCTGCGCGCGGTGGAAGAATTCTTCGACCGCCTCGCCGATACCCATACCCGGCTGCCGGCCACGCGCCGCGCGGCCAACGACGACCATCTCGCACGAGATTTTCCACAACAAGCATGAGCAAGAAGCACCTCGAGGAGAGCGTCCGCGACAGCCTGGACGGCTACTTCAAGGACCTGCGCGGCGTGGAGCCGAACGGGATGTACGACATGATCCTCCGCGTGGTCGAGAAGCCCCTGCTCGAGACCGTGATGAAACACGCCGAGGGCAACCAGAGCCGCGCGGCCGACTGGCTGGGCATCAACCGCAATACGCTGCGGCGCAAGCTGCTCGACCACAAGCTGATCAAGTAAGAGCCTCACCATGACCACCGCGCTCATTTCCGTTTCCGACAAGACCGGCGTGCTCGAGTTCGCGCGCAGCCTCGCCGCGCTCGGCGTCGAGCTGCTGTCCACCGGCGGCACCGCCAAGCTGCTGGCCGATGCCGGCCTGGCCGTCACCGAGGTGGCCGAGCACACCGGCTTTCCCGAGATGCTCGACGGCCGCGTCAAGACCCTGCACCCGAAGATCCACGGCGGCCTGCTGGCGCGCCGCGATCTGCCGGCGCACGTGGCGGCGCTGAAGACGCACGGCATCCCGACCATCGACATCCTCTGCGTGAACCTCTACCCCTTCGAGGCGACCGTGGCCAAGCCCGGCTGCACGCTGGAAGACGCGATCGAGAACATCGACATCGGCGGGCCGGCGATGGTGCGCTCGGCGGCGAAGAACTGGCAGGACGTGGCCGTGCTCACCGACGCGTCGCAGTACGAAGGCGTGCTCGCCGAGCTGAAGGCCGGCGGCATCAGCAAGAAGACCAAGTTCGCGCTCTCGGTGGCCGCGTTCAACCGCATCGCCAACTACGACGCGGCGATCAGCGACTACCTCTCGTCGATCCAGGACGACGGCACGCGCGCGCCCTTCCCCGGCCAGTTCAACGCCGGCTTCGTCAAGGTGCAGGATCTGCGCTACGGCGAGAACCCGCACCAGAGCGCCGCCTTCTACCGCGAGCGCACGCCTGCCGCCGGCACGCTCGCCACCGCGAAGCAGCTGCAGGGCAAGGAGCTCTCGTACAACAACATCGCCGATGCCGATGCCGCCTGGGAATGCGTGCGCAGCTTCGACGCGCCGGCCTGCGTGATCGTCAAGCACGCCAACCCCTGCGGCGTGGCCGTCGGCGCGAGCATCGAGGAGGCCTACGCCAAGGCCTGGCAGACCGATCCGACCTCGGCCTTCGGCGGCATCATCGCGCTGAACCGCCCGCTCGACGAAGCGACCGCGCAGCGTATCGGCACCAACAAGCAGTTCGTCGAGGTGCTGATCGCACCGAGCGTGACGCCCGAGGCGCGTGCCATCTTCGCCGCCAAGCAGAACGTGCGCGTGCTGGAAGTGCCGGCGGGCGACGCGGTCAACGCGCTGGACTTCAAGCGCGTCGGCGGCGGCCTGCTGGTGCAGAGCTCGGACGTGCGCAACGTGGCGCGCGAAGAGCTGCGCGTGGTCACCAAGCTCGCGCCGACCGCGGCGCAGCTCGACGACCTGTTGTTCGCCTGGAAGGTGGCCAAGTTCGTCAAGAGCAACGCCATCGTCTACTGCGGCGGCGGCATGACGCTGGGCGTGGGCGCGGGGCAGATGAGCCGGCTCGATTCGGCGCGCATCGCTTCGATCAAGGCCGGCCATGCCGGGCTCTCGCTCAAGGGCTCGGCGGTGGCGAGCGACGCCTTCTTCCCCTTCCGCGACGGCCTCGACGTGGTGATCGACCAGGGCGCGAGCTGCGTGATCCAGCCCGGCGGCTCGATGCGCGACGACGAGGTGATCGCGGCGGCCGACGAGCGCGGCATCGCCATGGTGCTGACCGGCGTGCGCCACTTCCGCCACTGAATCCGGGCGGCAGCCGCGCATGAAGCTGCCCGAGCTCGCGGGCCTGTTCCTCGCCTTTCTCGCCCGCCTCATCACGGGCGCGCAAGGCCACTGGTACGGCAGCCCGCCCAAGGCCGAGCAGCGCATCTATTTCGCCAACCACCAGAGCCATTTCGACTGGGTGCTGATCTGGGCCGCGCTGCCGCGCGAGCTGCGCGCGGTGACGCGGCCGATCGCCGCGCGCGACTACTGGACCTCGAGCAAGCTCAAGCACTGGATCACGCGCGAGATCTTCAACGCGGTCTACGTATCGCGCCAGCGCTCGGCCGACGAGGATCCGCTCGAGCCGCTGATGGAAGCGCTGCGCCACGGCGACTCGCTGGTGATCTTCCCCGAGGGCACACGCGGCTTCGCCGCCGACCCGGCGCCGTTCAAGGCGGGACTCTTTCACCTCGCCGAAGCCTTCCCCGAGGTGCAGCTGATTCCGGCCTGGATAGCCAACGTGCAGCGCGTGATGCCCAAGGGCGAGGTGGTGCCGGTGCCCATCCTCTGCTCGGTGACCTTCGGCGCGCCGCTGCAGCTGCAGCCGGGCGAGGACAAGCGTGTCTTCCTCGACCGCGCGCGCGAGGCGGTGATGGCGCTGAGAGAGGTGGATTGATGCTCTGCGTTGCGCTTCTCGTTCCGCCGTCGTCGGAGCGCGGCATGGGTCGGGCAGGCTGGGCTGTGCGCGGCCCGATATCCGTGCTCGCCCAGCCTGCCCGACCCATGCCGTGGCAGCCGTGGCGCGCTGCGCATTCCTTGGGCGCGCTCGGTGGTGGAACGGCTGGGCCGGGGCCTGCCGGTCGAGCACCGATATCGGGCGGCGCGCAGACCGGCAGGCCCCGGCCCAGCCGCGCTCGGTGCAGCCGCGCTCAGCGCAGCCAACAATAGTCATGGGCGCGCTCAGAGACCTCAGCGTCAGCCAGCAGATCGGCCTGCTGTTCGTGCTGCTGTTCGGCTTGCTGGCCATCGTCAGCATCGTCGCCACCACGCGCTCGGTGCGCGAGCGCACGCCGGAAGACCAGGAGCGCTTCGACCGCTTCGTGCGCGACCTGCGCGCCGTCTGGCTCGGCGCGGTGCTGTTCTGGGTCGCCTGGGCCTCGGGCGCCTTCGTCTCGACGCTGCTGTTCGGCGTGCTCTCCTTCGTCGCGCTGCGCGAGTTCGTCACGCTGACGCAGACGCGCCGCGGCGACCACCGCAGCCTGCTGCTGGCCTTCTTCGTCGTGCTGCCGCTGCAGTACGGCATCGTCGCCACCGAGCACTTCGACCTCTTCACCGTATTCATCCCGGTGTACGTGTTCCTCGCCATCCCGCTGGTCAGCGCCTTCGGCAACGACCCGACGCGCTTTCTCGAGCGCACCGCCAAGATCCAGTGGGGCATCATGGTCTGCGTCTACGGCATGAGCCACGCGCCGGCGCTGCTGCTGCTCGACCTGCCGCGCTACGAGGAGCGCGGCGCCTTCATGGTGCTGTACCTGGTGCTCGTAGTGGCCAGCGCGCAGATCGTGCAGGAGGTGGCCAGCCGCTGGCTGCGCCGCCGCCCGGTGGCGCGCGCCATCAGCCGTTCGTTCTCGTGGCGCGCCTGGTGGATCGGCGCGCTCTCGGCCGGCGTCGTCGGCGCGGCGCTGTACTGGGCCACACCCTTCAAGCCCATCCCGGCGCTGGTGATGGGCTTCATCGCCGGCGGCGCCGGCAGCTTCGGCGAGTTCGTGATGAAGGCGCTCAAGAAGGACGCCGGCGTGCGCAGCTGGGGCGGCAAGCTGGCCGTCACGGGCGCGGTCGGCCTGCTCGACCGGGTGGCTCCGCTGTGCTTCGCGGCGCCGGTGTTCTTCCACGCGGTGCGCTGGTACTTCAGCCTGCGGTCGTGATCCGACGCATGAAGATCCTCGGCATCGACCCCGGCCTGCGAACCACCGGCTTCGGCGTGATCGAAGTCGAGGGCGCGAAGCTGCATTACGTGGCCAGCGGCACCATCCGCACCGAGGCTGCGGCGCTCGGTGACCTGCCCGGCCGGCTGAAGATCATCTTCGAGGGCGTGCGCGAGGTGACGGCGCGCTACCAGCCCGATTGCGCCTCGGTGGAGATCGTCTTCGTCAACGTCAACCCGCAGTCGACGCTGCTGCTCGGCCAGGCGCGCGGCGCGGCGCTGGCCGCGCTGGTCAGCACCGAGCTGGCGGTGGCCGAATACACCGCGTTGCAGATGAAGAAGGCGGTGGTCGGCCACGGCCAGGCGCGCAAGGAGCAGGTGCAGGCCATGGTGGCGCGGCTGCTCGCGCTGCCCGGCGAGCCGGGGCGCGACGCCGCCGATGCGCTCGGCCTGGCGATCTGCCACGCCCACGCCGGCGCCTCGTTCGCGGCGATTTCGCGAAGCACGACACTGTCGCGCCGCTCGCACGCCCAGTACCGCAAGGGCAGAACCTACTGACGGGAAACGCCTTCAGGCGACAATCGCGCCTCCTATGTATGCCCTGTTCGAAGACGCCGGCAAATTCCACGCCGGCCGCGTGATGACCGAAGCCGAGAGCTCGATGCAGATCGAGCTCGAGTCCGGCAAGCGCGTGAAGGTGAAGTCGGCCAACGTGCTCTTGAAGTTCGACAAGCCGCAGCCCGCCGAGCTGATCGCCTCGGCGCAGACGCTCGCGCGCGACATCGACCTCGACCTGGCCTGGGAGTTCGCCCCCGAGCAGGAGTTCGGCTTCGCCGACCTGGCGCGCGACTACTTCGACGCCGCTGCCGGCGTCGAGAAGCAGGCCGCCGCGCTGTTCCGCCTGTTCGAGGCGCCGCACTACTTCCGCCGTCTCGGCAAGGGCAACTTCAAGAAGGCGCCCGAGGAAACCGTCAAGGCCGCGCTGCTGGGCATCGAGCGCAAGAAGGCGCTGCAGGCGCAGATCGAGGCCTGGGCCGGCGAGATCGTGCAGGGCCAGTGCCCGGCGCCGGTGCGCGAGCAGCTCTACAAGATCCTCTTCAAGCCGGACAAGAACGCGCCCGAGTACAAGGCGGTGGTCGAGGCGGCCAAGCGTTCGCAGCGCCCGCCGCTGGAACTGCTCAAGGCCGCGGGCGCGATCGACTCGCCCTACCAGTTCCACTGGAAGCGTTTCCTGTTCGACAACTTCCCCAAGGGCACCGGCTTCCCGGCGCTCGCCGCGCCGCCGATCAAGGACGATCTGCCGCTGTCGCCGGCGAAAGCCTTCTCGATCGACGACTCGCACACCACCGAGATCGACGATGCGCTCTCGGTGCAGGGCCTGGGCACGGGCACGGTGGTGTTCGGCATCCACATCGCTGCGCCGGCGCTGGCGTTTGCCGCCGAGTCGGCGCTCGACAAGCTGGCGCGCGAACGCCTGTCCACCGTCTACATGCCGGGCTGGAAGCTCACCATGCTGCCCGACGAGGTGGTGCAGGCCTACACGCTCACCGCCGGCCGCGCCTGCCCGGCGGTATCGCTCTACGTCACGCTCGACGAGGCCACGCTCGAGGTGAAGGGCAGCGAGACGAAGCTGGAGCGCGTGGACATCGTCTCCAACCTGCGCCACGACCAGCTCGATGCGGTGATCACCGAGGCCACGCTGACCGGCGACGCGCCGGCGGCCTACGAACACGCGGCGGAGCTGGCCTTCGCCTTCCGCCTCGCGCGCCACCTGAAAGCGAAGCGCGAGGTCGTGCGCGGCAAGCCCGAGACCTTCAACCGCCCCGACTACAACTTCCGCCTCGAAGGCAACGAAGGCCGCGAGCCGCAGGGCCAGGAGCGCGTGCTCATCAGCACGCGCCAGCGCGGCGCGCCGCTGGACCTGATCGTCGCCGAGGCCATGATCCTCGCCAACAGCACCTGGGGCGGCTGGATCGCCGAGTGCGGCGTGCCCGGGATCTACCGCAGCCAGATGAGCCTCGCGCCGGGCGTGAAGGTGCGCATGGGCGTGAAGCCCGCGCCGCACGCCGGCATGGGCGTGGCGCAGTACACCTGGGCGACCTCGCCGCTGCGCCGCTACGTCGACCTCGTCAACCAGTGGCAGATCATCGCCTGCGCGCGCCACGGCCGCACCGCGGCACTGGCCGCGCCCTTCAAGCCCAAGGACGCGGCGCTGTTCTCCGTCATCTCGGCCTTCGACGCCGCCTATGCCGAATACAACGGCTTCCAGTCGGCCATCGAGCGCTACTGGACGCTGCGCTTCCTCGAGCAGAACGGCCTCTTCGAGCTCGAGGCCGCGGTGATGAAGGACGGCCTGGTGCGCGCCGAGACGCTGCCGCTGGTCTTCCGCGCGCTCGGCGCCGAGGCCCTGCCGCGCGGCGCGCGCGTGCGCGTGAAGATCACCGGCACCGATCTGCTGACGCTCGACCTGCACGCGAGCCTGCTCGGCCGCATCGACGATCCGGCCACCACGGCCGACGATGCGCCGGTGGACGAGGCCGAGATCGAGGAAGCGGCCGAGAGCGCCGGGCCGCTGACGCTGGCCATCGACGTGTCGGGTGACGGCGAGGCGTCGAACGAAGCGGCCACAGCCAGTTCGAACTGAGATGCTGAAGAAGCTGCGCAAGCTCTCGACCCTGCAGATCGCGCTGCTGTTCTCGGTCGCGGTGCACGCGGCGCTGCTGGGCGTGCGCTTCGTCGACCCCGAAGGCTTCAACCGCATCTTCCAGGACACGCCGCTGGAGGTCATCCTCGTCAACTCGCGCTCGGGCGAGGCGCCCTCGGTGGCCGCGGCCATCGCGCAGGCGAATCTGCAAGGCGGCGGCGAGGCCGAGCGCGGCCGTGCGACCTCGCCCTTGCCGCCCTCGGCCACCATGGAGCTGGGCGACTCCACCGAAGACGCGCGCCGCCAGGTCGAGCAGCTGCAGGAGACGCAGCAGCAGCTGCTCGCGCAGATGCGCCGCGAACTCGCGCTGCTGCCGCCGCCCGACCCGCAGCGCGACCAGGGCTCGCCGCAGGAGCGTTCGCTGGAAGAGAAGCGCCGCCGCCTGATCGAACTGCTGGCCGAGATCGAGAAGCGCATCAACGAAGAGAACGCTCGGCCCAAGAAGCGCTACATCAGCCCCGCCACGCGCGAGGAGGTCTACGCGCTCTACTACGACCAGCTGCGCCGCAGGATCGAGGAGCGCGGCACGCGCAACTTCCCCGAATACCAGGGCAAGAAGCTCTACGGCGAGCTGGTGATGAACGTGACCGTGGACGCCGAGGGCCGCGTGCTCGACACCGAGGTGGTGCGCCCGTCGACCTCGAAGACGCTCGACCGCCGCGCCGTGGCCATCGTCAAGGCGGCGGCGCCTTTCGGCCCGTTCAGCACGGCGATGCGCCGCAAGGCCGACCAGCTCGTCATCACCTCGCGCTTCAAGTTCACGCGCGACGAAGGCCTCTCGACCACCTTGAGCACGCCGCAATGAGTGCCGGGCAGCCCGACCGTTACGCGGTGGCCGGCAATCCGGTCGAGCACAGCCAGTCGCCCTTCATCCACGCCGAGTTTGCGCGGCAGACCGGCCAGGCGCTCGACTACGGCCGCCTGCTGTGCCCGCTGGCCGCCTTCGCCGCCACGCTGCGCGCTTTCGCGGCCGACCGCAGCGCCGGCGCGGTGCGCGGCTGCAACGTCACCGTGCCCTTCAAGTTCGAGGCCTTCGCGCTGGCCGCGCGCCACACGCCGCGCGCGCTGCGCGCCCAGGCCTGCAACACGCTGCGCTTCGACCCGGAGGCCGAAGGCGGCTGGCTGGCCGACAACACCGACGGCATCGGCCTCGTGCGCGACATCGAAGCCAACGCCGGCGTGGCCCTGGCGGGAAAACGCGTGCTGCTGATCGGCGCGGGCGGCGCGGCGGCCGGTGCGCTCGGCCCGCTGCTGGAAGCGCGGCCCGCGGTGCTGGTGGTGGCGAACCGCACCGTGGCCAAGGCGGAGGAACTGGTCGCGCGCCATGCCGATCTGGCCGGCGGCTGCGCACTCGCTGCCCGCGCGCCGCGCGAGGCCGGCGAGCGCTTCGACGTGGTGATCAACGCCACCGCCTCCAGCCTGCAGGGCGCGCAGGTGCCGGTGGACAGCGCGGTGCTCGCGCCCGGCGCGCTGGCGCTGGACATGATGTACGGCCCGGCCGCGCAAGGTTTCATCGCCTGGGCCGAGGCGCATGGCGCGCGCGGCCGCGACGGCCTGGGCATGCTGGTCGAGCAGGCCGCCGAGGCCTTCTTCCTCTGGCGCGGCGTGCGGCCGGAGACGGCGCCGGTGCTGGCTGCGCTGCGCGCCCGGCTGGCCGCGAAAGTGCGTTGATGCGTGCGGTGCTGCGCGCGCTATGGCGCCTGGCCGCACTGTTCATGCTCTCGGCACTCGCGCTGCAGCTGTACTTCGTCGCGCGCATCGGATTGATGGCGGTGGTCGATCCGCAGTCCACCACCTTCCAGCGCTCGGAGGCCTGGCGGCTGCTGGTCGAGAAGCGGCAGATCCTGTGGGCGCAGCAGTGGGTGGGCTACGAGCGCATCTCGCCGCAGCTCAAGCGCGCGGTGATCGCCTCGGAAGACGCCGAGTTCACCGAGCATGGCGGCGTCGACTGGGACGCGATCGAGAAGGCCTGGGAACGCAACCAGCGCGCCGAGGAACTGGCCCAGCGCCTCAACGCGCAACAGGAGCGCCGCGCCGCCCGGCTGCCGGCGGCGAAGCCGGTGCCGCCGCCGCGCGTGGCCAAGGTGGTGGGCGGCTCCACCATCACCCAGCAGCTGGCCAAGAACCTCTTCCTCGGCAGCGAACGCAGCCTGGTGCGCAAGGGCCAGGAGTTCGCCATCACCATGATGCTGGAAGCACTGCTGAGCAAGCAGCGCATCCTGGAGATCTACCTCAACAGCGTCGAATGGGGCGAAGGCCTGTTCGGCGCCGAGGCCGCGGCGCGGCACTACTTCCACGTGCCGGCCCAGTCGCTCGGCACCGTGCAGGCGGCGCGCCTCGCGGTGATGCTGCCGGCGCCCAAGCGCTTCGAGAAGCGGCCGAACTCGCCCTACGTGATCGGCCGCGCCGGCACCATCGCCGCGCGCATGGGCGCGGTCGACCCGCCCTGAGCCGGGACAAGCCGCGCTTTCTAGAATGACTCCATGGCCCCGACGCTGACCGAAGAGATCGCCGCTGCCGCCGCCCGGCTGGTGGTGGAAGACGGCATGGAGTACGGCCCCGCCAAGCGCAAGGCGGCCAAGCTGCTCGGCCGCACCAGCCTGCGCTCTGCCGAGATGCCGGCCAACGAGGCGGTGGAAGACGAGGTGCGCGCCTACCTGCAACTCTTCTGCGCCGACACGCAGCCGGCCGAGCTGCGCGCGCTGCGCGAGGTGGCGGCGCAGTGGATGGAGCGCCTCGCGCCGCTGCGTCCGCACCTGGCCGGCGCCGTCTGGCGCGGCACGGCGACGCGGCTGTCGGCGGTGCACCTGCAGCTCTACTGCGACGACTCCAAGCAGGCCGAGATCTTTCTCATCGACCAGCGCGTGCCCTACGAAGTGGGCAGCCGCCCCGGCCCGCGCGGCGAGAGCGTCGACGTGCTGACACTGGCGAGCACCAGCCGCGTCCTGGGCGAAAGCGTGACCCTGCACCTCACCGTGCTCGACCACGACGACCTGCGCGGCGCGCTCAAGCCCGACGCGCGCGGCCAGACGAGTTGCGGCGACCTCGCCGGCCTGCGCCGCCTGATGGCCCAGTCGGTGGCCCAATCATGAAGCGACGCAATCTTGTCCTCGCGGGCGCGGTCGGCGCCGCAGCAGCCGCCGCCGGCATCGGTGCAGCCTGGTGGCGGCTGCGCCCCGAGGAACTCCCACTGCCTCCCGGCTTCTGGCAGACCCGCTTCGAGAAGCCAGAAGGCGGAGAGTTGGTGCTCGCCAACTATCGTGGCAAGCCGCTGGTGCTGAACTTCTGGGCCACCTGGTGCCCGCCCTGCATCACCGAACTGCCGCTGCTCGAGCGCTTCCAGCGCGAACAACAGGGGCGCGGCTGGACCGTGCTCGCGCTGGCGGTCGACAGCCCGACACCGGTGCGCGAGTTCCTGCTCAAGCGGCCGCTGGCCCTGCCCGTCGGGCTGGCCGGGTTGGACGGTATCGAATTCGGCCGCTCGCTGGGCAATACTCAGGGCGGACTGCCCTTCACCGTGGTGCTGGGCAGCGACGGCACGGTGCGCTCACGCAAGCTGGGGGCGCTCAAGGAGCCCGAGCTGCAGGCCTGGATCGCCGCGATCGCGTGACTTCCGTCGCGTTTTGCAAGCACCAAAGCCGCCGATTGTCAATTGCTCCCAAATTGCGCCAAAGCGCGTAAAGTCGCGGCCTTCGCGCAGCCAATGTGAGCCCGGCGTTCAACCGGAGCCATCGCCCTGGGGCCGGCTGTGCAGCATCACGAACGATGCTCGAGTTGCACAAGATCGAGTCCGTAGTGCCCCGTATGGCGCCGGATATCGGCAGCAAGAGACCACCAGAGGCCTGAGACCTCGCACAACCGTTGGAGAGCGCATGGACCTTCGCAAGCTCAAGACACTGATCGATCTGGTGTCGGAATCGAACATCTCCGAACTGGAAATCACCGAGGCCGACGGCAAGGTGCGCATCGTCAAGTCGGACCCCGCTGCCGCCGTGATGCCGCTGCCCGGCGTCGTGCACATGCCGGCGGCCCCGCTGGTCGCCGCGCCCGCCGTGGCCGCGGCGGCACCGGCGGCCGCTGCCGCGACAGCCCCCGCGCCCGTGGTCGAGACCGGCCACGTCGTCAAGTCGCCGATGGTCGGCACCTTCTATCGCTCGTCCAGCCCGGGCGGCAAGCCCTTCGTCGAAGTGGGCAGCGAGGTCAAGGAAGGCGAGCCGGTCTGCATCATCGAGGCGATGAAGATCATGAACGAGATCGAGGCCGACAAGGCCGGCAAGATCACCAAGATCCTGTGCGAGAACGGCCAGGCGGTCGAGTTCGGCCAGCCGCTGTTCGTCGTCGAGTAACGAGCGCGCTCGATGTTCAAGAAGATCCTGATCGCGAATCGCGGGGACAACGCCGCAGGCGTTGCGGCGAAGCCAGATTGCCCTGCGGGCGCAGCTCGCCAGGGCGATTGAGCCGAGGCACCATGTTCAAGAAGATTCTCATCGCCAATCGAGGCGAAATCGCCCTGCGCATTCAGCGCGCCTGTCGCGAGATGGGCATCAAGTCGGTGGTGGTGTACTCCGAGGCCGACCGCGACGCCAAGTACGTGCGCCTGGCCGACGAGGCGGTGTGCATCGGCCCGGCGCCCTCGGCGCAGAGCTACCTCAACATGCCGGCGATCATCTCGACCGCCGAAGTCACCGATGCCGAAGCCATCCACCCCGGCTACGGCTTCCTGTCGGAGAACGCGGACTTCGCCGAGCGCGTCGAGCGCAGCGGCTTCACCTTCATCGGCCCGACGCCCGAGTCGATCCGCCTGATGGGCGACAAGGTCTCGGCCAAGCAGGCGATGATCAAGTCCGGCGTGCCCTGCGTGCCCGGCTCGGAGGGCGCGCTGCCCGAGGATCCGAAGGAGATCATCCGCATCGCGCGCAGCATCGGCTACCCGGTGATCATCAAGGCGGCCGGCGGCGGCGGCGGGCGCGGCATGCGCGTGGTGCACACCGAGGCGGCGCTGATCCACGCGGTGCAGACCACGCGCGGCGAAGCCGGCGCGGCCTTCGGCAATCCGGCCGTGTACATGGAGAAGTTTCTCGAGCGGCCGCGCCACATCGAGATCCAGGTGCTGGCCGACCAGCACAAGAACGCCGTCTGGCTGGGCGAGCGCGACTGCTCGATGCAGCGCCGCCACCAGAAGATCATCGAGGAGGCACCGGCGCCGGGCATCCCGCGCCGCGTGATCGAGCGCATCGGCGATCGCTGCGCCGCCGCCTGCAAGAAGATCGGCTACCGCGGCGCCGGCACCTTCGAGTTCCTCTACCAGGACGGCGAGTTCTACTTCATCGAGATGAACACGCGCGTGCAGGTGGAGCACCCGGTGACCGAGCTCGTCACCGGCATCGACATCGTGCAGATGCAGATCCGCGTGGCGGCCAACGAGAAGCTGCCCTTCGCGCAGCGCAACATCCAGATGCGCGGCCACGCCGTCGAGTGCCGCATCAACGCCGAGGATCCGTACAAGTTCACGCCCTCGCCGGGGCGCATCACCACCTGGCACGCGCCGGGCGGGCCGGGCGTGCGCGTCGACTCGCACGTCTACGCCAACTACTTCGTGCCGCCCAACTACGACTCGATGATCGGCAAGATCATCGTGCACGGCGACACGCGCGACCAGGCGCTGGCGCGCATGCGCATCGCCTTGTCGGAGACGGTGGTGGAAGGCATCCTGACCAACATCCCGCTGCACCGCGAGCTGATGGCCGATGCCAAGTTCATCGAGGGCGGCACCAGCATCCACTACCTCGAAGGCTGGATGTCCGAGCACAAGCGCTAGGTTTCCGGTGATGATCGAACTGCTGCTGCTCGCGCCGGAGGAGGCGGTCGAGACGGTCACCGACGCGCTGATCGACGAACTCGGCGCGCTCTCGGTCTCCGTCGAGGACGCCGATGCCGACACCGACGCCGAGCACGCGCTGTTCGGTGAGCCCGGCATGCCGGCGCCGGCGGGCGGCTGGAAGCGCTCGCGCATCGTCGCGCTGTTCGAGAACGATCAGGCCGCCACCGAGGCCGGCACCTTGCTGCTCGCGCAGGACTGGGCGAAGGACGTCGCGCTCGTCGCGATGCGCCCGGTGGCCGAGCAGGACTGGGTGCGCCTGACGCAATCGCAGTTCGCGCCCGTCGAAATCGCGCCGGGCTTCTGGATCGTGCCGAGCTGGCATGAGGTGCCCGCAGGCGCGCAGCGCGTGATCCGCCTCGACCCCGGCCTCGCCTTCGGCACCGGCACGCATCCGACCACGCGCATGTGCCTGCGCTGGGCGGCACGCCAAGCCCCGGCGCTCGCGCCGCACTGGACGCGTGTGCTCGACTACGGTTGCGGCTCGGGCATCCTCGCCATCGGCGCCGCCCTGCATGGCGCCGGCCGCATCGACGCGGTCGACATCGACCCGGCGGCGGTCGAGGCGACGCGCGCCAACGCCACTGCCAACAAGGTGAGCGTGAACGCCGGCCTGCCGGAGCTGGCGCAAGGACAGTACCCGCTCGTCTTCGCCAACATCCTCGCCACGCCGCTCAAGCTGCTCGCCCCGCTGCTGTGCTCGCATGTCGCGGCGGGCGGGCATCTGGTGCTGGCCGGCATCCTCGAGCGCCAGGCCGACGAACTGACGGCGGCCTATGCGCCCTGGCTCACGCTGCGGGTGGACGATCGCGACGACGGCTGGGTGCTGATGACCGGCACGATGGCATGATGCCGGCATGAGCCTGGCGACCCGATGCACCTCCTGCGGAACCGTCTTCCGCGTGGTGCAGGACCAGCTCAAGGTCTCCGAAGGCTGGGTGCGCTGCGGACGCTGCAACGAGGTCTTCAACGCGCTCGAAGGCCTGTTCGACCTGGAGCGTGACTCGCCGCCCGCGTGGTCCGAATCCAAGCAGTTCACGCCCGCCGCCGCGCCCGAGGCCGACGAACACGAACAAGCGCCCGACCCTGATCTCGTCGACAAGATCGACGAGCAGTTGTTCGGTACTCCGGCACGCCGCACCGGCTTCGGTGCGCTGACCGGTCTCGGCGGCGGAACCGACCGCAGCAGGGGGCCGGACTTCGCCGATGCCCGCTTCGACACCGACATTCCGCTCGATGCGCTCGACGGCAGCGAGGGTACGCCGACCCGCACCGTTGCCGCCAGCGAGCCCGCCGCCGACCCGGACGACGCGCCGGCCTTCGTGCGCGACGCCGAACGCGTGGCGCGCTGGCAGTCTTCCGGCGCACGCAAGGCGCTGCTCGCACTCGCGCTGCTGCTGCTCGGCGGCCTCGGCCTGCAATGGGCGCACCACTTCCGCGATCAGCTCGCAGCACGGCTGCCGGCAGCGGCGCCGGCGCTCGCGGCCTGGTGCGGATGGGTCGGCTGCAGCATCGAGCCGCCACGCCGGCTCGAGGACATCGTGGTCGAGAGCACCGCACTGGCCAAGGCCGCCTCGGGCGACGCCTTCCGCCTCAACGTCGTGCTGCGCAACCGCGCCACGACCGTCGCCGCGCTGCCCTGGATCGAACTCTCGCTGACCGACGTGAACGGTGAACTGCTGGCCCGCAAGGCGCTCGGCCCGCAGGATCTGCGCGCGCGTTCAGGCGAGATCGGCGCCGGCGGCGAGGTCAACCTGCAGGCCGCGCTGTCGACCGGCGCGCTGCGCGTGACCGGCTACACCGTCGAGATCTTCTACCCGTGAGCGCAGTGCGCCGCGGGACTCACCCTCTTCTCGCCTCTCACTCCACGGAGATTCCATGTCGATCCTGATCTGCGGCTCGCTCGCCTTCGACACCATCACCACCTTCCCCGGGCGCTTCGCCGAACAGATCCTGCCCGACCAGGTGCACATCCTGAACGTGTCCTTCCTCGTGCCGACGCTGCGGCGCGAGTTCGGCGGCTGCGCCGGCAACATCGCCTATTCGCTCGCACAGCTCGGCGGCGAAGCGCTGGTCATGGCCACGCTGGGCAACGACGGGCACAGCTACGTCGAGCGCATCCGTTCCTGGGGCGCGAGCACGGAGTACGTGCGCGTGATCGAGGACAGCTACACCGCGCAGGCGATGATCATCACCGACATCGACAACAACCAGATCACCGCTTTCCATCCCGGCGCGATGCAGCAGGCGCACGTGACCGCGGTGCCGCGGCGCAAGGACATCGAACTGGCCATCATCGCCCCCGACGGCCGCGACGCAATGATCCAGCACGCCCAGCAACTCGCCGACGCGCGCATCCCGTTCGTCTTCGATCCCGGCCAGGGCCTGCCGATGTTCAGCGGCGAGGAGCTGAAGGACTTCATCGCCAAGGCCACCTGGGTGGCCGTGAACGACTACGAGGCGCGGATGTTGTGCGAGCGGACGGGACTGACGCTCGAATCACTCTCGAAGTCGCACCTCAAGGGCGTGATCGTGACGCTGGGCGCGGACGGGTGCGATGTGTGGGAACAAGGGGCGCGCACGCATGTGCCCGGCGTGAAGGCGGAAGCGGTGGTGGATCCGACGGGGTGCGGGGATGCGTTTAGGGCGGGGGTGCTGTTCGGGCTAAACAGACGCAGTTCGCTGCACGATTCGTGCAGCGTCGGAAACGAACTAGGTGCCGTCAAGATTCAATCACGAGGCGGCCAGAACCACCGGGTAAGCCTGAAAGCACAGCCCCGGACTATGCTATGAACGCATAGCGGGTGGTCGCGTCCCAGCGCATGGTGTAAGTCCACAGCCCGGAGAGAGCTGAGATGCGCGGTACTCAGCGGGCTACTGCCGACAGCCGAGTGGGAACAGTATCGCTGAGGGTTTGCAGGCCCTCAAGCTGC
>JAGOAS010000035.1 GCA_017983795.1 Piscinibacter sp.
GTCTCAAAGTCGAAGTCCGCGGCTGATTCGAAGGACAGCCCGCGGGCTTGGATGTTGCGTTCGTTCTTGGCGGGATCGAAGTGGACGCGCACGGAGCAGAGTGTACATACAAACTGCTAAGGCGTGTCTCACAACCTTGGCACCCAACCATCGGCGGGAAGTGGGGGCGAACGTTTGAGCTGAGCCGACGCCGCCGGATTGGAGCTTGGGCCGCGAGGCGGAGCATAAGCCTGAGAGCCTCGCGGCCCAAGAGCCAAGCCGGTGGAGGTCGGCTCCAGCGAAGGGTTAGGCCGCACCTGGTGGAGCAGGCAGGGAGTTGCCGGACGCAGCGTTGGAGCCCTGGGCCGAAGGCTTGCGCAGCGAGTGAGGCAGCTTGTTGTTCCGCTCGTGCATTGACGCGCCAGTGCTGACTGTGTACGGCTGCCGCTCCGTGGACCGCGAGCGCAGCGAGGGACGAACTGCCTTCTTGCGGCTCCGTGCCGACGCTGCAGGGCGGCGAACTGGACTTCTTCCTCGTGGCGGACAGCGAGCCATCCGGGAAGACGCTGCAGCCCCGATGACCGAATGCGACGCCTCCTTGTTGCTGCTCGCTCCGTGGCGCCAAGCCCGATGTGGGCGCGAAGCGCCTTCGTGAGACTGGATGGAAGCAGGTTCGACCGAGCAGGCTCGTGCCCTGAGAAGCACAGTGTTGCGGGTGAGGCCTAACGTTGAGCTGAGCGGCAGACGCCGGGAAGGCGACTTGGCCGCGTGGCGGATGATAGACAGCGAGCGCCACGCGGCCAAGGCGGCTTGCCGGGGGCTGTCCGCTCCAGTGGAAGTTAGGCTCTCCGGCAAGGTGGAAGAAGACTTGGCGGCAACGGTGAACCAGCGCTTGGCGCTCTTGACCACAAGAGCAACCCGAAGCGCCGCCGCCCCGAAGCAAGGTGCTGCGTGGAGGCGCTGATTGCGTGTAGCGCCAACGGTTGATGCGGTTCGGGGCGGCGTTGTTGCTCTGACTAAACAGGCGTGACCGCGACAGCAACCGAGGCAGCCAGGGGCAGAAGAGATACCGTGGAGCGGGCATGCCGCCAACGGACTGACTGGAGGCAGGGGAGGGAAGGCCAGTGTGACGAGGGAGGCACCGTTTCCCTGCGCCGGCCGTGGGCGCTGGCTGCCAGAACGCGACCAGCGGAGTGACCGCGAGGCCTAACGTGCTTTGTCCCTCACTTTGCCACACTCAGTAACCCGTTCCTACCTCTGCCCACCTCGTCCCTGAGCAGCTGATCCGGCGCCACCGCGATGCGATGGCGCAGTCCCAGGCGCAGCACCTCGTGCCGGGCGAGTTGCCACAGACCCGATTTCGCGTCGAACCAGGCGCCGCGGCGCAGGGCTTCGCGGCGCAGTTTGTGCTCGTGGTCGCGGATCTTGAAGGCGATGACCTGGTCGCCGCGTTTTCGGATCACGGCGCGCTCGACGATCAGTTCCACCGTCGTCAGCCGCTCCTCCCCGCTTCCGCTCGTGCGGTAGCGCACGCACACCAGTCGGTCGCCGTACTCGTGCATCAGGCGCACCGCGCCGCGCTCGCCCGGGTGCATGGTCTTGGTCACGCGCCACCAGCCGCGCAGGGCGGCTGTCCCTCGTGTTGTCTTCTTCCCGTGCGGCGGCATGCAGTCTCCTCGGGGGTTGCTGGCGCTGCGATTTCTCGATACTGTATATAAAAACAGTATCGACCGGCCACCCCCTCGGAAGCCGAGCCGCCAGCCATGAACGACCACAACCATTCCGCTCGCGGCGCCCCCGCGCCGAACCCGCCGCGCCTGCTCGATCTGCTGCGCCTGCAGGTCCGCGCGCTGCACTACAGCCTGCGCACCGAGCAGGCCTACGTGCAATGGGTGCGTGCCTTCATCCGCTTCCATGGCCTGCGCCATCCGGCCGAGCTGTCGGGTGCCGAGGTCGAGGCCTTCCTGGGCTGGCTGGCTGCCGAGCGTCGCGTCGCGCCGTCGACCCACAAGCAGGCGCTCTCGGCGCTGCTGTTCCTCTACCAGAAGGTGCTGCACCAGCGCATGCCGTGGATGGACGACATCGGCCGTCCGCAGAGTGCCGCGCGCCTGCCGGTGGTGCTGTCGCACGACGAGATCGCGCGCCTGCTCGCGACGCTGGCGCCGTGGCCGGTGCTGCAGCTGTTCGCGCAGCTGCTCTACGGCACCGGCCTGCGCTTGATGGAAGGCCTGCGCCTGCGCGTCAAGGACATCGACTTCGAGCGCCGCGCCATCGTCGTGCGCGAGGGCAAGGGCGGCAAGGATCGCATCGTGATGCTGCCCGCCGCCCTCGAGGCACCGCTGCGCGCGCAGCTGGCCGAGGCGCATCGCCTGTGGGCGGCCGATCGTGCTGCC
Organism: Piscinibacter sp.; assembly: GCA_017983795.1. Classification (GTDB taxonomy): domain Bacteria; phylum Pseudomonadota; class Gammaproteobacteria; order Burkholderiales; family Burkholderiaceae_C; genus Piscinibacter. The sequence goes on from JAGOAS010000035.1 coordinate 2,373, forward strand.
GGCGTCGCCGGCGTGCAGCTGCCGCACGCCCTGTCGCGCAAATACCCGCGCGCGGCCGAGTCCTGGGCCTGGTTCTGGGTCTTCCCGCAGGCCACGCTGTCGACCGATCCGCGCGAGCGCCCGCTCGGCGTTCAAGGGCGTGACGCTGCGCCGCCACCACCACCACCACCACCACCGCCGCAACGCCGCCACCACATGCTCGATCAATCGTTCCAGCGCGCCTTCAAGCGCGCGTTGCACGAGGCCGGCATCGCCAAGCCGGCCACGCCGCACACGCTGCGCCATTCCTTCGCGACGCACCTGCTGCTCTCGGGCTACGACATCCGCACCGTGCAGGAGCTGCTCGGCCATGCCGACGTCAGCACGACCATGATCTACACCCACGTGCTCAAGCTCGGCGGCGGCGCGGTGCGCAGCCCGCTCGACCAGCTCGCGGTGATGCCCCCGCGCGCCGGCCACCATGCGCGCGAGAGCGATCCGCCGTGTTATCTGCCCACACCGATCGCCCCGTAGCCGCCGCAGCGCCGCCCGGCCGCCGCCCCGGCCTGCCGGGCTACGCCGAGCTGCACTGCCGCAGCAACTTCAGCTTCCTGAGCGGGGCGTCGCACCCCGGCGAGCTGGTGCAGCGCGCCTGGCAGCTCGGCTACGCGGCGCTGGCCCTCACCGACGAATGCTCGCTCGCCGGCGTGGTGCGCGCGCACCTCGAGATCGAAGGCGAGCGCGCGCGGTTGCGCTCGGGTGGCGAGGCCGCCGCGTCGCCGCATCCGCTGCCGCGCCTCATCGTCGGCGCGCAGATGCGCCTGTCGTCCGGCGCGCGCCTCGTGGTGCTCGCGCAGTCGCGTCGTGGCTACGGCAACCTGTCGCACTGGATCACCGTGGCGCGGCGCCGCGCGCCCAAGGGGCAGTACCTCGCGCATGCCGGAGATGTCGAAGGTTGCGTGCCCAACGCGCCCTTCCTCGCCGGCTTGCCGGGCTGTTTCGTGCTGCTGCTGCCCGACGCCTCGCAAGGCTTCGAGGCCCTGCTCGACCAGGCGATGTGGCTCAAGACCTGGTTCGACGACGGTGCGCGCGCCGCGATCGCGCTCGAGCTGCTGCTGCGCCCGGGCGACGACGCGCTGCGTGCGATGGTCAAGCGCGTCGCGCAGCTGAGCGGCCTGCGCATCGTCGCCGCCGGCGACGTGCTGATGCACCTGCGCTCGCGCAAGGCCTTGCAGGACACGCTCACCGCCACGCGCCTGAAGCGCCCGGTGAGCGAATGCGGCGCCGCGCTCGCGCCCAATGCCGAGCAGCACCTGCGCTCGCGCGCACGCCTGGCGCGCCTGTACGAGCCCGAGTGGCTCGAGCACACACTGGTGGTGGCCGGGTCTTGCCGCTTCTCGCTCGCCGAGCTGAAGTACGAATACCCGCAGGAGCTGGTGCCGCCGGGGCAGACGCCGGCCAGCCACCTGCGCGCGCTCACGCTCGCCGGCCTCGAGCGGCGCTTCCCGCTCGTCCAGTGCGAGCACGATGAGGACATGGCGCGCGCGCGCGCCGATGCGTCGCAACGCATCGAGCACGAGCTCGCGCTGATCCGCCAGCTCGACTACGAGCCCTACTTCCTCACCGTCGCCGACATCGTGCGCTGGGCGCGCGACCAGGGCATCCTGTGCCAGGGCCGCGGCAGCGCGGCCAACTCGGTGGTCTGCTTCTGCCTCGGCGTCACCGAGGTGAATCCGCGCGAGGCCGCGCTGCTGTTCGAGCGCTTCATCAGCGCCGAGCGCCGCGAGCCGCCGGACATCGACGTCGACTTCGAGCACCAGCGCCGCGAGGAGGTCATCCAGTACATCTACGGCAAATACGGCCGGCACCGCGCCGCGCTGACGGCGGTGGTGATCAGCTACCGGCCGCGCAGCGCGCTGCGCGACGTCGGCCGCGCGCTGGGCATCGACGAGCAGCGCATCGCCGCGGTGGCCAAGGGCCAGCAGTGGTTCGACGGCCGCGGCGTCAGCGCCGAGCGCTTGCGCGAGAACGGCTTCGACCCCGAGGCGCCGGTGGTGCGGCAATGGGTGGCGCTGACGCACCAGCTGATCGGCTTCCCGCGCCACCTCTCGCAGCACCCCGGCGGCTTCGTCATCGCGCGCGACCAGATCGAGCAGCTGGTGCCGGTCGAGAACGCCAGCATGGAGAACCGCAGCGTCGTGCAGTGGGACAAGGACGATCTCGACGCGCTCGGCCTCATCAAGGTCGACATCCTGGCGCTGGGCATGCTCAGCGCGCTGCGGCGCGCCTACGAGCTGCTCGGGCGCAAGCGCGGGCGCGGCTTCGACGCGCAGCAGATCCCGCAGGGCGACGAAGCCACCTACGACATGATCTGCGCCGCCGACACCGTTGGCGTATTCCAGATCGAGAGCCGCGCGCAGATGAGCATGCTGCCGCGGCTGCAGCCGCGCAGGTACTACGACCTGGTGGTCGAGGTGGCGATCGTGCGGCCCGGGCCCATCCAGGGCGGCATGGTGCATCCCTACCTGAAGAACCGCCTGCTGGCCGACGACGAGATCGACTATCCCAAGGCGCTGCGTCCGGCCCTGCAGCGCACGAAAGGCGTGCCGATCTTCCAGGAGCAGGTGATGCAGATCGCGATGATCGCTGCCGACTTCACGCCCGGCGAGGCCGATGCGCTGCGCCGCGCGATGGCGGCCTGGAAGCGCAAGGGCGGGCTCGGGCCCTTCCATGACCGCCTGGTCGGCCGCATGGTCGAGAAGGGCTACGCGCGCGACTATGCCGAGAGCATCTTCCGCCAGATGGAGGGCTTCGGCGAATACGGTTTCCCGGAGAGCCATGCGGCCGGCTTCGCGCAGCTCGCCTATGCGAGCAGCTGGATCAAGTGCCACCACCCCGACGTCTTCCTCGTCGCGCTGCTGAACAGCCAGCCGCTGGGTTTCTACGCGCCGGCGCAGCTGGTGCGCGATGCGCGCGCGCACGGCGTCGAGGTGCGGCCGGTGGACGTGGGCTTGAGCGAGGTGGAGTCGGTGCTGGAAGGGCTGGACGCGCCGGTGGGGGATTGCCTGGTGCCGGTGCGCCTGGGCCTCGATCGCGTCGGCGGCCTGGCGCTCGATGCGGCGCAGCGCATCGTCGCCGCGCGCCGTGAGGGCGGGCCCTTCGCCGACGTCGAAGACCTGGCGCGCCGCGCCGCGCTCGATGCACAGGCGCTGCAGTCGCTCGCCCAGGCCGATGCCTTGAGCGGCCTGGCCGGGCATCGACATCAGGCCGCCTGGGCGGTGGCCGGTGTGGACACGCGCGCCACCGCGATGCTGCGCGCCACGCGCGTCAACGAAGAGGCGGGCGTGGCGCTCGCGCCGCCCACCGAGGTGGAGAACATGCTGGCCGACTACCGCAGCGTCGGCCTCACGCTGAATCGCCACCCGATCGCGCTGCTGCGCGAGGAGCTGTCACGCTTCAAGGTGCAGCCGGCGGCGGTGCTGAAGAGCTATCCGGACGGCCGCCTGGCGCGCGCCAGCGGCATCGTCACGCACCGCCAGCGCCCCGAGACGGCGAAGAACACCACCTTCGTGACGCTGGAAGACGAAACCGGCACGGTCAACGTGATCGTCTGGCCGCGGGTCTTCGAGGCGCACCGGCGCGAACTGCTCGGCACGAAGCTGCTCACCGTCTACGGCCGCTGGCAGCGCGAGGGCGAGGTGATGCACCTCGTGGCGATGAAACTGATCGACCACAGCCCGCTGCTGGCGGGCCTGGTGGCGAGAAGCCGCGACTTCCATTGAAGCCGCGTCGATCATCGAACTCCGTTCGCCCTGAGCCTGTCGAAGGGCCATGCGTGGCACTCGGTGGGCTTCGACAAGCTCAGCCCGAACGGGAGTCATACGACCGGACGCGAAATGGTGTCAGCTCTTCTCTCCGCGCACCTGGCCGTCGTGCTTCTGCTTGAAGATGCGGCGGCTCTGGTGGTTCTCGGCGCGCTGCACGTGCGCCTGCTCGGCGGCGCCCACGTGGCCGTCGTGGCCGGCGCGCGCTTCCTTGCGGTCGACGCGGGCCTGGCCGCGCTCGAGCTTGGCCGCTTCGCGGTTCGTCAGCGAACCGTTCTGGATGCCGTTCTCGATGCGCTTTTCCTGGTTGACGTTGCGCTGCACGTCGGCCTGCATGCGCTGCGACGAAGCCGACTGCGGGTTGCCCGTCACCTCGTTGTGCTTGGCCGCCGCGATGTCGCGGCTGGTCTGGTTCTGTGCGGCCTGCAGGCGCGCCTTCTCGGCCGGCGTCAGCTTGCCGTCCTTCAGCGCGTTGGCCTGCATGCGGTCGACCTTGGACTCCTCGCGCTCCAGCTTGGCGGCTTCCTTGGTATTCAGCGCGCCGCTTTGCAGGCCCTGCTCGATGCGCGTCTGCTGGTTGACGTCGCGCTGCACGGTGGTGGCGGCGGTCTGCGCGAAGCTCGCGCCGGCGCCCAGGGTCAGCAGCAGGGCGGTGAGCAGTCGGGTGGTCTTCATGGTGTGTCTCGCTTTCTTCGTTGGGTGGGGAAGGGGGATCACCTTGCGGTGCCTGATCAACGGCGCGCCAAGGGTGTCGTTGACGGCCGCGCCGGCACGCCGCTGTAAAGCTTCGTGAACGGCTGCATCCGGCGGTGGCAAGATGCGCGCTTTGCCTCGCCGCGCACGACCCGAAAGATGCTGTTCCTGCTGTCCCCCGCCAAGCGCCTCGACTACGAGAGCCCCGTCGCACCCGAAGTCGCCGCGCTGGCCACCACGCCCGCGCGCATGAAGGAGGCGGCCGAGCTGATCGCGGTGATGCGGGCCAAGACGCCGCTGCAGGTGGCGCGGCTGATGGATCTTTCCGACGAGCTCGCCGCGCTCAACGTGGCGCGCTACGCCGCCTGGTCGACGCGCAACACCGCGCGCAACAGCCGCCCGGCCGTGCTCGCCTTCGCCGGCGACGTCTACGAAGGCCTGCAGGCCGAGACGCTCACGCTCGACGAACTGGCCTGGGCGCAGCAGCACCTCGTCATCCTCTCCGGCCTGTACGGGCAGCTGCGCCCGCTCGACAAGCTGCAGCCCTACCGCCTGGAGATGGGCACGGCCGTGGCCACCGAACGCGGGCGCAACCTCTACGACTTCTGGGGCGAGCGCATCGCCGAGCATCTGAACCGCCTGCAGCGCGGCGAGCGTGCGCCGCGGGTCGTCAACCTCGCCTCGCAGGAATATTCGCGCGCGGCGCTGCGTTCGGCGCTGAAGGCGCGCGTGATCGAGTGCGTATTCGAGGAAGGCCAGGGTGCGGGCCGCTACCGAATCGTCAGCTTCTTCGCCAAGAAGGCGCGCGGGGCGATGGCGCGCTTCGCGTGTCGGCATCGCATCCAGACGCCCGAAGCGCTGCGCGAGTTCGACGAGGACGGCTACGCCTTCGCGAGCGCGGTGTCGACCGCAGACCGGCTGGTGTTCAGAAGGTAGGCGATGTGAGCGCCGTCCCGAAGCGCATCCTTCCCGTCATCGCGATCTCGCAGTTCGCCGGCACCTCGGTCTGGTTCGCGATCAACGCGGTGATGGCCGATCTGCAGCGCGATGTCGCGCTGCCTGCGGCCGCCGTGGGCTGGCTCACCGCTTCTGTGCAGATCGGCTTCATCGCCGGCACCTTCGGTTTCGCGCTGCTGTCCATCGCCGACCGTTTCTCGCCACGCATGGTCTTCCTCGTCTGCTCGCTGCTGGCCGGCGCCTTGGCCGCTGCCACCGCGCTGCTGCCGCCCGAGCTGAAGCTGCTGCTGGCGCTGCGCTTTCTCACCGGCGTGGCGCTGGCCGGCATCTACCCGGTGGGCATGAAGATCGCCGCTGGCTGGTTCGCGCAGGGGCTGGGCTGGGCGCTGGGCGTGCTGGTCGGTGCGCTGGTGGTCGGCAGCGCCTTGCCCTTTGCGCTGCGTGCGCTGGGCGCGTCGTGGTCGTGGCAGGCGGTGATGCTCGCCATCGCCGCCGTGGCCACCGGCGGTGGCCTGCTGATGCACGCCTTCGTGCCCGACGGGCCGCACCTCGCGCCGGCCGCGCGCATCACGCCGCGCGCGCTGGCGGTGATCTGGAGCGACCGCGCCGTGCGCGCCTCGGCCTTCGGCTATTTCGGCCACATGTGGGAGCTGTACGCCTTCTTCGTGCTGATCCCGGCCATCGTCGCGACGCGCTTCCAGGGTGCTGCCGCGGCCTGGTGGGTGGCGATCACGATGGCGCTGGGCGGCGTGGCCTGCGTGGCGGGCGGCGCGCTGGTGCGGCGCGTCGGCGGCTCGCGCGTGGCGGCCTTCCAGCTCGCCTCCAGCGGCTCGTGCGCTCTGCTCGCGCCCTGGCTGCTCGAGGCGCCGCTGTGGGCATGGGGCGCCTGGCTGCTGTGGTGGGGCGCCACCGTGTCGGGCGATTCGCCGCAGTTCAGCGCGCTCACCGCCGCCAACGCGCCGCGCGCGATGGTGGGCAGCGTGCTCACCTTCGTCAACGCCATCGGCTTCACGCTCTCGACGGCGACGATCACGCTGTTTGCCGCACTCGCGGCAAGGGGGCCGCTGGCCCAGGTGCTGCCCTGGCTGGCGGTCGGGCCGGCGATCGGGCTCGCGTTCCTCGCGCCGTTGTGGAAGGCGGCGCGCTAGTCAGCGGCGTGCGTCGAACACCAGGCAGGTCGTCGACGCGTGCGCGTACAGCTTGCCGTCCGGCCCGACGAGCCGGCCCTCGGCCGTGGCCACCTGGCTGCCGCCGTGCACCACGCGGCCCTCGGCGCGCACCAGCGGCACGCGCTCGCTGAGCGCGCGCACGATGTTGATCTTCAACTCCAGCGTGGTGTAGGCCTTGCCCGCCGGCAGCGTGCTGTGCACCGCGCAGCCCACGGCCGAGTCGAGCAGGGTGGCGAACCAGCCGCCGTGCACCGTGCCCATGGGGTTGTAGTGCGCGGGGCCGGGCCGGCCCTGGAATACCGCCATGCCGGGCTCCACCTGCACCAGCTCGAAATCCAGCGTCTGGCCGATCGGCGGGGCGGGCAGGCGGCCGGCCAGCATGGCCTCGAACACCTGCATGCCGGAGAGCCCCTCCACCTGCTCGGGCCGGGCCACGCCGATGCCGCCGCGCCGCGAGCGCACGGCCGCAGCCTCCTCGTGCCAGCGCGCCAGCGTGGCCTCGGCGTCGGAGATCCTGTTCATCGTCGCTTCCTTTCGGGTGTCCAGGTAATTGCAAATACAAGTATTGCAGCTACAATAGTCCGCATGAACGACGCCGTCAAGCCTCAGGGGTGCACCAACCTCAAGCTGCGCGAGCTCAGCCGCGTGGTCACGCGCCACTACGACGCCTACGTGGCGCCCACCGGGCTGAAGAACTCGCAGTACTCGCTGCTCTCGCACGTGGTGCTGCTCGGCCCGGTGCGACCCGGCGAGCTGGCGGCGCGCATGAAGCTCGATGCTTCCACGCTGACGCGCAACCTGCAGCCGCTCATCGCCGCCGGCTGGGTGGAGCAGGGGCCGGGTGACGACGCGCGCAGCCGCTCGGTGGTGGCCACCGAGGCGGGCCGCGCCAAGCGCGCCGAGGCGCAGCGCGCCTGGAAGCAGGCGCAACTGGCGCTCAATGCGCGCCTGGGCAACCAGCGCGTGCTCGCGCTGCACCGCCTGATCGACGACTGCCTGGCCGCGCTCGACGCAGCGGAGAGCGACGATGAATGACACCGTGCGCCGCGCCTTGCCGCCGCTCGCCCTCGTGCTGCTGGCCGCCGCCGGCACCTTCGCGCTGACCATGGGCGCGCGCCAATCGATGGGCCTGTTCCTCGGCTCGATCAACAGCGCTACGGGCCTGGGCCTGGCCAGCATCAGCCTCGCCTTCGCCTTCGGCCAGCTCTGGTGGGGCCTGACCCAGCCCTTCGCCGGCATGGTGGCCGATCGCATCGGCGCCGGCCGCGTGCTCGTGATCGGCGTGCTGCTGGTGGCGCTGGGCACGGCGCTGATTCCGTTCATGCACAGCACGGCCGGGCTGATCTTCGCCATCGGCGTGCTCGCCGCCGGCGGCGCCGGCATGGCCGGGCCCTCGGTGCTGATGGCCGCCACCACGCGCCTGGTGCCGGCCGAGAAGCGCGGCCTGGCCACCGGCATCGTCAACGCCGGCGGCAGCTTCGGGCAGTTCGTGTTCGCGCCCATCGCGCAGGGCCTCACCGTGGCGGCGGGCTGGGCGGTGGCGCTGCAGAGCCTCGCGGCGATCACGCTGCTGGCGCTGCCGGCGGCCTGGGTGCTGCGCGGGCATTCGAACGCGCCGGCGACAACGGGCGCCGCAGCGGTGAAGAAGGAGAGTGCGCGCGAAGCGATCACCCGCGCGCTGGCCGACCCGAGCTACCGCCTGCTGTGCGCCGGCTTCTTCGTCTGCGGCTTCCACGTCGCCTTCCTCGCCACCCACCTGCCGGGCGTGGTGGCGGCCTGCGGGCTGCCGCCCGAGGTCGGCGCCTGGTCGCTGGCGGTGATCGGCCTGTTCAACATCGTCGGCAGCGTCAGCATGGGCTGGGCGGTGAGCCGCTGGCGCATGAAGTCGCTGCTGTCGCTGGTGTATGCCACGCGCGGCCTCGCGGTGCTGGCCTTCATGCTCGCGCCCAAGAGTGTCGCGGTGATGCTGGTATTCGCGGCGGTGATGGGCGTGAGCTACCTCTCCACCGTGCCGCCCACGGCCGGCCTGGTGGCCAAGTTCTACGGCCCGGCCAACATGGCCACGCTGTTCGGCATCGTGATGGTGTCGCACCAGTTCGGCGGCTTCCTCGGCGTCTGGCTGGGCGGCAAGGCCTTCGAGGCGAACGGCAACTACGACTGGATGTGGATCGCCGACATCCTGCTCGCCGCCGCGGCCGCGCTGCTGCACCTGCCGATCCGCGAGAAGGCGCTGCCGCCGCGCGCGTTGCCCGAACCCGCATGACCCCGGCCCTGGCGAAGACACGCGATTGGCGCTAGCGTTGGTGGCTTCCGCCACTCGCCTCGCGCACGATCATGGCTGCCCACCCCTTCGCCTCCACGCTCCAGAGCTTCCGCACCGCGTCCGGCAAGGAGGGCCGGTTCTACTCGCTGCCCGCGCTGGCCAAGCAATATCCGGCGCTGAGCCGCCTGCCGGTGGCGATGCGCCTGGTGCTCGAATCGGTGCTGCGCAACTGCGACGGCCGGAAGATCACCGCCGAGCACGTCGCCCAGCTGGCGAACTGGAAGCCCAACGCCGAGCGCAGCGACGAGATCCCCTTCGTCGTCGCCCGCGTGGTGCTGCAGGATTTCACCGGCGTGCCGCTGCTGGCCGACCTGGCGGCGATGCGCAACGTCGCCGCCGAGACCGGAAAGAACCCCAAGACCATCGAGCCGCTGGTGCCGGTGGATCTGGTGGTCGACCACTCGGTGATGGTCGACCACTACGGCACGCCGCAGGCGCTGGACCTGAACATGAAGCTCGAATTCGAGCGCAACCGCGAGCGCTACGAGTTCATGAAGTGGGGCATGCAGGCCTTCGACACCTTCGGCGTCGTGCCGCCGGGCTTCGGCATCGTGCACCAGGTCAACCTCGAATACCTGGCGCGCGGCATCCACCGCCGCGGCGACGGCGTGTGCTACCCCGACACGCTGGTCGGCACCGACAGCCACACCACCATGATCAACGGCATCGGCGTGGTCGGCTGGGGCGTGGGCGGCATCGAGGCCGAGGCCGGCATGCTCGGCCAGCCGGTCTACTTCCTGACGCCCGACGTGGTCGGCTTCGAGCTCACCGGCCAACTGCGCGAGGGCGTGACGGCCACCGACCTGGTGCTCACCGTCACCGAGATGCTGCGCCGCCACAAGGTGGTGGGCAAATTCGTCGAATTCTTCGGCGAGGGCACGAAGAGCCTGGCCGTGCCGGACCGCGCCACCATTGCCAACATGGCGCCCGAGTACGGCGCGACCATGGGCTTCTTCCCGGTCGACGAGCGCACCGTCGACTACTTCAAGGGCACGGGGCGCAAGCAGAGCGAGATCGAGGCCTTCGAGGCCTACTTCCGCGCGCAAGGCCTGTTCGGCGTGCCGAAGTCCGGCGACATCGCCTACAGCTCGGTGGTCAGGCTCGATCTCGGCACGGTGGCGCCCAGCCTCGCCGGCCCCAAGCGCCCGCAGGACCGCATCGAGATCGGCCAGGTGAAGAGCAAGTTCGGCGAGCTGTTCAGCGCCGGCGCCGCGGCCAACGGCTTCAACCAGCCGGCGGCGAAACTGGCCCAGACCTTCACGACGAAGAACGGCATCGCGCTGAAGAACGGCGATGTGCTGATCGCCGCCATCACCTCCTGCACCAACACCAGCAACCCCGGCGTGCTGCTTGCCGCCGGCCTGCTGGCCAAGAAGGCGGTGAAGGCGGGCCTGAGCGTCAAGCCGCACGTGAAGACCTCGCTGGCACCGGGCTCGCGCATCGTCACCGACTACCTGCGCAAGGCCGGCCTGCTCGAGCCGCTCGAGAAGCTCGGCTTCTACCTTGCCGGCTACGGCTGCACCACCTGCATCGGCAACGCCGGCGATCTCGCGCCCGAGATCAACGAGGCGATCACCGGCAACGACCTCGTGTGCGCGGCGGTGCTCTCGGGCAACCGCAACTTCGAGGCGCGCATCCACCCGAACCTGAAGGCCAACTTCCTCGCCAGCCCGCCGCTGGTGGTGGCCTACGCGATCGCCGGCAACGTGATGCGCGACCTGATGACCGAGCCGGTGGGGCTGGGCACGAACGGCAAGCCGGTCTACCTGGGCGACATCTGGCCGACGAGCGACGAGATCCACGCGCTGATGAAGCACGCGATGGACCCGCAGGCCTTCGAGCACAACTACGAGCAGGTGCAGAAGAAGCCCGGCAGGCTGTGGAATGCGATCGAAGGCACGAAGGGGCAGGTCTACGACTGGCCGGCGTCGACCTACATCGCCAGGCCGCCCTTCTTCGATGCCTTCACGGCGCAGCCACGAGCGGTGAGCACGAGCATCGAAGGCGCGCGCATCATGGCGCTGTTCGGCGACTCGATCACCACCGACCACATCTCGCCGGCCGGGTCCATCAAGGAGAGCTCGCCGGCCGGCCAGTGGCTGAAGGCGCATGGCGTGGCGAGGGCCGACTTCAACAGCTACGGCTCGCGGCGCGGCAACCACGAGGTGATGATGCGCGGCACCTTCGCCAACGTGCGCATCAAGAACCTGATGCTGCCGCCGCTGGCCGACGGCTCGCGCGAGGAGGGCGGGCTGACGCTCTTGCAACCCTCGGGCGAGAAGCTCGCCATCTATGACGCGGCGATGAAGTACATCGCCGCCGGCACGCCGACGGTGATCTTCGGCGGCGAGGAATACGGCACCGGCTCCAGCCGCGACTGGGCCGCCAAGGGCACGCAACTGCTGGGCATCAAGGCGGTGATCGCCAAGAGCTTCGAGCGCATCCACCGCAGCAACCTGGTCGGCATGGGCGTGCTGCCGCTGCAGTTCAGGGCGGGTGATTCGTGGGAGACGCTGGGCCTGAAGGGCGACGAGATCATCGACATCGCTCTCGGCGGCGCGATCAGGCCACAGGCCGATGCCTCACTGACGATCCGCCGCGCCGACGGCAGCACGCAGCGCGTGACGCTCACGCTGCGCATCGATACGCCCATCGAGGTGGACTACTACAGGCACGGCGGGATCTTGCCGTTCGTGTTGAGGCAGTTGCTCGCCTGAGTCACCAACTGGCTTCACGGTCCGGCGTCGCGCCGATCTTGTGGATGGACAGATCGGCGCCGTCGTATTCCTCCTCCGGCGTCAAGCGCAGCGAGGTGACCGCGCGGATCGCGGCATAGACGGCCAGGCCGCCGGCAAACGCCCAGCTCACGCCCATCAGCGTGCCGACGAATTGCGCCAGGAAGCTCACGCCGCCCAGGCCGCCGAGGGCCGTCTGGCCGAAGATGCCGCAGGCGATGCCGCCCCAGGCGCCGCACAGGCCGTGCAGCGGCCACACGCCCAGCACATCGTCGATCTTCCAGCGGTTCTGCGTGAGCGTGAACAGCGCGACGAAGATCGCCCCGGCTGCGCCGCCCACCACCAGCGCCCCGGCCGGGTGCATCACGTCGGAGCCGGCGCACACCGCCACCAGGCCGGCGAGCGGGCCGTTGTAGGCGAAGCCCGGGTCGTTGCGGCCCAGCAGCACGGCCACCAGCGTGCCGCCCACCATCGCCATCAGCGAGTTCACCGCCACCAGGCCGGAGATCTTGGCTATCGTCTGCGCGCTCATCACGTTGAAACCGAACCAGCCCACCGCGAGGATCCAGGCGCCCAGTGCGAGGAAGGGAATGCTCGAAGGCGGATGCGCACTCATCGCGCCGTCCTTGCGGTAGCGGTTGCTGCGCGCGCCCAGCAGCAGCACCGCGGCCAGGCCGATCCAGCCGCCCACCGCATGCACCACCACGCTGCCGGCGAAGTCGTGGAAAGCCGCGCCGGTGGCCGCTTCGATGAAGCCCTGCACGCCGAAGCGGCCGCCCCAGATCGCGCCCTCGAAGAGCGGGTAGATCAGGCCGACGATCGCCGCGGTGGCCATCAGCTGCGGGCCGAAGCGCGCGCGCTCGGCGATGCCGCCCGAGACGATGGCGGGAATCGCCGCCGCGAAGGTGAGCAGGAAGAAGAACTTCACCAGCTCGTAGCCGTTCTTCGCCGCGAGCAGCTCGGCGCCGCTGAAGAAGCTCACGCCGTAGGCCACGGTGTAGCCGACGAAGAAGTAGGCGATGGTCGAGACGGCGAAGTCGACCAGGATCTTCACCAGCGCATTGACCTGGTTCTTCTTGCGCACCGTGCCCAGCTCGAGGAAGGCGAAGCCGGCGTGCATCGCCAGCACCATGATCGCGCCCAGCAGAATGAACAGGGCGTCGGTGCCCTGTTTGACCTGATCCATTCGAAAGCTCCCTCGTGCGTGCCTGTGGTGCGCCTGCGCACCGAGAGCGGCACGCGAAGCGCACCAGAAAAGCAAGCGGCATGCCTTGTTTGGTGCGGCTGGCCTGCACCGCGGCGGGGACCGCAGACGCCGCGGCGCCTTGTCGTGGTGCATGAATGCACGGCCTGCGTGCAGGGCGCCGCGCCGCTATGCTGCCCGCCCATGGCCGAGCCCTTCAAGAACCTGATCAACCGTGAGGGCGTGGCCGCCATGCGCCGCCAACTGCGCCGCGCCTGGGCCGGCTTCGACGGCGCCCGCTTCGAGGCGCTGGCGCTGGACGGCCTGGAAGCGCTGGAGTTGAAGGCGCGGGCGCAGCATCTCGGTGCCGCCCTCGAAGCCACGCTGCCCGAGGACTTCGATGCGGCTTGCAGCGTGATCGAGGCCAGCCTCGTGCCGGTGCGCGGCGACGAGGAGCTCGGCGAACTGCGCGCCGGTGACCAGGGCCTGGCCGGCTGGCCGGTCTGGCCGCTGACCGAGTTCGTGGCGCGCCGCGGCCTCGGGCACCCCGAGCGTGCGCTGCGCTGCCTGCACGCGCTGACGCAGCGCTTCACCGCCGAGTGGGCGGTGCGGCCCTTCATCGTGGCGCAGCCCGAGCTGGCCTTCGCCACGCTGGCGCGCTGGACGGGCGACGCGAGCCCGCACGTGCGGCGCCTCGCCAGCGAAGGCAGCCGGCCGCGCCTGCCCTGGGGCCTGCAGCTCAAGGCGCTGATCGCCGACCCCTCGCCCACGCTGCCGCTGCTCGAAGCGCTGCTCGATGATCCGAGCGAGTACGTGCGGCGCAGCGTGGCCAACCACCTGAACGACATCGCCAAGGACCACCCGGCGCTGGTGGTCGGCTGGGTGCTGCGCCACCTGCCCGACGCCTCGCCCGAACGCCGCGCGCTGCTCAAGCACGCCAGCCGCACGCTCATCAAGCAGGGCGATGCGCGCATGCTGAAGGCCTGGGGCCTGGGCCGGCGCTTCGCAGGAACTGCCACGCTCGGCCTGCAGCCGAAGAAGATCCGCGTCGGCGACAGCCTGGCGCTGACGCTGGCGCTGCACTCGACCGCGAAGCGCGCGCAGAAGCTGGTCATCGACTACGCCGTTCACCACGTCAAGGCCAACGGCGAGCGCAGCCCCAAGGTCTTCAAGGGCTGGACGATCGAGCTGGCAGCGGGTGAGTCACGCACGCTGGCCAAGCAGCACTCGATGCGCACCGTGACGACGCGGCGCTACCACGCCGGCCGACACGCCATCGACCTGCGCATCAACGGCGAGATCGTCGCGGAAGCCGAGTTCGATCTGAAGCTCTGACGTTCAGGCGAACAGCGCCGCCCAATCCTCGGCATCGAAGCCGACACGCAGCGCCTCGCCGCGCAGCAGCACCGGCCGGCGGATCACGCTGGGCTGCTCGAGCATGAGCGCGATGGCGCTGGCCGCATCGGTCACGGCCGCCTGGCGCGCCGCATCGAGCTTGCGCCAGGTCGTGCCCTTGCGGTTGAGCAGCGTCTCCCAGCCGAGCGCCTTCACCCAGGCCCGCAGTTCGGCCTCGGGCACGCCCTGCTTCTTGTAGTCGTGGAAGACCACCTCGACGCCGCGCTCGGCCAGCCAGGCGCGCGCCTTCTTGACGGTGTCGCAGTTGGGGATGCCGTACAGGATCGTGTTCATCGATGCCGCCAGACGAGGCCCATCATCGGCCGGTCGTCGTCGTCGCACAGCGGGTCGGGGCCATAGCCGGTGTCCTCGACGATGCCGGCCTGGCTCAGCCCGACCTGGAACCACTGGCAGAAGGGACTCGAGTAGCGGTAGTTCCACACCGTCTGGTTCTGCCAGCCGACGAAGCCCACGCGCGAGGGGCGGCCGAGGGTGCGCAGCAACTCGTCGCGCGTCATGCCGGCCTTGATGGCGTTGAAGTTCGCCTCGACGAGCACCTGCGTCGTCGCGACCAGCGCGCCGTTCGCATCGACGTCCAGCATCCAGGTCTCGCGGCCATAGGGCCCGCGCGCGTACTCGAGGCGCGTCAGCCCGCCGGGCAGCGCATAGCGGCCGGTGGGCTCGCCGAGCTGCGCGCGGATCGCCTCGGCGCTCGCGCCCGGCGCGAGTTTCGTCGGGCTGCTCATGTTGATGCAGCCGGCCAGCAGCAGGGCCGACAGCGCGAGGAGGGGGGCACGGGCCATGGAGGAACGATAGCGGAAGTCCGCTCGTGCGGGCCGGGGGCGCTGCCTAGAATCCCTGCCCATGTCCTCCCTACCCAGCTATGCCCAGGACCTGGGCGACGGCATCTTCGCCATCGACACCGGCTTCCACCGCCCCGTGTTCGACGCCGCCTACCTGATGGTCGAGAACGGCCGCGCGGCCTTCATCGACAGCGGCACCAACTTCGCCGTGCCGCGCCTGCTCGCCACGCTGGAAGCGCTGGGGCTGGCGCGCGAGGCGGTCGAGTACGTGATCCCGACGCACGTGCACCTCGACCATGCCGGCGGCGTGGGACTGCTGATGCAGAACCTGCCGGCTGCCACCGCCATCGTGCATCCGCGCGGCGCGCGCCACATGATCGATCCCTCGGCGCTGGTGGCCGGCGCCACCGCCGTCTACGGCGAGGAAGAGATGGCGCGCTCCTACGGCAGCATCGTCGGCGTGCCGGCGCAGCGCGTGCGCGAATCGGCCGACGGCATGAGCATCGACCTGGCCGGCCGGCTGCTGCGCTTTCTCGACACGCCGGGGCATGCGCGCCACCACCACTGCATCTGGGATTCGCGCACGCGCGGCTTCTTCACCGGCGACACCTTTGGCCTCTCCTACCGCGAGTTCGACACCGACAAGGGCCCCTGGCTGCTGCCCACGACGACGCCGGTGCAGTTCGAGCCCGACAAGCTGCGCGAGTCGGTGCAGCGGCTGCTGGCGTACCAGCCCGAGTGCATGTACCTCACCCACTACAGCCGCGTGCGCGACGTGCAGCGCCTGGGCGCGAGCCTGCTCGAGCAGCTGGCCCGACTGGTGGCGATCGGCCGCGGCCTGAAGAACGCGCCCGATCGGCACGAGGCGCTCAAGCGCGCGCTGCTGGCCGAGTACGTGGCGATCACCGCCGCGCACGGCTGCCGCTTCTCCGAGGCCGAGCTGACCCGGCTGCTCGGCGTCGACCTCGAGCTCAACGCCCAGGGCATGGGCGTGTGGCTGGACAAGGAAACCTGAACGTGAGTGCGGTGAACTTCGGCCTCGCCGGGCGCGCGGCCATCGTCACCGGCGCGGCGCAAGGCATAGGCGCCGCCTGCGCGCGCCGGCTCGCGGCCGACGGCATGGCGCTGGCGCTGTGGGACGTCGACACGGCGCGCGGCGAGGCGCTCGCCGCCGAGTTGCGCGGCCAGGGCGCGAACGCGCTGTTCCTGCGCTGCGACGTGGCGAGCAAGGCCGATGTCGAAGCGGCGCTCGCCGACACGTTGACGGCGCTGCCGCGCATCCACGCGCTGGTCAACAACGCCGGCATCTTCAAGGCCGCCGCTTTCCTCGACATCAGCGAGGCCGACTGGGACGCTGTCATCGGCGTGAACCTCAAGGGCGCCTTCCTGGTCGCCCAGGCGGTGGCGCGCCACATGGCCGCCAGCGGCGGCGGCAGCATCGTCAACATGAGTTCGGTGAACGGCGTGATGGCGATCCCGAGCATCGCCAGCTACAACGTCAGCAAGGGCGGCGTGGATCAGCTCACGCGCGTGATGGCGCTGGCCCTGGCCGACCACGGCATCCGCGTCAACGCGGTGGCGCCGGGCACCATCGCCACCGAACTGGCCCAGGCGGCGGTGCTGGGCAGCGAGGAGGCGAGGGCGCGCATCCTCAGCCGCACGCCGCTGCGGCGCCTGGGCGAGCCCGCCGAGGTGGCCGAGGTGGTGGCCTTTCTGACGAGCGACGCATCCAGCTACCTGACCGGCGAAATCGTCTATGTCGACGGCGGCCGGCGTGTGCTCAACTACACGGTCTGATCGTTCGCGCGGGAGGCACCATGGCCGAGACGATGACCCTGCAAGGCGGCTGCCTGTGCGGCCGCATCCGCTACGAGGTGAGGCCCGAATCCGACGAGGGCTACTACTGCCACTGCCGCATGTGCCAGCTCGCCTTCGGCAACACGCGCGCCGCCTTCATCAACGTGCCGCAGGCCGCACTGCGCTGGCTCACCGAGCCGCCCAAGCTGTACGCCTCGTCGAAGTTTGCGCGGCGCGGCTTCTGCCCGGATTGCGGCACGCCGCTCTCGTTCGCCTACCTCGATTCGCAGCGCATGGATCTCTCGGTGGGCAGCCTCGACGAGCCCTCGCGCGTGCGGCCGGTGTCGCATTTCGCCACCGAATCGCGCGTGGCGAACTGGCACGCCGAGGATGGTCTGCCGGGTGAGCGGCTCGATGCCAGCGAGCGCCTGACGAAGCGCTGGAAGGAGGCCTACGGCGACGCGGTGGTGCCGGGAGTCGGGGCGGTGCGCTCGCGCTGAGGCAGGTGCTGATACCGAGAGCGTTCGGTCATTCGGTGTGTCTTCGACGTGTTGCAGGCCGAGCGGCAAGGTCCGAGCGGGCCACCTGCGGCGCTTCGATGAGCCGGTCGGCTGACGCCGACTGCCCTGCGCTGCTCGATCTCACGGCCCCGCCGCGAAACTCATTCCGCGAGCTCCGCTCGCTGCATTCGGACAGTCGCGGCGAGCATGAAGACGAAGCGCGCTGGCGCGCGCGGGCCGCGAGCTCTGTGCTGCTCGGCGTCTCATAGGCGCGCCGCGGGCGGCCCGCTCGGCCCTTGCTGAACCAATCGTGGCATGCCACCTGTGCGCAAGCCACCGCTGATTCAGCGCGGCGGGCGCGGCCCCGTGCGGGCGATTTGGGAGTCGCCGAGCAGCGCAGTGTCGGGGTCGGCGCGCGGTCACGCGCGCTTCGTGAGCTGACTCGTCGCCGCTGTCCGAGCGCAGCGAGCGAAGCTCGCGTAGCGAGTTCGGCGATGCGACCCCGGCGCGAGCAGCACAGGGAAGCCGGCGTTAGCCGGCCGACTCCCCATGAGCACGCACGGGGCCGCGCCTGCCGCGCCCGCGCCGTCGGCCTCAGCCGTGCTGCGCGGCGAATTCCTTCAGGTACGCCACCAGCGCCTGCACGCCTTCGATCGGCATCGCGTTGTAGATCGAGGCGCGCATGCCGCCGACCACGCGATGCCCCTTGAGCTGCACCAGGCCGCGCGCCTGCGCGCCCTCGAGGAACTTGGCGTCCAGCGTCGCGTCGCGCAGGCGGAAGGGCACGTTCATCAGCGAGCGGCAGTTCTTGTCGATCGGGCTGGAGAAGAAGTCCTGGCTGTCGAGGTAGTCGTACAGCAGCGCCGCCTTGGCGCGGTTGTGCGCTTCCATCGCTGCGAGGCCGCCGCGAGCCTTGATCCACTTGAACACCAGGCCGGCGATATAGATCGCGTAGGTCGGCGGGGTGTTGAGCATGGAGTCGGCGGCGGCCTGCTCGCCGTAGTCGAAGGCCGAGGGCGTGACGGGCAGCGAGCGGCCGAGCAGATCCTCGCGCACGATCACGATGGTCAGGCCGGCCGGGCCGATATTCTTCTGCGCGCCGCCGTAGATCAGGCCGTACTTCGAGACGTCGAGCGGGCGCGAGAGGATGTTGCTCGACACGTCGGCCACCAGCGGCACCTCGCCCACCTCGGGCGTGAAGTGGTATTCGACGCCGCCGATGGTCTCGTTGGCGCAGATGTGCACGTAGGCGGCGTTCGGGTCGAGCTTCCAGCTCTCGCGCGGCGGGATGTGGGTGTAGCCGCTCGCGCGGCTGCTCGCCGCGATGTTGACCGTGCAGTATTTGCCCGCTTCCTGGATCGAGCGCTTGGACCACTCGCCGGTGTCGACGTAGTCGGCGCTGGTGTGGCCGCGCAGCAGGTTCATCGGCACGATGGCGTTCTCGGCGATCGCACCACCCTGCATGAAGAGGATCTTGTAGTTGGCCGGCACGTCCAGCAGCTCGCGCAGCAGGTGCAGCGCTTCGGCGTGGATGGACATGAATTCCTTGCCGCGGTGGCTCATCTCCATCACCGACATGCCCGAGCCCTGCCAGTCGAGCATCTCCGCGGCGGCCTGGCGCAGCACCGGTTCCGGCAAGACGGCGGGGCCGGCGCTGAAGTTGTAGACGCGGGTCATGGGCGGATCTCCGGGAGCGGGCAAGTCGACGAGGGGCCACAAGCATACCGAAGCCGGGCGCCGCCTCTGGCGCGGCATGCGGATTGGTGACAGCATGGCCGCCTCATCCACCGAGGCAGCGAGGAGGCCCGCCATGCTGAAGTCCGGCATCGACCAGGACAAGATCATCGAGATGTTCGCCAACGCCAGCGCCAGCGGCACCGACCAGTTGCGCAAGGGCGTGCAGCAGGCGACGCTGGCCGCGCTGCAGGGCCGCGAGCTGACGCTGAAGAACATCCGCGGCGTGCTCAAGACCGTGGCCGAGTCGGCGGCGGCCGGCGCGGCGCAGAACAAGCTGCCCAACGTCGACGTCGAGGCGCTGCTCGACAAGGCCGTGACCGGCATGGACGAAGCCCTGCTCAAGGCCGTCGAGGCGAATCGCGTGGCGCTGCAGCAGCTCGTCAACCAGGGCGCCGATCTGCGCGAGAAGCACCTGAAGAAGGCGCTGTCGGATCTCGACGCGATGGAAGACAGCTTCATAGCCGCCATCAAGAAGGCCGCCGAAGCGGCCGGTGCGCAGGCCGGCCAGGCCTGGGCGCCGGTGCTGGAGAAGCTGCAGGCCGGCGGCACGCTCTCGGGCGCGAAGGCGGCCACCACCGCCGAACAGTTTGTCGGCCAGATGCAGACGGCCATGCGCGACAGCCGCGCCGCCGGCCTGAAGGCGGCGCAGACGCTGGCCGAGAGCTACGCGGCGCTGGTCAGCGGCGTGCTGATCGGCATGTCGGATGCGCTGACGCAAGGCCAGCCCAAGGCCGCGGCGAAGAAGAAGTAGCGCGCGCCGGCTCGGGTATCGTGCCGGCATGAGCGAGAACGGTGACTTCAGCTTCTTCTGGCACGACTACGAGACCTTCGGCCGCGTGCCGCGGCGCGACCGGCCGGCGCAGTTCGCCGGCGTGCGCACCGACGCCGATCTCAACGAGATCGACGCGCCGCTCGAGCTCTACTGCCAGCCGCCGCTGGATGCGCTGCCCGAGCCCGAAGCCTGCCTGCTGACCGGCATCACGCCGCAGCACTGCGCGCAGCGGGGCGTGGCCGAGCACGCCTTCGCCGCGGCCATCGAGGCGCAGCTCGCGCAGCCCGGCACGGTGGGCGTGGGCTACAACTCGATCCGCTTCGATGACGAGGTGACGCGCTTCCTGTTCTGGCGCAACCTCATCGACCCCTATGCGCGCGAGTGGCAGAACGGCTGCGGCCGCTGGGATCTGCTCGACGTGGTGCGCGCCACGCGCGCGCTGCGCCCCGAGGGCATAACGTGGCCGACGCACGAGGACGGCAAGCCTTCGTTCAAGCTGGAGCACCTGAGCGCCGCCAACGGCCTCATCCACGAGTCGGCGCACGACGCGCTCTCCGACGTGCACGCGACCATCGCTTTGGCGCGGCTGATCAAGCAGAAGCAGCCGCGCCTGTGGGACTTCTGCCTGAAGCTGCGCCGCAGGGATGCGGTGATCGCCGAGATCGGCGCCGCGCGGCCCTTCCTGCACGTCTCGGGCATGTATGCGGCCGAGCGCGGCTGCCTCGCCGTGGTGTGGCCGCTGGCGCCGCACCCGACCAACAAGAACGAGCTGATCGTGTGGGATCTGGCGGCCGACCCCGAGCAGCTCTTCGCGCTCGACGCCGCGGCCATCCGCGAGCGCATGTTCACGCGCGCCGACGAACTGCCCGAGGGCGTGCAGCGCCTGCCGCTCAAGACCATCCACCTCAACAAGTCGCCGGTGGTGGTGGGCAACCTGAAGACGCTCAGCCCGGCGCTGGCCGAACGCTGGGGCGTGGATGTGGCTCAGGCCCTGCGCCATGCCGAGGCGGCGGCCCAGGGCGCCGGCCGCGTCGCCGGCCTGTGGCGCGAGGTGTTCGAGCGGCCCGCGGCGGGTCCGGTGGATGCCGACGAGGATCTCTACGGCGGCTTCGTCGGCAACAGCGATCGCGGCCGGCTGCAGCGCCTGCGCGAGCTCGCGCCCGAGCAACTCGCGAGCAAGCGCCTCGCCTTCGACGATGCGCGGCTGGAGGAGATCGTATTCCGCTACCGCGCGCGCAACTTCCCCGACACGCTCTCCTCCGACGAGCGCGCGCGCTGGGACCAGCACCGCGCCGCGCGGCTGCACGCCGGCGAGGGCGGGGCGCTGACCGTGGAAGCCTTCTTCGAGCGTATCGACGCGCTCAGCGAGACGGCCGATGAAGGCGGTCAGGAGATCCTTGCCGCCTTGTATGACTGGGCGGATCAGATTGCGCCGGAGCGCTGAGCCGGGGTTCTAGTCGCGCCGCACGAGCAGGTCGGCGATCACCGGACGGTGCTGCGAGGCATACTGACTGCCGACGTAGCAGTTCCGCACGCCCAGGCTGGGACTGACCAGGATGTGGTCGATGCGCAGGAAGCTGAAGCGAGGCTTGAGCGAGTGTCCGTGCGTGTGGCCGTAGCCGCGTCCGCCCGCGGCGAACGCGTCGCGCAGGACCAAGCCTGACTTGAGCGAGCGCACCACGGGCGAAGCCTCGGAGGCGTTCAGGTCGCCGGCGAGGATGAGCGGCCGCTGCGTGCCGGCAAGATCGCGCAGCAGCACCTCGACCTGCGCCAGCCGCGTCTGGTAGTTCTGCTCCCACTCATCGGTCCCGCCGTCGAGCCATTCGCGGCGTGCCGCGTTCAGGCCCTCGCGCGGCGAGAGCAGGTGGACGGTCACCAGATCCACGTCGACGTCGTCGATGCGCAGCGTGCAGCGCAGGTAGTCGCGCGTGATCTCGGGGGTGGGCATCGAAAACGTCCGGCAGTCGCGCATAGGGTATCGGCTCGCGATCACATATTGCTCATGGCGGAAGAGAGTACGCCCGTTCAGCGCCACGGCGATCGGCGCCGGCAGCGGAATGTCGGCACGGACGTAGAAGTCGGCGTCCTGCAGCACGATGACGTCGGCATCGTGCGCCATCAGCTCGGCCGCGATGCGTTGTTCGTGTTCGCCGGTCGGGTCGCGTGACTGGGCCTTCGCGTTCAGGGTCATCACCCTGAACGCTCCCCTGCCACGATCGGGTCGGCCCCAATGCAGGTCCATGACACTGACGAGCACGATCGCGAGGCTCGCGAGTCCGGCGACGCGCCACGGCCATCGCAGCCGCCAGGCTGCGGCCAGCGCTACCACTGGCGGCGCCAGGTAGGCCGGAAAGGGGACGAAGCGCAGCAGTTCGGCCCACCAGGCCGTCATGCCGGGCAGACACACGACGGCCCACAAGGCCAGCGTGCTCAGCACGCCGGCCCCTGCAAGCCACTTGGCGGCAGGGGTCTTCAGATCAGACCGCCACCGACTTCGCCGTCTCCGCGTACTCCTCGATCTGGTCGAAGTTCATGTAGCGGTAGACGCTCGCGGCATCCTTGTTGATGATGCCCATCGCCTCGTGGTACTCGGCCACGGTCGGGATCTTGCCGAGCTTGGACGCGATCGCCGCCAGCTCCGCCGAGGCGAGGAACACGTTGGTGTTCTTGCCGAGGCGATTGGGGAAGTTGCGCGTCGAGGTGGACACCACGGTCGCGCCCTCGCGCACCTGCGCCTGGTTGCCCATGCACAGGCTGCAGCCCGGCATCTCGGTGCGCGCACCGGCGCTGCCGAAGGCGGCGTAGTGGCCTTCCTTGATCAGCTCGCTCTGGTCCATCTTGGTCGGCGGCGCGACCCACAGCTTGACGGGAATGTCACGCTGGCCGCCCAGCAGCTTGGCCGCGGCACGGAAGTGGCCGATGTTGGTCATGCACGAGCCGATGAAGGCCTCGTCGATCTTGGTGCCCGCCACTTCGCTCAGCACCTTCGCGTCGTCCGGATCGTTCGGGCAGCACAGCACCGGCTCCTTCAGCTCGGCCAGGTCGATCTCGATCACCGCGGCGTACTCGGCGTCCTTGTCGGCCTCGAGCAGCGTCGGCTTGGCCAGCCAGGCTTCCACCGACTTGATGCGGCGCTCCAGCGTGCGCTTGTCGGCGTAGCCGTCGGCGATCATGTTCTTCATCAGCACGATGTTCGAGGTGAGGTACTCGATCACCGGCGCCTTGTTGAGCTTGATCGTGCAGCCGGCAGCCGAGCGCTCGGCGCTCGCATCCGAGAGTTCGAAGGCCTGTTCCACCTTCAGGTCGGGCAGGCCCTCGATCTCGAGGATGCGGCCGCTGAAGATGTTCTTCTTGCCGGCCTTGGCCACCGTCAGCAGGCCGGCCTTGATGGCGTACAGCGGGATCGCGTGCACCAGGTCGCGCAGCGTCACGCCCGGCTGCATCTGGCCCTTGAAGCGCACCAGCACGCTCTCGGGCATGTCCAGCGGCATCACGCCGGTGGCGGCGCCGAAGGCCACCAGGCCGGAGCCGGCCGGGAAGGAGATGCCGATCGGGAAGCGCGTGTGCGAGTCGCCGCCGGTACCGACCGTATCGGGCAGCAGCAGGCGGTTCAGCCAGCTGTGGATCACGCCGTCGCCCGGGCGCAGCGCGACGCCGCCGCGGTTGCTGATGAAGGCCGGCAGCTCGCGGTGCGTCTTCACGTCGACGGGCTTCGGATACGCGGCGGTGTGGCAGAACGATTGCATCACCAGGTCGGCGCTGAAGCCCAGGCAGGCCAGGTCCTTCAGCTCGTCGCGCGTCATCGGGCCGGTGGTGTCCTGCGAGCCCACGGTGGTCATCTTCGGCTCGCAGTAGGTGCCCGGGCGCACCCCCAGGCCCTCGGGCAGGCCGCAGGCGCGGCCCACCATCTTCTGCGCCAGTGTGAAGCCGGCCTTGCTCGCGGCCGGCGCTTGCGGCAGCCGGAAGACGTTCGAGGCGGGCAGACCCAGGAACTCACGCGCCTTGCCGGTGAGGCTGCGGCCGATGATCAGGTTGATGCGGCCGCCGGCGCGCACCTCGTCGAACAGCACCTCGCTCTTGAGCTTGAACTCGGCGACCGTCGCGCCGTTCTTCACGAGCTTGCCGTCATAGGGCTGCACCTCGATGACGTCGCCCATCTCCAGCTTGGAGACGTCGACCTCGATGGGCAGCGAGCCGGAGTCTTCCTGCGTGTTGAAGAAGATCGGCGCGATCTTGCCGCCCAGCGTGACGCCGCCGAAGCGCTTGTTCGGCACGAAGGGGATGTCCTGGCCGGTGGCCCAGATCACGCTGTTGGTGGCGCTCT
>JAGOAS010000043.1 GCA_017983795.1 Piscinibacter sp.
AAGCTGCCCAAGGTCGCCTTGGTGGCTTGCATGCGCAAGCTGCTGACCACGCTCAATGCCATGGTCAGAACCAACAAACCCTGGGACAACTCGCTTCACGGCGCTTGACTCGAGAGACGGTTACTCAATCGTGCGACTCGAGCTGCAGCGCTGCTTCGCCGGCCGGCTTGACGGTGCTGACCAGCTTGAGCTTGC
Organism: Piscinibacter sp.; assembly: GCA_017983795.1. GTDB lineage: Bacteria > Pseudomonadota > Gammaproteobacteria > Burkholderiales > Burkholderiaceae_C > Piscinibacter. The sequence goes on from JAGOAS010000043.1 coordinate 196, forward strand.
CGCCGTCGCCCCAGTCCCAGACGCGCAGCGCGCCGGTCAGGCCGTCCAGGGCCTGCAGGCGCCGACCGCTGCGCGAGAAGGTCAGCGAGGCGGTGCCCAGGCCGGGCGCGGTGGCGATGCGCTTGCCGCTGGCCAGGTCGAACACCCACAGCTGCTTGGCCGGTGACTTGTGCGAGCCTTCGCGGCCCTTGTCGTGCATCGCCACCACCGCCCAGCGGCCCGACGGATGCACTGCGAGCGCCTGGTAGCCGCCCGGGCGCCAGCCCTGTTTGGCCTGCGCGGCGCCGACCAGCGGCCTCGAGGACTTCAGCACCGCGCTGGCGCCGGAGACATCGACCTCGCTGAGCGTGCCCTTGAAGGAGACGAAGAAATAGCGGTCGGCGATGCGATCGGCGGTGTGAAACCAGGCGTCGTTGTCGGCGTCGAACAGCTTGTCGCTGACCTGGCGGTCGGCAACCTGGCCCTTGTCGTCGAGGGTGACCGTGGCGATCTTGCCGTCGCCGCACAGCATCGCGAAGCGCGCCGGGTGGCTGGCCGCCGGCAGCGTGCCCCAGCAGCCGGGCGTGGCGATCTCGCCGGCCACCTTGCGCTCGGCCAGGTCGACCACGGTGATCGAGGTCGCCGGTGTCGCGTTCTGGACCATCACGAAGCGGCCGTTCGCGGTCGGCTGCACCAGGCCGCGGTAGTTCAGCGTCTGCGCACGCCGGGGTGGCAGCAGCACCTCGTGCTTGAAGGCCAGGGTCTGGGTGTCCCAGACCTCGAGGATGTCGCTGCGCTCGCCACGGCCGCCGCGGCTCAGGTAGGTGGTGGCGATGTAGATCTCGTCGGCCTGGGCCGACAGCGCGAAGTTGCCGGCGTAGCCCATGTTGATCATGCCCAGCAGCTTGCCGGCGCGGGCGTCGAAGACGCGCAGGCGACCGTCGACGATGTGCGAGATCGCGACGTCGGCGACGTAGACGCGCTCGCTGGTGGCGCCGGCCAGGGTGCTGCCGGTCAAGGTTTCGGCCGGCAGTTCGGGCGGCACCACGGCCGGGCCCTTGGCCGCCGCGGCGGCCGCCGTGCTACCGAGAACCAGCAGGGCGGCGAGCAGCGGCGCACCGCAGCCTTGCATCGATACCAGCGCGCGTGTCATCGTGATCTCCCGCCGACGGCCGATGGGGTCGCGTCGAAGTTCTGATGGCGCGGATTCTGGAAATCGCGTGCTGCCGCCGATAGCACGATTTGGCAAACACGCCCCTGGTCAAACCCGGGCTTGCAGCCTCGGAAAAGGCGTGGAGCGGGCTCGCTCAGGCGGCCGGACGGCGCCGGTAGTGGCTGAAGCGGTAGCCGATGCCGCTGTCGCTGACGTGCGGCTCGGAAGCGGCCAGCGCGAAACGCTCGCGCGGCCAGTCGGGGAAGAAGACGTCGCCGTCGAGCTCGGCGTCGATCTCGGTCAGCACCAGTTCGTCGGCCTGGGGCAAGGCCAATGCATACAGCTCCGCGCCGCCGATCACGAACGCCGTGGCGGAACCGGCAACCAGTGCCAGCGCCTCGTCGAGCGAGGCGGCGCGCTCGGCGCCTTCGCCATGCCAGCCGACGTTGCGCGTCACGACGATGTTGCGCCGGCCGGGCAGGGGGCGGAAGCGCGCCGGCAGCGAATCCCAGGTCTTGCGGCCCATGATCACCGGGCAACCCATGGTGACGTGGCGGAAGTGCTGCTGGTCCGCGCTCTCGCGCCAGACCAGCTCACCGCCGCGGCCGATGACGCGGTTGCGGGCGACGGCGGCGATGAGCGCGAGGCGAGGGCGGTTCGGCATGGCCGCGATTGTCGCAGCCGCGGCCGAACGATCAGGCCACCGATGCCGCCTCGCGCCCCGCTTCGAGATGCTGCTGCATCAGCGTGGCGGCGCGCTCGGCGTTGCGCGCCTTCAGCGCCGCCATGATCTGGCGATGCTCCTTGAGCGAAGCCTCCAGCCGGCCCTGCTTGAGCAGCGACTGTGCGCGGTTGAGCTTCATCACCTTGCGCAGGTCGGCCACCATCTGGATGCGCCAGCGGTTGTCGGCGATCTCCAGCAGCCGCATGTGGAAGCGCTCGTTGGCGGCGAAGAAGCGCGCCCGATCGTCGAGCGTGCGCTCCAGCTCGTCGTGGATGGCCAGCAGCTCGGCCATCTCGGCGGCGCTGGCCTTGGCCGCGGCGACGCGCGCCGCATCGCTCTCCAGCAGCGCGAGCAGGTGGAAGACCTCGGCCAGGTCGCGCTCCGACACCTCGGTGACGTAGGCGCCGCGGCGCAGCTTCATGGTCACCAGGCCCTCGGCGGCCAGCACCTTGAGCGCCTCGCGCAGCGGCGTGCGGCTGATGCCGTATTCGGCACACAGCGCCTGCTCGTCGATCCAGCTGCCGGGCGCCAGCGTGTGCGCGAGGATGCGCGCGCGCAGCTGCTCGGCCACCTGCTCGTAGAGCGCACGCTCGCCCAGGCGGCCGGCGCGCGGCTTGGGCGGGGCGAGGGTGCTGTCGCGCGGAGCGGGCATGTTCGAAAGCTGTGTGAAAGCCGAGGCCATGAAGATATAATTCAATTTTGAATTATGGACGAGGCTGGTGCCGCCGGCAAGGCGATCCAGCACAGAAGGCAAGGAGAAAGCGATGTCCAACGATCCCGTGCGTGCGTCCGAAGGCATGGCGCAATGGCTGAAGGCGGCCGCCAAGTCGGCGCCGGCCGGCAAGGTCGAGGCGTTGAACTGGATCACGCCCGAGGGCATCACGGTCAAGCCGCTCTATACCGCGGCCGACACGGCCGGCCTGCCGCATGCCGACACGCTGCCCGGCTTCGCGCCCTTCCTGCGCGGCCCGCAGGCGACCATGTATGCGGTGCGCCCGTGGACCATCCGCCAGTACGCCGGCTTCTCCACCGCCGAGGCCTCGAACGACTTCTACCGCAAGGCGTTGGCCGCCGGCGCGCAGGGCGTCAGCGTGGCCTTCGACCTTGCCACGCACCGCGGCTACGACAGCGACCACCCGCGCGTGACCGGCGACGTCGGCAAGGCCGGCGTGGCGATCGATTCGGTGGAGGACATGAAGATCCTGTTCGACGGCATTCCGCTCGACAAGGTCTCGGTGTCGATGACCATGAACGGCGCTGTGCTGCCGGTGCTGGCCGGCTACGTGGTGGCGGCGGAGGAGCAGGGCGTCTCGCAGGACAAGCTGAGCGGCACCATCCAGAACGACATCCTCAAGGAGTTCATGGTCCGCAACACCTACATCTTCCCGCCCGAGCCGAGCATGCGGGCCATCGGCGACATCATCGAGTACACGGCGAAGAACATGCCGAAGTTCAACTCGATCTCGATCTCCGGCTATCACATGCAGGAGGCGGGCGCGAACCAGGCGCTGGAGCTCGCCTTCACGCTGGCCGACGGCAAGGAGTATGTGAAGACGGCGCTCGCCAAGGGGCTGGACGTCGACGAGTTCGCCGGGCGCCTGAGCTTCTTCTGGGCCATCGGCATGAACTTCTATCTGGAAGTGGCCAAGATGCGCGCCGCGCGGCTGCTGTGGTGGAAGATCATGAAGGAGTTCAACCCGAAGAACCCCAAGAGCCTGATGCTGCGCACGCACTGCCAGACCTCGGGCTGGAGCCTCACCGAGCAGGATCCGTACAACAACGTGGTGCGCACCACCATCGAGGCGATGGCGGCGGTCTTCGGCGGCACGCAATCGCTGCACACCAATGCGCTCGACGAAGCCATCGCGCTGCCCACCGAGTTCAGCGCGCGCATCGCGCGCAACACGCAGCTGATCATCCAGGAGGAGAGCCACATCACCAACGTGGTCGACCCCTGGGCCGGCAGCTACATGATGGAGAAGCTGACGCAGGACATGGCCGATGCCGCGTGGAAGATCATCGAGGAAGTCGATGCCATGGGCGGCATGGTCAAGGCGGTCGATTCCGGCTGGGCCAAGCTGAAGATCGAAGCCAGCGCGGCCGAGAAGCAGGCGCGCATCGACTCGGGCAAGGACGTGATCGTCGGCGTCAACAAGTACAAGCTGGCCAAGGAGGACGCCATCGAGATCCTCGAGGTCGACAACCACGCGGTGCGCGAGAACCAGGTCAAGCGCCTGAACGCGCTGAAGGCGAAGCGCGACGCCGCCAAGGTGAAGGCCGCGCTTGACGCGCTGACGGCCTGCGCGGAAAGTGGCAAGGGCAACCTGCTCGACCTGAGCATCCAGGCGATCCGCCTGCGAGCCACGGTGGGCGAGGTGTCGGATGCCTTGGAGAAGGCCTGGGGGCGCCACCGCGCCGATACGCAGAAGGTGACCGGTGTGTACGCAGCCGCCTACGACAGCGCCGAGGGTTGGGACAAGCTGAAGGCGGAGATCGCCGCTTTCGCCGAAGAGCAGGGCCGCCGCCCGCGCGTGATGATCGCCAAGCTCGGCCAGGACGGCCACGACCGCGGCGCCAAGGTGGTGGCCACCGCCTTCGCCGACCTCGGCTTCGACGTCGACATGGGTCCGCTGTTCCAGACCGCCGAGGAATGTGCGCGCCAGGCGATCGAGAACGACGTGCACGCGGTGGGCGTCTCCACGCTCGCCGCCGGCCACAAGACGCTGGTGCCGGCCATCATCAAGTCGCTCAAGGAACAGGGCGCCGACGACATCATCGTCTTCGTCGGCGGCGTGATCCCGCGCCAGGACTACGAGTACCTCTACGAAGCCGGCGTGAAGGGCATCTACGGCCCGGGCACGCCGATCCCGGCGAGCGCGAAGGACGTGCTCGAGCAGATCAAGAAGGCGGTCGGAGCCTGATGGTCATCCGTTCGCGCTGAGCCTGTCGAAGCGCCTTGTCGATGAAGCCGTTCTTCGTCTACCTGCTCGAGTGCGCCGACGGCAGCTACTACGTCGGCCACACGGACGACCTTGCGCGCCGCATGGCGCAGCACGACGCCGGCGAGATCGAGGGCTACACACACGAGCGCCGGCCGGTGCGGCTGATGTGGTCGCAGGAGACCGCGACGCGCGAGGAGGCGCTGGCGGCAGAGATGCGAATCAAGGGCTGGAGCCGGGTGAAGAAGCAGGCCTTGATTGCGGGGGATTGGGGGCGGGTGAGTGAATTGGCACGCTCGGGGTCGCAGGCGGTGCGCGAGGGGCTTCGACAAGCTCAGCCCGAACGGGAGAATTCCGCTCGCCCTGAGAAACCCGCTCGCCCTGAGCTTGTCGAAGGGCCCGATCATCCTGAGCCTGCCGAAGGACCTGAGCCTGTCGAAGGGCCCGATCATCCTGAGCCTGCCGAAGGACCTGAGCTTGTCGAAGGGCCCGATCGTGGCATACCTGGGCTTCGACAAGCTCAGCCCGAACGGGGGAGAACCGTTCACCCTGAGCCTGTCGAAGGGCCCGCGCGAACCACCGTGCTGCCCGAAGGTGACCAACAACTGATCGAAGGCCTCCGCGCCCGAAATCGTCGCGCGCTCGCCAAGACCATCACCCTGCTCGAATCGACGCGCGCCGACCATCGTGCGCGCGCCGATGCGTTGCTCAATGCCTTGCTGCCCGAGACCGGCAAGGCGATCCGCCTCGGCATCTCCGGCGTGCCGGGCGTCGGCAAGTCGACCTTCATCGAGGCGCTCGGCCTGCACCTGATCGCGCAAGGGCATCGCGTCGCGGTGCTCGCCATCGACCCGTCATCGTCGGTGTCGGGCGGCTCCATCCTCGGCGACAAGACGCGCATGGAGCAGCTCTCGGTGCACGAGGCCGCCTACATCCGCCCCAGCCCGGCGGCCGGCACGCTGGGCGGCGTGGCCGAGAAGACGCGCGAAGCGCTGCTGGTGTGCGAGGCGGCCGGCTACGACGTCGTGATCGTCGAGACCGTGGGCGTGGGCCAGAGCGAAACGGCGGTGGCCAGCATGACCGACATGTTCGTGCTGCTGCAGCTGCCCAACGCCGGCGACGACCTGCAGGCGATCAAGAAGGGCGTGATGGAGCTGGCCGACCTGGTCGTCATCAACAAGGCCGACATCGACCCGAATGCCGCGACGCGCGCCCAGGCGCAGATCACCTCGGCGCTGCGCGTCTTCAACTTCCACGGCAACCCGGCGCACGCCGGCGACCGCTGGCAGCCGCAGGTGATGCAGATCAGCGCGCTGAAGGCGCAAGGCATCGCCGACTTCTGGGCCGCCGTGAAGGACTTCGAGGCCAGGCGCCGCGTGCGCGGCGACTTCGATGCGCGCCGGCGCCACCAGGCCATGGCCTGGATGTGGGACATGGTGAACGCCGGCCTGCGCCACGCCTTCGACCGGCATCCCGCGGTGCGCGCCGCCTTGCCGCAAACACTCGCCGACGTGGACGAGGCGCGCATCGCGCCTTCGGCCGCGGCGCGCTCGTTACTGACTCTTTTCCAGAACCCGATTCCCTGAGGAGGCATCCGCCATGCACGACATCATCCAGCAGCTCGAAGCCAAGCGCGCCAAGGCGCGCCTCGGCGGCGGCGAGAAACGCATCGCCGCGCAGCACGGCAAGGGCAAGCTCACCGCGCGCGAGCGCCTCGAGCTGCTGCTCGACGAAGGCACCTTCGAGGAATGGGACATGTTCGTCGAGCACCGCTGTGCCGACTTCGGCATGGCCGACAACAAGATCCCGGGTGACGGCGTGGTCACCGGCTACGGCATGATCAACGGCCGCCTGGTGTTCGTCTTCAGCCAGGACTTCACCGTCTTCGGCGGCGCGCTCTCCGAGGCGCATGCCGAGAAGATCTGCAAGGTGATGGACCAGGCGATGAAGGTCGGCGCGCCGGTGATCGGCCTGAACGACTCGGGCGGCGCGCGCATCCAGGAAGGCGT